>WQZP01000012.1 GCA_009780675.1 Spirochaetaceae bacterium | reverse complement strand
CATTGGTCTCACTTACACTGGCGCTCTGGTTAATAACCCGGCTCTTTATACTCTGGATATTTGCAGTTATCTCGTTTACAGCAGCAGCGGTCTCGTTCATATTGCTTGCAAGGTCATTACCAATACCGGATAATGTTATAGTTTCAGCTTTGACTTTAACAACCATATTCTTGATTTTTTCCAAAGTATTATTGAAGTAATGGGCAAGGCTTCCGATCTCGTCTTTGCTGGAAACTGAAAGTTTTCTGGTGAGATCGCCTTCTCCCTCGGAAATTTCTTTGAGCATATCGACAACTTGTTTAATTGGTTTTATCACTATAAATTTACAGCTTATGGTATTTAATATTATCGACAACAGTAAAATAACTAATGCAATAACGCTGAGCAACTGTATTGCTGTACTGGTGTTTTCATTGATTGCTTCGTAAATTGTATCCATTTCCATGCCAATAAACAAACAACCAATAATATCCCTGCCATTTGGGGCAAAAAGCGGGCGATATTCAGTATAATAATCAATGCCAAAAATCCGCGCACTCCCAATAAAATATCTGCCCTCCATTATGGTTGAGTATGCAACGTGATTTACTCCCAATAAGGTATCCACGGCCCTGTTTCCCGAGGTATCGGTAATACTGGTGCTGATTCTGCGGAAATCATTGCCATCCCGGACAAAGATAGTTGCTACTATGCCCAAATCTTCGGATATTCGATCAACAAGTCTGTATTGATGATGAATGGAATTGCCATGCTGATCCACCAATTGGCCGTTACTCATGGTTACATGACCGTAGTACAACTCCAGCATAGCTTCAAGAGATTTCATATCGCCGCTAAGTTTTTTTTTCCCAATAAGAAAAGCAACTTCCCGACTTGTGGATTGTAAAGAAAAGGTGCTTATAATTGCCAAAACCAAAATTGCCAAAAGTACAAAAATAGCAGACATCCCTGCTATTTTTATGAGCAATCCCTTGCCATTTCTGATGCCTAAACCTTTTTTTAGCATATCCATCTTTTTCTCCTTAGTGAAAAGTTAAACTTTAAAAGTTCTTTTGGAATAGGGGTTTAGTATTTTATATAGCAGGTATTCCAAAATGTCAAATCTTGTAGATTGAAATACCTGTATTTTTTTAGAGTCTTGCCAGCGCTGCCTGGGCTGCTTGTACAACTGCTGTAGCCCATGATGGAATTGTTGTTACAACAATAAGCTCTCCCCTTGCAGCAGGGTTTCCAATTTCTCCAAGGGCATTAATTGTTGCTATTACAGTCCGTCTGTCAATATGCGGGGACATTCCTGCTGTTTGTTTAGTATTTTGATCTCTTAGGAATTTAAGTAATGTTTCAACAGCTTCATTGCTTCTATAAGTAGCTAGTGTTTCAATTACAGCGAGTTTTTCACTTGTACTATAATTATCTAAAAGGATTCGTTCAAGGTAAGGTATTGCTTCCGGATCTTTGTGAGGAGAATTTAAAAGCATATTGCTGGCAAGTAGCCTTAGAGTTGAAAGCTGCATAATTTCAGCTGTAGTGTGTGTTATATGGCGTATCCCTTCGCGAAGTCCTGATACAGCTAAATTTGACTTTCTTTCATCAGAAATAGAAGAGTCATTTGCTATGCTTAATGCAAGGATTTTATTCTCAAAACTAGGATCGTTTTCAATAATATTTTTGAGAATTTCAGATGGATCTTCTGTTATTAATTGCAGAATATTTCTTGCGTTCTCTCTAATTCCGGATCTTGGACCATACCAGCCTGAGGCCGCATAAAAGAGAACTTCATAAGATCTTATATCTCTTATATTTTCAAAATAATTTACAAGGGCAAAAGCCATAGCTTCATTTTCACTTACACTGAAGTTGCTTTCTGCTCT
This sequence comes from Spirochaetaceae bacterium, assembly GCA_009780675.1. Taxonomy (GTDB): domain Bacteria; phylum Spirochaetota; class Spirochaetia; order CADAEX01; family CADAEX01; genus WQTU01. Next base: position 72,175 of record WQZP01000012.1, on the reverse strand, counting down.
CATATTGATATTTCTTAATGTGATAATAAAATCATCTATAAATTTGTCAGACTCCATGTTCCCCAAAGCCATAATCGCGTCGGTTCTTACTACAAGGTTAGTGTTGTTTCTAAAAGCCTGAAAAATAGCATCTTCAGACTCAATAACTCTAAATTCACCCAGTTTTCTTATAGCTATCCTCTGCATTTCATCAAAATATCTTCTGTCAGTGGTGGTTACAGTAGATAAAGTTGTTCTATTTGTTTCATCAAGCACTTTTTGAAGTAAAGGGATAAGCGCCCTGTCATCTGAGTCTACAATATTTTGCAAAATATTGTATTTATACTCAAGAGTGTCGAGTCTATCATAAAGCTGTATCCACATATCTGCAGATTCCTGGCTAAAAGCAGGAGCAACGATTATTATAATACAAATCAAAAGTAATTGTAATTTTTTCATAATTATCCTCACAGTAATTTTTAGATTTATATAACAAACTGGCTAATAAACTAATTTGTTACACAAACCAGTATTATTATTCTATAAAACAAAGATTTTCGCAAGTTGTTTGATTACTGATTAGAAAAGAAGTCACAATTTAAAAAAACCCGCGGAACCGCTTGGGGAAAATCTCTTGAACTCATAGTTCAAGTGGGTTTCGTTTGCAGAAGCATTTAGCCCTGCATAAAGGAATCCCTTCGTTATGGTTTGTCCCAAGAGATTTTACTATCCCGCCCGTAATCCGCAGGTTACTTATCCTCTAAAACATTTTCTATACAGGAAATTACCCTTTCAGTCAATTCAGATAGTTCTTTTCCAGATTTTTTTGCCTTATATATTTCATCGACCAAATAAACAGAAGTTAAAATTGAAATTTTAAGTGGATCATACATCCCTGTACTGCTTTCCACTTTATTAACAATATTTTTTAGATATTCAATAATCTCCTGCATATAAGCAGGATTTTCATCTACTTCTATTTTAAAAGATGTTCCAAGTAATTTTATATCAATTAAGTGACTACTCATAAAAATTAAAAAATATCTAACTGACTCTGATTAGTATCGTTTTTTTCTGTTCCGTTTTGAGCTGATGTTTTTTGTGATTTTCCCTCTGCTGCATCGGAAAAAGGTTTATTTTGAGCTATTTTTGAGTAGTTGATCTTTATTTCTTCTACTTCTTCTTCTTTATCAAGTTGTTCTTCTTTATCTGATTCTGTTGGGGAAGTGGAATTATCTTTTAAGAAGTTGTTTTCTTCTTTAGTTACGCCTGTTTTTGCTTTGGCAAGATTTAAAGCAGCTGTATTGGTTGTTGAAATATTATCCAAATCATCAAGTTGTTTTATTGCATTCGCAATACCTTCTTCAAGTTCAACATATGTACTTCTATAATCAGATACAATCTGCTCCAATTCTTCGATTTTTACATTAGCAGATTCAAGTTCTGATTTAAGAATTTTATTATCCTGCTTAAGAGCTTTTATAAGCTCTACAGTTTTGAATACTTTTTCCTCAAGATTTTGGATTTGTTTTATAGATATCATATCCATTTTTTTAAGACTGTTTTGCTTTAGTAACCAAGGCAGCAAAAGCTGCTTTATCTTCGATCGCCATATTCGATAGAGCCTTTCTATTGATTATGATCCCAGCTTTATTAAGCCCTGCAATAAATTTTGAATATGAAATACCCTGATTTCTGCATTCTGCTGATATACGGGTGATCCAAAGAGCCCTAAAATCTCTTCTTCTTGTTTTTCTATGGTCATAAGCTGTCTGAAGCGCTTTCATTACAGCGTTTTTTGCAGTTTTAAATAAAAGACTTCTCCCGCCTCTAAAACCTTTTGCGTGTTTTAATATTTTTTTTCTTCTGCTAAGCCTTCGTGTTCCATCTATTGCTCTTGGCATTTTTTTCTCCTTCTGATTCCTCGTCTAAATTAATTTCCGTAAGGCATTAATTCTTTAACTCTTACTGCTTCTGGTTTTGTAAGAATACCGCTATGTCTTAGGCTTCTTTTCCTTTTTGAGCTTTTTTTTGTAAGAATATGTCTAAGTCCCTGTTTTTTGTACTTAACTTTTCCAGTGCCTGTAAAAGAAAACCTTTTAGCAGCGCTTTTTCTTGTTTTAATCTTTGGCATAAAGCCTTCTCCTCTATTTTTTTCCCTTGGGATTAAGTGTCATTGACATAAAGCGCCCTTCCATCATTGGGGGCTTATCCATTATATACTCGCCATTAAGGAGATCAAGCATCTTTAAAAGCACATCTTTCCCAAATTCAGTATGTGCCAACTGTCTCCCCTTAAATCTTATAGTAACTTTAACTTTATTTCCTTCATCAAGAAACTCTTTAACATGTTTTGTTTTAAACTGAAGATCATGGGTTTCTATTAGCGGCTGCATTCTAACTTCTTTGACCTTTATAAGCTTTTGCTTTTTTCTTGTTTCTTTTAGCTTTTTCTCCTGGTCAAAGCGAAATTTTCCAAAATCTAATATCCTGCATACTGGAGGAACCGCATGTGGCGCAACCTCTATAAGATCAAGCCCTGCTTCTTTTGATTTTTCAAGAGCTTCTGCTATTGAAAAAACACCAAGCTGCTCTCCATTTTCATCAAGAAGTCTAACTTCTTTTGTGCGGATTGCTTCATTTATCCGCAACTCTTTTTCTTTTGCAGCCAATCACCCCTACCTTTTTGATTATTTCAAAAAAATATACCACTTCAAAAAAAAAGAGTCAAATGCTATTTCAAGCATTGTTGTTAAAAAGCCCGTATTGGCCGGACATTATTAAAAAGATACTTGTGGTTGTCATTGCGAAATCCATTGAAGATATTCTGACTCCATGCGCTGGTAGTATTAAACTGTGTTGAAGACCAGAACCAAAGAGGTCCAATGTTAAGGTGATTTCGCTGATTATAAATTTCAATTAGCTCGTCAAGACTTGGTAAAAACCAATCGTTTGCAGTCTCTGTAAAATAATTGTTAGCAGCTTTTGCAGCGGATATATAAGTAGTTTCCGGGTTAGATGCTGTATCTACTGCAATTATAAGAGCTGTATTTTTTCTACCTGCGCCGATTACTGGTGAAGTGCCTCGTACATCAGGGTATGGAGGAGATGCTTGAGTTTGCCATCTCATTATTAATTGTGTACCAATTCCGCCAACTGCATTGGAAGGGGCAGCTTCAAGGTAGTGCGCAATTGAATTATCATCCAGCATTGTAAAGCCTTCTTGTGAGCGAAAGAAAATTGTTCCGCCACCTGGTCCGGTTTCACCTATTTCATAAGGTCCCCATTTTGCGTAGAGGGTAATGTCAGAGGAAACAGTGTCATTATAAAAATCCCATGCATTTTTAAAATCAATTTCTTTATACCAACCAAGAAACTTGGATTCAAATCCTGTTCTGATAGGGGGATCAGGGCTTTCGATCTTTGTATTATGTTCGATTGATGTTAATGCGGGAATAACTGTGTCGCTATTTGTATTAAAGGTTACAGTGAATGTGCTAAACTCATCAATCGCTGCGGTGAGGTCCAAAATGTTTCCATATGTGTCAAACCAATCAAGCGCTGCGTCGGAGTCAGCAAATATTCCGTGTGCATCAAGGTCTTCGTCAGATGCATCTAAGTCATCAATGCTGTGTGCGGCAAGTTCTTCATCCTGGTTTTGTTCAGTTTCTGTATCCTCGACAGTTACTGAAGGTGCAGGAGCTGTTACAGAAGGCGCGGGAACTGTTATTCGGGGAACAGGAGGAGTAGGAGTTTTGCACGCCATCATAAATAGCCCGATTATTGCTGCTATAACAATAGTTCTAAAAATTGGTTTCATTCTTTTCATTGTATAGTGTATTTAACATATTTTGGGACTTTGTATCAAGCTACTGGTTGCAAAAACAGTCAATAGAGAATAAAATTGTATCATTATGTATTTATTTTTACTACTTTTGTTTCCAATAGCTTCAATTTGGTTGATCTCAAAGGATTCATTTTTTAATCAAATAATCGTAGATTTTAGAGAATTTTTTCTGTATGGAATTTTGTTTTTTATCCCTTCTTTTTTAATTGTTACTATTTTCGTAAGCTTTTTAAATCGTACATATACTGTTGCAAACATATATTTTTACTATTTACTCGCAGATTATTTCTTTTACCATTTTTTTTGCATTTTAACATGCTTAATAAGGTTTAGAAATGCGATGACCATAAGCACTAGTGAGGGAATAAGCCATTATTTTCTATTTATGGGCGGTTTTTACACAGCTTTTACATTCTATTCTGCTATTACCAATTTTAACAGTGAAGATTTATACACCCTTTTTCTAAAACCTGTTACTTTATTAATAATGGCAGCTTATTCATCAGTTTTTTTGACCTTAAGAGACTCTGAAACTGGCGTTCTAAGGCACATACTTACTGCTTTACTCGCTATTTTTCCTGTTATTTTAGCATTAGTGCCTTTTTTCTATTATATTAGATACCCTTTTGTTTCTTTTATTATAATTATTGTAATAATTGCACCAGGGTTGTATTTTTATTATAGGGATAGAGGAGTATAATAGGCGAAGCTGTCTAATATGGCTTTGTGGAAATATAATTAAATTATAAATAAATCCGGAGGAAAAAATGGGAAATTGTTGTAGCAAAAATGATAATTTTGAAAAAGCATTGGAAATAGGGCGACCGCCAAACATAAAAAAGCTTTTTCCAAATTCAAAAGCGCTTATTGTAAGTGGCAAAGTTATTGACAGAGCAATGATTGCCAAAGGCAAAGCAATGACAATTGCTGCAAACGGGAGAAGCAGCTTTATTATTAAGGGTTCGTTAATGGCAGCTCAAAAAGCAAATGCAGCCATAATAATTGAGATTGCAAAATCAGAATCAAACTACTGCCCAGTAAGCTTCTGGAACATGGCAATGTTTGTTGACCAGATGTGTAATGAACTTGGTATTACGGTTCCTGTTGCAGTGCATGCAGATCATTATGGGATTAAGAGCGATAAAGATATTGAAATTGCAAAAGTAGAAATTCCAAGTATGTTTGATGCAGGGATAACTTCAATTGCAATTGATGCGTCACATCTTCCAGAAGACAAAAACCTCCTTGCAAATATCGAGCTTTGCAAGTATGTACCAGCATGGGCAGGACTTGAAACAGAAGTTGGAGAAATAAAAGGGGATCAAGGGCTTTCAACACCTATAGAAGCTGTTTTTCAGATTGCAGGCCTTAATGCAAATGGCGTATTCCCGGACTGGATCGCTTTAAACAATGGAACAACACATGGGATCGAAGCAAGCGCTTCCGGGATCCAGGTTGAACTTACAGCAGAAATCCACAAAGCACTTGAAAAATATAAAATGTCAGGAGCGCAGCACGGAACTTCTGGTAATAGCTCGGATAAACTTCGTGAAATTGCCCAAAATACCCATACAACAAAAGCAAATGTTGCAACAGCGCTTCAAATGATCTCCTGGGGAGTTGAAGTAAATGATTATGGCAATGCAATTATAGATAAAGAAGGGAAATTTACAAAAGTAAAGGGAAAAGGGGCTTCTGAAGAGATGTGGGCTTCTGTTGTTGCTTATGCAAATGAAAAAGGTTGGAAAAAAGGGGACTATAAAAGCCTCAACCTCCCTTTTGAGAATAAGTTCTGCGGGCAAAACAAAGAAATAAGAGACAGAATGGCAAAAGATGTTGAAGATTTTGTATACAATATGCTTGTAAATGTTTTTAATGCAAAAGATACTGCGCCTCTTGCAATAGATGCGATCCTTAAAGCAGGCTCTTATGATCTTGGCCCAAAGGTCAATAAAGTAGAAGATGCTGCAGCATGGACTCCTGCGAAGATTGCAGAAAAAGCAGCAAAGCTATCCACAGATAGAGGTCCTGCTGGAGATTTTGACGATTAATTCCTTTATTAATGGGCTATTCAATAAGGCATTAGCCTCGGTGCCCCCTTGGAGGGGGCATTTTTAAATGTTTTTTGAAGAAAAAATAGAATTATTACAAAAAAATATAAAAGTATCACTTTCTCAAATAATTGTGCCTGTTATAATTCCGGTAATCGCAATTTTTATAGCTGTTTTAAGTTTTGTTATTTTTAGCCAAAGAGTACTGTTTATTTATGATCCTTATACAATAAAAATTTCAAACCTTGACATTTCACAAATAAAAAGAGCTGGGATAAAGCATCAGCTTTTTATTAAACCTATTGAAGCGCAATATGGAAATTTCCCCGAAATTTTTGAAAATCTTTCTGATAGAGATAAAAGAAGAAAAATCGTTATAACCGCATATTTGTATTCAATGCTTAAAAGTAATGAAGAATATAATAATTTTTTTAATAATAGCATATTATATATTTATGGACCTCTTTTTGACTATGAGCAGAGCGAAAATCCAATAACTGTTTTCAAATCTATATCTAATGAAGAAAGACTTAGGCATTTTCTAAACAGATTTAAAGAACTTGTTTTTTTTATGCCTGAATCAATATATGAAAGAGTAGGCTCTGTTGAGCCTGAAAGCACTCTTATATCTTTATTAACAGAAAAATTTTATTCTCAAAGCGCAGGCAGTGTTAATAAATTGCCTTTTGCCGGAGGTATGGGAAGAAATTCAGAGCATTTTAAGGATGGTTCAATAAATATATTATGTATAAGAAGATTATCACCCGGGGCCAGAAGTCTGATTACAGAATCTGACGGAAAAGTTATTTTTTTTGACTATGTTAACAGCCGCAATTTAAGGCAAAGTTTCTATGTAAATACTGAAACAACTTCTTCTGCCTCTTTAAGTTATGATTATAAAAAAACTTTACATAAAATGTTCAAAATTATGGGTAAAAGTACCGAAAAAGGAATAAGTTATGTATCTGTTTTTTCTTTCTTTCGATGAAAATGAAGGTTGGAAAATATATTTGACAAAGAATCTTGTTAGAAATATAATCAGATAAATAAGAAAGCGGTACTTTTCGCAAAAGGAGAGGAATAATGAGGCGAGCCAGTTTGTTTTTTGGCTTATTCATTTTAATGTTTATGCTGCTCGTTTTTCCAATAGCAGCTAATACTGATAGAACACTAAACTTGGTGTCGATTATTCTGGATGATTTTGATACGCCACAGGAAAATAATTGGATAGTAGTAGGTAGTAAATTTGCTACTCCTGGGTTTCCTAAAGTGGCTTTCCCAACAGCATGGCCAGAGGCATTGCATGGAGCCAACAGAGAAGGCATTGATTATAGAGTTCTTGGTATATGGGGCAAATTTGACAGGCAGGGATTTAATTACATTGAAGTGATTCCGGATATAAGAGACGAAGAAGGTAATTTTACAGGAATTCCAATACCAGGAATAGTACAGATGCTGGATTTGTGGGTGTGGGGATCTATGCATGACTTTTATATGGAAGTTCATCTAATGGATCAGAGAGGTTTTATACATGTTCTTGATCTTGGTACTATAATGCATACAGGGTGGCAAAACCTAAGGGTTTCAATTCCTGGCAGAATATCACAGGGAAGGAGGCAGGTACCTCATGCTGCGCCATTGTCCCTTATGAAGTTTGTTATATGGACAAGACCTTGGGAAAGAGTAGATAATTTTTATGTTTATCTTGATCAGATTAAAGTATTAACAGATATGTTTGTAACAAGATTTGATGGTGATGATCTTGCAAACCCCGAAAATGTACAAAGAATTTGGGGCTCTGCCGTGGAGGGAAATTAATGAATAGTTTTAGAAAAATATTGATTCTTTTAGTTGTAGCAACTATTTTTCCTTGCTTGGTATTTGCACAGACTCAAGCACAAACACGCCCTGCAGGTAGCCCGGCGCCGGAAAATATAGGCGTTACTTCTGCTCAGCAAAGGCTTAAAGAAGTATCAGTGACTAAATTTGAAAATCCGGGATTTTTTAGGACATTTATGTCACACGATGATGGCTTTGTGACTATGAGGAGGCTTCGTGGTTCTCCTCTTGGCAAAGTGCCAATAGAAGATGAAGTGCGACATGGGATAAACGAGCAGGATATATATGTTATTGGTCTTAAAGTAGAATATCTAAGAAGAGGAGTCCATTCCTTCGCATTATTGCCAACCAGGCCTATACCAATTCCTGGGATAACAAAAACACTTTCTGTTTGGGTTGCTGGAAGAAATAGTGATCATACTTTAAGTATACTTTTGTTGGATTATAATAATCAACATAAAGAACTTGTAGTAGGAAGACTCAATTTTTCAGGGTGGAGAAGGCTTACAGTCGCTGTTCCTCCAGAGATTGTGCAGCAAGATTTTCGTACTACTAATCTACAAGGGATAAAGTTTAACGGATTTAGAGTAGACTGTGATCTTCTTGATACGTGGGGAGTGTACTATATTTATTTTGATGATCTTAGAGCTGTTACAGACTTATTTGCCGAGGAGAGCAGAGATATTGATGATATGAGAGATGGCTGGTGATTAAATTATAAAATTTAGACCCCGATTTTCTTCGGGGGACAAGCCCCGATTTTCATCGGGGCTTTTTTGTCTTTGTATTTACAATGGTTTCTGTATCTATTATTGTAGTATGATTTTTAGCGGTTAGTGCGCTTTGGGGTTTTGGAGTAGGGGGGGTAGTGAAACACTATACAAAAAATATGTCAAAATGGTTGGGGCGTAAACTGAATCAAGTGAACTTGAATTTGCGCACCAAGCTGGTCATTACTTTTCTTATTGTAAAGGTCATCCCTATTATTTTGCTTACAATTGTTATGTTGGCTCAATTCTCTTTGTTTGGTCATATATTGCGCGATATTGCTGTTGCAGACTCGTCAAAAGCCCTGAATGAAAGCGCTATTGAGAATATTGAAAGAATTACCACTGATGCAGCTATCGCAGTTGCTTACTTCCTGTATCAGCGGGATGAAGATATTCTTTTACTTTCCCAATTGCCTCTTTCGGACGAAACTTTTAAACTTTTTGCCGAGAACAAACGCAGCCACTTAAGGGAGAGGGGCAAATGGAAGCTGGCGCCGGACCAAATGTCATGGGTACCGCTGCATCAGCATATTCATGAAGAAGAGGGCGCGCAATCCTCAAACATGGAAAATAACAGAAATGATTTTTTTAATTACAGGCCTCGTGATCTTTTTGAATATATTAAAGTGCCGCTATACGATGAAATAGCGTTTATTGATTTGCAGGGAAATCAAATTTATAAATATGTAACGCCCCATTCAACAAAAAGACATTTTCCCATGAATCCGGAGAAGGTCAATATATCCATTAGGGCAAATACATATGTCAGGGCAGAAACTTATTTTGAGCAATTAAAGAAATTAAGGCCTGGGGAAATTTTTGTATCAGATGTTATTGGCGCGTATGTGGGTACAAACTATATAGGTATGTACACCCCTTCTAATATTGAGAGGGCTATTGATGAACGGGGTTATGATATAAAATTTGATCCAGAAGCTCAGGCATACGCTGGGATGGAAAACCCCAATGGGCAGCGGTTTGAGGGCATTGTGCGATGGGCAACTCCGGTTGTTGGCAATGATGGCAATATTATTGGTTATGTAACATTTGCTTTAAACCATGATCATATTATGCGATTTGTGGATTATATTACCCCCATGAATGAGCGCTATACCAACCTTCCCAATGCTTATGATGGCAATTACGCATTTATTTGGGATCATAAATCCCGCAGCATCTGCCACCCAAGGCATCATTCCATTGTTGGTTTTAACCCCGAAACAGGTGAGCCCGAAGTGCCATGGCTGGAAACTTCCATATATGAAGCCTGGAAAGCGAGCGGAATAGAAAAGTGGAATGAATTTATTGTTGGTTGGCCAACTTTTGACAACCAGTCGCGCGACAAGAGCCCGCATCCAGCGCTTACAAGAGCTGGCTTTGTGGGGCTGGACGGGCGTTATCTTAACAATGCTCCTCAATGTACTGGCTGGATGGATATTACAGAAAACGGCGGATCTGGGTCGTTTTACATTCTCTGGAGCGGCATTGAAAAGCTTACGACTGTTGCGGCAATCCCTTATTTTACAGGGCAATTTGCCCCGTCAGAAACCAATAATTTTTCCAGACGCGGCTTTGGTTTTGTTACAGTAGGAGCAAGCCTTGAAGATTTCTACCAACCTGCTCTTGTTACAGGAAGCAAGCTTACCAATGTTATTAATAGCAATATATTCATAAACTCACTCAAACTGTTTGCAATAAGCCTGTTGTTACTCCTTATAGTGGTTTTGGCTGCAATTATTCTCTCGTCTTATCTTACAGATAACATTCGGCTGCTTATACGAGGCATATCCAAGTTTCGATCCGGGGAGCGTCAATTCCGTATCAATTCAACCATCAAGGACGAGTTTGGCACCCTTGCTGATTCATTTGATGAAATGGCAGATAGTATAGAAGAAAGCATAACCGAACCGCTTTCGATTATTAATATGAACCACGAGATTATTTATATGAATGCCCATGCCTTGAGCATCGTCGGGAAAACTTTGGAAGAAGTTATAGGGACCTCTTACGATCACATAAGTGTTTATCCTGCAGGCTCAAAATATTGTCCTATTACTGCATTGAATGAAGAAAGGGAAGCAGAAGTGTTGTATAAGGAAGACAGTGAGCATTACTACAAAGGGACCGCGAATTACTTGCTGGATAAAGAAGGCTACAGAATTGGATATATAATCGTAACAAATGATGTTACGGAGATAGAGATCGCCAGGCAAAAAGCAGAGCAGGCAAACCGTGCCAAGAGTACCTTTTTGTCTAATATGAGTCATGAAATACGTACGCCGATGAATGCTGTTATTGGGATGGCTTCTATTGGTGTGACTGCGCCGAACATTGAAAAAAAGGATTATGCCCTAAACAAAATCCAGAATGCGTCAAAGCATTTGCTTGGAGTTATCAATGACATTCTGGATATGTCGAAGATAGAGGCAAATAAGTTCAGCCTTTTTGTTATAGAGTTTGTGTTTGAAAAAATGCTTCAACGGGTGGTGGATGTGATAAACTTCCGCGCTGATGAAAAGAAGCAGAAGTTGTCTGTTCATATAGATCCTGCGATACCTCACACACTTATAGGGGATGACCAGCGGCTTGCTCAGGTTATTACAAATTTGCTTACCAATGCAGTCAAATTTACGCCTGATGGTGGCTCAATACATATGGATATAAAGATTTTATCCGAGAAAAACAGCATCTATACGCTATTGATAGCGATTTCCGATACTGGCATTGGTATAAGCGCTGAACAAAAGTCCAGGCTGTTTAATTCCTTTGAACAGGCAGAAAGCAGTACTTCGCGTAAATACGGAGGCACAGGACTGGGCCTTGTTATTTCCAAAAGTATTATTGAAATGATGGACGGCAGTATATGGGTTGATTCTGAACTTGGGAAGGGGGCTACTTTCTCGTTTACAGTTTGTCTTGCCCGCTGCACAGGGGAGGAAAAGAGGCTGCTTGCCACTGAATTTAATCAGGAAACCATGCGGCTGCTTGCTGTTGACGATGATCCCAGTGTCCTTACTTTTTTTGAGGAAGCTGCCAACCAATTGGGTATTATATGTGACACAGCATTGAGTGGAGAGGAAGCCCTTTTGTTGATTGCTAAAAATGGCCCCTATAATATGTATTTCATAGACTGGGTTATGCCAGAAATGAATGGCGTTGAGCTTGTGCGTATTATGAATGAAAAGCACATTGATAATTTGGCTATTATTATGATATCAGCGACTGATTGGAGTATTATTCAGGAAAAAGCGCGCGAGGTTGGTATAACTAGATTTATTCCTAAACCATTATTTATGTCATCTATTGCAGATTGTATAAACGAGTGTTTGAGTACACAAGCCCAGAAACAGCAAACAGAGGTTATAAAAACCTATAAAGGCCACTCTATTCTCCTTGCAGAAGATGTAGATATTAACCGGGAGATTGTTCTGGCTCTTCTTGAGCCCACAGAACTGGATATAGATTGTGCTACAAACGGCACTGAAGCTGTAAAAGCATTTTTAGAAAACCCTTTGAAGTATGGAATGATATTCATGGATATCCAAATGCCGGAAATGGATGGCTTTTCTGCAACAAGAGTCATACGCTCATCCAATGTTGAGCGGGCAGCAGATATTCCTATTATTGCAATGACTGCAAATGTTTTCAAAGAAGATATTGAAAAATGTCTTGCTTCAGGTATGAACGGTCATATCGGTAAACCACTTGTCCTGGAAGAGATTGCTGGCGCACTGGAAAAATACTTGAAGAAAAGCTAACTAACCAAAAAAGAAGGTAAAACTTTGAAACATTACAAGACAATATTTGCCGCAATCTTTCTATTTATAGTAGCAATTTATTCATATGGACAAAGTTTGGGTCGTAATACAAATGAGCTCTCTTCGGTTTTTATATATACAGGCGCCTATCAGACAAGAACCATATATAATATTAGAGTAAGGGAAAATAATGTTTATAAGGGACATGCGTTCAGGGAAATAAGGGAAAATTTTTCACTTGTCGCAGACACCCCTTTTGAAAAAAAGTTTGCAGGAAGAACCTTTATTTTTGAAGAATTAAAATCACAAGGCAGGGATCTTGTAAGAAAAGTAAACAATATAATTGATGGAAGTTTTATTGTAAACAGGGACGGCAGTATTGAAAGAGATGAGGACTCGATTTTCCCCCGGCTTCTGGGATTTCCTGTTTTCCCGGAGCAGCAAAACCTTAGAATTGGGAGCACATGGGAAGCAGCAGGCAGTATTGTTGTAGACCCTTTAAGAAAAAATCTGTTTACGAAGATAAATTTCATTAGCGAATACAGATATGCAGGAATAACACACTTTCAAGGTGTTGAAGTACATTCAATAACTGCCAGATATGCTATGAGATATAACCAAGGGGATGACCCTTATGGTGACCAGGATTTATTAAGAGTTTCAGGCTCCCGCAATGCTACAATTTATATTACAACAAAAGATTACACTCCATTTTTTATACAGAAAAATATTGATGAAGTTTATACATTCCCATCTTTGGCTGTTTCAATGAGAGGTTTTTCCCATATATGGTATTCAAATGTCGTTCCAATGAAAAGAGATGTTGTTAAAAACGATATTATGGAATCAATAATAAGAAGCTCTTTGGATATCGAAGATTTCGATGTTAAAGAAATAGAAGAGGGGATATCCCTGACTACCAATAATATACACTTTGTTCCGGACCGCGCTGAACTCTTGCCTGGTGAAAATAGAAAAGTAGAGATAATATCAACTATTTTAAGAAGAATTCCTGACAGAACTTTTCTTATTGTTGGACATACCGCAGATGTTGGCACTGCAGAAAGTCAAATGGAGCTTTCAATTCTAAGAGCTGAAAGAATTGCCCAGCTTCTTAGGCAATACGGAATAAGCAGCGACAGGCTTATCTTTACCGGCAAAGGGGGAACCATTCCAGTAGGAAATAATGCCACAGAAGAAGGAAGAGCAAGAAACCGCCGTGTTGAAATCATTATACTTGAAGACTAGCTCATCTGCCATTGCTTTGCCCTGCTTTACGCAGAATTCGCAATGGCAGATGAGTGAAAAGCCGTATAGTTATCTCTTTATCGAATAAAAAGCTTTTTTGCCAGGATAGATTGCTATATTTCCAAGCATCTCTTCGATTCTCAAAAGCTGATTATATTTTGAAAGCCTGTCTGATCTTGAAAGCGAACCAGTTTTTATTTGCCCTGTTTCAAGCGCAACAGCAAGGTCTGCAATAAAATTATCCTCTGTTTCACCGCTTCTGTGGGACATGATCGATGTATAGCGTGCTCTTTTAGCCATATCAACTGCTTCAAAAGTTTCTGTAAGCGAACCTATCTGGTTAACTTTTACAAGAATCGAGTTGGCAATACCCAACTCAATACCTTTGGAAAGTCTCTTTGTGTTTGTTACAAAAAGGTCATCCCCTACGATTTGAACCTTTTGGCCAATTTTATCTGTAAGGAGTTTCCAACCATCCCAATCATCCTCTGCCATTCCATCTTCAATAGAAATTATAGGATATTTGTTGCACCAGGATGCCCAGTAATCTGCAAGCTGGGCAGATGTAAGCTCTTCTTTTGTAGACCATTTAAGAACATATTTATTTTTGTTTTTATCATATAGCTCGCTTGTAGCAGGGTCGAGCGCAATAAAAATATCTTCTCCTGCTCTATAACCAGCTTTTTCAATACTTTGCATAATTACTTCACAAGCTTCTTCATTGCTTTTTAGATCGGGCGCAAAGCCCCCTTCATCACCAACTGCTGTTGAATATTTTTTATCTTTTAATATTGATTTTAGATTATGGAAAACTTCGGCAACCATTCGAAGCCCTTCTTTAAAAGACTCAGCTCCTACCGGCGCTATCATAAATTCCTGAAAATCCACAGAATTATCTGAATGAGCTCCTCCGTTTATAATATTTGCCATTGGAACAGGGAGTGTGCATGAATGGTAAGCTCCAAGGTATTTGAATAGAGGTATCCCCTGATACTCAGCAGCAGCTCTTGCAACAGCCATGGACACGCCAAGAATAGCATTTGCGCCAAGATTACTCTTATTTTCTGTGCCATCAAGTTCGATCATGGTCCTGTCGATTTCAACCTGATCAAGCGCATCAAGACCTTCCAGCTCTGGCCCTATTTTTTCATTAACATTTTCTACTGCCTTTAAAACACCTTTGCCCATAAATCTTTTTTTATCGCCATCTCTAAGTTCTACAGCTTCATGTTCTCCTGTTGATGCTCCGGAAGGGACAGCAGCTCTTCCCAAAGAACCATCTTCGAGATAAACATCTACTTCTACAGTTGGATTTCCTCTTGAATCAATAATTTCTCTTGCTTCGATATACTCAATAAAACTCATTATAAGCTCCTTTTATATAGTTATTTTTCTAATTATAAACCAAGACAACGGGGACTGTCACCTTATTAATTTTTCTAAAACAGGCTCTATTTCTTCTATATAATGTATTTTCTCATATTTTACTTCATCATATTTATCTGACTCATCTACAAGGATTACATTACCCCCAAGAGAATAAAAAGTATCAGTAGATTGCTTTATATCATCGATTAAAAGCACTTCCTGGGGTTTAAGGTCAAGGGATTTAAGGACATTTGTGAATGCAGTGATGTGCGGTTTCCCAAAATAGTTATTAAAAACAATATCAAAAATATTTGTAAAAAAATGGGAAATTTCGAGGTATTTTAGGATGTTTTCCGCGTGTTTTTTCCATGAATTGGTAAAAATCGAGCAAGGGACTGCTATTTTTGAAAGCAAATGAACTAAAGCAGGGTTTTTGGGAAAATAATTTTCAAAATCTACAGGGTGGATAGCGGAAAAAAAAGGTTCTGCATTATTAAGTCCTTTAGCTTCCTGCAGCCATTCAAGGGTAGAAGCATATTTTTTTTCCCTGTTTGTCCTAAAAAGTATAGCTTCTTCGATTGAAATTCCAAGATACTCTGCTACAAAAATATTTATGCGCCTTACCATTTCTGCTTCCACACGAGAAGAAGCAGGGTATAAAGTTTGATCTGCATCAAAAAGTATATGCTTAATCATAGTAGATATTTTACATAAAATTACAAAAAGAGGTTCTACTTTTTATAAAAAACATTACATAAGGGAGTGGTGGTTTGTAAAAATACTTGACAAATGCGATAATCCACGGACTCTGTTTTTTCGATAAAAATCGGGGTTTTTCTAAGTTATGTGCCCACAGGAGCACCACTATATACAGCGTGGTGTAGTAAAAAAAGGGCAATATATAGGGTAAATTTTATTTTTTTTTATTTTATTACAATAGTTATAAAATATTCTTGACTAAAAATTTTAAAATATATATAATCTGATTTGAGAAACTTTTTAAGGGAAAGAATATATAAGTCGTAGATTTATATCCCTAATTTTAAAAGGAGAGGTTTTAGAATGAAAAAATATCTATTAATAGCTCTTGCAATAGTAATTTTTGCTACACCTGTTATGGCAAGCCCTACGCTTTCAGGTACATTTAGACTTGGCGCTATATGGGATGTACAGGAGAACAACTATATGGCAAGATTTGACAGAGCAAGACTTGTTTTGCGCTCAAATGTTGACGACTATAATGCTGTTCGCTTTGAAATGAGAGGTTTAAGAAATAGAGCGGGTGTTGGTCTTGTTGGTGGACAGGAGTCTACTGATGGAACTTTTGGTGCGTTCGGCACTACTACTGAGTCCGCACTAGGTCAATTTGGTCAACCAACTAACCCAGGTGCGATGGGCAATCTTCTCTATGTACACACAGCTACAGTAACAACAAACTGGGCAAGATACTTTGGTTTTGAAGATTCAGTAGGCATTACAACTACAGTTGGTTATGCTGCGTTTGGACCTTTTGACAGACTTTCTTATACTATTTGGGGAGTTGGTGGACAAGGATGGGAAACAGCAAGAGACTTTGGTGGTAGACTTGATTTTAATATTATGGGAATCGTAAGACCATACTTAGCAACTGGTTTTGCAGCTTATAATACAGCTCGCCCAAGCTTTATTGCTGGAGCTGGTATTGACTTGTCAACAGTTGTAGAGCCTGTGGATATTTGGTTGGAAGCTTTCTTTTTACAGGATGGAGCTCATAATGATCAAGAAATTGCAGTTACAGCTAACCGCAGCAGAATTCCTAGTAGAGGATTTGGTGTAGAAGCTCAAGTTGCAACAAACATTGGTGATGATATGCGCCTTAGCATTGGTGGTGTTCTTGATGTAAAAAATAAATATTGGGGTGGTTTCTATCCATATTCAGCAGCCGCAGTAGGTAATGCATCTGATGAGTTTGCAACTATGTACAAACTTTTAGCTGGTTTTTCTGTTCTTGGACTTGACTTAGGTCTTGCTTTCGCAGGTGGAATTAGCGATAATACTAACGAATTTTTCCCAACAGGAAAACTTGGTTTATCAGCAAGTTACGCTGTAACAAACTTCCTTGCTGTTCAGGCAGGAGCAAAATTTGCTATGAGCGATTTCAAAGAAAAAAAAGCTAATAATGAAACATTCCTTGGCGCAGAATTTGGAGTTGTTTTAAGACCAGGTAGAGTTAGATATGACCTTGGTTATTTAATACTTAACGAAGATGCTAGACGTTCTTCAGCTACAAATGCTGCTAGCACATATATGTCAGATACATGGGGACTTGGAAACACAGGACCTACTGGAAATGGCGCACACGGCAGAGTTGGTGGAGATTGGAAAGGTGGACTTATGTTCACAGTTAATGCTAGTTTCTAATTGTCTAAGATAAATAGTTAATTAACAATAAAAAGCAGCCTTTGAGGGCTGCTTTTTTTATGGTTTAAATTGGGGTATATATTGTATTTATCTGTTAGTAAAGTAAAGGCTTTGGATGGTTATAAATTAGAATTAACTTTTGAAAATAAAGAGATAAAAGTATTTGATGTAAAACCATACTTGGATACAGGGCTGTTCAAGGCATTAAAAGATGAGAATTTTTTCAAAATGGTCAAAATATCATTTGATACAATAGGTTGGCCTAATGGAATCGATTTAGATCCCGAGGTACTTTATGAAAAATCAAAAAAAAGTGTCAATTGCCATTCATGAAAAACTCGTTTATCAATAGGAAGAGTAAGTAGTATGCGTGATGCCTCTCGCGTGGGAGTCGATAAGCCTATTTTAAGTTTGCGCCTTTTCTTGACAAGTTGACAAAAATATTTTATACTAAAAATATGAAGGCATTAACAGTTGCTGAAATAAAAACTCATTTTTCTGATATACTTGTCCAAGTAAAAAATGGGGAAAGTATTAAAATTTTATATGGTAAATCAAAAAGACCAGTTGCTATGATAGTTCCAATTAAAAATATAGATACACCCAGACAAATTGGTATTTTAAATGGAAAAGCAACGTTTAATATAATCGAAAATCCCAAAATTACCGAAGAAGAATTTTTAGGAATATGATTTATCTTCTGGATACCCACACATTTATTTGGACTATTTTAGAAACAGATAGATTAAGTAAAAAGTGTAAAGACATAATTTTCAATAAAAACAATGAAATTTGCATTAGTACTGTTTCATTTTGGGAAATATCATTAAAAACAAGAATGAAGAAATTTTCATTTAAAAATGTGGATATAAAATTTTTTCCTCAACTTGCAAAAAATATGGATTTTAATGTAATAAATATACAAGAAAATGAAGCTATCTCATTCCATGAATTGCCGCTAAAAAAAGATCATAAAGATCCATTTGATAGAATGTTAATATGGCAGGCAATAACTAAAAATATGGTAATGATAAGCAAAGATGAATTATTTGAACAATACAAAAAAGATGGTTTAAAACTACTTTGGTGAGTGACTACTCACTTTCCTTTATGAGCTAACTCAAAGTGTTTATTGCTTCAAATGATTATTGCTGCCGGGTTTATGCAGGGGCTCTAGAAAAATAACAATTATTTTGGTAATTTTATGTTACTGATGAAAATTAATAGCCAAAACATTTATGAAGAAGAACTTGGGAAGCTTTTAAATAGCAGCCCCATTTTTGATTTTTTTTCCACTAACCATGATGATTGCAAAAACCATGAAATAATCGATTTGGTAAAAAAAGAGCTTTATCCTCTCCCTGTTGTTGATAATGAACTTGTTATATGGGGATTTCATATAATTAATGCTGCTTCAAAAGCAGGAATGAAAAATCTTTTATGCAGAAATATAAATTCAAAAAATCTTACAAAGGAGGAAAAACTGCTTATTGCGCTTCAATGCGAAAATAGATGCAGTAATTACTCATGGGATGAGAAGGAAAAAATTTATCTGTTTATTGTTAAAGAACTTGAAGGCAAAGTAAGTAATTCTGTTTTATTATTGGTAGAGCAGGGGGGTGTATTTCTCAATACTGCTTCGTTATATAATTCTTTTTCACCTGTTCTCAAAACTTTTGTAAAAAAAGGTATTATTGACCTAAAAACTGCTAAAAACTGTAGCAATATTCCGGAAAACAGCCTGGAACTGCTTGAGCCATATCTGTTGACTTTATCTTTTAGCAATAGAAGGATAATTTTAACAAATATATCAGAAATCATTAAAAAAGGGGTTCTTGATAACGACAAAAGCTTTTCTCTTGTTAAGGGATTATTAAAAGAAGAAATCCCTTTTGAAGCTGTTATTATAATAAGATATCCTGAGCTTTCTTTATGCAGGGAAAAATTTGATCAGTTTAACTCTATTGTTCTTAAAGATTCAGGGATAAAGTTAAAGCACCCCCCTTATTTTGAAGGTAGTTCATATAGTGCTGAATTTTCTTTTAGGAGCAAAAAGCATCTTGAGAAAATAATTAAAAGACTTTCGGATCTAAAAGAAAAAAGCGATGAAATTTTCGAATTACTTTAAAAATTATTATATAAATATATTTGACCGGATATATATCTCTGAAGATGCGTTGCTTTATAAAGAATCAAAAAAAGCTATAGAGAGGCTCTCTCTTCCTGTGAAAGAAATTGTTTCTGCAAAAGATATTCCGGAAGAGCACCTTAACAGTAAAACTCTTTTTATTACAAAGCGGAAGGGGGCGCTTGTCACGCGCTGCCCTGGAACAAGGCGGCACATTTGCTGCAATTATCTTACTGTTGATTTATATGAAGGATGTACGCTTGGGTGCAGCTATTGTATAATGAAAAGCTACCTTAATTTTTCGCCTATTACTGTTTATGTTGACTCTTCTGCTTCAATAGAAGAGATAAAAAGAATTGCCTTAAGCAATAAAGATAGGATCGTAAGGGTGGGCACTGGGGAAGTTGGGGATTCTTTGCAATTTGATCCTCTTTTTGAAATGAGCGCAGATTTTATACAAGGTCTTGCTGATACTGAAAATGTATATTTTGAAGCTAAAACAAAAACTTGTTTTGTGGATCATCTTCTTGAAATTAAAAACAAAGGGAATGGTGTAATAAGTTTTTCTCTTAATCCAGAGGAGATTATTTTGACTGAAGAAACAGAAGCATTTTCTCTGGATAATAGACTTGATGCAGCAACCAAGGCTGTAAAAGCAGGATATAATCTTGCTTTTCATTTTGACCCTGTTATATGCGAAGAAGAATGGGAAAAACGCTATCTTGATACAATAGAAAAACTTTCGGTTTTTCCAAAAGAAAAAATTAAGTGGATCAGTATTGGGACACTTAGATATCCCCCTGATTTAAAAGAAAAAATTGCGCAAGCAGAGCGGCCTTATTTGTTTGATGAATTTGTTCCCTGCGCAGATGGAAAATACAGGTATCTGCAAAGGAGAAGAAAAGAGGTATATCGCAAGCTGTATAATAGATTGAAAGAAGTTACAAATTCTTCTATTTACTTCTGTATGGAGAGCGATACAATATGGAATTATGCTGCGGGAAATGTTCCTGGAAAAATTCCCGAAACCACCTGGCTCTTTAAGAAAATTAGCGACATGGATGTCGCATCCCGCGCCGCGACACGGACGTCAAGCGCAGCTTTCCTTGCGCGCGTCGGCGGACAGCGTCCATAGGGGACGCTGTCAAGCAATAAAGCGCGGGGTAGCGACACGGGGCGCAACGTCCCTGTTGCAGTAAAATTAAGGGTTAAATCTATACCAGTTATCTATTGCAGCCTCAAGGTCCGAAGTTGTTCTGGGGTTACCTGCTTCTCTGTATAGCCATCTTTTTATAACACTATTTTTAAGCGGCTCCCACTCTACAGGTAAAGGTTGCGGGAAAGCAAGCATATTTGCAGGGGGTATGTGCCCTACCAAGCGGGGATAATGCCTTGGAAAAATCTGCTCATTAACTGCCCTCAAAGAGGAAAATCCATTGCCTATTCCAAAAGTCCTTACTCTTCTACTTTGCTCTATTTCCATTATTTTTTCCTGTGTATGAAAATCAAAAAGCCATGCTAAAAATACTTCTGCCCCTTTTCTATTTGAAGCTGTTTTTGGTATCCCTGCAAATATTATGTCATCACACACTGGTATCATGTTATCTTTTCCAATCCAGCGAAAATTAAGCCTTTCCCTCTGCTCTTGTCTTATTGCATAAAAATCTCTAAGGGTTGTATATGCAAAAAATATTCTCTGCTCATTTATAAGTATTTCTGGTGGCTTGAATAAATGTTTTTCTTCAAAACGGATATCTCTTTCAATACCCCCATTTATCTCATTAATAAATGTTCTTACTGCTCTTAGTGATTCTTCGATCCTGTCAATATTATATGAAATACCCAAGGCTTCGTTTGCCCTAAAATTAGCATTATTCATAACAGCATTGTAAAAAAGCATATCGCTGTTCCATCTGGGAGAAAAAGCAGAAATATCACCTCTTCTGCCCGCGTTGAATGCTCTGCTCATTTCAATAATATTTTCATTTGTAAGCACAAAGTTGGTTATATTGTTTTCCCGTAGGAACATTAAAGCAGGCATATTAAATGAAACAGGCAAAACCAGCTGGTTTCTCCCTCTTGCTCCTCTTGAAAGCAATTCGCTATAAAAAGAGTTTCTATTTATTTTTTGCCTGAAAAGATGATTGACTCTTCTAAAGTTATCGATAACTTGAGGTGAATTTAAATAACTGCCTATAATAATATCAGGATGCCTTCTTGCCCTTATTAATGCTCTTGCAGGATCTCTTTGAAAAACAGGTTCTATTTTTAAATTGTCATGTTTAGAGTTAAACATTTCGATATAAGATATAAATTCAGGAATATCTGTCCATAACACTATTTTATGGTTGTTGGTGCCAAATCTATTTATAAAAAAAAGTGCCGAAAATATGACAACAATAATAGCAATTAAAATAATAATAATTCTGTGTAAAAACATATATGAAAATTTATGGTACAAGAGATATAATGTCAATGCGTTTATTCATAGAGACAACAGTTATTCAAAATATCTAAAAAAAAGTATTCAAAAAATAGCATACTTAAAGAATAATGACCTTGAAAAAAACACTTATTGAGCCTATTATTACATTATGGCTGAAAAAAAGTTGAATAATAAAAATCCAAGACAAATTGATTCTGATAAAGAAATTTCAGAAGAAAATTTATCAATAGTTCAAAGAATTCTAAATTTATTCAAAGATAATAGTCCTGAGGGAAAAAAGAAGCAACTTTTAAAAGATATTGGCAAAATATTAAAAAAACAGAGATATAAATTTATAAATGTTAAAACAGAAGAAGCGCTTCCTGCTCTTGCGAAATTCTATCATCAAATTTATGCCGTAACTGCTGTTCCTGCAAAATTCCTGGCTGGACAGGAAAATATACCATCACTAAAGTCTCTTTTTATAGATAGTGTTTTATCTGACCAACAAAAAGAGCTTATAGGGCAGTTGCAGAAGGAAAATTTAGAAAAGCGGCTTAGTGAGAGTAGCGAAGAGCTTGAAAATATTAAAAAAGAACTGGCAGCCCTTATACAGTCAATTAGTAATGAGCAAATGGCAAATGCGAATGGAATTTATAAACAGTACCTTATATTTGTAAGATTGCTCAAATTTGATTATTATTTTCTTTTGAAAAAATTTGATTCTTTGTTGCCGGAAATGGATTTTAAATATAAGCCATTATTTAAATCTATTAATTGTGAATATATAACTGATGATTTGATTGAAATGGCTTCAATGTTTCCCTTGTTGCTAAGTTATAGTTCATGGAATGGGGTATTTGATGTTTTAAAAGCTTTTAAACAACAAGATGTTTTATCGAGGGACGACTGGTCTAAACTTATGAGATATGTGAATAATGTTGCTAATTCAGAAGTTTTTAAATACATGATAAAACTGGTTTTAAAAAATCCTTCCTATGTTGTGCGCATTGAAGAGCCCAAAGAAAGTATTTTTGATGAGTATATTTCAAAGCTTAAAACTTCTGTTGAAATGGTTATTCAAAAAGTAGCTATGGAAAAGAAAAACTCAAAAAAAGATGAAGTGCTTAAACAGGTCTTTGGAGAGACAGCGCTTGCAAACAGAATGAAAAATTATACAGAAGCAAATAATGGTATTTTTAAGCAAAAGCTTCTTGGCGGCTATCTTCATGTTGAAGCTATTAATTATGTAAAAACATTTATGCTTGATTATGTAAAAAAAGACGTTATGAAGATTGTTAATTACCTTATTGTTAAGGCTGAATGGAAGACAAATGCATCCAGTAAGGAAATTTCCGATACGCTTGAGGCTTTGGTCTCTTTGTCAGATAAAATCATACAACTTGATAACTCGTTGGGATCAGATGGAGATGTTGGCGGTAAAATCAATTCATATATGAAAAGAATGGCTTCTGACCCAAAATGTAAAGTAGAAATAAAAAAACTTCTTCATGATGTAAACAGTGCTTTTGTGCTTAGCGCGCAGGATATTTATAAAAACCTGACAAAAATTGGGCAAGCATTGGCAGATATTCTTCCGGAATTTGTTGAAAAGCCTCCTATGAATATAATTATAAACCCTACAGTTGTAAAATCAGCTTATGAAAATGGTGAAGGCGATATAGTCGAAGATATTAAATCAATTTATAAAAAAATATATGTGTTTTTGAATTTAATGAAAATTATATTTGCGAATTGAAGTTGGCAAGTATACCAATTTTATGAAGGTTGCCGGCCTATAAGGCTCATAAATTCTTCTCTGGTTGCAAGGTTGTGAAAACAGCCAAGTACAGAAGATGTTGTCATTAAAGAGTTTTGTTTTTCTACACCCCTCATCATCATACATAGATGTCTACATTCCATAACAACGCCAACACCTTCTGCTTTTACGCAACTTTTTATGGCTTGTGCGATTTGTGATGTAAGTCTTTCCTGGATTTGAAATCTTCTTGCGTACATTTCAACGATCCGCGCAACTTTGCTTAATCCTATTACCTGTTTACCTGCTATGTACCCTATGTGGCATTTCCCGTAAAAAGGGAGAAGGTGGTGTTCGCATAAGCTATATACTTCTATATCTCTAAGGATTATCATGTTGTTGGCTTCTGATGCGAATATTGCTCCGTTAACAACATCTTCAATATTTTCTTTATAACCTTTTGTGAAAAAAGAGAAAGCATCTGCAAATCTTTCAGGGGTTTTTAACAGCCCTTCTCTTTGAGGGTCTTCTCCCAGTTCAATTATAAGTTCTTTCACAAGATTGATTACTTTTTCTTTGTTCATGGAATAATAATACCAATAAAAACATTATGTTTAAAGGGGCTTTTTATATAGTTTTATTTTCAAGGGCCTTTACAAGAAGAAAGAGAGCATGATTCCCTTTTGCGCTTATCCCATTATCTTCTGCGGTTTTGGAAATAAATCCTGAAATATTTTCAATTTCTGTTTTCTTGCCAGCCAATATATCCTGGAGCATCGAAGATTTGTTTGCTTTTGTGTTTTTTGCGACTTCAAGAACTTTGTTATATGTTTCATCTGGATCAAGTTTTATGTTATCACTCCCTGCTGGCGCGGATGCAGATGCAGTCAGGCAAACCTCTTCTGTAATTATTTTTACAAGATTTTTTAAGTATTCATTTTCAACAATAATTCCGTTACTTGCTTTTAAAATAGCTGTTATTGGATTTATGGCCGCATTTATCGCAAGTTTTTCCCATATTATTTTTTTTGGATCATCTGTATAGGAAGTATTAAACCCTGCTTTTTCAAAAGCTGTAATTAAAGGCTCAAGTTGGCTTTTTTCTTTATTATTCCCAACCATCCCAATAGTTGTTTTGCCTTTTCCCCCATGTATAACAATTCCTGGTTCAAGTAGCGTAGCCCCTTCTGTTGTTGTGCCTGCTGCAATATTGTCCAATTTAAAAAAAGCAGAGAGATTTTCGATATTTCCAGCTCCATTCTGGAGTGTTACAACAATAGAGTCTGGTTTGACAAATTTATAGATAGATTCAGCTGCGCTGGCAGTTGAAAATGATTTTACGCAAAATATATAGTACTGGCAATTCTTAAACTTTTCGCTTGATCCCAGTTTTGAGACAGGGAGCGCTTCGTAAAGAAAAGTGTGCAGGATTTCCTCTCCAGATGGGGATAAAACCTTTATCCCTTTATCTGCAATAACATTTGTTTTTGTTTCACTGGAATTTGTAATTATAACATTATATCCAGCATGGCTAAGATAACTTCCAAAAAGCGAACCAGTTGCCCCTGCTCCAATTATTGCAATATTCATTTTTATAATGTATCAGATTTAAAAGAAATTGTCTCCTAAATCATTTTATGTTGAATAAATGGCAGATTTAATAGATACTCTACTTGATGAAAAGGGTAACAGCTTTTTCTCCGGGACATATTACAGGACTCTTTTATATGAAAGATTTGGAAACAGACCCATTGTACTGCGGGTCCCTGGGTTCTGGTTTTTCAATAATAAAAGGGACATCTACAACTGTAGGCAGGAATAAGAGTTCAAAAGACCATCTAATTGCAATAAATTCCATAAAAAAAACAGCGCCTGTCAGCAGAAAAATAATAGAGCTTTTTTTTGAAAAAACAGGAATTATTCCAGAATCCCTCAAAATAGAGCATAAAATAGAAACACCTCAGGGGTCAGGCTTTGGATCAAGCGGGTCAGGAGCTCTAAGTCTTGTGTTTGCGCTTAACAGACTGTATGGCGACCCTATAAGCGCGCTTCAAGCTTCGCAGGTTGCCCATTGCGCAGAGGTGATCTGCAAAACAGGGCTTGGTACTGTTATGGGGGAGACTCTTGGAGGGGTAAAAATATTGATAAAACCAGGCGCGCCTGGAATTGGGGCAACTATTTCAATACCATATCCTGATGGACTGTATGCAATGTTTGCTGTATATGGCCCGCTATCAACAAAAGAAGCGTTATCAGACCCATTACTTCGTGAAAAAATAACCATCAGTGGCAAAAAATATCATTCGCTTATAAAAAAAGAACCCAGCTTTGAAAACTTTATAAAATATTCCCGTGAGTTTGCGGAAAGTACTGAAATGATTCCTCAAAGCGTCAGAATGGTTATGGATGGGTTT
This sequence comes from Spirochaetaceae bacterium, assembly GCA_009780675.1. Classification (GTDB taxonomy): domain Bacteria; phylum Spirochaetota; class Spirochaetia; order CADAEX01; family CADAEX01; genus WQTU01. Next base: position 46,189 of record WQZP01000012.1, on the reverse strand, counting down.
GATAAAAAAGGGATAAACAGCAGTATGCTTATGTTTGGCGAAGGGACATTTTCAATTGTCCCTAAAACTGATATTGAAAGAATAAGGAAAATCGCGGAAAAAAATATTTCTGAAATAAAATCAGACAGAAAACCTTTTCTGTTTTTTTCCAATATCGCGAGAGGAGGGGTTAACATTGTCAGCGAAGATTAATAAGACAACAACCGGGCCCAATATCCCCAAAGACCACCCCCGTTACACGGCAATGATGATACGGGAAAGCATTATCAAAGGTTGTGAGACCAAAGTTGTCGCGCCTGCAGGGCTTATTGCGCAGGGAAGGGGCGAAGCTTTTGATTATATTATAGGGGAAAAAACAGAAAAGTTTTCACTTGCCGCAATAGAGGCTGCTGCCTGCGCTTTTCTTCTCGCAGAATATCCTGTTATTTCTGTTAACGGCAATATCGCACAAATTGCAGCAAAAGACCTTGTGAAACTTTCCAAAGAATCTGGCGCGCCTCTTGAGATAAATCTTTTTTATAGGACCCCGGGAAGAGAAGAGGCAATACTTAAAGTGCTTAAAGAAGCAGGAGCCAAAACAGTGCTTGGCGTAAGCGGAAACAGCAGTGTAATCAAAGAGCTTGCCAGTGACAGAAGAATCGTTGACCCCAATGGAATTTTAAAAGCAGATATGGTTTTTGTCCCTCTTGAAGATGGAGACAGAACAGAAGCTCTTGTAAAAATTGGGAAAAAAGTAGTTACTGTTGACCTTAATCCTCTTTCCAGAACTCCCAGGAAAGCCCATGTTTCAATAATCGATAATATTACAAGAGTCCTTCCTCTTCTTACAGCGAAAATTAAAAGTTATAAAAAGAAAAAAAAAGAAGAACTAAAATCAATATATGATTCTTATGATAATAAAAAAGTGTTAAAAGATTCTCTTGTGTTTATGTCAGAGAGGCTTTTAAAACTCTCAACAGAAAGCGGAGTTTGATTTATGGAAGAAAAACATCCCTCATTTGATATTAAAAACAGTTTAGACAGCAAGCTGGGTGAAAAAAAAATTGTACTATGTATTACCGGAAGTGTTGCTGCTGTAAAATCTTCTGACCTTGCAAGGCTTCTTATGCGGCACGGCGCAGATGTTTTTCCGGTAATGAGTAAAGCAGCGTGCAACATTATCCATCCTGACCTTATGCACTGGGCAACCGGACGTTATCCCATTATAGAATTAACTGGCAATGTCGAACATGTGGCGCTTGCGGGAAATACAAAAACAAAAGCAGATCTTATAATTATTGCGCCGTGTACAGCAAATACTATAGGCAAAATCGCAACAGGAGTAGATGATACTTCTGTTACAACTTTTGCAACAACTGCGATTGGAGAAAAAATTCCCCTTCTTGTTGTTCCTGCAATGCACGAGCCCATGTATAGACACCCTTTTGTAAAGGAGAATATCGATAAACTTATTTCTTATGGTATTACTGTTATGCAGCCCCGCGTAGAAGAAGGGAAAGCAAAAATACCCGAAAACAATGAGATATACGAAAAGGTTCTGGAACTTCTTTCTCCTGCTTCCGGGAAAAAGCTGCTTGAAGGGAAAAAAATGATTGTTACTGCAGGGAGAACAGTTGAGTATATTGACCCCATAAGAGTTGTAACGAATAATTCATCCGGCAAAATGGGTGTGGCGCTTGCGGAAAAAGCAGCAGAAGCTGGAGCAGATGTTACTTTGATTGCAGGGAAAATCTCTGTAACTCCATCGAAAAAAATAAAAGTTATATATACAGATACTGGTCAGGAAATGTATGACGCTGTTCACAAAGAACTGGAGAGCAGCCACTATGATATATTTGCAGCAGCAGCAGCAGTTGGCGACTGGCAGGCAGAAGAAAAATCAACAGAAAAAATATCTACGCATGAAAAAGATTCTCTTGTTATACGTTTAAAGCCAACTCCTAAAATCATTGACAGCATTAAGGCAAAATACCCTTTGATTTTTCTTCTTGTGTTTCGGGCTCAGCATGATTTGCCGGAAGCAGGTTTATTGGAAGATGCAAAGAAGAGAATGGAAAAAGCAGCAGCAGATATGGTTGCGGTAAATGATGTTTCCAAAAAAGGGGTGGGCTTTGAGTCTGATACCAATGAAATGTTTGTTATTACAAATAACGGATATACAGAAAAAATAGCAATGGATCTGAAGGAAAATGTAGCAAAAAAAATTATAAGTGTTCTTGCAAAAGAAATTGACAAAAAATAGCAAGTATATATTTGAGAGGATTGGGACGTGAAAGGTATTGATAAAAAAAAGCTTCTGCCAGATAACTACCTGGAGATGAAGCAGGAAGGGAAAAAAATAGCAATGGTTACTGCTTACACATATTATCAGGCAATGGCTGCGCAGGAAGCAGGGGTGGATATAATTCTTGTGGGGGATTCGCTGGGAATGGTGGAACTTGGGTATGACAGCACTATTCCTGTGACAATGGAAGATATGATGATACACTTGAAGGCTGTCAGGAGAGGGTCTCCAAATATCCATGTTGCTGCAGATATGCCTTTTTTGAGTTTTAGTGTTTCTACAGAAAAAGCTATAGAAAATGCCGGAGCTTTTTATCAAAAAGGTCTTGCTGATTCTGTTAAAATCGAAGGTGGTGCAGAGTACGCAGGAATAATCAACTCTATCTGTAAAGCAGGAATTCCTGTTTGCGCTCATATCGGGCTTACTCCCCAAACATCTGCTTTGCTTGGGGGGCTAAAAGTGCAGGGCAAAACATTGGATGCAGCAAAAAAACTGATAGATGATGCAATAGCTGTTCAGGAAGCCGGAGCATTTATGGTTGTGGTTGAAGCAGTGCCTGCTGCTCTTGCAGCTATTATAACGAAAAAACTTTCAATACCGACGATAGGTATTGGTGGCGGAATATCCTGTGATGGGCAGGTCCTTGTTTTTCATGATATGGTGGGGCTCTACAAAAGGTTTACTCCAAAATTTGTGAAAGTTTATGCAAATGTTTATGATATTATAGAAAAAGCTATTGAAGAATATGTAAAAGATGTAAAAGAAGGGAATTTCCCTGAAGAAAAACATTCGTTTACAATGAAAAAAGAAATTATTGATGAGCTTAATGGAATAATCTGATACTGATAAAATGGATCAAAAGAAGGAGTTTTTATGCCGGCAACTATAATAAATGGCCATGAGGTAAGAGAAAAAATCCTTGCGGAAATCAAGGCAGAAGCAATAGAAATAGAAAAAAAATACAATAAAGTTCCTGGCCTTGTGACAATTCTTGTTGGCAGTAATCCTGCTTCTGTTTCCTATGTAAATCTTAAAATAAAAACCGCTAATTCTCTTGGTTTTAAAGAAGTTCAGGAAAATCTTAAAGAAGATGTTTCGCAACAGGAGTTGCTTTCTGTAATAGAAAAATATAATAATGATGATTCAATACACGGGATTCTTATTCAGCTTCCCATTCCAAAACATATTAACGAAAAAAGCGTTATCTATGCCATAAATCCTGATAAAGATGTTGACTGCTTTCATCCTGTCAATATTGGTAAAATTGTTCTTGGTGAAGATGATGCAAGATTTTATCCCTGCACACCTGCTGGTATTCTGGAGCTTTTAAAAGCAGCAAACATAAAAACAAATGGCACTGATACTGTAATAATAGGAAGATCGAATATTGTAGGAAAACCTCTGGCAAATATGCTTATAAAAAAATCTGTAAATGCAACTGTTACTATTCTTCATACAGGCACAAAAGATATGGAGTATTACTGTAAAAATGCAGATATAATTATTGTAGCAGCAGGGTCTCCTGGGGTTTTAAAAACAGAATGGATAAAAAAAGGGGCTTGCATAATAGATGTAGGGGTAAACAGGGTAGGGGAAAAAATAAGCGAAAAAACAGGCAAGCCAGTTGCGATTCTTAAGGGAGATGTAGATTTTGAAGAAGCATCAAAAGTTGCAGGGTTTATTACACCAGTGCCTGGCGGAGTAGGCCCAATGACTATTGCAATGCTTATGAAAAATACACTTTATTCATTAAAATATAAACTTGGACTTTTATAATCAATCTTGTCTGACGCGGACGCGGATGTGTTATTGTTGGAAAGTAAAAGCGATATTTGAATTCTTTTATCCATATTGTTTTCAAGATTGATTTCTTTCATAAATTCCTTGTTTAACTTATACAGCGATGAATTCAACTTATCAAGGTCAATTGAATATTCTGTGTTAAATTCAAAATCTTCCCGACAGGATGTAAAATTTTTATCGCAGAAAGATATTGTGTAATCTTCAAGCGTATCTGAGAAGTAGAATAACGGCAGCCCCTGTGTCCTGCATATTATGGGTCTGGATTCATATATCGTGCATATTGATTTTTCAAGAAAAATGCAATCCTGGTTTTGTTTTGTATTTTTAGAATCCAGAGTAAACGAAGGTGACAACAAAGTTTTTAATGAGCCCTTGTCAGTTTCCTGCTTTATTGCGAAAAATTCAACAGGAAAAAGCGTTATTGCCATACAACAACCAGAACACCCTTTTTTGCAAAGGATATCCCCTTTATAAAAAGATAAAATTTCTGATATTTTTAAATCAATATTATCGCGTATTTTGCAATATTCCAGAAAATATTTTTCAACCATTTGATTGCGCGTTACTCAGATGTGGAAATATCCCATTCAATTGTAGCGCCTGCCATAAAAGGGACAATATCCGAAAATCTTTCTGGCACTTTACTCTCTTTTCTTTCAAGAGTAATAGAAGAGCTATTTAATGGAAGGTTGTAAAATTCCGCGCCATACCTTGATGTGAAATTTTCAAGCAGTTCTTTTGAGCCATTTTTTTCAAAAAAAGATACTAATAACGGGAACGCAACAGGAGCTGAAAATATACCTGCATTTCCCCCTGTTTTTATTTTTAATGATTCAGGATGGGGAGCGCTGTCTGACCCAAAAAAGAATTTTCTGTTTCCCGATAGCGCTGCATTTTGGATTGCTTCCCTGTCTTTGGGTGTTTTAACTACAGGCTTGCAAAAATTATGTGGATTAATACCTCCGCCAAGAAGGTCGTCAAGGGTAATAAGAAGGTGGTGGATAGTAATCGTACCTCCAAGGTTAACAGGCCCATTTATAACAGCATTTACCCCTTCAACACTTGAAACATGCTCAAGTACTATTTTGAGATCAGGATAATGTTCGATTATTTGAAAAAGTTCAGGAAGATAATCTTTTTCTCTGTCAAGAACAAAAGAATCTGGCTTTTCTCCATGTATTGCAAGGATAATGCCAAGTTTGCTCATGGCGGATAACGCTTCTGTTATCTGCTTCCATGATTTTACACCATCTTCTGAATTGGTTGTGCTCCCTTCCGGATATAGTTTTCCTGCAACTGCTCCTGCCTTAGATAGTTTTATAACCTCTTCCTCTTTCATGCCAGGATAAAGTTTAAAACTCATAAGCGGAGTAAAGTTTTCTTTTGGAATATTTGATTCTCTGTTATTTCTATAGAAAACTGCTTCTTCAATCTCTTTTCTGTAGCTGATCAATCTTTCACTGTTGATTATTGGAGGAATTGTATTGGGCATTATCATGGCTCTCTGAAACCATTTGGCAGATTCAGGCGCGCATACTTTAAGAATTTCGCCTTGCCTTAAGTGTAGATGCATATCATCTGGTTTTCTTATGGATATTTTGTCGGAAAAAGATTTCAATTTAATATACCTGCGGTTATAGTGGTTTTACACTGTGTAAACATCTAAATATTCATCTTCTCCAGGATTGACCCATACCCAATATTTTTTTAAAGGGATAAAGCCTGAAAAAAACGATAATAGTATATTTACTACCTGATAGATAATTGAAATTGCTACAATAGCAAGACCTGGAATATTTATAAAAAATGCAATTATAAGAAATGCGGGAAATATAAAGTCCGGAATAGGTTCTTTATGGTCAAGAATATATGCTATATGCAGTCTTCCTATAGTTCCGCCACAATATGCAGTCATTATAAACATAACTGCTGCAAAAGGTAATAATTTGGAAGCAAAAAAAACTGTTATGCCAGTGAGCAACAAATAAACTAAAAAGCCCCTGTTTCCTTTTGCGCCTATGCGGTCAAGGTTTCTTTTTGTAGCATAAACACCGCCAATAGCAATTGCTATCAATATTATTTCTATTAAAGAAAAATGCATTATTGTTGTATTTATCAAGAATTGTTTTGTTGGCTCAATAAAACCAAGTACTATAAAGACTATAAAAACAATTACCCCTTCAAAAGCGCTTAGTTTTTCAAAAAAAATAGTTTTTGTCATATATTGTTCGTGGTGAAAGCCAAAAAGCGGTAGAAAAGCCATTCCAAAAAAGACTGCGATAAATAAAGGATCTATAATTCCATAGATAACAAATATAATGCTTGCCAAAAATCCAACAACAAATATGTCTAAAAAGTGGTCAAGGAATTCGCCAAGTTTGGAACAGGTTTTTGTTCTTCTTGCTTGTTTTCCGTCAAAAATATCACCTGTAAGGTAACAAAGAATTAAAATAGGGACCAGCAACCAAAATTTAAAGAACCCTGCTGTTATCAAAATAGCTATAATTGTAGCTAAAATTACGCAAAGATGTGAAATAATCGTAATAATATTTGCAGGTATCCACCGTGGTACAAATTTAAATAGTGGATTTGCTACAAATTTTTCATATATAGGAGTTAATAATGATAAATCAATTGTTTCTGGTTTCGATTTCATCTTATTTAATCCGCTCGCTTTTAAATAAATTATAATAAAATGTTATAAACAATTTATAAAAAATATTAAATAGTACAAGCATCATAATAATAATGATAATAGTAATATTTAATATTGCCAACCCTTTTTCCGCAATATTTACTTTACTATGCAATATATTTTTGCAAAAATATATTGAAATTTAGCTATATTATTAAGGAAAAAACATGATAATATTGCGTTGGGTTATCAATATTTAATAATTTATAATAATAAGTTATTAAATATTATGAAAAACAGAAGAAAATGGATAAAAAATTAAAAATTTTAACAATTGTTAGTATATTTTTGCTTTTTTTGTGTATAGGTTGCAAACAAGGCAATATCAGTCCAAGAACAACTACTAAAAACCTTTATGCGCAAAATTTTTCATATAGAAATTATGAAAATCACATAGAAGTTTATGTAAATGTGGGTGGTTTTGAATATATCTGGTATCTTTACCGTGATGAAAAACCTTCTATAAACGATAGTAGAAGGGCTAATAGAAACAGGATAATTCAGTATGTAAAAATCCCTGTGCAAAGAATAATATCTCTTTCTTCGGAAAATATATTTTTTCTTGAATCTCTGGATTCTCTTGATAAGTTAAAAGCAATAGATTTTTCCAGAAACACTTCTAATATGGAAGTTAAGGAGCGTGTAGGAAAAGGCTCTGTGGCGCAAGTGGGCGAGGGGCGCGATATTGATATTGAAATGATTTTTTCCATAAGCCCGGAGCTTGTAATTACTCCATGGACAGGCGGAGATTATGACTCTACCGGGTTATTATTGCGGCATGGGTTTCCTGTTGCAGTAACTGCGGGGTGGCTTGAGAATCACCCTTTGGGAAGGTTGGAGTGGCTTGTTTTTCTTTCTCTTTTTCTTGATATGGAGTATGAGGGGAAGCGTATTTTAAATGATACGGTTTTGAGGTATAACGCGCTAAAAGAAAAAGTTCCTTTAAATGGCAAGAGACCTGTTGTGTTTTTAAATATGATGCATGGAGATAGCTGGGTTACCCCTTCCGGCAATAGTTACTTTGCCATTATGCTGGAGCATGCCGGGGCAGCCTATCCGTGGGCAAGCGTAAGAAGGCAGGGCTCCCTGTTTTTTGACTTCAAGCAAGTTTATGTTGCGGCTGGTAACGCAGATATTTGGCTCTTGAATACTTCGGGGATAAGGGTTCTTGGAGATATTGTAAACAGAGACCGAAGATATTCCCTTTTTAGGGCTTTCCAAAACAGGCAGGTCTATAATAATGACCTTAGGGATAGAGGAGATGGGAATCCTTTTTGGGATGAAGGCACTGCGCATCCGGACAGGATATTGTCTGACCTTATAAATATTATCCATCATGACCACTTTTCTACTGGCAGAAAAAAATATTTTTTCAGGCATATACCTGTCCTTCCTTAATACTGAAAATTAAAGCCTGCCCCAATTTGCCAGATATCGCCTTTTCCGGTAATGGTGTTGGAGAATTTCCAGGCACCCCAAATTCTGGGTTCCAGAAAAAGCGGTACTTGTTTAAGTGGAATAACCGAGGATATTAATCCAAGACTAAGCACCAGCGACTGCGCCAAGTGAAAATCCCCCATTTCAATTCCTTCTGCCAGGAAATGTCCGTCACTGTTATACAAAACATTTCTTACTGCAAGGGTGCAGAAAAATCTGTTAAAATAAACATGGGAAAGATTTCTTTGAATTTCAAAAGAAAAAAGCCCTAACGACAATTCTGCTCCGGCAATCCATAAAAGGTTATTGAGTCCTCTATGGATTGTATATTCCACTGATGCAGAATCACGAAACAATGAACCTCCATAAGTTCGTGATGATCCATGAAGATTCATTCCGCGTTCATCATAAACGCCGTAAAGAACAAGGCCCAAGGGGAATCTTGTTTCTGTGCTTGCCCGAAATCTGCCCTCAAGGCGGGGGTGAAAATCTTCTACAATACTGATCCCCCTGAACCCAAGAGACATACCAGTTCCAAACAATTCATGCTGACGGCGTGTCAGGGTTGAAAATGAAAGAGTTGCAGAATATAAAAAGCCGCTTTCTGTTTTTTCCCAATCATAAGCGCTTGCTCTGCCGTCATCTTCGGCAATCCGGTAATATCCTCCGCCAAAAGAGAATCCATATCGCCAACGCCCTGGAATTTGGCTAAAACTGGCTATTAAACTTACTCTGGTATTTCGATAAAGATCATCTCTGGAATTTGTTAATATTGTATCTGAAAATTCCAGGGCTATAGGGAATCCAGCAACGGTATTTTGCCATGTAAAAAGTTCTACATTTGCCATTTGATATTTTGTATCTGCATACGCCATGGCAATTATTAAATGCCTGTCTGTAGGATCCATTATTACTGAAAGAATGCCCCCGCCATCCAAAGAGAAATTAAAATCAGTATCCACTCTAATTAATGGTAATGGTAGCCAAAAATCAAAGGGATTCATATACCTGATGGTAAAATATGGCCGGGACTCAAAGGGAGGAAGGTTGTTATCATGTGGTTGTACAGTCAGCGCTTCCTGTGTGTTGCCCCTCCTCTGCGCAGCCAATCTGTAATCTTCAGCAGGCGCTGCGAAATTTATATTGGTTTGCTCTCCTGAAAGAGATGTTATAGTTTCCGGAAAACGTAAAATGTTGTCTCCGGAAAAAAAGTTTGCGCGGTAATAAATATTTCCATTAACAGAAACTGGATTAAAAACACCGCCGGAAAAATCACGGGTGCTAAAAATTGCCTGCATATTTTCCAGATCAATAGAAGCAAATTTGTACATGCGGTCGTTCGCATTATGGCTAAAAAGAAGCCTTCCTTCCGAGACATTTAAGTTTCGCATAAATCGCCAATAGTCATTATTGTCTGTGGAATTTTCAATGCGAAAAAGTTCTCCAGAAACATAATTGTAAAGCAAAAGTTCCCGCGCGCCATTACGGGCTGCTATAAATGCAATCCTATCATTATCCACAGCCTGCGGGCCTGAAAACATCAATCTCTGATTTCCCTGGAAAAGAATTTCTCTGTTACCATTAAAATCTTCGTATACAATTTTATTGTTGTGGAGTTCGGTACGAATTCCAATAACGCCGTCTCTGAAATATCTGGCTCTGTAAAGCCCATGAAAAACCCTGCCTGTTCTGCGCCCGGAATCTGTCCTGTGTTCTATGACAACTGCTCTGAACCGATCGCCTGTTATAGCCTGATACCCGGACACGAGAAGAGTTGTACCGCAGGCAGAAACATCAAGGTCATAAACTAAAAAAAGCCCGGAGTTAAATGTGCGGGTATTTCCTGTCTGTGAATTATAAACATGGATTTTTCCTGTTCTGTCAAGAATAAAGACTTCATTTTTACTGGCTGCCAGAGCAGGAAAAGAATTTCTGTTTTCGGAAAAGAAACGGTATTGTCCTGGAAGGATTTCATTCTGATTTTCTTCAATGTTATCCAGGGCAAGTGAATCCCTGAAAGTATTCCAGGCATAGATAAAATCCATGTTGTACACTCTTCTGAAAATATTATAAAACCCTGACCGGTATGCGAAAATGGAAAATTGTCCGCTCTTACCCATGGCTTGCCAAAGTTCAGCATATTTTTCCATACCGAATTGTTGCTGTAGCCATGCGGAAAAAAAACCTCCGTACTCGTAAAACAAATATCGTTGCCCTGGAAAATCGTATACACCCGAAGCCTGAAAGGGTGTATGAAACTTCCCTTCGTGGAGAGCCTGCCTTAGATAATGCCTGGCAAATGGATCATTTGCTCTGCCAAAACCCCCAAGGCTTTCCATGCTGATTGGAGCGCCCTCTAGCATAAATGCCGGCGCGGTCCAAAATGCGGGAGTTGCCCAATTGCCAAAAAATCTGTGCAGAAAGCGGTAAAAAGGGCTTCTTGTGTTTAAAGTAATTGCATGGGTTAACTCATGAATAAAAAGCCCTTTAAGATTATCTTCAAAAGTGGTCCACTCTATATTCATAGCTGTATCAAAAAGCACAATATGAGGACGTGATATGGGATTGTAATAACCATTAAACATATCAGTATGTGGAGCAAAAGTTACAGGAATGCGGCCAGGAACACTAATGCCAAAAAGCGTACTTAACTCTTCATAAACATTGTCTGCATAGGATGCCAAAAGGCGGGCAGATGCTTCTGATTCTTTAGGGAAGATAATATCAAATTTTTCTGTTTTGATAACGCGGAATGATTGAAAAGGGGGAAAAAGCTGCGCTTCGGCAATAACAGTTACAAATATAAGCAGCAACAGTATGGTAAATCTTTTCATCTTTAGGCTCTCCTCACCTCGGCTCTTTGTTTTAGATTAGCAAAGCGTATGCTGTAGCTTTATTTTTTGTTCCAAAAATTTGTGTGGCATGATTTTAAAAATATTCTCGATGGTTCCATAAAGTTTTTCTGGCGCTCCTGTATGAGTAGTTCCATCTCTGTCAATAACCCACAACTCATTGGCGTAATTAAGCGCGAAATCAATATCATGTGTTGTACTTATAATTGTTTTATTTTTTGAAATATCTGCAATAAGTTTTGATAACTCAATTTTTGACGGGAGGTCAAGAAACGCAGATGGTTCATCGAAAAAAATAAGTGGGGTGTTTTGGGCAAGAGCTCTGGCTATCATAACTTTTTGTTTTTCCCCATCGCTTAATGTTCTAAAAATTCTGTTTGAAAGAGCAGTTATCCCTATTTCTTCCAGAGCTCTTTCAGTTTCAAAATAATCCTGGTCTGAAAATTTCCCTTTCCAGCCTGTATAGGGAAATCTTCCCAAAGATATAACTTCAAAAACAGTAAGCATCCCTGTTTCCGGAGGTTTGGATAGCACTACAGATCTTGCTTTTGCAAATGTTATTGCATCCATATCTTCTATATTAGTATTGTTTAGTAAATAAAAAATATCTCCGGAAATTGGTTTTATGATTCCTGATATTGTTTTAAGCAGGGTTGTTTTTCCGCTCCCATTCGGCCCAATTATTACAGTTATTGAATTTGTATTTATTGAAAAAGAAAAATCATTTGTAATTTTTTTAGTTTTATATCCTGTTGTAAGGTTTTTAGCCTCAAGAATTTTTTCGTTATTTATCATAATATCCTTTTAATAGCACTTTTATTACTATTGGGGTTCCTATTATCGCAGTTACTGAATTTAATGGAAGAGTTATACCATGTCCCGGAAGAGATGATATTATATCTGCTGCAAGCGCGAGTGTTGTCCCTGCGAAAAAAGTTCCTGGTATTAAAATATTGTGTTTATCTGTTTTAAGAAAAAATCTGCAAAAATGGGGAGCTGCGATCCCTATAAAAGTAATAGGACCGCAAAAAGCTGTTACTACTCCTGTTAATATGGAAGTTATGATTATAACCGAATATCTAAAGTATTTAAGATTTAAGCCCATGCTTGATGCATAATCATCTCCAAGTAGATAAAGGTCGCAATGTCTGGAAATAATAACAGCAACTAAAAACGAAGAAGCAACTACTAAAGCAAGAAAAGGGAGAGTATCTGGAGAGATATTTTTAAAACTTCCGGCAGACCAATTTATAAAAGATCTGACTGCCTGATTTTCAGAAAACCTTACCATTATCCCTGTGATCGAAGCTATAAAATAACCTGTAAGCAAACCAGCAATAAGGGTAAGTGTTATGCTTCCTGATTTTTTAACAATCATAACAAGAAAGAGTGTTACTGCAGCAGCTCCAACTGCAGCAGCAGATGCTGTTGATATTATTCCTGCTATGCCTAAAAAAGGGATGGCTAAAATTACAACTGCTGCTCCAAAACCTGCGCCTGATGCTATTCCCAGAATATCAGGACCAGCTAAAGGGTTTCTGAAAAATGTTTGAAGCAGAAGTCCGGCAAGCGCAAGAGCCCCACCTGCCAGAAAAGCAGAAACAGCTCTGGGGAATCTTATTTCAAAAATTATTGTTTTCCATATTATGGTTCTTGCGCCATCAGTATGAAATATATTTTCGCTTAAAAATGGGATACCTGCAGAACCTGTAAGCAAATTTAATATAAAGAGAAGAAAAGATAGTATAACAAGAAGAAAAAAACCTCTATATTTTTGTTTTTTATTCACTATCTCTATTACATACATACGGAGCTTTAGAGTCAAGTAGAGACTGTGTTATATGTCAACGGCTGTGTTATATCTAAGAAGGCAAGGCTCTCGGATTAATGTGATGATGCTATCTGTATCTACAGCATGAGATATTCCAGCCAGGTTCACTTTGACAGATCAGGGTTTGGTAGATCCATGCCATCAAAGGATGACAGGGCAACAGATATGTCATCAACAATTTTTTTGTCTATATCGCCGGTATCTGCGATTTGGTATAATATCTGCATGGTGTCTTTATGGTTTCGTGCAGGATGGTATGGCCGTTCCTCGCTTACAGCCTGGTAAATATCAATGCAGGCCATAAGCCTGGAATTAAAATCCAGTTCGCTGGCCTTTTTCCCAAAGGGATAACCCAAGCCGTTTTGTTTTTCATGATGATTGGATGCCCATTTACAAACAGTTTCGAACCCATCAATATCTTTAAGGAGTTCCCAAGTTTGGCTTGCATGCCCTTTGATGATGACGAATTCTTCATCCGTGAGTTTACCGGGTTTTTCCAGAATCGCTGTTGGGACTTCCAGTTTGCCTATGTCGTGGAGAGCTGCGGCCAGGTATAGTTGTGTCCGTTCAGCATTTTCATACTTGTAATATCCGCCCATGAACCAGGCCTTGTTGGCAATCTGATTTGAATGCTTTTGGGTAAAGACCGATTTATAGTCAATGATCCTCGTTATAAAGCCTACCAGGTTCAAAAGAGCCTCATCGTCCACATCGGCAATCCAGGGAATAAAAGCAGCTTCGGCAGTTTCCCGGATGACGTTGTCCCTAAGTGAAAGAATCGTTGGCCAATCAAGGATTTCCAGCATAGCTTCCGCCGCGGTTTTGCTGTATCTTTTTCCGGACTCTGCGGCGATTGTGTGCCGGATCAAGGGGAGTTTGTCAGGAGTCAACCTTTGTAAATGATGCCCCACATCAATTGAATCAGCTATTGCTATGAGCTCAGCCTCCACAGGGCCTTCTCCTGCCTTTATTCCAAATGGCCCTTTGCCATCTGCCCTTTCATGGTGGTAAAGAATCAAGTCAGTCACGTTGGTTTTGAAGGCCAGGGTATCCACATTTCGTTGGCCATATTCACAGTGTTTTTTCATTGCCGGGTCGTGTTGTCCGCCTGTCTTTTCGGCAAGAATGAATTCGGTAAGCGCGTTGTCATGAAGCAGCGCGCAATTCGCCATGCTGGCAATCTCTTCCGGGCTTTTCCCCAGAACCTTTCCCATTCTAGCGCACAATACAGCAATTCGTTTGCCGTGGTTTGTGCTGGCCCCTAAAAGTTCATGTTCTACTGCGTCAAGAGCCGTTGCAATAGCCTTGATAAGGGTATCCATTCGTATAATCATGCTTTAAGTATAATACTATGCTTTTATATGTCAACACTCCGATAACGAAAAAGGTAACTTAAATCGATATATTGTTTCTTCTGCTCAATTTTTATTAATCTTGAACATTTAGAAAAAAAATAATACAGTGTAGATGCTGGATTTTATGGAAGAGAGGTGAAATTCCTCCGCAGTCCCGCTGCTGTAATTGGCCACAAACCTTTTATGCCTATACAAAGAGACTATGTATTGGCAACCACTGGTGATTCTGTTTTTTAATGGAGTAACTGGGAAGGAAAAGGTACGGCGGTATAATTCAATTATACCAGAGCCATAAGTCAGAATACTTAAACCAGTAAGACCCCTTTAGTTGGGGTGATAACAACTTCGAGGATTGAGTTGGAATAGGCTATTATTTTTTTGTCTTGTTAGATTACTTGCCTATCTCTGGCTTCTTTTTCAGAAGAAAAAGGAGTTTCTTATGAAAATTTTTCTTACAGTTTTAATGTGTCTGCTTGTGGTAGCAGCAGGTTGGGCCGAAGAGGCTGCAATCCCAAGCGAGGAATTTAGCGTCGCTACCAGTGATTCGCAGCCTGCAGCGGATTCAGCAAGAGAAGCTGATATTATGGTTTCAGTAACTGCTACGCGAAGCCCTCAGCCAGATAACCAGATCCCTGCTTCTGTTATAACCATAACAGCGGAACAACTCAGGAACAGAACTGTTCCGGAAGCGCTTGCTTTGTTTGCTGGAATAGACATGAGGTCGTTTAACGGCTTACCAGCTCTTGCTCAACCTTCTGCAAGGGGCTTTACAGAAGGGGGGCAGGGGAGGATCCTTATCCTTTTTGATGGAATAAAGTTGAATAATCCTGATATGGCTGGGATTAATTGGCTTGCAATACCTGGCGCAGGTGGAATTGAAAAAATAGAAGTTGTAAGGGGCGGAGCAAGCTCGTTATATGGAGATTATGCTGTTGCTGCTGTAATAAATATTATTCCTGCAAAACCGCGTGAAGGGGTTTCATTAAGTACAGAAGTTATGGGGGGAAGCAACTCTTTTCTTGAAAAGAGGATTACCGCATCTGCAGGGAGCGATGTTTTATTGGTTTCTGTATCTGCTGTAGATAGCAGGACTGATGGGTGGCGAGACAGAACAGGGACAGAAAATACTAATTTTAGCGCAAATATTTCAACATCATTTGCAGAAAGAGGCTCTGCTTCTCTTTTTCTTTCATCCGGGAATCAAATGTATGAAATGCCCGGTGGTCTTACAGAAGAAGAATTTAAAAATAATCCCAGGCAGGCAAGCAATAAATATGATAAGGCAGAAATAGAATCTTTATTTATTCAGGCGCAAGGTAGATGGGAGTTTACAGAAAATCATTTTCTTTTTTTAACAGCAGGGTATAACTCAAGAGATACAAAAGCAGATATATCATTTTGGGGTATGCAAGCTTTCACAAATACCAATATTGACTCAATAGCAGCAGGAGTATCTTTTACAGGAGAATTTCCTGTGCTTTTAAGAGAACTTAAAATAACAGCAGGGTTTGATTTTATAATGGATGATCTAAGTGTAAAAAGATATAACGATGCAAATCGTGAAGATAGATATTACAGCGGTAAAATCACTAAAACAAATTATGCGTTTTTTTCAAGAGGAGAATTGCCTGTTACAGAGAGGCTTTTGTTTTCTCTGTCAGGAAGATATGACCATGTTTTCTATAGTGGCGATCTTCCTGATGTAAATGACAATAAAAACTATTTAGTATTTAACTTTGGAACTGGCTTTAATTTTATGTTTTCTGATAACGGCAAAGTATATTTGCGCTACGACAGGGTTTTTAGATTTCCTTTTACAGATGAATTAATAATGTATCACGGAATAGGCAATGATGGTTTTATTAAAGACCTTAATCCGGAGCGTGGTCACTCTTTTGATCTGGGAGTTGAATATAGATTTGGAAGTCTTGTTGCTTTAGGGGTAAACTTGTTTCTGCTTTTGATGAATGATGAAATTTCATTTAATAATGCAACTTTTTCAAATGAAAATCTTGATAAGACAATCCGCTATGGAATAGAGTCTTTTGTTTCTTTTTCTCCTGTAGAATATTTTTCTTTAACAGGGACCTATAATTTTACAATCGCAGAATTCAGAGAAGGGGAGGATAAAGGGAACCAAATTCCTATTGTCCCAGTTCACAGATTTGCAGTTATCCCTGAATTTTCATTTTTTAATATGTTGAGGTTGTATAGCGAAATAAGCTACTCAGCTTCTTTTTATGGTGGAGGAGATACATCAAACAATTTTGATAAAATTGATGGATATCTTTTATGCAATATAGGGGCAAATTTAACCTTGCCTGTGGGCCGCAGTTTTCTTACTGTTTTTGGAAAAGTAAAAAATATTACTGATAAAGAGTATGCCCAGCTTGTGCATTGGGCCAGTTATTATCCAGGCAATGGAAGAGAGGTCATGTTAGGTGTGGCATTTACTTACTAGCGGAAAATATTATTTATTTTCTGTATTGTTTCATGTATTTCTTATTACCCTTCTGTCTGTTTTTGTGTTATCGCCTGCTGGAAAAACTTCTTTGCAGGCACAAGGCAGTCAGGAAGGGGTTATAAGAGTTTCACTTAACCAAAATTTCAGCGCTGCTGCGCCAGGTAGTTTGTCGCAAAGTGTGTTTCGGGCAGAGAGCAGCGTTGAAAAAAATATTCGCGAAAGTATTGAAAGCAGCGCAAATAACGATAGCAACAGCGACAACAATGCCAATGAAAAAAAATATCAGGGAGATTTTGAAAGCAATATAGAATCAATACAGCAGGGGAGTTATGGAACAGGATTTTTCAGGAAAGCCTATTTGTTGTCGGAACTTATACCTGTTTACCCTGCTAATGCTGTAAGGAGAGGGCTGGAAGGAACAGTGCTGATCGATGTAAGCATAGACTCATCCGGAAGAGTTTTCAAAACAGAAATTATTACTTCAAGCAATTATGATATTTTGGATAGAGCAGCAATAAGATGTGTAAGAAGAGCAAGATTTGCGCCTGCAAGCTACATGGGACGCCCAACAGCAGATGTCCTCAGGATCGCAGTCAATTTTTCTCTTAATTAACTGTAGCACCTGCTGCTGAGTTAATTTATTATCTCACCATATTAAGACGGCGAAGCCATGCGATTACATCGTTTTGGGAATTCCTTACATCTGCGCCTCTAATCCCCAAAGGTTCCAAGAGAGTTGCGCCTGGAGTCAATCTTCGTATATCGACAATACTTCTGCCCAGTCCGCCGCTACCGTGTGTGCAAAACGGAATTATTGTTTTTCCCCTAAAATCATGAGATTCAAGAAAAGTGTATATGATCATTGGTATTGTATTTAACCAATTTGGAAAGCCCAAAAAAATTATATCATATTCAGCCATATTACTTACATTTGATTCAAGTTCAGGACGATCATCTGTTTGTAGTTCCTGTCTGGCAATATTCAATGTAGCTTGATAGTTAGTTGGATAAGGCTTTGCTGGTTTGATTTCAAAAATATCGCCGCCAACAGCAAGATGAATGTGCTGCGCAACAATACGGGTATTTCCGCTCCATGAAAAATAGGCAATTAGAATTCTTTGATTCTGATTTTGCGCTTGCAATTCCATGTTTATTCCCATGCAAAAAAGTATAATCGTAAATAAAAAAAGTTTTTTCATGTATTGATTCTCCTTAAATATTTTTTTTTGTTTTCTAACAAGCTTCTCCGGTTGCTACCAGATCAGCGCCGGTATTCAGAAAATCAGGGATAATAACATCGCCTCGTTTGACCGGAACCTTAGCTTGAACCTTTTGTATCTCATCCATGCCACGAAAAAGTAAATCTTTTGGGATGGGCTTACTTGTTCTGACTGCTACAAGTGGCACATCTGCTCCAATAACTTTGACTGTTGAAGTCAGAACCCGCAGGGGATGTATAAATTCATCACGGGCATAGGTCTCCCCCCGTTTGCAATCTTGTCCAGCCATGGAGCGAATATTATTTCCATCACCATCAACCAAAATATCACACCCCTGCGGGCAGATAATACAGGTGATTTGTTTTTCAGCCATTTTTTTCCTCCTTGCTTATATTCACAATTAGCTTGCCTGGCTGCAAGTCCTTGCTCTTAATGGTAAGATGCTCCATTTCTCCGGGATTAACTTTTATTGCTTTTTTGCTGCATAGTTCTTTGTTATCTTGCGAGGCAAAGATGCGCACTTTGGTCTCTGGAGCAGAAACACGGAAGTAGAGGGTAATGTCTTTTTCTTCATTGCCCAAATCTATGCGCTGGGGGCAAACATACCGCACATTACTTCCAGCTAAACAGGATACACTGCCTGTTGCAGGTGGAAGAGCGCCCGCAGCATAAGCAGCTGCTTCTTTTCCCGCAATTTCACTCTCCACAGAAACGTTATCCACCAAGTCATTGACATGGACAACATTTCCGCAGGCAAAGATTGATGGGATTGATGTCTGCATATATTGATTGACAACAGGGCCTGATGTAACAGGGCCGATCTCAACAGAAGCAGTGCAGCTTAATTCATTTTCCGGAATCAGGCCAACTGAAAGCAAAAGAGTATCGCATTTGAAAAACTGTTCTGTTTCAGGAATAGGTTTTTTGTTTTCATCGACCTTGGCTATCTTGACCCCTTCAACCCGTCTGTTTCCTGTTATCCATGTAACAGTATGCGAGAGCATCAGTGGAATACCAAAATCATCCAGGCACTGAACGCGGTTACGGGTAAGCCCGCTAAGGAAGTTCATGATTTCTACCACAGCTACAACTTTGGACCCTTCCAGTGTAAGTCGTCTTGCCATGATCATACCAATATCTCCGGAGCCAAGAATTACCACTTCCCTGCCTACCATGGCGTTTTGTCTGTTAATGAGCCTCTGGGCTGCGCCAGCAGTATACACCCCGGCTGGTCTGGTTCCAGGAAGCTGGATATTACCCCGTGTCCGCTCACGGCAGCCCATGGCAAGAATCACGCTGCGCGCTTTGATTTCTGTAATTCCAAAATCACTGTTGGTGCAGATGATCCTGGTTTCATCAGCGCCTGGCAGCAACTCCAGCACCATGGTATTAAGAATGCTCTCCACTCCCAAAGATTCTGCTTCTGAAATAAAGCGCCCTGCGTATTCCGGGCCTGTAAGTTCTTCGTTGTAGTAGATCAGACCAAAACCCGGATGGATGCACTGCTGGAGTATTCCGCCAAGAGCGCTGTCCCGCTCAATAATCAATACCTTTTCTGCTCCATGTTTTTTCGCAGCCGCAGCAGCAGCAAGTCCTGCAGGTCCGCCACCAATAATTGCTACATCACATTTTATTTCATGCATATCTTCTTTCCTCAATCTCTGATTTTGCCAACAATCATGTATGAACCTGACAGATTTTTATTTATATCTGCAGCAGAGAGGCGTAATTCCTTTGCCAGAATGTCAATGACTCGCGGACCACAAAAGCCGCCCTGGCAGCGTCCTGCTCCTGGGCGGAGCCGCCGTTTGATCGCGTCCATACTTCGGGCTGGAATGGGTCTATGGATCGCGTCAGTGATTTCACCTTCAGTAACAGTTTCACAGCGACAAATCACCTTACCATAGAGAGGATTTTTTTTGATAAGTTCATTCTGTTCTTCGCGGCTCAACTCATTGAAGCGGGGAATGCCTTTGCGAATGGGAGTGAACCTGGTATTGAATTCCGCCTCCATTCCAATTTTGATAAGAGTTTGAGCCACATATTTCCCCAGAGCTGCAGATGCTGTAAGTCCTGTTGATCTGACTCCCGAAAGATTGACATAGTTTTTAACATCATCATAAGTATCTACATGCAAGCCCTCAGGATTACGGTTTGCCCTGAGCCCTGCGTACTGGGTAATGGTATCTCTTAAGTTGACGTTAGGTATAAGGCGACGGACATCCTCTTCCACGCTAAAAAGCCCAGCGCTATCGCAAGAAGTATCTTCTTTGTCAACAAGATCTTCCGCAGTTGGCCCCACCAGCATATTGCCATGAATAGTTGGACACATAAGTTTCCCCTTGGTCAGCTTGGTTGGAATGGGGAGAACAATATGATTAACTTTGCAATTTGTATTCTTGTCCAAAATATAGAATTGCCCTTTTCTGGGATTAACGCTGTAATCGTTTTTATTCACCATAGCAGCGATTTCATCATTGAAAAGTCCTGCTGCATTGATAACATACGAGGGAACAATTTCTTCTCCAGTAGTTGTAACTGACTGGATTTTATTGTTCTCTATTTTCATTCCAGTTACTTTGGTGCTCAATAAAAAAGAAGCGCCATTTGTCTGGGCGTTTTCTGCATAAGCCACAACCAGGAGAAATGGATCAATAATACTTTCCCTTGGTATGAAAAGTCCAGCCTTTACATCTGGACTCAGATTAGGCTCCATAGCCAGAAGCTGTTCAGCAGTAAGATATTCAACATCATATACGCGGTTATTAAAAGCTTTTTCTTTGATGGAGGGGAGCATTGCAAATTGTTCATCAGTAAAAGCAGGAAGAATGGCTCCGGTTTTTGCAAAGGGTATGTCCATATCCATGCAAAGTTTTTCATACATGGGATTTGCAGCCACTACCAGTTCAGATTCCAGAGAGCCAGGAGGCGCGTCAAATCCAGTATGGATGATGGCGCTGTTTGATCTGGACGCTAGCCCTCCAATATCTTCATTTTTATCCACTACCAGAACTTTTACCCGGTATTTGGTTAGCTCCCGCGCAATAGCACAGCCAACAGCGCCAGCGCCGATCACCAGTATATCGGTTTTTATCATACTAAGCTCCTTGTAATTTGGAAATGCTCATTGCCGGAAAATATTTACAGCTACCTCTTCCATACTCATTTCATAGTAAAGATATCCGTAGATTGCTGCTGCGGAAAGCACGAGGCGGCCGTATTGTCTGGTTTCTGGGTATATGATGGTTTCAAGAAACAGGTCTTTGGGAAGGCTGCCGCCTGCGCGCGCTCTGTCCGCAGCAACCCAGCGCCGCACTCTGCCCTGGCCGCCGTTATAGGCCATAAGGGCCAGCATGGGGCTTCCATCCATCTGATTGTAAATAAGGTGACGCAGGTAAAATGAACCCAGATGGATATTTACTTCCGGGTCTGTAAGGTTTATGCCATTGGGGCTGCGGTGGTCAGGACCTCCTGCCCTGACGATCCTGGTTGCGATATCCTGGGCTGTTGTAGGCATGAGTTGTGCAAGACCCACTGCGCCGGCATGAGAAACTGCATCAGCTCCAAAAAAACTTTCAGTACGGATAAGGGCAAACATTATTTCAGGCCCAATACCAACTTTTCTGGCGTGCCTTTCTATTTGCTCGACAAAAGGGCGGGGGTGGGAAAGGTAAAGGTCTTCCCGGCTGGTTTGGAAACCATCCCGTCTCATATAACGGGAGACAAGACGCAGGGATTCTTGCCATTGCTCAGCTTCTGCCATTCTTGCTGCTAATCTTCTTAGTTCTGGTATTGAAAGTTCCCCTTCCAGAGATCGTATGAAAGGCAGGGCAAATGAAGCTGCGCTGTATTCAAAAAATCCCAGCAGAAATTCCAGCTCCCCTCCTGAGCGAACAGGAGCCGGAGGTGGCCGCCTCCCTGTTCTCTGGTTACTGTTTATGGGGGAAAGGTTCTCTCCCAGTTTTAGAGCAGCCATGGTGCGGTAATAAAAAGAAGCGCTTTCTTCCTCAAAGGCAATACGGAAAAAACTTTCAGCGCTTCGTTCTGTTACTAGAAAGCCTTCCTGTATTGCCCTGCCCACGATCCATGCGTACTGGGCATAGGCTGCGCCAGGTCGGGTACCGCTTGTTACTTTGCTTTCAAGGGCAAAAAATACTTGCAGTAACGTATTCCAGTGCCGTCCGGTTGTCAGATATCTTGACAATTGATCAAGGAGACCATTAAAGACAGACATATCTGTCCACTTGGGGATGGTGCTTATAAATATCGCTGCTGCGCTTGATGGATTATGGGTTAGGGTATTCGTAAGTATGTACCAGATGCAGGCGTCTGCTTGTGTAGTGTCAGGGGCAAACTGCAATGCCTGCATGAAATATTCCGAAGAAATTGGAAAGCGCCCTCTGGCCCGTTCTATTCTCCCTGCGTGGTGGAGGATAAAGTATCTGCGGGCGTTTATGGCTTCTTTGTCCAGGGTTCTCAAGAAGGTTTCAAGCTCTGGATCTATGGGATGTTCAAAGTTGTTATTTGCCTCAAGGGGGTCAAGGGGTTGCGAAAAATATTCCAGCATCCTGTCCCAATTTCCTAAAAGGGTTAACCCTTCTTCCCGCATAAGAGGTGTAAACTGATAAGCTCTGGTTAAATCTCCTATAAGTCTTGGATAACGAAAAAAGAGAAGCCCTCCATCTGAAAGAGCAGGCTGCAGATTAGCCAGTGTTACTATGTGTCTTGCAGGGGAATGCCTGCTGAAAATAATTCCATGTTCTTCTGGGCTAAGGAACTCATCAATAGAAAGCGCTTCTGCGTATGCCCAGCGTCTTAGATCCCCTGTGGGAAGATCAAAAAGAAAGCACATGATTTCCTGATATTTTGTTTTATCAACATTCCCGCCGGAAGCTTTCCATGTTGCGAAAAGAGCTAAAGCCTTTTCCCATTGCCCATCTGGATTTGCTGGAAGAAGTTGTAGCGCTTCGCTGTAGCGCCCCAGACGATAGAGACAAGCTGCACGAAGCAGTATCCGCTCTGATCTTTCATTTATAGCCCTGTCCCGGCGGCTGGTTCCAGGCGCCAGAAAGTTAAGGATACTCTGAACTTCCCGAGGTCTCTCGGACTCCAGTATAAGGCGGGTAAGTTTGAGCGCTGCTTCTCTTCTGACAGGAGGAGAGGGGCTTTCTATTGCTGCGGAGAAAAGAAGTATTTGTAATCTCCGGTTTTGTTCTGCTGACTCCATGTTGCCTACAATGAGCCCTGCGTAAAATGGGGCTGCCGGGTGTATACGCATAAGTTCCTGAAGCCGAGATACAGCGCCTGAAAAATCAGCAGGCAGTTGCGCCCGGATAATAAAGTCCAGATCTCCCTGTTTGAACAGCTCTGTTGCCCTTTGTTGGCGTAGTCCTAAAACCTGAGCCTCTGCGCATGAAGAAAAACAGAGTAGAAAAAGAAGAAAAAAAATAATGGTTTTAGTTTTTGTGTGAAACATAAACTACTGCCGTCTATCGCACAGTTCCATTTTGAACGATCAGCATCTCTGCTGGATTCATGGTAGCTGTTATCCCTGCTCTGTGAAGTTCGTTCATGGAGAGTCGCAACCAATGCCCAAAGGTTCCAGGCTCTGTGCCTGCTGGATCCATTGCAGGCGCCCGCCCACCAGGAACTTTTGCTGCTTCTGGCATGAGTATGTGCCTGGTTGTCCAGTAGTCCAATGCCACAGGATCGGTTGACGCTGCAATTTTGTTTATTTGTACAGCAGCATTATAATCTGCACGGGGCCCGCGGTCCGGAGCTATCCAGATCATGTCCGTGATATTGAGAACAGGCATGCGGGTATACACCATAAGGGTTCCCATCCCACCGGTACCAACGCTGTTGTGGGCGCGCCCGCGATTTCTTGTTAGTATATCTGATGGTACACCCATGTAATTCTTGACAGCAGCAGTTACCTGAAAAAGTCTGTGCGATTTAAGCACTGGCATATTTATTACTTTGAGTATTTCACTATTGTATGTTCTGGCAGCAGGATTCCATACCCCTTCCCTAAAGCTGACATGTGTTCCGAATTCAGTGGTGAACTTTGGGTAAGAGACCGCGATACCTGTGTGGCGCACTTCATTTTCCACTACAAAGCCATTTCTCATATCCCCTGCGTTGAACTCCTGTACCTGGGTTCGGGTGAATTCATCCCATAATACGCCAGTAACACGGTGTCCCATGGCCTGAAAAGAGCGGATTACTCTAAGTGTGGATTGACTTTGATCAACAGCATTATTGCGCGGCCAGTCGAGACTGCCTCCGCCTCCAGGAGCGCTGCCGAACTGCCCTTGTCCGTTGTCTGCAACTATTATTTCTCCGGCAAAGCCATTGGGATGATCAAGTATCGCCTGAATAACACCTCGAAGAAGGTCGGTGTTTGTGCCGCCCCGCTGATCCCACTGAGCATTGATCTTAAGCAGTACCACGGAGCCAGATGCAATCAAGCCGGAAGTGTTCATATCAGTTTTGTAAAAGCTGACCCCATGGTTTTGCATCGAGCGTATCAGTCTTCGCACCCCATCGTCTGTGCCATTTGAGTCCTCTACAAAAACTGTGGAAACTATACCATCTGGAAGTGTCCAGGCAGGGCTATTTCCGCTTAGGCTTGGGGCTTCTGGTGATGTGGAAGCAGGAGGCGTGGAGCCCCTTCTTTGCTGAGCCGCGAGGCCAGCGCTGAATAAAATCAAAATCAGTACAGCAATACCTAATATTATCCTTTTATTTTTCATAGCAACTCCTTCTATTATATACTACATTCTGGACAGAAAAAATTCTATAGCCCAGCCAACAAGGATAGCAAACACAATGTTATAAACAAGATACAGCATAAAATGCTTCCCGCCAAGTATCATTTTTACAGCGCTAAGGTTGTTGATTTTGACTGCTGGCCCTGCAAGCAAGAATGCCATTGCATCACCTGTGCCCATGCCTGTGTGCATCCACGCCCTGACCAGCGGTATTGTGCCACCGCCGCAGACATACAAAGGAATTGAAATCACTGTGGCGAACAATACGCCAAGTCCGCGCTTTGCGCCAAACATTCCAGCGATCAGCTCTGGCGGAACATATCTTTCAAACCACGCAGCAAGCGTTATACCAATTAAAAGATAGGGCGCAGTAATCCTGAAAGCTTTAAACAGGTCAAGGAAAAAAGTTTTTTTCTGCTTGCACTCTGCCTGGGCAAAGCGTTCAAGGCTAAACAATGCTTTATTCCTAAAGAACAGAAGGACGAGGCTGCCTGCCAGAACCCCGCTCATAAAGCATAATGCCAGCCGCATAAGCGCAATATTAGCGCCAAGAGCAAAAGTGAAAAAGAAAATATTTGGGTTAAGCAAAATCGAGCTAATCATGAAAGCAGCAAGCAGATGTTGCGGCACACCTTTTCTTCCAAATGCCGCAATGATCGGCACAGTGCCATACATGCAGAGTGGCGAAACAATCCCAAGCGCAGCAGCTATGCACAGTGGCAGCAACCAGAAACTGCCAGACGCAAGAGCAACCATTCTTTTCGCAACTTTTTCTGAAAGAAAAACAGAGACCAGGGAACCAGCAACAAGCCCCAAAGCCCAGTACTGCCCAATATGCTGGAACTGTAGCCAGATACTGCCAAGCAGCATTGTAATTTCATGTATCAACTATTGCTCACCTTTTTCATCTCTTTCTCCATGTGGTAATTCTGCCGGACACTATCAGGCAACAATCCTAATGATTCAAATGCTCTATGACAAAGTTATTCAGCAATAATATTTCTGGTCTGTATTCAAAATGCATTGTATCGATCAAGCTCCAGTTACCGCCCCAAAGAAAGCCATAAGCTTCAAAAGCCCTGATAACTGCTTCCGGCGGCATATAAAGATTTTCAAGATCTGTTTCATCGACACCCCATTGCCAATAGGTTTGAATGTTCTCCATATCTTTGGGCAACAGGTCAAGAGCTATGCCGTAAGAATGAAGGCTGCGGCGATTGGTGCTGGCTATGTTGCGCCAATTCCAGCCAAAGCTTGGCGGACTGGTTCGAAGTTCAGCAATCCATTCATTTATTGATGGATCAGTTTTGGCAGCAGCGCGGATACGTTCCTGTACGAGGTCCAGAAAAGGTTCAATATGATTATGGATTAGCATTTTAACGCCCAGAAAAGAATACTTTACCTGCTTATCCCAACTGTCATCTTCTGTTAATGAAAAATAGAGTATGTCAAACAAAAAAGGGGAGCCAACAGAACGAACAGGATTTTCAAACGCAGCTCGCCTTTCTCTGGGTGTGCCAACCCATGGATAATCGTAAAAGTCATAAGGGTAAAATTCTTCCCACTTGTCGCGTAACTCTTCTGGCAAGAACCTGCCTTGCGCAAAGAAAAAGCGGACACCATTGACCAGCATGGTCCAGTCATTGTCCATGAATTCCACGCCAGAGATTTTTGTTGGGTGTGCTTTGGCAAAAGTGAGCATGAGTCTTTCTTGAGCTTCCAGGTCATCGAGAATTCTTAGAGTTGAAGGGATGCGCGGCGCAATCGGTTCCTGAGGCGTAGGGCGGCAGCTACTCGCCAGCAATAGTGCCAACGCTCCGCAGATAAATAATAGTATTGGTTTTCGCGCAATGCTTTTTCGAAGCCAGTCAATCATTTTTACACTCCTGAAAATTGGGGGAAAAGTTATAGCATTATAATTTAGATGTGGGAATATTACAATAATTCGCAATGGGCAAATTAGTTTAAGGCATAGCTCTGACTGGAACAATCAGCCGTGCAGGTTATTTTTTTCTCTTATGATTATCTGGTATGTTTGGCTTGCAGGGTTTTTCTGAGCTTTCTGACGCTTCGTCCTTGAGCCTGATTTCGATTATTTCCTCCATTGCTACAATAATTAAGGGGTATTCAGCTTCATTTATTATCGACAAAAGATATTCAATCCGTTGTCTTTCTGGGTTGTGGTAAAACTTGGGTTTGGCAACTTGGTCGCCACCATAAGCCAACCAGTCCAGAGAAATATCAAGGATTTTGCATGCCTTTACTGCCAAATCAAAATCGAGATATTGGGTACCATTGATGATCTTTGAAACTGTACCCTGCACTATATTAAGTTCGCTGGCCAAATCTGCTTGTTTAAGGTTCTTGTGTCTTAGAGCTGCTGCCAGACGCTCTCCGTAAGTTTGTTTCATTTCCTAAATTATTACATAAACTCTAAAAATTGTCATCTTTCATTATTGTGTCTTGACAATTTGTATGTTCATATTCCATAATGGGTAAATAATTCTATTATAGAATAATAAGGGGCTATATGAAATTCACTTCCGTCGACACTTATGAACCCCTACTAATAGCTCTCGAAAAAGCAGGTCTTAAAGTGAGCGAAATTGAGAAGCAGGGGAAAAAGACTGTAATTACCGTATCTCCTGCGGGTATAAATAGCGATAAAACCCAAGAATTGCGCCCCATTCAAACAAGAAAAACAATTGATGAGGAGTAACTATATACCTGATAATTTATAAGGCGCGAGTTCAAGAGGGAACATATGAAAAAAGCATTTTGTTTTGGGGAGGATAGAAAAAAGATGATGAGATATAAGATTAGAAAAATGTTTTTATTGGCTCTCTTATTACTGATTAATATTGGCGCATGGGGTCAAACAGCTGCTTCTTTCTCTGTTACATCAGTTGAGATCGGATATACCACGCTAACTGATAGAACTTGGGTAAGTGAAATAGCAAATTTTGTGTCTGGTATCAATGAAATCGCAAGAATACTCAATACTGGTGCTTTTATGTATAGAGTTGACCGTTTAAATTCACTTGAAGAGCAATTACTTCAAAGAGCAGAAGCGGCTTTACATAATGAAACTATAAGACGAGGAGAAACATGGCAAGTCATACTAAATCAGACACCTCAAGGTGCGCGTGGTTATACATTTTACTTTCATCGTGAGAGTAATGGCGAATTATATTTTTTACTATATCGTACGGATAGAAGATAGTATTTAAGGAGCCATATTTTGAAAACCCTTAAGCACATAGTTTTACTGCTTTTAGCAGTCGTGATTTTAATCGCTTGTTCGTCAACTGGCGAAGTACGTGGAACTTCTCCTGCTACTGATGAACTGGGAATAACCGCTCGTGGGGCTATTGGCCGACTGGAAGCAGCTACTGGCCCAATGTGGAGAGGTAATGGCGGCAGTAATATACGCCTTGCTATTGTTGCTCCTGAAATTCAAGGTGATGTACCAGCTCATTTACCATTATATATTCAAGGGATGTTAAATAACAACTTTAACAGGTTTTCCGCCATCAACTTAATAGACCGTCAACATTTAGATAGAATAATTGCTGAACAGAATATTGCTGCAAGCGGTAGATTTTCAGATCAAGATTTTGTGCGCATTGGTAATTTAACCAATACCCAGTTTAATCTTTTTGGAACAATTCAAAGACTGCCTGGAAATCGGTTTGCTCTACAACTCGCTATTACTGAATCAAGTACAGGGGTGCGCAGGGCAACTTTTATGAAGGAAGGGACTCTCGCGCAGCTAGAAGGGCGAGCAACGCTTTTAAATGAAGCAACTGCGGAACTTCTTGCCCAAATGGGAGTCCAGTTAACAGATGCGGGAAGACAATCGTTGTTGGCAGGGAATATCTCAACAGTACAGGCGCAAGCAGGACTTGCAAGAGGAATCACAGCACAAGCTGGCGGGTCAGAAGTAGAAGCTTTATTAAATTTTGCTCAGGCTGCTTCCTTTGACCCATCACAACTCGAAGCATTATCGCGGCTCAATACACTTTCCGCCTCCATAACTGATGGAACGATTAGCCAGAGAATTTTAAACGACATTCAAGCGCGCGATAGATGGCTTGAAGCATTTAGAGAAACCACTCGTTTTTTTAGTGACCACCCACCCTTTGAGATAGTCTTTGACCCAAATCTTATTCAAATTGGTGAAACTGATTTTGCCAGGCGTACCGCAACTTTGGGAATGAGGGTAGCTCTTGATTCATCAAAGGCTGGTTTTGACGCGCTCAATGCATTGCTGGAAGGACTTGAAAGAACTGGCAGGCGCGAAATATGGGGCTTCTCTGGCTGGCCATTTGTTATGGATAATTCACGAGAAGCACGAGGAACTGCAGTATTTGGCGGCAGGCGTTCTTTTAGTTACAAAGTAGATGTTGCGCTTATAAATGAAAATGGGAGAACTATTGGCAGAAGCAGTATTACTTTGAACACTGACCCAATCAATTTTAATGCAGGGGACAGAATTGTAACACCACCATCTAGTGTCGAAGGGATAGTTATGTTTAACAATGTAAATGCAACTCCAGAAATTTTAACGCCAACACTTACTATTATGATCGTTGCGGTTAACGGGGTTTCTTCGCATAATCTAGCTGCTACTGGTTATATGAGGATCGAAACAGGGGATTTCGAGAAAAGAATACGTGAACGTGAGGTCGCGGAACAACGAGCTCAAGAACAGCGGGCTCAAGAGCAACGAGCTCAAGAACAACGAGCGAGGGAGCTTCAACAGCAGAGAGAAAGGAAGGCAGCAGAAAAAAGACGTAATGCTAGTAAAAATTTTATTGCCCTTTCTGGTTATTATCAATGGTCAGATTATGCTCCTGGTATTATTGGCGCTGAAGTTAATTATTATTTTACATTAATTCCCTATATTACATCTGGAATAGATTTGAGGTTAGGGTTTTTTGGAGAGTATGAGTATGAATCGGAAGATGGAGGAAGTTATTCTTCAAACATGACTTTTATTATTTCTCCAAATATTGGCTTGGTATATCCCCTTGGCAGTAATCTAAAAGTGTTTTCTAATCTAGCACTTGAAATGGGAATGTTCCCACCAGGTATGAAGGGCATTATTACAGATTGGGCAACTCCTTCATTAAACTTCGGCTTATCATTTCAACCATTTTTTTTTAAATACAGACTAACGTGGTATGAGATGAATTGGAATGAAGTGTCTAGTGGGTATGAATGGAATGGGTGGAGATGGAATGAGTACAAATATAAATTATTTAAGAGCGAGAGAATAAGAGCCCATGCCATTAGTATCGGTATTAAGTTGTTGACATAGTAAGGAAGCAACAAAATGGTAAAATTAAATAGCAATGAAAATCAAAAAACAAAATGCCAGGAAAAATGCAAATAAGTTAGAGGATAATTATGGATGATAAATTAAAAGGAGCAAAGATATTTCAACAAGCTATAGAGATACCTGTTGCAATAAATGAGAATGGCTACATTGGTATAAATCCATATTCATATTCAGTCAAAATATTTAATATTAATGAGGTAACAGAATATAAAATTACTACCGGTGACACCAAGAAAAATACAGCAGGAAGCATTGGGGCAGGAGCTCTGCTGGGTGGCTTAGGTGGCGCATTACTTGGCGGCTTATTAGGAGCAGGCGCAACCGGAAGTTATGCATCATCTGCTTCTGGCAGGACAACAATGCTTGGCGGACTTGGTGCAGCTTCTGGCGCATTAATAGGTGCTGATGCGCCAGAGAAAATATCTGAAATTGACTTAATATTTAAAATGAATGATTTTAATAATCCCTTTATTTCTGTACCGTTGCTGAGTAGCTCTATAAAAATAAATTCTAATCGCTTTAAAGAACTACAGGTTGAAATTCAAAGTATTATGAGTACATTGGATTTTTTATGGAATAATAAGAAAAATATTTTACCGCCTTCAAATCAAATTTCACAAATATGTGGAGTCGAAAAAAAATGGAATGATATACTCCGGGAAAATAATCTGGATGAATATATCGATATTTTTGAAAAAAATAAATTGACTGATTTAGAAATAATTTCCGAATTGACAGAAGATGATCTTGAAAAAATAGGAATAATTGCTATGGGTGATAGAAGGCGGATGTTAAAATTATTTTCTGGTATAAATATTTATAAAGAATTCATTCCCACACATCGTGTTAGATCGTTCCCCACTGGATCTTATGGGATGGAGTTAAGAAAAGAACCTAATGTATCAATTGATCATTTTGCAGTAATTCCTAATGGGGCAGAAGTGCAACACATAAGCACAGGAGATGATATAACTCTTACTAATACATGGTTTGAAATTATTACAAAAGACGAAAAGCGTGGTTGGTGTTTTTCGAGAAGTCTTGAAAAAATATAAAAAACGAGAAAGATTCGTGTACACGCATAGCGGCAAAATTTTAGAACTAAAGTGGTCATTCTCGCACATGATAAAAATGTGTGCAAAATAAATTTTGAAGGAGAAAAAAATGAAACAGAAAAATTTGTTTACAATTGGAGTAACGGCAATAATACTGGTATTCATAGTAGTTTTTGTCGCAGGGTGCGGGTCTGCCCCTGCCACAGGCAGAATGGCTAACACGCCGGAATGGTTAAATGATTTGCCGCCAAATGATGTTATTTGGGGTATTGGAACCGCAAAACAATCTTCCCGTTCCATGTCCATGACAACAGCGGAAGCCAGGGGAAGAACCGCTATTACGCGTCAGCTTGATACTTTAGTTCAGGCTATGTTCACAGACTACAATCTTGATGCAGGCAATGTAAACAATCAAGCTAACGCTTCCTTGCAGGAAGATGTAAGCCGCCAGGTTAGCAGTATAAATCTTACTGGCGCACACCCCATCAGGCGATGGGAAGCTCCGGATGGATACTGGTGGTTTCTTGTTGAGTACAGAAAAGCTGATGCCAGAAGGGAAGTAGCAAGTATTCTTAATAATCAGGAAGCTGCTTTTGCCCAGTTCAAAGCGCAACAAGCTTTACAGATGCTTGATGCCCAACTTGCAAGAAATGAAAGACCTCTTCAAGTTAGCGAATAATTTTTTCTTTTTTCCGCTGATGCTGTTGTTTTTCTCCTGCGCAAGTTCGCCTGGCAACAGCGGAAAACCTGCATGGGTCGATTCTGTTGATTCTGTTTACAGCAGATCGCAATTCATTGCTGCAGTGGGCCATGCTACAGACCGCGAAATGGCAGAAAGAAACGCTATTGCAAATCTGGCTGCTTTTTTTGGTCAATCCATACAGGCAGATCAAATAATAGTAAATACATATCTTGAAGCTGTAAGAGATGGCATTACCATAGGCTGGGTCGATAATATCGCCATGCAAAATACAATAAGAACATCAGTTTCGATGGATAATCTTATTGGAGCGGAAATAAAAGATGTATGGCAGGACACACGGCACAATATTTTTTATGCTGTTGCAGTCATGGAAAGGGCAAAAACCATTCGCTTGTACACAGATATGATATTAGCCAATCTGGAAATGATTAGAAATCTTACTACCATGAGTCAGGCTGAAAGAAATTCTCTGGAAGGTTTTTCCAGATTTCAATTCGCCGCAACAGTGGCAGATATAAATATCACTTATGCTAATTTATTGAATATGCTGGGCGCAAGAACACCCGCAGGGGTTAGAAGAGGCGACGAATACCGGCTGGAAGCGCGAAACATAACCAGAGCCATTCCGGTCAATATAGTTGTTAACAACGATAGAGCCGGAAGAATTCAGGATGCTTTCGCGAAAACTTTTACTGATTTTGGATTTAGAAGTGGAGGAAGTAATTCGCGTTATGCGCTTCGAGTAAATGTATGGCTTTCGCCTGTTGATTTTCCTGATAATCCGCACAGATTTATTCTTATGGAATTAAGCGCAAACCTTACTGATACTGTCACGCGAGAGGTATTATTGCCATTCACTTTTAATATTCGAGAAGGGCATCCCACAGTTGCAGGAGCAGAAAACCGTGTGTTTGTATCAGCAGAGCAAAAAATAGAAAAAGAATACAAAGATATTTTATCCACTTACCTTTCGCAACTGCTGCCAAAAAGATAAACGCGAGCTCTTTGACTGCAGTTGAATTTTATTATGAACAGTACGTTATTTTGAAAGATAAGGATTTATATAGCAATAAATAAAGAGGGTTTTTATGAACAGAAAAATTATTTTTGGAATTATTTTGATACTGTTTACAGCATCTTTCGCATATACCCAATCACAATTTGAGCCTGAGGAAAATTTTACTGTGCGGGTTATTGAGGGTGGTACTGCAATAGAAGTTACCAAATATAATGGAAGAAATACAGATGTGCGAATTCCTCCCCAAATACAAAATCTGCCTGTTACTGTAATCGGGAAGGATGCATTTTTTGGTAATCGGCTGACCAGTGTTGTTATACCCGATAGCGTGACTATTATCAGGGATAGTGCATTTGCTGATAATCGACTGACCAGCGTTGTTATACCCGACAACGTGACTATTATCGGGAGGTATGCATTTCTTCGTAATCGATTGACCAGCGTTGTTATTCCCAACAACGTGACTACTATCGGGAAGGATGCATTCAGTTGGAATTACCTGAGCAGCGTTGTTATACCTGACAGCGTGACTATTATCAGGGATAGTGCATTTTTTGTTAACCGATTGACCAGCGTTGTTATACCCGACAGCGTGACTGTTATCGGGAAGAATGCATTCAGTTGGAATTACCTGAGCAGCGTTATTATATCCGACAGTGTGACTACTATCATGGATAGTGCATTTTCTGTTAACCGATTGACCAGTGTTGTTATACCCGACAGTGTGACTGTTATCGGGGAGAATGCATTCAGTTGGAATTACCTGAGCAGTGTTGTTATACCTGACAGCGTGACTACTATTGGGAGGAATGCATTTTTTTGGAACCAATTAACCAGCGTTATTATTTCTGATAGCGTGACTATTATCGAAGAGGGTGCATTTAGTTGGAATCAACTAACCAGTGTTATTATTCCAGATAGCGTGAGCATTATCGAGGATAATGCATTTAGTAGGAATCGACTAACCAGCATTATTATTGGAGCAAACATCAAGATAGCAAATAATGCTTTCGACCAAGGATTTGTTGAATTCTATAACTATCAGGGGCGTAGAGCAGGAACTTACACATTAAATGGTAGCTGGAGCGTGCAATTTAAGTAGGGTCCGGAATCGCTGAGCATGGATTCCTGTGCCGCAGCTACCCGAATGGCGGAGTGCGGGCGGTGCTGAAAGACGAATCGCGAGCTATTTGACTGCAGTTGGATTTTATTATGAACAATACGTTGTTTTGAAATATAAGGATTTATATTGCAATAAATAAAGAGGGTTTTATGAACAGAAAAATTATTTTTGGAATTATTCTGATACTGTTGACAGCATTTTTAGCATATACCCAGCCACAATTTGAACCTGAAGAAAATTTTACTGTGCGGGTTATTGAGGGCGGTACTGCAATAGAAATTACCAAATATAATGGAAGAAATACAGATGTGCGAATTCCTCCCCAAATACAAAACTTGCCTGTTACTGCAATCGGGAAGGATGCATTTTTTGGTAATCGACTGACCAGTGTTGTTATACCTGACAGCGTGACTATTATCAGGACTGGTGCATTTGCTGATAATCGATTGACCAGTGTTGTTATACCAGACAGCGTGACTATTATCGGGAATGGTGCATTTGCTGATAATCGATTGACCAGTGTTGTTATACCTGACAGCGTGACTATTATCGGGAAGTGGGCATTTCGCCGTAACCGATTGGCCAGCGTTGTTATCCCCAGCAGCGTGACTACTATCGGGAGGTATGCATTTTCTGCTAATCGGCTGACTAGCGTTATTATACCCGACAACGTGACTATTATCAGGACTGGTGCATTTGCTGATAATCGATTGACCAGTGTTGTTATACCAGACAGCGTGACTATTATCGAAGAGGATGCATTTACTGGAAATCAACTGACCAGCATTATTATACCCGACAACGTGACTATTATCGAAAAAGGTGCATTTAGTTGGAATCAACTGACCAGCGTTGTTATTCCTGATAGCGTGACTATTATCGAGGATAATGCATTTAGAGCTTTAGGGTTGCCTCCATTAACCAGCATTATTATTGGAGCAAACATCAAGATAGAAAATAATGCTTTCAACCAAGAATTTGTTGAATTCTATAACTATCAAGAGCGTAGAGCAGGAGCTTATACATTAAATGGTAGCTGGAGCGTACAATACAGATAATGTCCGGAATCGCTGCGCATGGATTTCTGTGTCGCAGTTACCCGAATGGCGGAGTGCGGGCGGTTCGGCTGTAGGCAAAGATATCACTTATTATGACAAAACTCAAATTTTTTGCAAAAACAGTAATTAAAATCTCTTTTTGAAGCAAAACCTCTTTTTATTCAGTTATAAAAGTATAGCTACTGGCGGCAACGCTTTTATTGGCAACTATTATACAGAAACAAAGGGAAACATAAAAATGAGAAAAGTAAATTTCTTCCTCATGAAAAAGTTTGATAAATACAGCATCTTGACAATATCGGATATATCCTATATTGTAAGTATATGCACTGGTAAAGGCAAAATATTGTGCGGGATTTAAAATTTGAAATCAAATTTTATGATAAGGCCGATGAGACAGAACCCGCTAAAGACTTTATCTTGAGATTAGCTCCAAAAATGAGAGCTAAAATGCTTAGGGTTGTTGATTTTTTGGAAACCAATGGTTCAGAGTTGAGAGAGCCTTATTCAAAGCATCTAGATAGTGGTATTTTTGAGCTTCGTGCGCAGGTAGGTGCGGATATATCCCGTATTCTATACTTCTTTATTGTGGGGCGGAAAGCCATTCTAACACACGGCTTTATCAAAAAAATGCAAAAGACGCCGTCATCTGAAATTGAAAGAGCAAAAAGGTATCGTACAGAATATTTAAGTAGAAAGGAGAGTCGGAAATGAGCGAGTGGAAAAAATTTCTTGATGAACAATTGAAGAACCCTGAAATTCGCGCTGAATGGGATGCATTAGAGCCAGAGTTTGCGATTGTCCAAGCCATTATAGATGCTCGTAAAAATGCAGGACTTACCCAGAAGCAGCTTTCCGAACGCACAGGTATAGCCCAAAGTGATATAAGCAAACTGGAAGCAGGCGATGGCAACCCCACCTTGCAGACATTAAAGCGGCTAGCTTCTGCCATGAATATGACCCTCAAGTTAGAATTTTTGCAACGGCCTGCTGTAAAATTTAAAAATCCGCCAGGTTAATTTATTTTTCTTACTCAGTAACGTAGGCAAAAGCCCGCGTGGTCTGCTGTAAGATAAAAAAATGAAAAATTATGCAGAGCCCAAGTTTGCAAGATTCTTTACATTGTGTGATTTTCCCTTTACATTTGTTTTTGATATAACACGAACCTTTATTTCGCGTTATATCTTCGGATGAAGATTATACGAAGTTCGCATATAATACGTTATATGCAATTGAGCTGAAAAATTTTGTAAATTTTGCTAGAATTATCCAAAATCTCCAAATTAATGAAAAATGCACTTGACACCATCACAAATAAGTATATATTATTTATTATGACTTTACCAGAAATTCCTGAAAAATATCGACAGGATATTGAAAAGGCTACTATGTGTTTAAAGGAAGAAGGCTGCACTTCAATTTTCCTTTTTGGTTCATTAGCAACAGGAAAGTATACCGAATTATCAGATATT
Source organism: Spirochaetaceae bacterium (assembly GCA_009780675.1). Classification (GTDB taxonomy): domain Bacteria; phylum Spirochaetota; class Spirochaetia; order CADAEX01; family CADAEX01; genus WQTU01. The sequence goes on along the minus strand of WQZP01000012.1, from coordinate 9,702 downwards.
GACATTGGAGTTATGGGTTTATCTCCAAAAAATTACATAAGAACATACTCAAAATTAAACAATATTTTAGAAAATGAATTTGATTTAGTTGATTTTGATGAAAATATTGAATTATATAATTTGTTGTTTTCCATAGGTGAAGTTGTAGAGATTGGATGACAATATGACAAATGAAACAATATAAAAAATTAAAGAAGAAGATATTCAACAGCTTGTTGATGAAGTAAGGTATTCTAGGGAAAACCGCAAATGAAGGTAATGACAGATACAAATATCATTTTTTCTGCTCTACTGTTTCCTTCATCAAAACCCGCTCAAGTTCTTTTTCATATCATGGAACATCATAGTTTTGTAATGAGTACTCAGCCTCTTACATAAATCTTGTTATTAGCGCTATTAAATTTTTCTATAAAAATATTTTTAATAACAACGCCATGCATGAATAGGTAGCTGGAGCGTGCAATACAGATAATGTCCGGAATTGCTAAACATGGATTCCTGTGTCGCAGTTACCCGAATGGCGGAGTGCGAGCGGTTCGGCTGTAGGCAAAGATATCACTTCTTATGATTATTTCCGGTACTTGAGATTTTTCTCCTCTCATGGTTTGATTTAACGTGAGCCATTGCGAACTATTGATAATATATCAAAATAATGATATATTATTATTGTTAAATTAAGTAAGGAGGTAATGAATGCCAGTTATAAGGAAAAGTGCAGACTTACGGAATAATTATGGAGAAATTTCAGATTTTTGTCATAATAATAGAGAGCCAATATTTATTACTAAAAATGGACAGGGGGATCTAGCAGTAATGAGTATTCAAGTATATGAGGAATTAGTTGGAAAAATTGAATTGTATAAATCCCTTCAATTAGGCATGAATCAAATTAAAAATGGTGAAACAATTTCTAAGGAAAAAGTGTTCAAGAAAATTCATAAATACATTGGAAACTGATAATGCTCGAATTGGTTTTTTCCAAAGTATTTGATGAGGATATTGACTCAGGTTATAATTACATTAAAGATATACTGGAATCGTCTATGGCAGCAAGTAATTTAATGAAAGAATTATCGAATAAAAAGCAATATAGCAGATAACGAGTATAAAATAACCTAGCCCTTCGGCCTGTGTCATGATAAAATAATATATCATGGCGCGCTACAAAAAAACTGAAAAAGGACATTGTTGACAATGTGTACATATTGTGCAATAGTATGTGATGAGGAGTAATTGATATGCATACTATTAACGCTACAACAGCAAGAAATGAGTGGAGTTCGCTTGTTGAGTCAGTTATCAGAGAAAAACCAGCATTCATCAAGAGAACAAGAGACTATTTGTTTCTTTCCGATATGAATGTTTTGGAAAACATATTATCTGCTTACTCTTTTCATGCTGAAACCCTGATTGAAGATGACGGCTCTGTCACTATATCTCTTGATGAAATTGACTTAGTAGAGAACGCTCCTGATATGCAAAGCGCTATATCCAGGTTAGCCAGCGCTATCCTTGAATATTCAGAAGATTATTACAATGAATTCGCTTATTGGTCCAGAGGTAACAGAAAGCTTCATATTCCATATGTTTTCAAAGCCCTGATTCTTGGCGATGTTGACAAGATAGAAGGTTCAATAAAATGCCGTCGTGGAAAGATTTAAAACGATTTTGTGAGCGGGATGGCTGGGAATTATATAAAAATACAGACCATTATTTCTATAGAAAAGACAATGCTGATGGGATGCCAAGATTTACCAAAATTTCCAAAGGGACTGGTGAAATCAAAGGGAATCTGTGGAATAAGATATTACATAAACAGCTTCAAGTAACAAAGGAATACTTTAACAGTAAAATATAGCATCTTATAACGATTTTTCCCTTACAGCAAATGATATTGCATCATACCCGCTATTTTGGATTATCTCCATTAACCGGACAACTGTTCCAAAGCTACACTCCTCATCATTTTTTATGATTATTTCCGGTACTTGAGATTTTTCTCCTCTCATGGTTTGATTTAACGTGAGCCATTGTGATTTATTGACAGAAATCAAGAAAAATATATAATAAGCTAAAGGAGTGCAATATGAAAAATAATAAATGTATTATTTTGACATTAGCTATATTTTGCTTAATCGTAATCTCGGCAAATTCCCAAACTCAAGGGTCTTTTGGGACTTCCCTTGGTTGGACATTTTCAAATGGCATATTAACAATTTCCGGCAATGGTCAGATGCCTGATGATTGGGGTTCAACAAGCAACCGCCCTTGGCAGAGCCATGTTGGCAGTATAAATAGAGTTGTAATTGAAAACGGTGTTACAAATATTGGTGGATATGCATTCTTTGGTCATTCTGCCATGACATCGGTAAGTATAGGAAATACCGTAACTCATATTGGCAATTATGCTTTTGCCCAGTGTTCCAGATTAAGTTCTGTCGATATTCCGGCCAGCGTTATTGCAATAGGTTCTTTTGCGTTTACCAGAAGCGGTTTAACAAACCTTGTTATTCCTGATACTGTAAGAACTTTGGGTCCCGCCGCATTTGAAAATTGTGTGCAGTTAACTTCCTTACATATTGGCAGGGGAATCACCGAACTGCCTAACGGAGCATTTCGAAACAACGGTTTAACAGTGGTCACTATCCCTGAAGGTATATCTTCTATGGGGGCAAATGTTTTTTCAGACTCAGGCAATTTAACGACTATTTATTTTAATGCAGAAAACATGAGCGGTTTTGATCCTGCATTTGGCGTGCTTCATCCGTTTAGTGGACTGAATGCTCTAAGAACGGTTATTTTTGGAAATAATGTTCAACGTATTCCTTCTGCTCTTTTTATCGGACAATCCGGTTTGACTTCTATTACTATTGGAAACAGTGTTACTCAAATAGACAGATATGCTTTTTCCGGATGCAGGAATTTGACAGAAATTGTCATACCGGACTCTGTACATACAATCAGACAAAATGCATTTTACAATAACATTAGTGTAAGATCAATTACACTTGGCAGCGGCTTAAGTGAAATAGGACCACAGGCATTTTTTAATACCAGTATAACTACCCTTACCATTCCCGAAAATATTACTTCCATCGGCCAAGCTGCTTTCAGACGTTCTTCCCGCCTGCAGACAGTTTATTTTAATGCCCGCAATGCTGCGGATGTTGGTGGCGCAAACAACCATTTTGCCGACTGCCCGGTTCTGGAAAGGGTTGTTTTTGGTGAAAATGTAAGGCGTATACCGAATAGTCTGTTCAGTGGAGTTGCGAGTCTGGAATATGTGGTCATAGGCAGCCGGGTAAATGCCATTGGAACCAATGTTTTTTGGCGGTGTACAAATTTGGTTGAAATAACCAATATGGCAGCCAGACCTCAGGCAATTCAAGCCAATGTATTTGACCGTGTAGAAAGAAGTGATGTTACGCTGATTGTCCCAGCAGATTCTGTAAGTGCGTATCAAGGAGCGAATGTGTGGAGAGATTTTTCAATCAGAGCTAGGTAATTACGCTTATACCCGGACAAACTGTCAAATCAATGTTGTATTATGGCAGGAGTTTCTTTTTCTAATATTTTTGGGAAATGATTTAAAATAATAAAGATAAAAACCACCGCTGTCCATGGCGGTGGCTGTGTAACAATTTTTATGATTGCATAACACAAGGAATACTTTAACAGCAAAATATAGCGTCTTATAACGACTTGTCCCTTACAGCAAATGATATTGCATCATACCCGCTATTTTGTATTATCTCCATTAACCGGACAACTGTTCCAAAGCTACACTCCTCATCACTTCTTATGATTATTTCCGGAAGAGGGTTGTTGGCTGTTGCTATTATATCTCTTAAAATAATTTCTATTTGTCCAAAATCTGTTTTAGTATTTTGAAAAAAAATATTATTTTCTTTATCGATTTCAATTACTATATTTTCTGCCTGCAATATTTCCCCTGCAGATGATGCTGGAAGATTTATGGACAAACTTCTTTCTCCCATCAAAGTTGGTGTAAGAAGAAAAAATATTATCAGCATAAAAACTACATCAATAAGCGGGGTAAGGTCAGGAAAAGAATCTTCTGATAATTTTTCAAAATAAATATCCTTATCAGATATTTGGTTTTCTTTTACTTCTTTCATTTTGGATCATCCGCGATGACAGATTCAAATAAAACAGCACTGCAGCAAAATTTGAGTCGCTCAATATATTTTTTAAAACTACTCCGGATTGCATGAGCTGCAACTATTGAAGTAATAGCTATTAAAAGCCCTGCAATCGTAGTGATCATCACTTCCCATATACCGCCAGCAAGCACTGCAGGGTCTCCTGTTCTTCCGGAAGCAGATACACTTTGAAAAATTCTCGCAAGCCCTATAACAGTTCCTGTAAGCCCAATCATTGGAGAAATTCTCCCAACAAGATCAAGAAGATGTATTCTTTCAGAAATTTTTGTTATTAATAAAGAAATTTCAACATCACATTCTTTTTTAAAACCTGCGCCTTGCTCTGCTGCTTTTTTTATTAATTCAATGGAGTTATTGTATATTTTATTTTTTGCTATTTTAGTATCAAGATATAGTAACAGATCTTTTTTGTTCTTCTCTCTGGACAAGTGCACTATTTTATTAAAAGTATTTCTGTTAATTGCAATTTTATATAGGTCTGCGATTTTCTCTGCAATCACAGCAACAGCAAGTATTGAAAAAATCAAGAGAGGATACATTAGGAATCCTCCCTTTTCAAATATCATTTTAATTGTTAAGTAATCCAAGTATAAGTCCTGCTGATTTTTGAAAATTTATAGAAGCAGTTCTATAAGGAAACCCCACAATAATACTTAGCCCGCTGTTCAGCGAATCATGGAGATAATTTCCCAAAAGTTTTGCATAAGCGCTACCAATAACTTCTTCTTTTCCATTTTTGTCTGAAGTAAAAATTATTTTTCTTAGAGATAATTTAGTTGAAATATTTTTTAATTCTTCCATTAAAGGAGCGTGCATATGTTTTACAAGTCCAAGATACTTAGTCCGGTATTCTTTATTTTTCTCTATGATCATTTTTATTTGCAGATTTCTGTCTCTTATAAGTTTCCCGTTTTTATCTTTTCTTGTTGAAAGAAATTTTACCATAGCGCTGTGATACTCTTTTTTCTTAATAAGAAAAAAGAGGGCAAAGTAAAACAGGATCACACTTGCAATATGTTTTTGTTCTCCTGTGTGATTACTTTTTTCAATATCTGTAAGAACAGCAGAAACTTCTCTTGCCACAGAATTGAATTTATCCGGAGAAAGGTCTACATAGAACTGACGCGATGAGTTTTCAAGATATTGAAGTGAATCTCCAACAACTGTAATGGCTTTTCTTAGCTTTCCAAGTAATTTATCATTTTTTATTTTTTCAAAACATTCTTTTATGTTATTTCTTTCTTTATCAGAAAGGAGATTATAAACATTTATTCCTTGATCATTTTTTTTACTTAGCTTTGAAAGAAAAATTCCAATGTATTCAAAAAGATTTAAAACAGCGCTATCTGCATCTTTAATTTCAATATTTGAATTTATGAAGTTATTTATAAGAGTTGCTAATTTTTCACCAGGGGCGCATTTTTTGCTAATTGGAAGCGTTGTTTCTTCATACAGCAACTCAAGTAACGTAAAAATATTTCTGAGCGCTATGGCCCCAAAAGTACTATCGGTCCCTAAAAGGTCAAGAGATTTATCTTTGGGGATTTTGGCAACATTTAAAAATTTTTCTGCCATTGAAGGATCAAACTTTTCTTCGTGGGGAACATTTTTATTATAATTGAAAAAAACATCATCTTCTTTAAAACTGGATCTGTTATTTTTTTCATATCTATTATGCCAAATAAAAATTGGAAGATTTTTTCTGCTTTCAAAAACTTTTTTTATATAGCTTCCGCTTGCAACATGTGCTGCTGGTTCGGGATTTGTAACAACAAGAAGCATATCTGCAAAATCCAAAAAAGCAATATTCTCTTTTTCATCATAACCTGCAGGAAGATCGAATATTATTATGTTAAATTTATCTTCTTCACTAAAGTATGAGTTATCCTTGAAATTATTATATACAGTATCTGGTGCTGTTTCTCCTGTATTCTGAAAAGGGGTAAGGAGAAAAAGATTTTCAAAAATTTTTATGGGCTGTTTGTCTCCATCTTTTGTGCCTTCAATATCAAGAATTGTTTTTATGTTTGAAAGAGGATCAACATCTATAAGCAATGTTTTTATATTTTTTTCTGCATAATAGACAGCTAGATTTACCGAAGTTGTGGATTTGCCAACGCCCCCTTTTCCTGACCCTACTGCAATCCTGTTTTTTATTTTTTTGTTGTCAGAGCTGTTTGTCTGGGCTGTTTTTACTTTATCTGTCACTATGTCAAAACCTTCCTCTATTCCATAAGATTATCCGGCTTGCATAACACTAAGCAGGTAAGGCTAAAATAAATTTAAAAGTAAGACCAGCTTCAGAGGAATTTATATTAATGGTGCCGTTGTTTTCTTTCACCAGATCCTTTACCAGGCTGAGTCCGATCCCTCGTCCCGCAACTGTAGTTGTTGTGCTGGCAGTGGAAAACTCAGGAGCAAAAATTGATGCAAGGAGTACTTTTCTGCTTACATCCTTACTGTCTGGATGAGCCTCAAGATATTTCTTTTTGATTTTTTCCAAATCAAGACCCTGCCCATCATCAGAAAAAATTATTTCTGCTTTGCCATTGACATTTTTTATGGAGAAACTCAGAAGGCCCGTAGGTTTTTTATTTTTTCGCATCCGCTCTTCTGCAGGCTCAATACCATGATAGATGGAATTTCTTATACACTGGAATAAAATATCTTTGATAGGTTTGCGCAACTTTGATTCAAGAATACTTATATCCACATGTCCTGCTTCGAGCTCAATGTTCTTTTGAGTTTCTGCTGAGATTTTTTCAATAGCCTTATTCATAGAGTGAAGAAGTACAGAGTCTATCTGGTTGGAAGATTTGAAAGACTCAATCTTTTTAATAATCGTCAAAAAGGAATCTTTATCCTGCATTATCAGTTCCAGCTTTACAGCCAGGCTAAGAGTGTCCTTAACTGTAATCTCCTCCTGGGCTGATACAGCCTTGATGTCATCCTCAAGCATATGCAGTTTCTTGCTAAAGGATTCCAGCCCCAAAATAAGGGCATTGGCTTTTATAGCATGGATATTCTGGTAAAATTTCGTGATCACCTGCTTTTCAGTAAGAGTTTTGTCTTTAAGAATTGAATTAATGTAATTAAAATTAGCTTCAGCTTCTTCAATAAAATCATGGAATACCATTGGGTCTATCTGGATAACATCAAACATATTTTTCATTTCCAGTTCCTGAGCTTCCTTTTGGTGTTGAAGTTCCATTTCAAACTCTTTTTCTCTGGTGATATCCTGGAGTATCCCTATAATCACCGACTCCAAGCCTACTTGCTCAATTAGCTGGAATCTTGTGGTAAGGGTTTTTATACGATCGTCGACTTTGTACTCAAATTCTGAAATAGGATTTACTTCTTCAAGAAGCTTGGCACTTTTTTCCTTTTTGAAGATCATGTCAAAGTAGTCTTGCATGATTTGAAGTTGTTTTGCGTTCAGTGAAGCATTTATAATATCGAGAAAATTCTTCCCCTCCACTTCGGAATCGTAGTGTGAGAGGATTGAAATCAAAGAGCGGGAATACTGAGGAAGTATCTTAAGTTCCCTGTCCATAAGAAGGATTCCCTGAGGGAGATTGTCTTTCATGGTTTGGATAACATTTTTTTCCTGAGAGAGCTCCACATGAGCTTCTTCAATTTGTTTTGCTTTACGGCGGTAAAGAATCAAGTTCAAAATGCCGGAAATTACTGAAAATGGAATGGCAATTGCTAAAAGAAACGTCATGCGTCGTGCATCTCTGCGTTGGATATAAAGATATCTATCCAAAATATCAACACCAGCGATGCTGTGGATATTTCCATGCCTGTCAAATACTGGTGCATAAGCAGTAATAAGTCCATCCCAAGTTGGTACAATAGTACTCAAATTTGATACGACAATATTTCCGGCAAGAGCAGGAAGAGCAAGATAATCCTCAACAATATCGACTATTACCCACGGCCCTACCTCTTCGGTCGGGTCAAAATCATTATCAACAATGAATTGAAGTTGATTATCTCCATAATAGCGCCAAAAATAAGCATAAAGAAGATTGTGATTCTCGGCAAATGCGGCAAGTCGATGTTTTAATTCCTGAAACGCCTCTGTTTTTGTATCCTCGATTGTGCGATAAAGATTCAATTCTTCGGGGCTAATAAATTCTGCCAATGCCTGGGCAGCGCTTACCAAATGGTTCTGGGTTGTCTCAGCAAGCATTACCCCTGAGTTGTACATTTGAGTTCTTAATACTCCTGAAATGAGCAAAACCATAAGCGAAGAGATAAAAAATAATCCAAGTATCAGCCTTGGTCCTGTAGTTTTTACAAGGCGGTTTATTGTATAAAAAGTCTTCATTTTGTCGGGTCCACTGCTATTGAAAGGCAAAATTCCTGATCCCCAAAAACTGTGAAGGGTATGCAGATGATTCTGGTTTTTTCCGAAGGCCATACAATAGAATGGGCCCTTCCTTTAATTATGGAAGGAAGGGATATTTTTATCCGCAGGTCATCCTCAAAATGTTTTTTTACATTACCAGCGATAATATTTATTATTTCCCCTATTGCATCAGTAACATACATATCAATGTGATTATGCTCTGAGCCTGTCAGAAGATTTGTAATTTTGAAAGCAGTAGCGCTCTTTAGTGATATGGCGACTGCTCCGGATGCTTCGCCTGAAAGTCCGATAATGCCGGAAATATCCCAATTTGATTCATATTCATCTTTTGTCACAAAGAACACTCTGCCGGCTGTGACTTCTGTTTGGCAGAAATCACGAAAAACCATTTCGCAAACGCTGACAAAAGGCTTAATGTATTGTTCCATTTTTCTCTCCTAAAATGATATCTCTGAAAGCTTTTCCTTGAATGTTTTTTCGCGGACAGGCTTAACAATATAGTTTGTAGCTCCGTGTCTAAGGGCCTCAATTACATTGTATTTTGCAGCTTCTGAAGTTACCATGACGATTGGAAGGTCCTTATAGTCAGGCATGGCTCTAACTTTTTTTAAAAATTCCATGCCATCCATTTCCGGCATATTCCAATCAAGGAAGACCAGGGATACTTTATTGGTTTCAAGTAATTGATAGGCTTTTTTTCCGTTTTCTGCTTCCAGATACTGACATGGAATTTTGAGTGTTTCGAAGGTATTTTTAACAATTTTTCTCATTATCATACTATCATCAACAACAAGAACTGTTTTCATGGGTTACCCCAGTAGAATAATAGTAATTTAGTAAAATTCCCATATTTGTTCATATTCTTAAAATATATCAAGAAATTTTTATATTTGCAACTAGGCGGATTGTTTCATAAAAAGAGATTTTTTCAAAACAACAAATAGCTGTGCCGCAATTTTATCCTAATTCTACTATTTCTACTATATTAATACACTTTTTTCAAAGAATATATAAAATAAATGTTTTGATTTAGCGCTTACTTTATATCCCCAGCCATATTTACTTTTAAAATGAGCCTTCAAGGATTATGTTTAAAGGCGCAGCTTCCAGTTTGGTTGCTTTGTTTTCAACTGTGGCTTCCAT
>WQZP01000011.1 GCA_009780675.1 Spirochaetaceae bacterium | reverse complement strand
CATTCATTGAAAGCAAGTTGGTTTGGCTCGCTATATTCTCCATTACAGAATTGATTTCCATAAGACCTTCGGACTCCCGCGCTATTTCCTGAATATCTTCAGACACACCTTTTAATCCAGTGCGCCCTATTTCTGAGGCGTCTTTGAGCGCTTTTACATTTCCACTGTTTTTAATAAGTGTATCTGTAACAGAACGGGTATTGGCTACCATTTCCTCAATAGCAGAAGATGATTGGGAAATATTGTTGCTCTGATTTTCTACATGTCCATTGAGTTTGTTAATATTTTGAACAACTTGTTCCATCGTTGCATTGGTCTCGCTTACACTGGCGCTCTGATTTATCATACGGCTTTTTATACTCTGAATATTTGCAGTTATTTCATTTACAGCAGCAGCAGTTTCGTTCATGTTACTTGCAAGGTCATTGCCAACTTCAGATAATGTTCCTGCTTCTTTTTTAATACTTAAAATAAGATTTTTGATATTTTCAAGTGTTGAATTAAGTTGGTGTGATAAGTCGCCAATCTCGTCTTTTGAAGAAATATTAATACGTTTGGTAAGGTCTCCTTTACCAATATCTTTCATTATTTCTGCTATGTTGCTAACTGGCCTGGCAATTGACCTTCCAATGAAAAATGCGACACCAAGACCAACTACTATAAAAATTACTCCTACTATTAAAACAGTGACGCGCATATGTGTAAGTTGGTTATCCACATCTTTTTTTTCTATTGTGCTAAAAAGCAGCCATGGATGACCTGGAACTTCTGTATATTGGCCAATCAAAATTTTTTCATCAGACGAATATCGTGATGTCCCGCTTCTTTCTCTCAAGGCTTTTGTTATTACATCGCCCCATGGCTTATAAGCAGGGTCTCTTTCCGCAGCTCTTATTGGATTGAACTGGTTTGCTACCAATTCTTTGTTCCTGTGCGCAATGATCGTCCCCTCTATGTTTACCAAGTAACTATACCCGCTCGGCATGACGCTTTTTAAATTAACAACTATACTAGAAAGTGCCTGCTCCCCATCCTTACGCGCTATTAATACGCCTACTACAGGAGCGCCTGGTTCATTACTTTCAAAAATCGGTACTGCAAATATAACTACAATCTTGTCGATCATGCGACTAAAGACAGCTTCAATGCTCTTTTCTCCAGCCATAGCCCGCCTAAAATACTCACGGTCCCCCAAAAAAGTAGTCATATTGTCAAGTACATAATGGGCAACGCCATCCGGAGGTATCACACCTAAATCAAGAGCGCCAATACGACGCACATCGGGGATCAAAGTTGGCCGCATAACTTCCCAATCCATAGTTTGTACCCTGGAGCGGCTGGCGATTTCCCATAGTACGTTAAGCTGCCCACTTAACGCAACACTTAAAACCTCGGCGTTTGACTCATTCTTAGAGCCTATTCCATAGAGAATGCTTCTCTCTAAGTTACCAGAACTTATCTGCAATGATATTAAACCAATAGCAGCAGAAGTTATTAATACGACCAGTCCAAACATAATTGGTATTTTTATATTCAATTTCATATTAAATCCTCTAGAATGATATAGTCCTTTGTCAAGCAGACAAAAATATAATCCTCTATAATATATACTAATAGTAACCATAACTAGAGTAGCTTGTCAATTATACAACCAGCGATAATTTCATGTATGTATAAACATAGGCCTTTAGAGTGTTGCATAGGAATATGAGGACATAAAATTAGAGCCTATCCAGCTGCGCGCTTTGCTTTACTGTGGACAGGCTCTATAAAAACTGCTTATTAAACTTAAAATTAGATCTTAAATCGCGCAACTTCCTTAATTAAAGTCTCAATTGCTTCTCGGTTCTTAACAGTTACTTCATTGACATGGTTTACAGCTATATTGATCTCATCAGCTCCGCTTGCCATTTCATTCATGCCGGAAGTTATCTCCTGAGTCACTTTTTCAAGATTAGTGCTCTCTTGTATTACTTCTTTTGCACCAGTAAGCATTTCACTGGAACTTGTCTTTACCTGCCGGGTTATATCATTTATATTGCTCACACCCTCAAGAACTTGCTTGCTGCCTTGCCCCTGTTCTTCCATAGCGCCTCGAATGCTATCTTCTTGTTCCACTACTGTTTTAACGTTTGAATCAATTGCTCCAAACTTTTCAAGTACGTTTTCTGTAGATTTGGTGATCTTATCGATAGATTCTTTCATCTTTTTGAGTACTGTGCCAATAGTCTTGGATTGTCCGGCAGAACTCTCTGCAAGCTTGCGGATTTCATCAGCAACTACTGCAAACCCTTTGCCAGATTCACCAGCATGTGCAGCTTCTATCGCTGCATTCATCGAAAGCAAGTTGGTTTGGCTCGCTATATTCTCCATTACAGAATTGATTTCCATAAGACCATCAGACTCCCGTGCTATTTCTTTTATATCCTCAGCAACCCCGATAAGCCCGGTGCGTCCTATTTCTGAGGCTTCTTTGAGCGCTTTTACATTTCCGCTGTTTTTAATAAGTGTATCTGTAACAGAACGGGTATTGGTTACCATTTCTTCAATAGCAGATGATGATTGAGAAATATTGACACTCTGGTTTTCTATATGACCATTGAGTTTGTTGATATTTTCAACAACTTGCTCCATAGTTGCATTGGTCTCGCTTACACTGGCGCTCTGGTTAATGACCCGCCCTTTTATGCTTTGAATATTTGCTGTAATCTGGTTCACAGCAGCAGCAGTCTCGTTCATGTTGCTTGCAAGATCATTACCAACATCAGATAATGTCCCTGCTTCTTTTTTGATACTTAAAATGAGGTTTTTTATACTTTCAAGTGTTGAATTAAGCTGATGCGACAAGTCGCCGATCTCATCTTTTGAAAAAATATTGACACGTTTGGTGAGATCTCCGTTACCAATATCCTTCATTGTTTCTGCTATACTGCTAACTGGTTTGGCAATCGACCTCCCAATGAAAAACGCAACACCAAGACCAACAATTATAAAAATTACTCCTACTATTAAAACAGTGACGCGCATATGTGCAAGCTGGTTATCCACATCTCTTTTTTCGATTGTGCTAAAAAGTAGCCATGGATAACCTGGGACCTCTGTATATTGACCGATCAAGTTTTCTCCACCATACGAATATCGCGAAATTCCGCTTCTTTCTCTCAAGGCTTTTGCTATTACATCGCCCCATGGTTTATACACGGGATCTCTTTCTGCAGCTCTTATGGGGTTGAACCTGCTTGTTACCAATTCTCTGCTTCGATGCGCAATGATGGTCCCCTCCATGTTTACTAAGTAACTATACCCGCTCGGCATGACACTTTCTAAATTAGCCACCATATCAGAAAGAGCTTGCTCCCCATCTTTGCGCGCTATCAATACACCAATGACAGGAGCATTTGGGGCACCACTTTCGAAAACAGGTACTGCAAATATTAACGAAGATATGCCAGCCACGCGACTTGAAATAAGTTCAATGTTCCTTTCTCCAGCCATAGCCCGTCTAAAGTAATTATGGTCTTGTATATTAACAGTGGCATTATCCAGTGCATAACGGGCAATACCGCCAGAGGAAACTAAACCCAAATCAAGAGCGCCAAAGCGACGAAGATCAGGGATAAGAGCTGGCCGCACAATTTCCCAGTCCATGGTACGTATCTGGGAGCGGTTGGCAATTTCCCAAAGCACGTCAAGCTGCCCGTTTAACGTGATATTTAAAATCTCGGCATTTGATTCATTCTTTGCGCCTATTCCATAGAGAATGCTTCTTTCTAAAGTAGTAGAACTTATCTGCACTGATATTAAACCAATAGCAGCAGAAGTTATTAATACGACCAGTCCAAACATAAGTGGTATTTTGATATTTAATTTCATAATCAACTCCCCTAATTTTTAGAGGCAAATTTTGAATGAAAGCCAATAACTGCATTGTATTATCAGCAAAAGATATAAGGCATCAGTTTTCGCAATTTTACTACTTCATTAAAAATCACCTGCAGCAATTTTTTAAAAAAACACCAAATTTTTTGTGAAAAAAATAACTTTAAACTACTCATAAGATAGCACAAAAGAACATTGTCAACAAGTATTAATTAAAATTAATTTCAATTAATTTTAATATTGTGATATTTGTTTATACATTGCAAGTATAATTTTTTATTTTCATTTTAATTGTGAAATATGTAACAATAATTTAAAATGGCGCCCGTTACTTGAATCTTGTTTTCATGCTAAAATTTTCGTATTTTTTTCTCTTTTCCACTATAATATTCACAGAAGAGCTTATATTTGATATAATATATAGAAGGTTAACAAGGAGGGGCTACCTGTTTGAAGTCGCACAAAAAAATGACTTACAAAACAGCTCGTAATATCCTTAGGGATTTTGTGGACGATCTTCCGGAAGATGTCTTAAAAAATCTTAATGGTGGTATTATGCTCCAGAAAGACACCCTACGCGACCCTGATGATAAAAGTTTGTACACTTTGGGACATTACCACTATGATCCCTATGGACTTGGCAGGTATATAACAGTGTATTATGGTTCCTTTATCGCTGTTTACGGCAATGCATCTTTTAAAAAACAGAAACGCGCCCTATATGACACTCTCTACCACGAACTAACTCACCACTTAGAGTGCCTAGCTGGCGACAATACTCTTGATAAACAGGACGAGGCTTTAGAAAGGCTGCACCGAAATCCTTCTATTACTAAATCTAATAAATTTGAAAAAATATTAAAAAAACTATATAAAGTATTTGATTGGTAAAGAAATCATACAATTATGATTTCTTTATCCCCTCCGGTTATACATTTACCTTTTATATAATTCCTGAATATTTAAGCATGAATCTGTCAGCAATTTTTTTATAATAATCGATATTTACGTCAGAAGATGTAACGTAAAAACTGCCACTGTTTTTGCTTTGGTCATTGTTAGCACATTGAGCAACGTCCATGTTGCTGTCCCGCGCTTTATCGCAGCCAAGGATGTGGAGTGTCTGGCGTGAGACCCCTTCTCTTGAGTCTATTGTTTTTATTTTTCCAGAAAAAAGGTTTTCCAGAATATCAGTAATAAATAAAAAATGGGTACACCCCAGAACAACATGATCAACATCTTCTTTAATAAAAAAATTAGCAGCAGGGACCAAAAACTCCAATACTTTGTTATCTTCTGTTTCAAACATTTTATTCTCAATAAATGAGACAATATTTGAATCTGCGTATTTATGTACTTCGCAATTCCCTGCAAATTGGGATATAAGATTATCTGTATAGCTGTCTGATACAGTTTTATTTGTTGCAAAAAGCCCTATTCTTTTATTCTCCGACATTGAAGCAGCAGGTTTTACAGCTGGAACAACACCTACAAACGGAACATTAAATTTTTCCCTAAGATATGGTAATGTTACAACAGTGGCTGTATTGCATGCTATAACAATAACATCTGGAGCTGTTTTTTCAATAAAACGGCCTATTGCGGAAAGGACGATTTCTTTTATTATTTCTCCTGATTTTATTCCGTATGGGAAATTTGCATTATCTGCAAGATAAACATAGTTTAAATCAGGCTTTATATTTCTTAAGTGAACAAGGTAAGGTATGCCACCTATACCTGAGTCAAAAAAAGCTATTGTTTTATTCATTATTAAAAAGTTTTAAAAAACCATCTCTTGCATCATTTTTTGCTTTTTGGTTTTTTTCCTGCTTCTCTTTGTCTACCTTATTCGTATAAACAAAAAAATCGCAAAAATTAGCTCTCTCTTTTTCTGTAACTTGCTCCGGAATATCTTCGGCACAGTCCCAATAAGCATCTTTTTTATAAGATTTACAATTAAGGCACACTCTTAATTCTTTTCTGCATGATGAGCAGAGCGATGATCTTGTAATTGCTTCTTCTGTTGGTTTTCCGCAAAAATAACACATATCAAAATAATACAGCAAATTTCCTAATATATCAATTACCATAAAGGTTTTAGCTTGGCTATGTTGAAAAATGTTTTTTTTTGTATATAATTACTAATATGTTTAATTCCGAAATATGTGCGATATCAAAATGCGATGCAATAAAAATATCAGGGTATAAAACCTGCTATAGACATATTGTTAATAAAAAAGCTTTTGAGGTAAATATCCTGAATTATTTAAATCTCAATGAAAAATTTCTTGATTTAAATATAACACAATTTCCTTTAAACAATATTTCTATTGAAAATAAACGCTTTTACTCCTGTAAATTTTCAGAAATTATATTAACAAATGTAAAATTCATAAATTGTTATTTTTGGCAATGTTTTTTTGATTATTCGGAATTTGAAAACTGTAGTTTTATAAATACTAATATAAAATTCACCTGTTTTGCGGGTTCTGTTTTCAATAATTGCAATATTGAATCTTCCGACCTTCTCCATACAAATTTTAATGGGATAAAATCTGATAATTTTTCAATTACCGGGGCAGATCTCTATTTTTCAGGATTTGTTAATTCTTCGCTCCATAATACTTTATTTTATGATTGTAATCTTAAAAAAGTTAATTTTTCTAAATCAATAAGAAAAAATGTTTCTTTCAAGCAATCAAATTTTGGAGATGCTATTTTTGATAACTGGGATAAGGTTGAGGAAGTATGAAGCTTTTTACTTTATATAACCTAAAAGGTAATGTAAATACATATCTTGTAGGGCACGAGTCAGGGGGAGATGCTTTAATAATTGATCCTGGGCATATTGATTTATTTCTTTTGAATTTGCTGGAGGATAATAATTATTACATAAAATCAATCCTTCTTACACATGACCATGAGAATCATACAAAAGGGGTAAAAACCCTAATGCGTATTTACGAACCTTTAATTTACAGCAAAAGAGCAATGATATCAGGTTATCCTTCAACAACAATAACTCCAAATAGTGTTTTAAATCTTTGTGGATTTAATATAACTGTTATTGAAATTCCTGGTCATTCTGATGATTCTCTTGTTTTTAGAATAAGAAATGCACTATTTATAGGAGATGTTTTATCTGCAGGAAAAATAGGATATACTTCTAATCCTATCGCAAAAAAACTATTACAGGATAATATAAAAGAGAAGATATTTTCGATTAATGAAGACCTTATAATATTCCCGGGTCATGGTCCCCCTACTACCATAAAAGCAGAGAAAGAGTTCAGCTCTTTTACTTTTTAGCTGGCTCTGTACTTTAAATATATATTGAACAGATAACAGCAAGTTTAAAAAATTAAAATATATTTACACTTATTCTTTTTTTTATTATTATGATACGAATATAATTTATTTTTAGGAGTTAAAATGAAAAAAATTGGTTTGCTTATGATGTGTATGTTGTTGGCAACAACCGTATCTGTATTTGCAATGGACATTACAGTTGGCGGCGCTGCTGGTGTTAATATGAACCATGCCGATGTTCCTGAAGGCAGACAAATGGGGAGTAGTATAGGATTTGAAGCAGGCGTTTTTGCTAATATAGCAATTGCTGACATATCAGCAGATGCGTATTTCTCTATCCAGCCAGAGCTTAATTTTTTATTACTCAGATATGGGTATGAGTTTGGCGCAAAGCCTATTGCATTTACATCGATTTCTTCAAGGGCGATGGTAGTTGAAATTCCTGTTCTTGCAAAAGCTAATTTCCTGGCAGGTCCAGGCAAAATATCTGTTTTTGCAGGCCCAGCATTGCAATTAGTGCTTGCTCAAAAAACCGAATTCGAAATTGAAATTTTTGGAATTAACAGAAAAACCGAAAATACAGATGTTGACGACAGAGTAGGATTTGCAGTTGTTGCTGGTGTGGATTACACGCTCCCGATGGGTCTTATTCTTGATGCAAGATACAGAAGAGGATTTACAGGCGCTGTTGAAAAAGCAAATATTTTTGCTTTCCGCGTAGGTTACGGGCTAAGTCTTTAATTTTTGATTCTGATTTTAAAGCGCCCCAAAAAAATGGACAAATAGTTTAATTTTTGGGGCGCTTAATTTTTATCGGGATGATATTCTTTATTATGACTTTAGCCTTTGCGCTTCTTCTTTTGCTTGTTCGTACGTGGGAACAAGTTTGATATAAGCGCCAAATACCCAGCCTCTTAAACCACCATACCTCACTTGATACCAGAAATTATCAAGTCCATCAACATTATCCATTCTGCTTGATCTTGAAACAACTTCAAGAATATACCCTTTCCATAAAGTAACTATTGCCTGAGATCTTACAGAAGGCTCTGTTCGCAATCGCAAGTGGGAAGATGTAATTACAGCGTAATTTGTTCTTTGTTCAAGAACCTGTATTGGAGGAAGATTAATTACAAGCGCCTCTTCTTTCCGGCTACAGGAAAATGAAAGCGCTATTACAAGAATAATAATGATTGATATGCAATATTTTTTCATTTAAAACTACCTAATATTATCCATTTCCCGATGCAAAGGCCGGGATATTAACTCTTAAGTCTTATTATTTCATCGCGTACAAAAGCTGCTTCTTCAAAATTAAGATTTTTTGCATGCTCCAGCATAACTGCTTCCAATTCTTTAATCAACTTTTTCTTTTCATTTTTATTAATAATATTATATCTGCTTTTTATTAGTTCAACATCAAATTCCGTTGCTTTCTTTTTATCTTCGATTTTTCGTACAAGAATATCCTGAATCGACTTTCTGATTGTTAAAGGTGTAATTCCATGTTCTTTATTGTATTTTTTCTGTATTTCTCTTCTTCTTTCTGTCTCGTTAATTGCTTCTTTCATTGCGTCTGTAACTTTATCTGCATACATTATTACTTTGCCATTAACATTACGGGCTGCCCTTCCTATTGTCTGTATAAGCGATGTTGCAGAGCGAAGAAACCCTATTTTATCTGCATCCATTATGGCAATTAACGAAACTTCCGGTAGATCAAGCCCTTCGCGCAAAAGGTTTATACCTACAACAACATCGCTTATACCAGTACGCAGGTCTTTAAGAATTTCGACTCGTTCTATTGTTTCGATCTCTGAATGGAGATACCTCACCTTAAGACCAACTTCTGTAAAATATGCTGTAAGGTCTTCTGCCATTCTTTTTGTAAGAGTTGTAATAAGTGTTCTTTCGTTATTTTTGATCCTTTGATTTATCTCTCCAAAAAGATCCTCAATTTGTCCTTTAGTTGGTTTCACAATAATTTCTGGATCAACAAGGCCTGTAGGTCTTATTATTTGTTCAACTATTTTTTTTGATCGCTCTTTTTCCTCTTTACCAGGGGTTGCAGAGACAAAAACAAAAGTATTGATAATTGAGTTAAATTCATCATAAAAAAGCGGTCTGTTATCAAGAGCAGAGGGAAGCCTGAATCCATGATTTACAAGATTTAGTTTTCGCGACCTGTCACCTTCATACATTGCCCTTACCTGAGATAACGTAACATGAGATTCATCTATAAAAGCAATAAAGTCTTTGGGGAAGTAGTCGAGCAAAACATAGGGCCGCTCCCCTTCTCTCCTGCCGGAAATATGACGCGAATAGTTCTCTATTCCATTGCAGTACCCCATTTCTTCGAGCATTTCAATATCGTATTCTGTTCTGGATTTTAAGCGTTGCGCTTCAACAATTTTTTCCTCTTTTTTTAATTCCTCAATACGTGACGCGAGTTCATCTTTTATTAGAATTAATGCGGATTTTAATTGCTGTTCCGGAACAACAAAATGTTTTGCAGGGTATAGTGTAATATATTCATAATCTCCGATAATTTCTCCGGATATTGAATTAAATTCAGTTATCTTTACAATTTTTTCCCAATCCAGCTCTATCCTATAGGCATTCTTCATGTACGAAGGGAATATATCGATTACTTCTCCCCGTATCCTGAAGCACCCTCTTAATGGTGTAAGATCATTTCTTTCATATTGCATTTGCACAAGAGATTTTGCCATCTCCCGGGTATCTATTTTATCGTCTAAAGTAAAGCGATAACGCATTTCCCTATAGGAAGAAGGGTCGCCCAAACCATATATACACGACACAGTAGAAACAATAATCACATCATTCCTTTCAAGAAGCGAAGAAGTTGCGGAAAGCCTTAGCCTTTCGATCTCTTCGTTTATTGAAGCATCTTTTTCTATGTATAAATCTTTTGAGGGGACATAAGCTTCGGGCTGATAATAATCATAATATGAAACAAAATATTCAACAGCATTTTCCGGAAAAAAATCTTTAAATTCCCTAAAAAGCTGGGCAGCCAAAGTTTTGTTATGCGAAAGGACAAGAACCGGCCGGTTTATTTTTTCAATAATTTTGGCCATTGTAAAAGTTTTGCCAGAACCTGTAACTCCTTTCAAAGTTTGGGTTTTTAGCCCTTTTTCTACTCCATCGACAAGTTCAGTAATTGCTCTTATCTGATCTCCGGCAGGCGCAAAGTCAGATACTACTTTAAACTTATTCAAGTTTTTGTCACCTTTGTTGCCTGCTTGAGAGTTCAACAGATAACTCCATCTCTTCTCTCCCACGAATGATTTTAACTTTTACAATTTCACCTGGTCTTTTATCTTCAAGAGCGCCATAAAAATCAGCTAACGAATTTATTGGCATTCCATTTGTTTCAATAATAATATCACCACCAGTAAAGAATGTTGACCTACCGTGTCTTACTGCGTTTGTTCCGCCCCTAAGCCCTGCTCTTTCCGCAGTACTCCCTCTGACAACTCTTGAAACAAGCAGGCCTCTATTTACAGGAAGCGAAGCATGTCTTACAAGTTCCGGGAAAAGCTGGATAGGCTCAATATCTATCCACCCCCTGTTTACCCTTCCATACTTTATAAGATCAGGAACTACCCGCTTTGCAGTATTAACAGGAACAGCAAAACCAATACCTACAGAGCCGCCGGTTGGAGTAAACATCATGGTATTTATACCAATCATCTCCCCTCTGGAATTTATCATAGGGCCGCCCGAATTACCGGGATTGATCGAAGCATCTGTCTGTATCATATCTCTTATAATAAATCTGCTTCTGGCGCTTGGTTGAACAGGGCGGCCAAGTCCGGAAATCACTCCGGTAGTAAGGGTTCTTTCATAACCAAATGGGTTTCCGATTGCAAGAACTTTTTGTCCTACAAGCAAATTTGAGGAATCTCCCATTGGGATAGTCACAAGTCTTGTATTTTCAGGATCGATTTTTACAACTGCAAGGTCATTTTCATGATCAATCCCTATTACATCCCCTTCAAACTGAGAGCCGTCCGCAAGAGTTACAAAAACCTTGTGCGCATTTTCAACAACGTGTTTGTTTGTAAGAATATAACCCCTGCTGTCGATTATTGTTCCTGAGCCGCTGCCTCCTTGTCTTGGAACAGGTTCGAGAAACCAGTTTAACGTTACAATTTCTATTGAGATATTTACAACAGCTTCGTTAAGCCGTCTGTATATATTTATGTTTTCAAGTTCATCAGGGAGGAAGCGACTGGTATCTGTTATTTCATAAAAATCCGCTGGTATGCTGTTGGCTTGTAAAACAAATGCTTCTGTTATTCTGGGTGTATTAGGTATTATCTCTATTGTAGGATTTATTTTAATGACTCCTAATCCAGAAAGACACAGTATTGCGATAATTACTGCTACTATAGAGCAAAAAACAACCTGACCACGGGAATATTGCTTCATATTTATATTATAATAGTTTACTCCCCTTTTTTTCAAGGTTTATTTTGAGATAATTATCAACTCCTTTTTACTTTACCAAAAAAAATCTCTATCCCCATACCTCCTTAATTGTATTGCTTCAAGCAGGCTTTCATGTTCAATATCAGCAGATGAATTGCCTTTCATATCTGAGAAAGTTCTTGCCAGCTTCATTGTTGAATGTACTGCGCGGGATGAAAACGAAAATTTCTTTACAGCTTTGGATAAAATATCTTTGCTGTTTTCGGACAATTTAATAAACATATTACATTCTGATGGAGGAATCCTGCTGTTTCTTTTATACGCAAAGTTTTTAAATCTTTCTTTTTGGATATCCACAGCATTTTGGACCATCTTGTAATATTCTTCCCCTGAATCGTTACTGTTTTCTGTTAGTATTTCACTTTCAACAGGCATGACAGGCACGCGGATATCTATCCTGTCAATAAGAGCGCCGCCTATCCTTTTCCAATATCGATAAACATCAATATCTGTACAACAGCACACAGAATCTTCTTTTCCCCTGTTTCCGCATGGACATGGATTTGCAGCCATAACAATTTGGAAATCTGCGGGAAACCAGCAGTTTTTACCTGCCCGCGCAAGATATACTTTTCCATTTTCAACAGGTTCCCTAAGGCACTGTAAAATACTTTTGCGGAACTCTGGAGTTTCATCAAGAAAAAGCACCCCTTTATGGGCAAGAGAAATTTCTCCGGGTTTGATGATCCGTCCCCCGCCTATTAACCCTTCCATTGAAGAGGTATGGTGAGGAGACCTATATGGCGGACGTGTTATCAAGCCCGACCCATTTTTTAAAAGCCCTGCAAGGGAATAGATGCGTGTAACTTCTATAGAATCTTCAAGGTCAAGATCCGGCAGCAGGGAAACAAGCCTAGAGCCTGCCAGTGTTTTCCCGCTGCCAGGAGGGCCAAACAGAATTATATTATGCATCCCTGCTGCAGCAACTGATAACGCTTGCTTTAGGTATTTATGCCCTTTGATATCCGAAAGAAGATTCCTTTCTTTATTACTGCTCTCTTCTTTTTCGTTATTTTGTGGTTTTAAATCATACTCCGGTAAAATATCTTGTGATATTTTTTTAAGTAGATCGACTGCTTCTGAAAGATGGCTGCAAGGATAGATTCTTTCTGCTTTTGATGATAATGCTTCTTCGATATTCCCTTCCGGCACTATATAAGCATAGACACCTTCTCTTTGACCTGCGATTACAGCGCTAAGTGTTCCATTTATAGGCCTTATTGCGCCGGAAAGTTGCAGTTCTCCAAGCACCATGATTTTACGTTCTCTGTCTTCTCCCAAAAGACCGGTTTTCTGAAGTATTGAAATTGCTATTGATAAATCAAAAGACGCGCCCTCTTTTTTTATCCCTGCTGGCGCAAGATTAACAACAATACGTTTTCCTGGGAAATCATAAGAAGAGTTTTTGATTGCGATCCTTACTCTTTCAACAGATTCTTTTACTGCTGTATCTGGCATACCAACAAGATTTACCCCAGGTATGCCGGAGCGCAAATCTGCCTCAACACTAACAATGTCCCCTTCAAAACCTCCGGGTGAATAGCTAATAATGTTCATGAAATAAGTAACACGAAGGAAAGTTGTTTTGATTCAAATATCAGAAATAATTTTATCTATAAAATATTTTTTATCTCTTTTTTTACAAGTGCATCGCACTCTTCATTCCATTTGTTGCCTGAGTGCCCTTTTACCCACACCCATTCAGGCTTTATGTGGTCTGAAAGTTTTTTAAGGGCTATCCACAATTCTTTATTTTTAACATCTTTTTTATCTGCTGTTTTCCAGCCGTTTTTAAGCCATGCTACTATCCAGCTTGTTATACCATTTTTTACATACGCAGAGTCTGTGAAAACTCTTACTTCTTGATTGTCCTGGGCTTTGCTTTCAAAAGATTTTTTATATGCTTCAAGAGCTTTTATTACAGCAGTCAACTCCATTTTGTTGTTTGTTGTTTCTTTATCACAACCTGAGTTTTTATATATTTTCTCGTTGCAAAGTATTACATAACCCCAGCCGCCTGGGCCTGGATTTCCCGAACACCCGCCATCTGTGTATATATCGATTTTGTTTTTATCCTGATTCATTTATGTAAAACTTTAATACACACTAAAAGAGAGTTCAAGCTTAGTTGGATAAATTTAAAAAAAATAAAAGTAAGTGATAGTATGATATTAATCTATTGACTTATAAAATGTATAAGGCTTAATCTTTATATGGAGAGGGGAAATGAGTGAACAGCTTATAAAGAAAAATTCTGAGTTTATAAAAATACTTCCTGCATGGGCGCAGGAATTGGCTATCAAATATTGTTCAAAAACCGCTAATCTATATATTTTAAATGGAAACATACGCGATTTTCTTCCAAACAAGATGTATGAAGGGAAATTTGAATTCGTAAGGATTCAGGAGTTTATTTCTGATGTTTTATTTGGAAATGAAGGTATAAATATTTATTTTGACAGATCATCTGGTGTTAATTTTCTTTCACAAGATATGCAAAAAGATTATCTTAAAACACTAAAAACAACATATCCTGATATATGTTCCGAAGAATTTTTATCATCAGACCCAACAAAGGCATTCAGGTATCTTGAAAAATATTTTCTTATGAATCTTTCTAAAAATACCAGGATTGTTCTTATTATAGATTATGCTGAAACTATTGTTGCGAATTCTGATATCGCAAGAATGTCTGATGAAGACCGATACAGCCTCGTAACTCTTAACAGGTGGAGCCAAGACCCTATTTTTACAAAAGGAGATATTTCTGTAATCCTCCTTACCGAGAATCTTTCGGATATAAGCCCAAGGCTTGTGCGCTCGCCATCAACAATCAAAATAAATATCCCTATTCCTGATGAAAAAGTGCGTACAAGTTTTTTAACTTTTAAAGACAGGCAAAACTCTTTGATTCTCGAAGACAGACTTAATATAGAGCGTGTTTCAAAAATAACAAGCGGACTTAATCTTATCAATCTGAATCAGCTTGCTGCTGAATCTTTTGAAGAGGACAAGCCAATATCACTTGAATACCTTAAATACCGCAAAAAAGAGATAATAGAGAATGAAGCTTTAGGGCTTCTTGAATTTATTGAGACAGAGCATGATCTTTCAATGGTTTCGGGTCATGAGTTTGTAAAAAAGAGGTTTAAAAACGCTGCAAAAGCAATTAAACAAGGGAGGCTTGATGTTCTTCCTATGGGGTACCTTATTTCCGGGCCTGTAGGTACAGGGAAATCTTTTATGGTTACTGCGTTTGCAGGAGATATTGGGATTCCAATCGTAAAGCTT
This sequence comes from Spirochaetaceae bacterium, assembly GCA_009780675.1. Lineage (GTDB taxonomy): Bacteria > Spirochaetota > Spirochaetia > CADAEX01 > CADAEX01 > WQTU01. The sequence continues at coordinate 60,933 of WQZP01000011.1, read as the reverse complement.
AAAAATTTCAGGTCAAAATGGCAGGGCGCGAGCGAAGCTAATTTTGAGAAAGTTCTTAATATTTTAAAAGCAATGGCTCCGGTAGGGGTACTTATTGATGAAGCAGACGCGTTTCTGGGAAGCAGAAATCAGGATGGGGTGGATTCAGGGACAAGTAACAGGATTTTTGCCCAACTTGCTTCTTTTATGGGAAATACTGATTACAGGGGTAAAATAATTTGGTTTTTAATAACAAGCCGGCCAGACCTTCTTCCAATTGACTTAAAAAGGCAAGGACGAGCAGAGGAACATCTTGCCCTATTCTACCCTGATACAAATGAGGAGCGGGAAGATCTTTTTGAAACACTTATCAAAAAGCTGAAAATAAAAGTGCAGCAGAATGTGGGGATATCTGATCTGCTTAAAAAATATAAGCTTGAATCTTCGGGCGCAGATATTGAGGCAATTCTTATAAGGGCAAAATTCAATGCTACAATGAATAATCATGTAATAATTACAAAAGAAGATCTTGAAGAAACAATAAGGGATTTTGCGCCGCCTACATATCCTTATGCGATTGAGCTTCAGAATCTTGTTGCTGTAATTGAGTGTACGAGCAAGGAGATGGTTCCTAAAAAATTTCAGAATCTTGACCGGAGTAAACTGGTAGAACAAATTCGGGAAATCAAGCTTCTTCTTGGCGAGATAAGTGAGTAGAATGAAATAAAAATTCAGGTAACTTTGTTAAATTCCTTTTTAAACTAATTCTTTTCTTGTGTTTTTCCTGGTATTGTCATAAAATTTAGGTACATTTTTTGATAATAAGGAAAAATTCATGGCAGAAAACAAGAAAAAATCAGCTATATCTAAAGAAGAGCTTGAAAAAACAATCGACTACTGGAATGCAGCAAATTATCTTTCAGTAGGACAAATATATCTTTTGGCTAACCCCCTTTTAAAAGAACCGCTAAAACTTGAACATATAAAACCCAGGCTTTTGGGACACTGGGGTACAACTCCGGGACTTAATTTCATTTATGTCCACATGAATAGATTAATAAAGAAATATGATCTTGATATGATGTATATTACAGGCCCTGGTCACGGTGGTCCCGGGCTTGTTGCAAATACTTATCTTGAAGGGACATATAGCGAGGTATATCCTGATATTTCAGAAGATGAAGAAGGGCTAAGAAAACTATTCAAACAGTTTTCGTTTCCAGGCGGAATACCAAGCCATGTTGCCCCTGAAATTCCTGGTTCTATCCATGAAGGGGGAGAACTTGGCTATGCCCTGCTCCACGCTTATGGAGCTGTGTTTGATAATCCGGACCTTATTGCCTGCTGTGTGGTAGGTGACGGCGAAGCAGAGTCAGGCCCATTAGCTGCAAGTTGGCATTCAAATAAATTCCTTAATCCGGCAAGGGATGGAGCTGTTCTTCCCATACTTCATCTTAATGGGTATAAGATTGCAAATCCTACTATTTTTGCACGTATTCCAAGGCAAGAGCTTGATATGCTCTTTCGAGGATATGGTTATAAGCCATATTATGTTGAGGGAAAAGAGAGTGAAAGCACACATCTCCAAATGGTAGAGGCAAGCGAAAAAGCCATAAAAGAGATAAAGGCAATCCAGAAAAAATGCAGAACAAATGGGTATAACGAAAGACCAATATGGCCCATGATTATTCTTATAACCCCGAAAGGGTGGACATGTCCTGAGTATATCGATAACGAAAAAGTAGAAGGATCGTTCCGCTCACATCAGGTTCCCCTTGCCCAGCTTGCAGAAAGACCAGATCATTTAAAAATGCTTGAAGAGTGGCTAAAAAGTTACAAGCCGGAAAAGCTTTTTGATGCTAATGGAATCTTCAGACATGATCTTAAGGAACTTGCGCCAAAAGGTGACAGAAGAATGGGCGCAAATCCTCATGCGAACGGAGGCAAGATATTAAAGAATCTTAAAATGCCTAATTTTAGAGATTATGCAGAAGCTGTTCCAAAACCTGGTGCAAGTTATGCGGAAGCTACCAAAGTTATGGGAAAATTCCTTCGCGATGTAATGAAGCTTAATTTAAAAGCAGCCAACTTCAGAATTATGGGACCAGATGAAACAGCATCAAACAGGCTTCAGGCTATATTTGAAGTTACAGACAGGGTTATGGCTGCGCAAATAAATCAGGATGATGATCACATCTCTTCTGACGGGCGTGTTATGGAGGTTCTTAGCGAACATATGTGTCAGGGTTGGCTTGAGGGGTATCTTCTTACAGGAAGGCATGGATTTTTCTCCTGCTATGAAGCATTTATACATATAATTGACTCCATGTTTAATCAGCATGCAAAATGGCTTAAAGTGTGTTCCCATATTCCATGGAGAAGACCAATTGCTTCGCTTAACTATCTATTAACGTCTCATGTCTGGAGGCAGGACCATAATGGATTTAGCCATCAGGATCCTGGATTTATAGACCATGTTGTGAACAAGAAAGCGGAAATCGTAAGAATATACCTTCCTCCGGATGCAAACTGTCTTCTTTCCGTTACCGACCATTGTTTGAGAAGTAAAAACTACATAAATGTAATTGTTGCCGGAAAGCAAAATGCCCTTCAATATCTTGATATGCCTTCTGCCATAAACCACTGTACTGCCGGAATAGGTATCTGGAAATGGGCAAGCACAGATGCAGGTGTTGAACCTGATGTTGTGATGGGTTGCGCAGGAGATATTCCCACTATGGAAGTTCTTGCTGCTGCTGATATTTTAAGACAAAATTTTCCGGACTTAAAGGTGCGTGTCATCAATGTTGTTGATCTTATGACTTTGCAGCATGAGAAAGAACATCCACATGGACTTTCCGATAAAGACTTTGATTCTCTATTCACAAAAGATAAACCTATTATTTTTGGATTTCATGGATATCCATGGCTTATCCACAGATTAACTTATAGAAGAGCAAATCATAATAATCTTCATGTAAAAGGGTATATAGAAGAAGGGACAACAACAACTCCGTTTGATATGGCTGTAATGAATGATCTTGACAGGTTTCATCTTGTTATTGCTGTTATTGACAGGGTTCCAAAACTGGAGAGAGAAGCTGCTCATGTAAAACAGGCTATGAAGAATAAACTTATTGAGCATAAGCAGCACATCTATCATTATGGAGATGATTTGACTGAAATCAAAGATTGGAAATGGCCGTACTGAAATTTAATTATTAAGTATTAAACTATAAAGGGGTAATTTATGAAAAACATTTTGATATTGACCGGGAGTCCAAGAAAAGATGGAAATACTGATTTACTGGCAAATGCGTTTATCGAAGGGGCAAAAAAAGCAGGGAATAAAACAATGCTGTTTGACGCTGGCAAAGCGAAAATAAAAGGGTGCGTTGCCTGCAATACTTGTTTTTCAACAGGAAAGGCATGCTCTGTTAGCGATGATTTTAATAAACTTGCTCCATTGATAGAAGAAGCAGAGATTATTGTTTTTTGCACTCCATTATATTGGTTTACATTTTCGGCTCAACTAAAATCAGCAATAGATAAAATGTATTCATTTAGTTTTGCACAGAAAAAATTAAAAATAAAAGAAGCGATTTTAATGGTTTGCGCGGAAACAGATGATAAAAAGGATTTTGAAGGGGTAATAAAATCCTACAAGTTAATTTTGAATTATAAAGGCTGGACAAGCAAAAAAATAGTAACAGTCCCTCATGTGAATAATGTTGGTGACATAAAAAACACGAATGCACTTGAATTGGCAAAAAAATTGGGTTCAAGCATTAAGTGATTTAGTACAAAGCCAACCCGGAAAACACACTCATTTTAGGGTGAAATTATCTCATGTTATTGATATTACAGCGATGCAGTAATTTGACAAGCCTTATTATAAAAACTATAATACAGGATATCTAATACGCTTGCATTTCTGGATTGTGGCGCTATGCTTACAATGACACACTCACAGCGTACTAGTTTCATTTAAAATATTGGAGAATAGAATGGGTAAAACTCTTACAGAAAAAATAATCGAAAATCATTTTGTTTCCGGAAGTCTAAAATCAGGAGAAGAAGTAAGCGTTAAAATTGATCAGACATTGACACAAGATGCTACAGGTACAATGGTCTACTTACAGTTTGAAGCAATGGATATAAGCAAGGTAAAAACAGAGCTTTCAGTATCCTATATCGATCACAACACGCAGCAGGCAGATTTCAAAAATATGGATGATCATCAGTTTTTGCAAAGTTTTGCTAAAAAATATGGTGTTTTTTTCTCAAGACCAGGTAATGGGATATGTCATCAGATACATCTTGAAATATTTGGAATACCAGGCAAAACACTTCTTGGTTCAGACTCCCACACCCCTACTGGAGGCGGAATAGGGATGCTTGCAATAGGAGCAGGCGGTCTTGATGTTGCGTGCGCAATGGCAGGAGCCCCTTTCTCTTTTGTAATGCCGCAGGTTATAGGGGTTCATCTTACAGGCGAGCTTAAACCCATGTGCAGTTCCAAAGATGTTATATTAAAAATCCTGCAGCTTGAAACTGTAAAAGGGGGTGTGGGAAAAGTTTATGAATATTATGGCAAAGGGGTTGAAACTCTTTCAGTTCCGCAGAGAGCTACAATAACAAATATGGGGGCAGAACTTGGGGCTACAAGTTCCGTTTTTCCATCAGATAAAATAACAAAAGAATTTATGAAGCTCCAGGGGAGAGAAAAAGAATGGGTAGAACTTTTAGCAGATAACGACTGCAAATACAGCAAAGTTATAGAAATAAATTTGTCTGAAATCGAACCAATGATCGCGCAGCCGCATATGCCTGACCTTGTTGTTCCTGTGCGTGAAGTTGAGGGGAAGAAAATCGATCAGGCTGCGATTGGCTCCTGCACAAACTCATCCATAAATGATCTTGGGATAGCAGCAGATATACTTGACGGAAAAACAGTAAGCGAAAATGTATCACTTGGGATTTCTCCGGGTTCAAAACAGGTCTTTGAAAATGCTATAGATGCGGGAATAATAAAAAAACTTGTTAAGAGCGGCGCGCGAATACTGGAAAGCTCATGCGGCCCATGTATTGGGATGGGCTTTGCCCCATCATCCGGCGGAGTTACAGTAAGAACATTTAACAGAAATTTCAAAGGCCGAAGCGGAACAAGCGATGCGGATGTGTATCTTTCCTCACCAGAAACAGCAGCAGCAAGCGCCCTCTTTGGAGTTATTACAGACCCGCGAAAAGTAAAAATAACGCCAAAAGATTATTCGGAATTTACAAAATCAGATAACTCTATGATCATTCCTCCGGCATCCGAAGCAGAAGCTAAAACTCTTGAAATCATAAGAGGTCCAAACATAAAACCATGCCCAAAAGCTTCTCCAGCGGAAAACAATTTTGAAGCAAAGATAATAATCAAAACAGGAGATAACATAACCACAGACCACATAATGCCAGCAGGAGCAAAAGTTCTGCCATACAGGTCAAATATTCCGGAAATAGCAAAGTATACTTTTGAAGCAGTGGACCCGGGTTTTTATGAAAATGCAAAAAACGCAGGCAAAGGTATAATTGTTGGCGGAGAAAATTACGGGCAGGGTTCATCCAGGGAACATGCTGCGCTTGCGCCAATGTATCTTGGAGTTAAAGCTGTTGTTGTGAAAAGTTTTGCGAGAATACACAAAGCAAACCTTATCAATTTTGGCATAACTCCCCTCACCTTCAAAAACACATCTGATTATGATGCAATATCAAAAGATAACATCATATTTTTCCCATCATTTATTGATGATATAAAAAAAGGGAATGAGGTAAAAGCCATAAATAAGACAACAGGAAAAGAGATGATATTTCTGCATGATCTCACAGAAAAATCAATAGATATACTTCTTGAAGGGGGAATGCTTAATTATACTAAAAAAACTGTATAATTATTAGGATAAGTTATGGCAAATCTCTCAAAAATTCTTAATCATATTGATACAGATTATGTAAAACCACTAAGAGACCCTCTCTGGAACAATATTATGCTTTCAGAGGGGATAAAAAAAATACTCTCTTCTTCTGTAATGCAAAAACTCAATAAAATAAAACAGCTTGGCCCTACTTATCTTGTTTACCCAGGAGCAACCCATACAAGATTAAGTCATAGCATTGGTGTTTTTCATATTTCAAAAAGAATTCTTAGAGAGCTTGTTATATCTCCGCAATGTCCGGACATAACGCTTGAAGGAGCTGTTTCATTTTTATGCGCAGCGTTACTGCATGATCTTGGGCACTTTCCTTATGCGCACTCGCTAAAAGAACTTCCTCTTATTGACCATGAAGTTCTTACAGGAAAAATCATATTATCGCAGCCGCTTTATAATGAAATAAAAGAGAGCTTAAAAATCGACCCTGCTTTTGTCGCAGCAATTGTTGACAAAAATATTAAAGAAAACATAACCAATGAAGTTATGTTTTTTAGAAATCTTCTTTCTGGAGTGCTTGACCCGGATAAACTTGATTATCTTAACAGAGATGCCTATTTTTGCGGAGTTCCCTATGGAATGCAGGATATAGATTTTATTATCAGCAGCATATTACCGCACAAGGAAAAAGGGATCGCTGTTTATGAACATGGTTTGCCGGCAATAGAAAACATACTTTTTTCAAAATATCTTATGTACCGCGCAGTTTACTGGCATAAAACAATACGCAGTGCAACTGCCATGGCAAAAAAAGCTCTTTTTATGGGGCTAAAGGATAAAAAAATAAATCCCGAAGAACTTTATGATCTTGATGATGAAACACTATTTTCAAATTACAGAGAAAGCAGTTATAAGCCTTTTTCACTTCTCAAAAATATTTCTGAAAGAAAATTATACAAAATGGTTTTGGAAATACCTTTTTGCAATGAGGATAAAAATCATAATATCCTTACATCTCTTGATAAGCGGCATGAAAAAGAGGATGAGATATTACTATTTATAAGAAAAAAATATTTCCCAAATTGCGGAGAAGAATCTGTAATAATTGATATCCCGGAGAAGATTTCATTTGAAGTAAATCTTCCTGTTTTTTATAAGAATAATTTCGATAATTTTACAGAATCCGGATCTGTTTTTAATGGAACAGTAATAAAGGGATTTACAGAAACATTAAGAAAAATAAGGGTTTTTATGCCTGAAAATATTTGTGAAAAATTTACTAAAAACATATCTGCGCCTGAAATAGCTGAAATTCTTATGAACACCCAGACTTTGCCAGATCAGACAACTCTCCCAGAGCAAACTTCATCCGGAGAATAATATGATAGATCAAATAATTGCGAGCGATACAGATAAAATCCCAAAATGGCTTATGAGGACTGTAAAACAGGTTGGAAAAGGGATAAACAGATTTAAAATGATTCAAGAGGGCGATGAGGTGCTTCTTGCAGTATCTGGTGGCAAAGACTCTCTTGTTCTTGCCCTTGCCCTTTCCATAAGGCTTAAATGGCTTCCTGTAAAATATAAACTAAAAGCCCTAAATGTAAACTGGAGGGAATATCCGCTGCCAGAGCCCCTGCTCGCCCAAATATCAGCTTTTTTTGACAAATTAGAAATACCATTTGAATCGCACACAGCAGATATGCAACCATCTTCTTTTAAAAACAGGTTTAACTGCTATCTTTGCGCAAGAAACAGGAAAAGGATTCTTTTTGAATATGCAGCAAAGCATAATATCAATAAAATAGCCACAGGCCATCACATGGATGATATTGCAGAGACAACCTTAATAAACCTCTGTTTAAGGGGCAATTTCTCAACAATGATGCCTGTCCAGGAGTTTTTCAATGGAAAACTTAAGCTTATAAGACCTTTATGCCTTACAAGAGAGCCTCAAATAAAGCTGGCTGCGGAAAGGCTTGAACTTCCTGTTTATAGCACTATTTGCCCCTATAAAGATACAAATTTAAGGCTAAAAATGAAGCCTATTTTAAAACAACTTTATACCCTTGATAAACATATTTATCAACATATTTTTGATGCTCCCTGGAAAATAAATAGCGATTACTTGCCTGGCAAGTTATAGGCTTTTTTAACTCTTTATATAATAATAAGTTAAAGCCTATACCCTTAATACTTGCCATGCTCTTTCACCCACCTTTCACCCATAAAGTTGCTTAAAACGCCAATTTAAGCGGTTTTAGAGGGTTTTTAAAGCTATGTTAACCAATACCCAGTATCAGTCCTATTCATATTTTTATCAGTATACATAGTTTCCAGAATAAAGTCATACATCCCATTCATGCATAGCGTCTGACAATGCTTGCTTTAATTTCCCATCATCACCTTTCGACAAGCTTACCAGTGCATGATAAAGCACTTCATTTAATACCCCAAACTTTATACACCTATCTGTACTGCTTTTTATAAAATCATATAAATCATCTTTCATTTTATTTTCTCTATATCCTTTACATAAGCCAATGCAAGCTTAAAAGCGTCAATTTGCCCAGCAACATAACCCTGAATAAAATCATCTGTTACATCCGTAAATATCAGGGCTATATCATCACCGTTTTCTTCTGTTTGCCGTAATAGCAGTTCAAGCGCCTCTACTGCATTATTCATGCTGGTTCTTCCGTTTCAATTTCATCAATCGTTAATGATTCCATTTTTTTATCGTCTTTTGGTGCGCCCTCAAAGAGAAATTCAGATATGGGGTCTGAAAGTACCTTTATCATGTGGCAAATAGCTGCGGCCTTTTCAACAGCTTCATCCCTATCAGGCTCGCAGAATAGAAAATAATCCCTTGCCATATCTGCAATAGCTCTTATTGTCTGCATACATTCATCCAGGCTGCAAATGTCTTTTCCTGAATATTTATATGCTTCAAAATCTTGTTTAAAAAACCCATGTCTTAAATCTTTTTTATTAATCATAATTTATCCCCTTTGATGTTTTTTTTCTTTCGCTTTGATAAGGCTGTATTTTTTTTGATTGTTCTATAACTAAATCAAACTCTTTAAAAAGTTTTGGAAGCTCTGACTTTTTTATCTCAATAAGGGATATTGTTTTCTCTTGTTTTTTATTCATGCTACTTCATCCCCAGGATCAGTCCTGCTTACTTTATCTTTTCGCACTGGCGCGCCCTCAAACAAAAATGAATTTATTGGCTTTATAAGCATTTCTATAGTATCAAAAATAGGAATAAGGTCGGCGGCTTCGTCTTTGTCTTGATACATAAGATAATAGATTGTAACAGAAGACAATTTTTTTATGGCTTGAGAGAGACAGCAAAGTTGTGCAATATCATGGTCAGTATATTCATATCGCTTTTTCATAATCTCATTTTCTTGCTCTTCGTTTAAAAAACAAAGTTCTAATTTTGATTCTTTTTCCATATTATTCCCCCGTTGAAGTGTTGATAATAATTGTCACTCTTCCACGTTCACAGTGACAATATTCTTTAATTGTCACATCCCCTTGCTTATGTGCTGGACTTTCTACAAAGCCCTCAAGCTTAAATAATTCATTAAGTTTTTCTGCAATGTTCGCTTTGCAATTAATTTTTACCATCTCTCTCCCCCTTATGCTAACTCAATTTTATTTACATATATTGTGTCTCTAGGCAAATATACGCCATTGCCTAACTTTACAACCTTAAAATCTTTTGCAAGGATAGCAGGATTAACCTGTTTACCGTTTATATCCATACCTGTTGACGATAAATACCTGTTGCAAATAGCTTCCACCACAACGCCGGAATAACCACCTTCTTTTGCCATAAGTGAACAATCACCATGAAACGGATAATTAATATCAATTTTAAAGTGCCTGCAACTTACACAAAAGCAATATTCAGTTACCTCATAATCATTATCCTTGCTCCATTTTTGCCTAATTTCGTGTTCTTTATTGATTGCCGTTTTTTTCTCTTTAATAATAGCCTGCTTGTTACTCATTCTTTCCTCCTGTTTAATGCTCCCGAAATCAACTCGGTTGTTTTTGCTTAACTTTTTGGTTAAGTGAACTTGATTCCCCTTTTTGAGGAAATCAAAATTATGCTGCAAGGCTAAGCCTTACGCCGTAAATATCCCCGGATATTATCTGTGTTGTTATTGTTTTAGGCTTTAAAGCCTTAACAAGTCCTGTCATTTCTTTAGAAACATAACCGAGCGTATAAAGCCCACGCCCATACTGAACGCCCACCTTTACAGCAATAGCGTTCTTATCAAAATTATTTTTAGGCTCAGGAACTAAAAACGTTACAACCTTATCGCATGGATATTTCGCAAGCCTTTTAAGAGCCGTTTGACGATTACCAAAAGTAACCCCCTTAACCGCAAGTTTAAGACTGCCTGTTTTTACAATTTCCCATGCCTTAATAAATGCATCTCTCCTGCTTGTGGTTCTTGGTATCCTGTTTGCTATCCTGCATACTGTTGATTTATTCATGTTTAAACCCTCTTCATATCACTTATGCTTAATATCATACAGCATTTTCTAAACAATGTCAAGCATAATATTAAGTTTTTTCTAAATATTTTTAATTTATTTATTGACGTTATTAAGCAAATAGGCGATATTATAAGTATGAATACAGAGCAACAAATAAATATGGCTATAGCGTACAAGGGAATAAGCCAGGCAACATTAGCAAGGGCTATAAATATGACCCCTTCAAATTTTAACCAAAAAATCAAACGGGATACGTTTAATAAAGAAGAACTGGAGAAAATCGCAACAGCTTTAGGAGCTTCATATAAAACATATTTTGAATTTCCTGATGGCACTAAAATAGGTTGACCTAAAGTCATCACCTTGCTTTTTAATTCCCTGTTTGCCATAGCTTACCCCCTTATCATTGTTTATGGTTATATAATAACCTTTTTTAGTGATAATGTCAAGTCTTTTATAATGATTTTTTATTATTTTATTATTTTTTTTATTGTCGATATAACTATAAATGGTTATAATATAACAATATAGAATAAGGGGTTTTATAATGGGAATGACTGAAAAAATAAGAATCTTACTTGTTAAACGGAGTAATATGTCTGAAGCAGAATTGGCAAGAAAGCTAAATTTATTACCACAAAATTTTAATATAAAGATGAAGCGTGACAATTTCACAGAATCAGACTTACAAAACATTGCTGATGTCCTGGACTGTGATTTTAAAGCTGGGTTTGTTCTTCGAGATACAGGTGAGGAGATATAAATTCATAAAAGGAAGTTAATTATGAGAAAAACCATTTTAATATGCTTAATATTATTTGGAGTGATTTTTGTTAATAATAATGCCAACTGTCAAGATGCTTCTCTATTTGCAGAATATGATAATGAAAGCGATTTTAGAATAATACCTTTAAATGGTGGTGAAGCAGTAGAAATTTTTTCTTATGAAGGAACAAAGCGAATAGTTAATATTCCCCCTATAATACAAGGGTTGCCAGTTACTCGCATTGGAGAAGATGCATTTAGAGCAAAACGTTTAAATAGCGTAACTATTCCAAATAGCGTACTAACTATTGGAGCAGGGGCATTTCGCAATAACAACCTTTCAGCTGTGAATATACCAAACAGTGTGACAGATATTGGAGCAGGAGCATTTTCTGAAAATCAGCTTACCAGCGTGACTATACCGAACAGTGTAACAACCATTGGAGGTTGGGCTTTTCAAAAAAACCGTTTAACTAATGTAATCATACCAAATAGTATAACAACTATTGAGGTGGGAGCGTTTTATGGAAACAATTTAACCAGTATAATTATACCAGATAGTATTACTTTTATTGGGAATCAATCATTTGCTTGGAACAGACTTGTTACTATAATCATACCAAATTGCGTAACAACTGTTGATGAAATGGCATTTTATGAAAATCAACTCACTAGCATAACTATTGGAGATAATGTAACTATTAAGAGATTGGCATTTGCCAACAATCAGATTATCAACATAACTATTGGTGCAAGCGTAATATTTGATAATGTTATAAGGCAAAATCAACTTGCGATTGGTAGCGATTTTGAAAATATTTATAATAGTAACGGAAGGCTGGCAGGAGCATATATAAGACCCAATATCCACAGTAATAGGTGGATACGGCAATAATAAAATATAGTGGATAGTTAGAAAGACTACAAGAAAGCTTGTTTAATTAAATAATGCGTGACACTGGAGAAGAGATATAATCTGTCATTCTATGAAGAAAACCAAGCTATAGGCCGATAATAAAATAAGTTGAAAAATATTTTTTGGCTAGTGTTATGCTTAAAACCAATACTATTATCAAAAACCATATAACTTATTATTTGTGAAGAAGTTAGCAAGTTAATATATTCATTTGTATTTATAGAGCTTCACACTAGGGCAGAAAAAATATAATTGCAAATTAAAATAAGAAAATATAATATAAATGCTAACAATGATTGATTCTATTCTGAAACGACTTTCTTCCGCAAAGTTATTTTTAATAAAGTAAGGGATATTCTTAAGAACCGCAAAAGGTTGTATTTTAAATTTTACGTGAAAAATACGTAAAACAAGAAAAAAGAGATAAAAAAATGTTGAACTTAGACAAAACAACCGTAGTTGACTTCGGGAAGGTTATTTTTGTCAAAAAAAATCACTCAATCCCAGCATTACATGATATGAACCTCATTGTTTTAAAGAATGGAGATATATATCAAGCCATTTGTATTGATATTGAAATTGATGCAGTTGGAAACACCATTCAAGATTGTTGCAATAACCTAAAACAAACGCTTTTGTGTTATATTGCAGACATGGTTCATAATTATAATGACAACATAACAGAAGCTATTAAAGATATTATCAATGTTGCCTATGCCTCTGGAGATTTGAAATCCCAACTTTTTTCTAAATATTTAGAAGCAAAACATCAATATTTACTTGATAAAGTCGCTAAAGAAAAAAAGATAAAATCTAAAAAAGACATATTTATGAAAGCATGGCACGGAATCTTTCAGTTTGAGCCTATAAAATTTGACTTAACCAGGACTCCAGCTTTTGCATGATAGATTATTACACAATGGAATCAGTCCGGAATTTAATTGTCGGGAAATATGATATAAGATCAAGCAGAGAAAGTCCTGTTCCCATTCCAAGTTGGAACAGATATGACTTACCGTGTTCCAGACTAAAAAGCTGTAAAATAACTTTTTGCATTGGTTTTGTAAGTATTTTTATAAATACAGAAAAAATTAGATGGATTTCTCTTGAGATATGTTTTTTCAGAGAAAAACAAAAAGCGTTCATTAGAACAGAATCATTACAAATGCAAAAACTTATTGAACTTGGTATAATCGCCAATGAATCAATGCTTGTAAAAGAAACCTTCTAACCCCCTCTTCGATGTTTTATATACTAACCTATAGAGAAGAAATATAACCACCATTGCAAATTCCCCACTGTGGGGTTTTTGTATATTGATATAACCACCGTCTTTTTATAGGCGTCCGAAAACTCCTAATCATAAAAATTCCTTGACATTACAATATATATATTGTATGCTATTGTTATGACAGCAAAAGAAGTAATGAAAAAACTTAAAGAATATGGATGGGTTCTTGATCGTGTTACTGGCTCTCACCATGTTTTTATTAAAGATGGCTGTCGTAGTGTTTCCGTTCCTTTTCATGGAAACATTGATTTAGGGATACTTGGAAAGCGGATACTTAAGCAGGCTGGTATCAAGTAGGAGGTTTTTAAATGGTTTATTATTGTAACATTGAAAAAGATGGCGATAAGTTTTTGGTTGACTTCCCGGATATGTCAAATGTTTTGACTCTTGGCCTTTCTCATGAACACGCTCTTGAAATGGCAAAGGAAGCCCTTGAGGGTTGCCTGGAATCCGATATTTCTCGCGGACTGACTATTCCACCGCCTAAGTATAAAAAAGGTTATCCTATATCTGTAGCAAGTCATATTGTTTTATCGCTAAGGCTTAGAGAACTTAGAGGAGAACAGAGCCAAACCGATATAGCCAGAAAGCTCGGCTTGTCATACCAAGCATATCAGCGACTTGAAAATCCCCGGAAAGCAAATCCAACGATTAAGACACTGGAAAAAATTGCGCGTGTATATGGGCGAGAATTAAGCATAGCTCTTTAGGTGAGGTAATAGAACATGAAAAAAACTCTTGACGATTATATGAACGATCCAGACATTATCAACGAACCAATGGCGCTTCGAGAAGTTCACGCAATACGGCTTATGATTTATGACGAAATAAAAGACATGACACCAGAAGAAAGAACAGCTTATTTTAATAAAGCAACAGATCATTTTTTTGTTTCTGATGAAGCAAAGACAGCCGAAAGAGTATGACAGTTGCAGCCTTACAGAAGCCTGTTAAGGAATTAAATAAATGATTTGGACTTATGTTAAAATTTCAGAAAATGATAAGGTCATAGTTTATTCTTATGCATGGGGTAGTGATAAATCAGAGCCTGGAGAAATCTTATATGATAAAGAAACTAAAGAAACGAAGATTGTCAAAGTTGCTAGTAATAATGATACTATGGGATCTGAATGGGCAATAGATAATTTTGTAAAAGTTATAAACGAAGGATTTCCTAATGAAAGAAGGGTTATGATAGGATAAACCCAAAGGGAGGGGGACATTGCAAGAACTAACAGAACGCCAAAGCGAAATATATAACTTCATTGCTAAATATCAGAACGCCAATGGTTACTCCCCAAGCAGGCAGGATATAGCCAGCGGGATAGGTATTCATGCGTCTACTTTAAGGGGTCATCTACACGCTATGGATAAGAAAAATATCCTTATCTGGAACGAGAATATTCCACGCTCAATAACACTTATAAAACAACCTGTCTAAACGCTCTGCAAATTTGCACCAGATACAAATTTACAACCACTGATAAAATTATTTTTAAGTTATACGCTATTCAGTCACTTTGCAAGGGATAAGACTAAAATATATCAAGGTCAATAACGCACTAAAGACAATCCGTTAAAATACCCTTAAAATCAGCGTTTTAAACCACTTAACATGAGTTTGCTATAGATTTAGTTAAGTTCAGCAGAAGATTGTTTAAAATGCAGTTAAATGCTATTTCAGAGGATTTTTTATATAGGTCACGACCCCCTGAAAACAGCATTTTTCTGTGTATAAAACAAAGTGAAATAAAGTTAAACAAAGTAAAATCCTGGATCTATGGCAGCGTATAACATATTGAGATTGTTATTGCGCTTTACTCCTGATGTTGAATAGCCGGAAACCAAGCACTTGTTTAAGCATAAAGTACAATATGTTGCGTTACTCACTATTACAGATCCGGGGCTAGTCACGCACTATTCCGCCAGAGGTAGCATAAGCCATTTTATCAACATCTGATAACGCATCAAAATCAGCGCTAGTCATTGTAGTAGCTATTGATTGTGCTTTGAGCTTTTCCTTTAAACCAGGCACGCTATAACCTAAAGCGTTGTCATACTCTAGTTCTTTCCTGTCAATCATCATACCTAAAGCCCTGTTGACGAGATCAATGTTTGCGGGTGAATATTCTGGCATTGTTTTTGTAACCCCTTCGGCTATTTCTTGCCATGAGAAAAAACGCTCCTTATTTTTCATAACCCCGCTTATATATGTTGCGTGCATATTGATTTTTGTTTCTTCTGATAATTCCATAATTTACTCCTCCTATATAATTTTAATTCCAATTTTATCAACCGATTCTCTCATGAATCTCCCTAAAGAATCATACTCACCTTGCCTTATGATTACTTCTGATTTTTGACCACTTGCTTTTACCTTATAGACAACGTCAAAAGGCAATTTTTCAAGCAGAAATACACAGTATTCCAGCTTTTCACTATCTGACATTAATTCTCTTTCTCTTAAGTGGTAATCTTCTACCCATTTTTTACTTTCTTCATACGTCATATCATCCATGACGTGACCCTTGATCATTTCTTTTACTCTCTCTAAAGCTTGACGTTGCGCGCTGCTTCTCATGGTACTCATAATTACATCAAGAGCCTGTAAAGCATTTGTTTTAGTCATTTTAATAAATCCTTTAGCTTGTTATCTACATTATCCATAAGCTCTAAACTCTCTTTAGGACGGCCGTCTAATCGATCGGTAACATATTTTAAAGCCGCTATATCACCGCTTTCCGCTGCTTGTAGAAGTTTTTCCGCTATAACTTCACGCCTTAATATTCCTGATTCATTTAATTGGTCTAGCTTAAAATTCAAGATGTCTGTTATTGCTGTTCCCTTGACTGGCCTACCGGAAGGATTGCCAGATTTACCTTTCTCAAATGGTTTACCTTTACCACCCATGTTTATACCTCTCTGTTACATCGCTGTTTATCAGCCAGTTCTTTTAAAAAGTTTTCCGAAGCAAGTAGCAACATATCCATAAGCTCTGTTGCATAATCCAATATAAACACCTTTAACTTATCAAAATATTCTTGATCTGGAAATTTATTAAAAACTGCTTCCCTGAATTCATCATCGTTCTCGATCAAGCAGTGATTAATAATAAGCCAACAAGCATCCTCAATCATTTTTAACCCATGTTTCTGCTTTATGTTAGTTTTTACTGTTCCCGACTCAATCATGTTTTTAATATTCATAGCTCTACCGCCTTATTTATTGCATAGTCTAATTTCTTTTCAAGCTTAAGTATGCTTTCGTTCTCATAGCTTAAAACAGTATTAGTATCATATAACCCATGTTTTTCTGATTCTATTTTTGTCGCCCATGCTTCAAGTACGTCTTTTGTCATACCGTAAAATACTTTTCTTTGAGAAAGCTTTTTTTCCATAGCGCTTATTTTTTCAGTAGTGTAAAGCGTGATTGTTATTTTACCCTTGTTTTTCAGCAATTCTCTTTCCTGTTCTGAAAGTTCAATTTCATATTTTTCATTCATGTTAAAATCTCCTCTAAATGTATTTTTCTTCAAGCAATACTGCTTCTATGTCTTTATAACTTTTAGCAACAACCGCAAGGCCGCCCATGCTTTTAACCTTGTCTAAAAATGCTTGCTGCGCCTCTGATAGCTTGCCTTTATCGCTCTTACACTCAACAGCAATAAATCTCCCAGTTGGCAATAGCCCGATAATGTCAGCAGAACCCTTTAAGCCAAAAGACATAAACCTATTATCTGCTGTTCTCATAGCTCCAGAAGGGTTATTCCAGCAAAAAATATTCATAAGTTTCAAATACTCCAAACATTCATTTTTTACTGACTTTTCTGGCGCAGAATATTTTTTCATAGCATTACCCCGAAACCGCAATATCAAACAGTGCAACTTTTAAATATCCGCTAAACTCTTTTATATAGCCCTCTTCCAGCAATCTATTTGCTGTTGCTATTATCACATTTGCATCGCCGTTTATTTCTTGAGTCAATAAAATCATATCCGTGTTTTTATGCTGGTTATTTTCAAGATACTTTAAAATGGCCTCTGCAATGCCTCTATCAAACAAGGCTGGCTCAGAGCTTAGGTCTAAATCATGCTGTTTTGTCTCATTTTCAGGTAAAGCGTTGCATTTGTTGTAAAGCGTTGTATTTGCAACGTTTACAACGGGTATATGTTGTTTTGTTAGCGTTGTATTTGTTGCATTTGCTATATAATAGCAATGCAATACAACGCACATTACAACACCTGCTGCACCGTTTGATATATTATTTATTTTAATTAAATCCTTGCTTACAAGGCTTTTCTGTACTTGAAACATCTGGTTTCTGTCTAATCCGTTTTCTTTGCATTTTTCTTTCCAGAGGTCTAAAGGCACATTTTCATTTTCTTCTGATAGTTGTTTTAGTATATCTATGGCTATTTTTTGATTTTTGCCTAATCCAACATCAACAGGCGTTTCTGTAGGTGTCCAATCAATAGGATTAAAAACTAGAGAAGTGACAGGAGTACCGTTTTTATCAAAAGTACCAAGCTCTATAATTGCTTTTTGAAAAGCCATAGGGGCAACCCTTTCACCGTCTTTAAACTTCGTACATTCGATACGCACAACATCATTATCACGCTCTACTTTAAATTCAAAATCTAAAGCAGCCCTAAAACCTGACCACCCCCTTGATCTGTCTTTTGCTGTATGTCCTGAATGATTGATAGTTATTACTGAAAAGCCTTTAAACCGCGCTCGCAGTCTATCAATAGCCATTATTCCATCCCCTGAATCTTTAGGGCTAGAGTCATCTCCCCCTAGATTTCTTGACCATGTATCAATAAAACATACAGAGGGGTTTTTGCCTGTCTCTTTTATAATGCGCTCTATTTCTTTAGCAACTGCCTGCATAAAATTGTTATTTGTTAATTCAATCGGCATTGTACTAAAATAAATATGGCTGCTATCGTACTTAGCCCCTCGCGCTATACTCCATGCATTACACCTTGCCTTAATTCCGGCTTGCCCTTCACCCGCAATATAAATAACAAATCCTTGTTTTACTGACCTGTTAAAAAATGGTGTGCCTGTTGCAATACATAAGGCAGCATCAAGAGCTAAAAAACTTTTAAAAGTTTCTGGTTCTCCATAATAAGAGCCTAAAGATTGTTCTGGAATATAATAATCAATAAGCCATTCCGGCGGTTTAACTTCTAGTTCTGAAATATGGACAAGTTTAAACGTGTCTCTATTTGAATATGTGGATAAATTATCTAACTCACTTATTTTTACTAAATAATCTTCTGTATTTAACAAGCCCTTAGAATATTGCTCTGATAGCTCTTTCAACTTTAAGTCTCTGCTATTTTTGATAACAAGACTTTTATAAAAATCCGCGCTACTCGGCAACACATCTAAACCGTTCAAGTATGTAATATGCTTTACGGCCTTAATATATTTATCACCTTCTTGCAGTAAGACGCTTATGATACTAGCAACATCAAAAGAAATATCTATAGGGATTTTCTCCCGTGCTATTTTTAATGCTTCAAGGGTCTCCATGTTGAGTGAACTGACAATATCTGTTATATTTAATTCGGGAATAATCCTGTTTTTAATATATGCGCTAAAACAATTATTTTCTGTTTCTGTAATCCCCGATATATCTGGTCGGGGATTATTCATTTCCTACCACCATTCAATATTTTTTCAGCTTGTTCTTCGACTTCATAATCAGCAGCAATCCGATTCCTATACAGGTATTTCTCTAAATCTTCTCGCTTAAAGCAAACTTTATTACCGGTCTTATAAAAAGTTAATTTTCGCTTGTTCAGTAACTGATAGATATAACTCTCTCTATAGCCTAAAAATTCAGCAGCTTCTTTCGTGTTTAACGGCCTTTCAGTAATTGTATTTTGCATGTGATACTCCTATTTTGCGTTATTAGGTTTAATAACCTAATGATAAGAGTATTGTTTGTATTATTTTTTGTGACGTCTTATTTAAGTACACTCAAAT
Organism: Spirochaetaceae bacterium; assembly: GCA_009780675.1. GTDB lineage: Bacteria > Spirochaetota > Spirochaetia > CADAEX01 > CADAEX01 > WQTU01. The sequence goes on along the minus strand of WQZP01000011.1, from coordinate 41,552 downwards.
TCTGGTTATCTTTTTTAACGAGCTTGTATATCCTTCACAATTACGCTTCTTTTATATGGCTTTCCTGTTTTTTCAGAAATAAGATAATCGTTAATTAAAGCTAAAGTTAAATTCTGGGCTTTTTTTCTGTATTCTTTTACAAAAACAGGGAGACTTCCACATTTGTATTTTCCACCTATCCATTTTCGCAAGATAGGATTATTTCCTTCTGTAAGTTCGTTCAGTGCGTTCAATTCCGGTAGTGACTCATTATTATTTGCCTGTATTGCTTCTGATGGCATTGCTCCGTTTCCTTCTAAAAAAGCAATATAAGATTTAAATAATTCAATAACTTTATATGTATTATTTAAAATATCAATTAAATAAGGGTGTTGTATGCCGGTTTTTGTGGAGTATGAATTTATACTTTTTTTATATACATATTCTAAATCAGAATTTTTAACTTTTAAAAAACCTAAAACCCATTCTTTACCTAGTTTCAAAAGATATTCTTCATATATGCTTTTAATATTGGTTAGAATATTATCTACTGCTGCTTTGTGTATAGAATAAACAGTATGAAAATAACTTTCTGCTGTATTTTTTAAAAAATCATTTCCTTTTGATTCTTCTAAAAAACACTCTATATTCACGCAATGATTATCAATTTCATTTAGATAAATCAATAATATGTCATAACTTGATATTTCTTTTAATATTTTATTGTACGTTTTATTAGTATCACATACTTCTTTTAAAGTACAAATTCTTGCCATATATAAAAAATCCTCTAATATTCCTGTTGTCATTTTTGTGTATGGAGTAAAAAAATCGCTAGGTGAACCAAATATATTGCTCATACACCCCCCATGATCAGTTCATCTTCTCTTTATCAATAACAATTCCTGGTAAGGCGTTTGCTGCTTCATTCATTGCCCTATCTGCTGTTTGCGTGTATTTCATCGTAGTAGTTATTTTGCCATGTCCTAATAATTTTTGAATCGTGGGTATAGCAGCGCCGCTTTCAAGCAGCAGTGTTGCATTACTCCTGCGCCCAGTGTGCCAGCCAATACTTTTATCAATGTTTGCTTTTTTAGCCCATTGCTTTAAATACCTATTTGTATTTGTCTTGGTAGTGCTTAAAAAAGGGAATACATAATCATTCCTATTATGCAGCTTATCATCTCTTATCATTTCATAAGCTGTCTTATTCAGCTCACTGCCTATTTTCGTTTTTGTCTTTTTCTGGACTTTTATTAAATATATTTTATTATTCCGGTGTTCTATATTTTCCCATTTAAGAGTCTGTAAGTCTGATATTCGTAACCCCGAAAAACAGCCAAATATAAAAGCTCTTTTTATTTCTTCTCCTAACTCACTATTCATAGGGGTATTATAAAGCGTCTGTATTTCATCAATTGTTAAAATACTGTGTATTTTTTCTTCTGCGCTTATAGCTTTAACAGAATTTGCAGGGTTTTTTAAAATGAGGTTGTTTCTAACTGCTCTATTAAGCGCCGAGCGTATAGCAGCCATATATTGTACAACTGAATTACGTTCCAGTCCGCTTTGCTTTAATAAATAATTTTGTAATGATTCTATCCAGTTACTTGTTATCTGCTTAAGTTGAATAGTTTCACTATCTGGATACTGCTTTAAATATCTTAATACTTTATAAAGACTGTCTTTGTTATCTCTGTTGCTTGCAAGTTCTTCAATGTAGGAATATAAAGTCTTTTTCGCCCCAATATGATCGATTAGGTCGTATTCCCCTCTTACTACTTGAAGCTCTCTTTTCAATCTGATTTCTTCGGCGGTTCGCTTTATTTCCTTATCTGCTTTAGCATCACCAGTTAACCGCAAAGGCAAACTTTCCACTTTTCGGATACCATTTTGATATATGCGTAAAAACAAGTATTTATTTCTTTCTATTTTCAGCTTAACACTCAATATTTTCACCCACCTTTCACCCAAAATAGTATAAAACAGAGTAAAATGAACGTCAATAGAGTAAAACAAGCTAAAACACGAAATGATGTTAAATGCTTATAATGTAAAGAAATATAAATAAAAATAAAACAATGTCAAACAAAATAATGGCAGGTTAAAACATTAACTTGTTAATAGCGAATATCTTCCTGATAAATTGTAAAATATCCTTGAAGTAATTGAAAACAATTGGTAAACTATAGTCAGTATGAAATTACACAACCTTCTTGAAGAAATAGTAGAGGCATCTGTTAATGAATATTTTAATAGCCTCGCTGAGGATAATAAAGCTGACTGCGTCTGTGAACAATGCAGGTTGGATACCATGTGTTATGTATTAAATAATATGCTTCCAAAATATACTGCATCAACAAGGGGAATTATCCATCATAAACTTGAATATACAAAGAAAATACAACTTGAAGCAGATATTTTGTACCTTGTAAAAAAAGGATTTTCCATTGTTTCTCAAAGAAAAAGGGTCAGTGTAAATTTCCAAAACTCTAAAGATATGGATATAAAAAATTGTCCTTATCATAATTTCCCAAATATTATTGGAAAAGTTATAAATGGCACTACATTTGAGCCAATTCCAGATGCAGAAATAGCATTATTTATGGATGATATTCCTGTTCAGATGACGTCCAATCTTATGGAAAACCCGGTAAAACTTAACCACCATGTTCGAGGGATGTTTACTTTCTGGCCTTACCCTGTAGAAGCAGAAAAAATAGGCGATGAAAAAACATTTAAATTTAAAATTACTGTAAATCACCCTGATTTTAATGAATTTATCAAATTGGTTGAAATTACCACTACAGCAGAAGAAAATTTTCTTACTTCGATACAACTTCCTAATATAAAAACTTTAGAAGATATTTTCATTTTTCCCAGAGAGGAATAATATCCAATGGGAGAAGAAGATTTATTTTCTATAACTTAGTATTGCAGCATAACTGGAGCTCTGTAAAAGATTGAGAAGCAAAAATTTTATACTCCTGCTGCTATTTTTTTTTCTTTTACCTCCGCTTACATCCTATGCTAATGAAGAAGCAGCTACAGCAATCTTTCAGAGACAAATTAGTGACGTAGATGTAGATTTATTTATACAAGGCTCATGGGATATCTCAGTCACAGGCTCAATAGGGTATGACTTAAGCGCAGGCACATTTATAGAAACACCTTTTCCGCAAATGGCTCCTGGTTTTGTATTTAGCCAAATTCCTGATCTTACTATCTCATTATGGCTTATGAATCGTTATTTTTTTGAAACCACAATCAAAGAGGATTCAGAGCAAAATACATTTCTTCTTGGGTATCAGGGAAAAGAAAATGAATTTGTCCAGAGAGTTTTAATAGGAAACACAAGAATAGATATTGAGGATTATGCTTTTTTATCAATACCTTCGATACCTAACAATTCACTAGGAGCTTCGGCAGCTTTTAGAACCAGATTAAGTTATCATGAACTCCTTTTGCGTTATGACCCTGCAGTAGCGCTTACAAAAGAGTTTGTAGGTAGTAACGAAGTAAGAAGGCAAACATTTATGCCCACAGATTATTTTAGAGGGCGTATGTTTATATTACCGGATACAGATTTTGATAATCTGGAAGTTTACATAGAAGATGACAGGGGCAATTTCACAGGATCAGACAGAAGAAGATACAGAAGAGCAGATAATACAGATTTTATTTTTTCTATTTCTGATGGAACCATTACATTAAGAAATCAGCCTGAAAGCAGAATACTTGTGTATTATACAAAAGGTGGGGTATCTATAGGTGATTATAGTCTTGGGAGAGATGCTCTTGTTGCTGTTGATTCAAACGGGACTCCCCAACCTAATGGCCCACCTGTTCATTTTCACTGGAACGCTATATATTCTGGACAAAGTATGACAAGAAACAGGGTAACAATAAATGGGAATCAAGCCCTCCTTATTTTTAACAGAGGAGAATACTCCCCTTTTGAATCTCTTTCATTCTATCAATCAGCTTTTCCGTTACCCGAAGATAGTACAAGAATAAGATTTGGTATATCTGCAAAAAGCAATAATCCAGAAGTCATAGACGAAAGATTAAGAATAAGGGTAGAAAGAGATCTTAACCTTATTTATGTTTATCGCAACGCCTATGGTGTAAGGGATATGAGAAACAGATATCCTCTATTCGATAAATTCCCGGTTCCTGTATATGGACCATTAAGAGATATAGTGCCTGGCAGTTATAGAAACGAGTTAAGACTCGAAGTTCTTGTGCCTGTGAGCTCTTTTATGCTTGGTCCCGGAGTTCTTCCTGGCTCTGTTGTTGTTATGCGCAATGGAAATCTTGAAACAATGTATAGTGTGGATTATCATAGCGGAGTAGTAACATTCAGAACATTCATTCACCCCAATGACAGGATAAGAATAACATATAAATCTTCTTTTATAGATACTGATGGCGGAGACCTTCTTTTTGCAACAGGAAACAGGTTTTTTATAGGTGACTTTTTAACTACAGAACTTGCATTTGGAATAAAATGGAATATACTTCAAAACCAGTATTCACGTTTTCCAGGGCAATATAAAGGGTCAATGCTTTTTACAGGGGGCGCCACATACACAAGGGATAATTACAGAATAGAAGTCGATACCGGACTTTCCATAACATCTCAGGATACTACAGGGATACTCAGGCTTTTTGATATGCAGCAATCCGGCATACCATTGAGACTAGGGCTCGGTCATATTTATCCTGCAAGTATACCTCATAATGAGACATGGAATTTTATGAGTTCAGGGTTCCCCCCCGCTGTTCTTCCTACAAGAGAAAACAGGGGAAAACTTATATATAAAGATTATCACAGCTATTCTCTCACAACTGCAACTCTTAACAATTACAATTGGAGTGTTCCATCAGGCCAAATACACAGCTATACAACAGGGAACCATCCAGGCCCATACCCTGCAATGGCATCTAACGATGGGGTGGTAGGAGAAGTCCTTATTATGGATATGGAAGAAATACCAAATAACTGGTGGGCAGGTGCACAGATACCTTTAAGAAGATTTGCACCCAGACAAGACCTTTCAGGCGCAGAGAGTATTTCATTTATAATAAAGGCTGAAAATGTCATGGGCGGCAGGCTTTTTATACAAATTGGAACTATATGCGAAGACCTTGATGGAGACGGAATACTTGACAGAGAAGAATCTATCCATTCAAGAGGTTTTGCTTTTAATGATATTGCTAACGGAACTGTTATGCGCATAGGCGGGAACGGATTACTTGAATCAGAAGATATGGATGGGAATGGAGTGCTTGATCTTGAAGACCCCAGAAATGTTGTTACAATAGAACTCGAATCCCTTTTAGCTCAAGGAGGACTCACTCTCACAGCTATATCCGCAGATGGAAACTGGTTTAAAATAAATCACATTTTTACTGTTGATGAAAGAACACGCCTTGCGCAAACATCTGCTGTAAGATTTATATATATAAATGACTCGGGCGCTCTATCTTCGGGAAGGATTCTTATTGGAGAACTTTTCATAAAAGATTCCCCTTTTAGCGCAACTGCCAGCGGCTCTGCTCATGCCCAAGAAATATTTGAAAGGCAATCTGTACGTCGCCCTCCAAGAATGCTTGTAGATGCATATCCAGAAGTAAGAAATATATTTTTTAGAAATGCTGATATTCCATCTACCCAAAAAGTACTTGAATCTGGCTGGGATGGGACAGGTTATACTCTTACAGGGTTTTCTACCCCTGTTCCCTTTGGGATGTATAGAAAGCTTGCTGGGTACATAAGAATACCGCACCTTGGAAGCCCTAATCCAGCTTCATTTACAATCTCTTTTACAGATACTAACAGCAGAGGGGTAACAGCTGAATTTCAAACAGAACCATTTTATGAATGGAAAAAATTTGAAATAGATATTGAAAGGAGAAGAATATATCTTGCGGGCGTAGACATGGGAGGCATAGTAACAACAACTTCAACAAATCTTGGCCTTTCAATGTTTCGAGTAACTTCTAATTCCAATGCAGGAATATTATACCTTGACGAAGTACACCTTACTGATCCCAAAGTATCTACAGCTGCAGGCATCGCTGTTACTTATGAACACAACTTTCCAGGACCTCTTCTTTCAATAGGAGAAACAAATATAATCAGCAATTTATACATAAGAGAATATGTTATGTACACATCAGAAGAATTTAGCGTTGACCTTAATGATAATTCAAGTGCAAGCAACGCAAGAACAAGAACAACTCTTAGAACAGATATCTTTAATTCAAACCTAGAAACAAATATTGACCTTTCATGGGCAGGAGGTGAAAACTACTCCACAATTGATCATACTTACAGGTCCCCATTATTTACTGATTTTATTACATTTACAGATTCCTATAGCGAATCACGAGATCTACACACTCTATCCTTTGCAAAGTATGATGAACTTGCAATAAGAATAGGAGAAAGAGGCGGAATTGCATCTGTTTCTGCAGAATCAATTTTAATTTATAGTGACTTATCGCAAAGGTGGAATTTTAGATATAGATCAGACAGAGGAAGAGAAATGCATGGGGGAACCAACCTTACATTTATAAAAACATCCACCTACTATGATCATCATGATTCCTCATACCTTGCAAACTGGGTCAATTCTTTTTCACTAATTCTGCCTGTAGACAGCGACCCGTGGCCCGATAGAACAATACTTAGTGAAAGCAATTTTTCTGCTGCCCGCGAATCTTTTGGAGTAGATCTGTTTATAAATGCAGGAGCAACATCAACCGGAGAAGATCGCGACAGAAGGCAGCGAAACAGCGGAAGAGCAGAGTTGCAGTTTCCGTTTTTCAACAGATCTTTCGGAGGCTGGAGACTTACTCCTGGATATTCAAGATCTTTTGACTATATAAATAGAAATATAAGCGGTACAAGTTTTGTGGATGATACGCAATTATGGTTTGAAGACTTTTCAAGGCAAACCTATTTTTATACCGCTATCCCTTTTGCGGAATTTTTTCTTGAAAGTTTTGAAAAAAAATTCCAGGAAGAAAGTCAATATCTTTCAAGCAGCAGATATACGCCGGAAGTTTTTGTAAGGTTTTTTAAAAGCAGAACCCCTTCCATGGCAGATTTTTTTGTACCTTCTGAATTCAATGTACGTTACTTAAAAGAGTTTTCAAAAGAAAATGATACTTTTATGAATACATACAGAATCAGGGGCGAATATGTTACAAGAGCAATAAATATGTTTGGAACTGCCGGACTTAGCCCTCTCTTTTCTTTTTACAGAACAGATGAATTTATAACAAGAATTTCACTTACCACAAGCTCTGTTGATACACCCGTACCTCAAGACAGGGAACTTGGTATCAGAAACAGCTTCTATTTTGCAGGGCACAGAGAAACAGAGCTTGTAATTGATAATAGATTCAGATATGTTCACAGGTTCACAGATAACAGAACTTATTTTTACGATACGCTCTCTGCTTCTTTTATGTGGGTAACGCGACCAACAAATGAAATCAGAATAAGACATCTTTCAACAGAAAATGATCCTGCACCCTATTTTGTCCATACTGAATCACTCATATTCAGCACAGAACCTCAAAGCAGTTTAAGTGATCATAACTCCTGGTCTCTTTTGTTAACACATGAGTCTTCTCTTGTTTTCCCGGCAAAAGGAAATATACGGGTACTGCTTTCCATAGGACTTGAAAGGCACAAACTCTATGACTCTTATGATAGTGCTAGTGTTTATCTGCTTGGGCTCCAGGCAGGTATTTTCGGAAGAGTAATGTTCTAACTTGTATAAATACTATATAATAAGCTGATTCTGGCTTTTGCCGGAAAGACTGGACTGGGACAAGATATGGGAAGCATAAAAATACTTGAAAAATATGTAGCTCTAAAAATAGCAGCAGGAGAAGTTATAGACAGACCTGCATCTGTTTTAAGAGAGCTTTTGGATAACTCCATAGATGCAGGAAGCAGCGAAATATCTGTACATATTGAATCTGCGGGGATGAAAGAGATACGAATAATAGATAATGGCGCAGGAATGGATGAAGAAGACTTAAAACTTTCTGTAATGCAGCACGCCACTTCAAAAATTGAAACTGTTGAAGATCTATTTAATATACATACTCTTGGGTTCAGGGGCGAAGCTCTTTCAAGTATTGCAGCTTCTTCGAGACTTGAAATCACTACAGCGCAAAATAACAGCTCTATGGGCAATATGCTAAAAACAGACAGCAGCGGGGAAGTAACTATCGCAACATCTGCATCGAGAAAAGGGACAACTATTTCTGTAAAAGACCTTTTTTACGCAATACCTGCAAGAAAGCAATTTTTAAAAAACCCTTCTGCAGAGACAAATCTTTGTAAAAATATATTTTTTGAAAAAGCTGCAGCAAAACCAGACATAACCTTTAAACTTTATATAGATGGTGTTCTTGTACAAATGTTAGGCGTTACTACATTAAGGGAAAGAATATTTGAATGTTACAATTCTGCTTTTAGAGATAAGGTTTTCTTATATGAGACAGAAGAAACAGATTATGGTAAATATACTATAAAAGGGGTAGCTGCAGATCCTGCAATTTATCGCAATGACAGGAAATATATCCATATTTATCTTAATGGAAGAAGGATCCACGATTACTCATTGATTCAAGCAGTTATATATGGGTATTCGGAATTTATGCCTGGTGGGCATTTTCCATTGGCATTTATTTTTATAAAAAATGACCCTGCGCTTGTTGATTTTAACATACACCCTGCAAAAAAAGAAGCAAAGATAAAAAATATCCAGCAAATACACCACTCTATAACCGATACACTTAAAAAAACAATTAGAAATAATTCTCCAGCAGCAAATATAAAATCCGAAACTTTTTTTCCAAACAATATTCCCGGCAACAACGTTAGCCGCAGCTTTGCAAAACCAGAACAGCAGGATTTCACAAATATGGTTTATGATAAGTCATATACAATATATAGATCCGATAAACCCTTAAAGGGTGTACTGCCTGAGATAGAAAGGAGTATTCCTGCAGGATCAACAACATTAAATCCTTCAGACACTTTTCTTTCTCCCCAGGAAGAGGCAGAAACAGTAAAATATCTTGGACAGCTTTTTAATATTTTTCTTCTCTGCGAAAAAAACGATTCTCTTTATGTAATTGACCAGCATGCAGCGCATGAAAAATCAATATATGAATCTCTTATAAGTAAAAAACCAGAAGTGCAAAAACTTCTGGTTCCCCTTTATTTGCCGGAAAACATGACCCTTACTCCCAAAGTAATCGATGACTATAAAAATACTGGAATCATTATTGAACAGGATGATACAGGAAATTATTTTATAGATTCTTTACCTGATATTTTAAGTAATATAAAAAATGATATAATTGCTGTTATATCTGAATCTCCAGGTAATATTGATGAAGTTCAAAAAAAACTTTTTTCAACAGCAGCATGCAAAAAAGCAATAAAAGGGGGAGAGATACTTTCTGATATGGAAGCAAAAGCAATCATAGAAACTGCATTCAGTTTAAAATCACCTTACTGCCCTCATGGAAGGCCTATTTGGAAAAGGATAATGAAAAGTGAACTTCTCGAACAAATAAACAGGATCTTATAAGAAAATTTCCGGATTGCCTGCAATGCAAAGCAATCCGGAATCTTCGGGAAGGTCCCGTACTTGTTTCGGGAAAGGCTTCGCCTATCGCCTTCGCTCTTCAAATCTGCTCAGTATCTGCTCTCTATGGCGTAAATTATTTTCCCAGTTCACTGGTATACTGTTAGCGCGAATTTCTGCAGTGGGTTTAGAGCCAAAAGGAATTCTGAAAAAATCTCTCCTGACCGAATGCATCCAGCCATCTACAATAACATTTTGCCCCTCTGTACTAAGAAACCAATCAACAATCGTTTCTGCTGCGCGAGCATTCCCGTTGGCGCTCCAGCGGTTGTTAACGATCATAATGGTCGATGGGATCATAACAGTACCATCTGTAGGATAAATCACCTCCAGATTTGCTCTTGCCTGTTCCTTTCTTTGCAAAATAGATTCTTCCAGTATCATAATAACTGCGTATTCACCAGTTTCCAGTTTTCTCAATGCCTCAATATCACCATATTCGATCTGCACATTCTGCCTGCCAAGAGCATCAAAATACTCAAAGCCATACTTATCCCTTAACGCAGTAAGTGTTGACAAAGTTGTCCCTGACACATTGGGATTTCTCATGGAAATTGCTCCCCTGACTCTTGCATCATTTGCAAAGTCATGAAAAGAATTAGGGACAGCATTTCTGGCGTTTCTTGCTGGATTAAATGCCAATACCATATTATTTACCCGCACTGGATACCAGTAGCCGTCCGGATCATGCTCAAAAGCAAGGTTAGCAGCTTCTCTGGATCTAAAGGAATGAAGCATTCCCCTCTGTTTCAATTCCAGGGAATATGCAGGCTCTGCCAACATTATTATGTCAGCGCCAAGTCTGCCAGCAGCTCGTTCAGTGGCAATCCGGTGTTGAAGACGACCAGTCCCGCCGGTAACAAACTCTATATCATAGTTTGGAAATTCTTCTTTTAAAGCTCTCTGCACAGCTACAACTACATTATCATACATAGAAGTATAGATAACTATTCTGTTCGCAGAACCACTACCCCCTCCTATTATACGATCAATGGTGTTGCAGGCAATGAGGGTAAAAATCGCCAGAATGGGAATAAGTAAATATATAAATTTTTTCATTTGTTTCTCCTGATTATTATTTCAATTGGCGCTAATTATAAATAATGGTATAAACCACTAAATTAACCCTGCGGTTATATAACGGATAATCACCCTGTACACCACCATTACCACCGGGTAGTATAAAAGCCATATCACCGCCATATCCCTCGGTAATCATTCGCGGTTCTAATAGAGCTCTGGCTTCATCCATAAGATCAAGAACACGTTGACCTTGCGCATTAAGTGTGCCTTCCCAGTGACCTCCATATATGCCTCCGGGCCCGTCCCAGTCCGCACCAGGCAGCCAAAGGGCTGGAAAATGTGGATCATGCCAATCCGTGGGAAGGCCATTTATAATAAGGGCATATGCTCTTACAAGATAATCTTCTGCGCTTCTGGCCCTTCCTTCACTAATAATCCTTAGAGATTCGTCTTCATTAACTACGCCTGTTGGATTAGCATGTCCCTGTAACAAAACCCTAAAATCAGGATTAAGAAACAGGGTTCGTGCCACATAAAATAAAGCTGCATTATTAACTTTCTGGTCTGCTACAGTCAACCAAGAACCTAGTCCCGGGCCTGGGGGAGTTAGGTTTGGGTCGTAGTCGTCCCCTTTATCATCAGCAGCATTAAGCCTATTGTATTTAATTTGATTTCCCGCAAATGTAACGACTTGAATGGTACGAATTCTTATCTGAGGGTCAGAATAAATGCATTCATTATCACCCTCTTCCTCACACTCTGTCTCCCCCTGCGTTCCAAGGCCCAGCTCTTTCTCTACCCACCATTTTTCCATAATTGGGTTTTCCATTTCGCAAGTAGTAAAAGAAATACAAACAAATACTATTATCAAACCTAAAATAAGTTTTTTATTTATTTTTTTCATAATTATTGTTCCCTCAATTATAAGTTGGTATCTACCTGGATGATCATTAATTCAACCCTGCGGTTCCTGTTCCTGACATCCCATTCGCTGGTCGCATTCCTTGTGCCCCCAAAAGCAACGATTACCATTTGCTCATCTCTTACGCCTCTTATTCTAAGCTGTTCTGCTATTGTATCTGACCTCATTGAACTAAGGGCCATAAGATCTTCAGCTTCGCTGACATTTATGGTATATGGGTTTGCGTGCCCTTCTATCCTGACCCTATAATCAGGATTATCGTTAAGAGTCTGCGCCACATAATTTAAAACCAGCTCATTAAGCTGTTGAGCGTCACGGTCAATGCCTACATTATATCTGCCTATATCTGGTCCAAACAGGATGAATTCAATTGCAGCAATTTTTATTATCCTAACAATTTCACTGGGGTCAAGCTCTCGACACACTGTCCTTGGTAACCGGAATTTATACCCGGCTGTTAAAAGAACACCTGCAATATGTGGATATCCACCGCGAATCTGAGGCTCTATATGCCACCTCTCAGATAACGGTATAGTCACTCCCAGCACTGCATCCAACAATATAGAACCGCGGGTCATTGTTACATCACCAAATGGCGAAGTGTTCTCATGGTTCCCCCTATATGCTGCAAGAAGCCCAATACCACCCTGAATAAAAACATTAGTCGTGTTATGTGGTCTGCCAATACGGAGAAAATTCCAGCGTAAATAGGCTTGGCTCTCAAAAGTTAATATATTACGGTTATCTTCCTCAATGCTATAATTCGCGCCAAATCTGGCTCCAATCATTAATGCGTGTGTAAGACTAAGTTTTGGGTCAAAAATAACCTGGAAAGAACTCCCTTCTACAAGGATGTCACTAACTCCAATCCCAAAATCAAGTGACCAAAAATCTGTATTTGGAAACACATCCCGGGCATATAACCCGCTGTTAATAAGTACAAAAAGCGCTAAAATCAGAATAATAAGCTTTTTTGTATTTCCAAAAGTCATTGTTTTTGAAGGCAAAGTGCCTTTACTTGCATTGCGCAAGTCTTCTTTTGCCAATGAAAATCCAAATTCATTTTCCTGCGGGCCATCGTGTAAGAACAAAGTATACCTCCTGAAGTACATTTTTGAAAACAATCCATTTGTATATATAAAGAATGATATTAGAAAATGGAAATTTGTCAAGGTTTTTTTAGCATTTGTCAGATCTCCTGAATTTTAGGCGTTTTTTTTCACAAATAGCATATTATCCCGCAAAAATAAGATGAATTTATTCTTAAAATTACGAAATATGGCTTCAGTTACCCAATAAGATTCAGTATTTCGCTTCTTCTTTCATAGTTTGGGTTTCTTTCAAGTAGGGTGCGGAATATTTCTTCTGCTTGCCTTTGCTCTCCTCTTTTTATGTGAAGGTGGCCGAGTCTATAGTAAGCATCAAAGTAATTTGGATCTATTCTGATAAGTTCAGTAAAGGTTCTTATTGCAAGCTCATCATTACCTGTTTCTATATAAGCAATCCCAAGGTTAAATCTTGCAGAAGATGAATTTGAAAGAATTCTTATTGCAGCAGTCAAGTGCCTTATACTGTCATTAAAAAGCCCTTTATGCAGGTATACTATACCAAGATTATTGTTAACAGCAAAACCACTTCCATCAAGCTCATAAGCTGTTAAAAGCAAGGCAAGAGCCTGATCATGCATATTATTCTCATCGAATATTCGCCCAAGGTTTATATATGGAGGCTGATACCTTGAATCAATACTTATTGCATCTCTATAAGCTCGTATTGCAGTATTTTGATCTCCCACCCCTTCTGCAGCCTGTCCAAGCGTAAAATGGAACACTGCATTTCTTGGCTCAAGACTTACAGCTCTGCGCGCAAAATTAACAGCTTCGGAAAACTCTCTATTATTGATTTTAAGAATAGCCAGATTATTATTTAAAATAGCAGAATCCGGACGTAATGCAAGAGCTTTAAGATATAATTCTTCTGCCTCTCTGTTTCTGTCAAGCCACGAAAGAACTGTGCCAAGTTGTATTGCGTATGCAGGCTGCTGTGGATTTAAGTTATACGCCCTAAGATAAGCCTGATACGCTCCATTATAATCATTTCTATCCAGTAAAATATTTCCTATCTCAAAATGAGCAAGGTGAAAATTGCTATCCAATCTGACTGCTTCGCGATAAGCAGCAAGAGCCCTGTTTTGATCTCCAAGATTCTGAAATGTTCTGGCAAGCCTGAAATGCCCATTAGGAAAATTTCTGTTAAGACGAATAGCGCTCTCAAATGAATTTCTCGCATCTGGAAACTGCCTTGCAGCAAATTGAGCTCTGCCAAGGTCATACTGGATCGAATAATTTTGCGGATTAAGCCTGGCTGCTCTTTTAAGCTCTTCTATCGCGCTTGCGAAATCTCTTGTTTCATTAAAAACCTGTCCAAGTATATAGTATGGAAGCCAATTATTGGGATCTTTTTCTATAGCTATTCTTGCGCTTGCAGCAGCTTCTCTTAAATTCTCTGGTGAGGTGTTTTCATTAAGAAATGACTCTGCTTTGCGCGCCCATGCTTCTGCGGAATTTTCATCAAGCCTTAATGCAGAATCAAAATCTCTTCGTGCAGCTGCATGCTGGCCAGCATTCATTTTTTCAATCCCCTGGCTTATAAGATTAGCAACTTCTCTCTGTCTCGCTCTTTCAGCTTCTGATAACCCTCCTCTTTCAGTAGCAGCGGGTTGAGTTGTTGGCTGGATTGTTTGATGTGCAGCAGGTTGTTGAATTGCAGGCATTGCTGTTCTACGGTCCAGAGCTGTTTCAAGGTCATCAATGCTCCTTCTAAGATCCCCCTGAAACGCCAGACCTCTTTCCCGCTCTTCTGCAGCTTGCCTGTTCCTGCCAGCTATAACAGCATCTTTTACATCTCTTGCCTGCTTATCATCAGGATTTCTGATTAAAATATTATCCAAGAGGTCAAGAGCTCTCTGATATTCACCTTTTTCATAATATTCTCTTGCAAGCCGTATTGTATTTAATCTAATTTGCTCTGATTCAGAGACAACTTCACCCCTGCGCATCTCTCTTGCTGCATTACTTCCTCCAAAGCCAAAAAAAATAACACCACCAAGAATACATAACACAAGCGCTGTTACAGATATAATTATAACTTTACGATCAAGCATCCATTTCTCCATTTTAAAATAATACTAAATTTACATTTTTAATCATCTAAATCAAGTTCTTCTATATAACCGCTTACCCTTTCTGACCCTGCAGAAGCGCCGCGTGTTTCGCCAATCACATTTTGAAGAGAACCCAAAACTTCCTCAAGAAGCTCCTGCCTTCTTCTCTCTTCTGCAAGTCTGCGCTGCTCTTCTGCTTCTCTAAGTTCTCTTTCCTGAGCAACTCTGTTATCAAGAAGATTTATTAGTTGAAAAATCGACTCTCTTTGATGACATTGAGGGTTAAAAACCAGATAAACTCTATAATCAGCCAAAGCTTCCTCAAACATTTGCATATTAAGCCTTGCATTTGCCCTATTTAGATAAATATTCCCATTATTCCTATTTTCCATAATAGCTCTTGAATACATTTCATTTGCAGACGCGTATTCGCCCATAATAAAATAGATATTTCCCGCATTATAGAAAAATATATCCCTGTCTCTTGAAGCTCTCCTTGCCCCTTCCAGAAAAGTTTCAACAGCCTGGTTAAAGTTTCTTGTCTGAGCATAAGAAATTCCAAGCATCATATATATTTTGTCATTAGTTGGATCATGTTGCAATGCTGAAATAAATAGAGGAATAGCATCTGCAGGTTGGTTATTCATAAACAGTTCCTCTGCTGCCTGAAAAATCATTTCTTGCGCATAAAGATTGAAAAAAGAAGTGAAAAATAATAATATTAGGATAGTTGATAAGGTTTTTTTCATAATATATGCTGTATTATAGGGGTTTTTAATGTCTTTTGTCATTATTTCTATTGTCGGTATAGGCACAATTCTTTTTATAATATTCTTACTCAAATCCTTTCTCTTCCCAAGGAAGATGGTAACAATAAATAATCTTATAAAAAGTGGCAAACATCAATCAGCAATAAAAATTGCCAAACAGCTTTTAGCTAAAGACCAATCAAACCCTGAATTGCACTATTTGCTTGGCCAAGCTTATAACCTCTCCGGAAAACCAGACTTGGCGTTAATGGAATATAACAAAGTAAACAAGATAGGTCAATTCGAAGGCATTATCAATGAACAGGCTTTTAGAAAAGCAATTGCAGCGCTTTTTATACAATTTAACCAGGATGAAGAGGCTCTAAAAGAATATTTGCTTCTTATAAAGAAAGACCCTTATAATTCAGATTATCAGTATCTTGTTGGGTCTCTTTTTGAAAAAAGGGGAAATGTTGATAATGCTATGAGCCATTATCAAAAAGCTATAGAACTTGATAAAAGAAACGACAAAGCCCATTTTTATCTTGGAAAACTCTATTATAGTTTAAAAAAGCTTCCGCAGGCAAAATCAGAAATGGAAGAAGCTGTAAAATATAATCCTGAAAATTCTCAAGCTATTTTTCATATTGGGAAAATAAATAAAGATAGCCATAATTTTGCCGGAGCAATACAGGCTTTTGAAAAAGCGCAAAAAGATCCAGAGCTAAAAATAAAATCAATAATTGAAAAAGGCATTTGCTCAATGATATCTGGAAAAAATGATGTGGCTATTACTGAATTTGAACGCATCATAAGGCTTTCCAAAGAAGCTAATGAGAGTGAAATTCTTCATGCAAGATATTTTCTTGCAACCTGTTTTGAAAACGAGCGAAAAGTTTTAGATGCTATTGAACAGTGGGAAGCTATAAATGCAAAAAAACCCAATTTTAAGGATGTACCCCAAAAACTTGCCCAATATCAGGATATTCGTACAGAAGATGTTATGAAAGATTTTCTTATTGAAGGCAATGACAAATTTCTTGAAATGTGTCTTAAAATTATTGATATAAAAGGTTATTCACAGCAAGATTCAAAAATAATAAAAAATGGATGCCAGATAGTCGCAGTAGATAAAAGCGCAGGGAAATGGAGAAATATTAAAGTACAATCTACTCTAATAAATTTTTTCAGAATGACAGATCCAGTAGATGAGTCACATATGCGTACTTTTATAGAAGAGATGAAAAAGCAAAATATAATAAAAGGTATTGTATATTCAGCATCAGATTTTAACCGCAAAGCTCTTGCGTTTATAGAAAACAGACCTGTTGATATTGTTACAAAAGAGCAAATAATCGAAGAGCTTAAAAAAATTACCTAGGATCAGCTCTAAAAGGGCCGGTCATTAAACCATAACCACTAACCCTGTCATATCTATATAAAAATAGAGTATTTGCGTTACCAGGGAAAGCCGCTGTTCTGTTATCCCTACCGCCTACATTTACCTCACTCATAAAGCGCATATCCTGATTATAAAACCACAGAGCGTCGGTATTACCAGAAAAAGAAATTGCATTATTTTCTATAACTGCGGATGGGAATGCAGATAGATTAAAGCTTCTGTCATAAGATGATATAGTAAAAGTTGTTTCTGCACGTTCCCCAACATCATCAATAACAATAACGCGGTATTGTCCAAAAGGAAAACCCGAAAAATCATGCATTGTAATATTGTTGGACCCAAACCAGTTTTCGTTATTGATTGTTCTAAAAACCCATGTTTCTTCGTTTATCTTCCAGAAAAGCTCTTCTCTATCATTAATAATATATATTGTTTTTATATCTTCAACTCCATCTTCGTCAAAAACATCCAAAAAAACAGAGAGCCTGTCATAAAAAACATTATTTTCAACATCATGAAATTTTGTTATCTGCCAGAAAATCTGGTTTATTTCCGGAGCGTTTTCAGAGCAGGAAAGTAAGAATATTGTTAAAATTAAAATCGTAAAATAACTTATTATTTTATTGGTCTTGGTATTTTTCTGCATTTTCCACCGGCTTTGAATATGCTTGGTAAGCATAGATTTTTATTTTATCTGGCAGTTTGCAAAAGCGTTTTATAAATGACTCTTTATATTTTGCATCATATTTTGACGCATATTTATCTGTAGAGTGCAGAATATCATAAGCCAGATAATTTGAAGGCCACAGCCTGTAATTAGTATGAACAAAAGCATCTATTGCATCAGCAACATCTTTAGGGTCATTCCATGTTCCTCTAAGAACTTCTCCGAAAACAAGATGGACTCTCCCTTTAAAACTTGTTATTCCATGCACCATGCTTAAAAAATCTTCATTTTTCCTTTTTTTATAATTATTATTTGTATCACGTCTGTAAAGCTCTCTTGCTTTTAATTTGTCGCATGGATCAAATTCATAAGATAAAACCAATGGCACTATTTTAAGCTTATTGATAAAATCTGAAAACTCCAGCCCATCTTTTCTCTGGGAAAGATACAACATTTTTATTAATGCAGGATTTGTAATATCATCTCCATTTTTTGCTCTCCCTTCTCTCTGGGCAAGCCATACAGAATCATGCGTATTAAGAGCATACCATATATATTTTGATAGTGTAACTGTTGATTTAAGCTGCTCTCTTGGGGGCTGATTTCTTTTGACAATAAATCCTTTATTGATCCTTATAAGGTCTGCTACAAGATCGTTTACAAGAAGATTATCTCCAAACGCTACTTCAAAAACAGGCATATTATTTGTTGCAATTGCATGGCTTGCAAGCGCAGGATCAAGTGTTATATCCCTATGATTAGAAATCAAAAGAGAGTGGTGCTTATGAAAATCCAGTTTTTCCAGTCCAGAATATGTCATTTCTGAAATTGTTTTTTTTACTACTGTTCCTACAATAATTTTTATAACTGTAAGTTGAAACTTGGAAGGGGTATCAACACCTTTTAAAGTATATCGTATATATATTTTTATTAATAAATTGAGAATAGGATTAAATATAAAAGGAGCTTTGGAAAATACAGTTTTTCTAAGCGCTTTTATCAAAATTTTGCTGTTTTTTAGCCTTTTTAAAGCAGCAGTAAAAATATCGCCTCTATATGGTTCAATTTCTTTAAATTCGTCAAGAAACAAAACATTATCTGCTTTTTCCATAAAGACCGCATTCTCCTATAAAAATAAACAATAGCTGATATTTATATTTTTTTCTATAAATTATAGCAATTATAACATAAAATATAAATTATGAATTTAATTTTTAAAGCTTCAAAAACAAGTTTTTGATATAAAAAAATGAATATAGTGCTTTTTTCTCAAGAAGAAATAAAATCTCCATTAAAAATCCATGATAAACGGGCAAAACATATCATTGAAATATTAAAATTAAAAGAAGAAGATATGTTCTTAGGTGGGGTTATCAATAATGGAACAGGTAAAGCAAAAATCTATAAAATCGATAATCATTATCTTTATTTTACTTTTCAATATGATGGAAAAACTGTTGAAAAAAATCCTGTATCACTTCTTACAGCAATTACCCGCCCAATTGATGCAAAAAGAATACTCAAAAACTGTACTACAATTGGGGTTTCAGCTATTTATCTTTCCCTTCTTGATAAAAGCGAAAAATCATATTTTGAAAGTAATTTATGGAAAAATGATAATTATAAAGAATATTTGATAGAAGGTGCATGTCAGGCTTGCGCCTGCGATATTCCCAATATTTTTTTATTTTCAAACCTTGATAAATGTCTAAAAAATCTCCCTGAAAATAGTATAAGAGCTGCTCTTGACAATTATGAAGCAGAAAAATCGCTTGATTCGCTGGAATATCCCAAAGAAATATTCCCTGTTAAAAATTCAGAAGATGACTGCTGGTCCAAAAACAGTATCTCTATTCCGGAGATTATTCTTGCTGTGGGTGGAGAACGTGGTTTTAGTAACAGAGAAAGAGTTTTGCTTAAAAATCATGGATTTAAATTATATAGCCTGGGAAAAAGAGTTTTAAAAACAGAAACAGCTACTATTGCCGGATTATCTGTAATTCTAAGTAAAATAGGGCGCTTGTGAAACACTTACCCATGAATAATTTCCAGTTCTTCTTAATAATTGACTGCCCGCAACTCAAAGTAAGCCTGTGGATGCGCGCAAACAGGGCATTTAGTTGGCGCGTTTTCATTGTCTGCAATATGACCACAATTACGGCAAATCCAGACCGATTTTTGCTTTTTGGCAAACACAGCGTTATTCTCAATATTTTTAAGCAATTTTAGATAACGTTCCTCATGTTCTTTTTCGATGTTACCCACTTTCTCAAATAAAAATGCTATATCGTTAAACCCTTCTTCGCGAGCCTCTGTTGCCATTCTCTTGTACATTTCTGTCCATTCTTCGTTCTCACCAGCAGCAGCAGCCTTGAGATTTTCAACAGTGCCGGGAACATCGCCCCCGCAAAGCAACTTGAACCAAATCTTTGCGTGTTCTTTTTCGTTGATCGCGGTTTCTTCAAAGATAGCAGCAATTTGTTCGTAACCTTCTTTCCTTGCCTTGGAAGCAAAATAGGTATACTTATTCCTTGCCTGACTTTCGCCTGCAAATGCTTCCATAAGATTTTTTTCGGTTTTAGTTCCTTTCAGATTTGCCATTTTAATTCCTCCGTTTAATTTTCCGCTTCGAGGCGCTGCAAGCAATGCTGTATATTGTCACACAGTATTATTATACCATTGTTTTCCAGCTTCTCCGTAATCTTGCTTCTTATGTTGTCTGCTTTTTTTAGCGACATTTTTTTCTGGTAATAATATGCAGGAAAGAATATAAAATAGCAATGAAAAAATAAAACTCATTGCTCTAATAAATTGGCTATTATCTTCTACAACTTTATCTACATAAACTATATTCCCTAAAGAGTGGTAGACATCTGGCCTTTCAAGTCCTGCCAGAAATATTTTTCTTTCATTCGGGGCAATATAGCCCATTTCTCTTGCTTTTAGTCTCATTTTTTCCATAGTATTCAAAGGCTGAAGCCTGTTTGTAAGATCATAATTTATTTTTATAAGCTCTGTAATATTTGAATTAATTTTTTCTTTATAATCAAGAAGTTCTTTTGTAGCAAATAGACCTGTTTTCCCGTAAACAAAAGACAATGAGAGATATACAACTGTAAATATATATACTGTTGCAAAAATACGGGATTTAAAGTTCATATATTCTATATTACGGCTTTTTTTAGAATATTCTAAATAGGGCATCCTGAAAAAATACTTTTCTCCTCTAACAGCTATTTTTTGGAGATTTAATGCATTATACCTTCATGAAATCAGGCAGACTAACTTAGGTTTGAGTTAAATAAAAGGTTTAATGAGGAGTTTTTAAAAAGGCTTCAAATACAGGGCAAAATATCGTATAATCCTTTTTATAAAGGGGTTTTTAAAGGAGAAAAAATGAAAGATTGGACAACAAGAGGAGAAATGACAGCAGTAGACCTTGAGGTTATTGGGGCTGCTGTAAAGAAAGACCCTTCTATTGGAAGGATAATGATTACCGGAGAGGTTCATACGACAACTATAGATAAGCAGAGGTTATATATATTTGATGAGCTTAATGATTTAGCGGGCGAACCTTTATTTATTACTACAAAAAATCGAACTATAAGGATGGTGCGGTTTGACCCTGAAAAGGTGTGGAGTAGCATTGAACCTAATCTGTTTGCTTCTCTTGTCAAAGAGGAAGAAAAAAGGCTTGGGGTTGCTGTAGGCTCTGTGGTTCTTGATGAATTTGATTTCTACTATTCAATGATTAAAGCCATTAAACAAAGAATAATAAGAACTGACCCATCAAAACCGCCTGCTTCCTGTCCTATGGTTGGAAGGCGAAAAACTATAGAAGATTTTTATGAGTTTATGTATATATCTTCTTTGCTGCTTTTTAACAAGCCTGGTTATATGGCTGTACCTATATCAGAGCATTTTGCTATGCCGGAAGCTGTAGAATACATGAAAACTGTTAAGTTCAGGCATTTAACCCAATATGAAGCAGACCAACATAAACATATTCATGACAATCATAAAAACAAAAAAGGCATTACGAATGATGAACTTGACTTTCTTTCAGGGCTTTTTAGTTCACACACAAAATAGATAATTTTGATATAAAAAGCGAGGAGTTTTTGCTTATTGGTATAACCTATTCCATAGTAATTCTCCTCTCCTGCATTTTTGGCGCGATAGTTGGTCTTAGCGGTGGGCTATTCTTTCGTCCCATTTTCGATGCCATAGGACACCACGATGTAATGAACATCGGCTTTTTCGCAAGTTCTGCCATCTTATTTATGGCCATAGTTTCCACAATAAAAAAAATCCAGGACGGTACGAAGATCAACCCCAAAATCGCCATATTGGTCTCTCTGGGCGCAGTTTTTGGAGGCACAATCGGCAATCTTCTGCTGGAATACTTTCTCGCATTCTTCCAGCATGAAACCACTGTTCAATACATACAAATAGTAGTAACAATAATAGTACTCATCATCTCCCTAATCTTAACTGCAAAAAATGACCTCCGCTGCGAGCTAAGAAATAATATCCTAATTGTTATCCTCGGTGTATTTTTGGGTACCATTGCCACATTTCTGGGTATAGGAGGCGGCCCCCTAAATGTCCCCATCTTCATGATTTTCTTTGGCATGAATATCAAAGACGCTACAGCCTATTCCATTGTCGTCATTCTATTCTCTCACCTTTCACGCTTGGTAACGTTGGGTCTAACTGTGGGCTATCTTTACTTCGACCTTGCAATTCTCCCCTTCGTAATAATAGCAGCCTCTTTTGGCGGCTTAATAGGCGCGAAGCTAACCAAAATCTCCTCGGAAAAAACCGTAAAGCGCCTGTTTCAGGGCGCTCTTTGTCTGGTCATATTGTTAAACATAATAAGCGGTTTGATTCTTTTCTAAAATTTACCGCCAACTGACACAAATCAATGTGTCAATTGATTCTTAGCGCATCGAATCTTGCCTGCCTGTACGAACTTGTATCAACCACAGTATGTTGCCTCATAGAGCTTTCTGCGTTACGTATACGCCTGGCAGGAGTTGGATGAGTCCTGTTGAATCCGCCTGGACGACTGCTCTGGATATTATTCAACTCCCTTAGCATATCGATCAAGCCTGATGGATTATACCCTGCGGCAGCCAAAAGGCTTAAAGCAATATTATCAGCTTCGAATTCCTGAGATTGGGAATAGCCGCTGTCAACCAGAGTGCTTACGATTTCCCCAACAGATTCATTAAAAACATCAGCCAGCTCATTAACATTATAACCTGTTATTGCTCCTGCCACACTTGTACCGGTAATAACCAGAGCATTGGTTATGCGACTTGTCCTGATTGCTTTGATGCTATGTTGCAACTGTATATGGGCAATCTCATGAGCAATAACGCCAGCTAACGCATCTTCTGATCTGGCAACAGAAATAAGCCCTCTGGTCAAAAAGATGTGCCCGCCAGAAGTGGCAAAGGCATTTATTTCGTTAGTGTCCAGAATTGCCACGCGATAACCATTGAAAATATTTGGTCTGGGTGAATTAATGACAATTGCTTTGCAAATTAGATTTAAATAAGCAGTCAGCTCTGGGTTTCCGTTCCAGATATTATATCTGGCAAGGATATTAGCAGCTACAGCTCTTCCGATAAAGTATTCCTGCTCAGGTGTAATTTGCTCTGCTGCACTGCCAATAGCCTGCGCAGATCTTCTGGCTGCTTCGATCGTGTTTGGATCTATTGATCTGACAATGCCGGCTACCTGATTGCCAATATCTGTTGCTTGTGCAGCATGTTGGCATGACAATAATACAGTTGAAATAGCAATAAATATTATTGCAATAGTGATATAGGTATATTTCTTCATGTTAGTCTCCTATTTGCAGGCGGCCTTCTTGAAGAAACCGCAAAAGCGCTGCTTCGTTTACAGTAATTGCCTCTATTTTGTCAACATCAGCATAATTCAGACCACCTCTTGTCTGCCTGTAGGTGTTCTCTACTTCCCGGTCAAAGCCTTTTCCAGCCAGAGCAACTTCCCTTGTTGTTGCGGTAGTTCCGCTGCTTGGCACAATCTGCCGCGCTGTAAGATTGGCTGTTGCTGTCCATCCGTTTAACGAAGGATTCAATGCGCTTCGCACTTCAATCCATTTACCACTAACCTGAAGAACAGTAACTGCGTCTCCGTAGTTTAAAGTAGCATTGGTTCTGGCAAAAAATCCTGTGCCTGCTTTGAGATCAACAGTCCTGGTTGCCACAAACATGGTTCCACCCCTGTTAGCCTGTGCCCCAACAAGTCCGCAAACAAACATTATCAGGCCTAAGGCAATAATTGCTTTTTTCATAACATCACCTCAATAATAATTATATACTATTTTTCCGTTAAATTATCTACTCCCCCATCCCATGCAATTTCATCAGGCGGAGAAACAAGGTATTTGACACAGCGGTCAAAGTATTTTTTAGCAGCTAAATCTTCGTTGTTTTGCTGATAAATGGTATCAAAAATATTTCGGGCAGCAAGAAAATTCCGGTTTTCATAAGCCATGAACCCCTGCTCCCAGCTCTTTACTGCTGCAACAATATCCACGGATGCTTCTTCTGCAATATCCAAAAGTTCGTAAAGCCGTAAAGGGGTGCTAATACCCACTACCCTAACCCTGCTTAGTGGCCGCAGAATAAAATTATCCGCAAGATGGCCCCGTGTATATTCGCTTATAAGAATGCCGCCAGTGTTGTACTGCTTGTTTACCCCTTCAAGCCGGGCTGCCAGATTCACAGCATTTCCCATTATGGTATAGTCCATTTTATTTGGAGTACCCATATTGCCTACTACCATTTCGCCGGTATTGATTCCAATTCTGGTAAATAACGGCATTGGATTTTCCGCGCTTTTTAGCATGCCTTTTGAAGCTAACGTTTGCATTACCTCTTGGGAAATAAGTCCCTGCTCCAGCGCTGCTCTGTTGATTTCTTTTTCAGCTTTTTTCATAAGAACTGCTGAGCGACACGCAAGTATTGCGTGATTATCCATGCGCGCCGGCGCTCCAAAAAAAGCAATAATCGCATCCCCCTCATACTTGTCAATAGTTCCCTGATTGTCAAGAATAATATTGCTCATTTTGGTAAGGTAAAGATTAAGCAGCTCTACCAATTTTACAGGGTCGCCAAGAGCTTCTGAAATTGTGGAAAAACCTCTGACATCTGTAAAAATCGCTGTCATTTCCCGTTTTTCGCCTCCAAGTTTAAGCTGGGAAGGGTCTGCGATTATTCTTTCAATAACTTTGGGTGAAAGATATTGGGAAAAAGCAGATTTGATAAACCGCTTCTGACTGCCTTCGGTGGCATAGTTGTAAAGAGTTACTGTTGCAAAAGCCAGAGCAATTCCCGCTATATGTGGCACAATGGGAAGCCAGAGGTTTCCCCAGTGATAAGCTGCGAATGAAACAACAGTGATCAAGAGCGCAATAAGAATCGTTCCGCCAACTGCCAGAGGAATACGTCCGGAGAACATAACGAGCAGAACTGTTAAAGCGATCGCAGACAAAAGAATAAGCAGGTTTTGCCATTGAGGGCTTTCGCGAATAAAATCTCCCTGAAGCATATTATCCAAAAAGGTAATGTGACAACCCATGCCAGGATATGCCCCGGAAATGGGAGTACGAAAAATATCGAAAAGACCGGGAGCATGTACCCCCAGAAACACATGAGTATTCCGGAAATTTTCAGGAGGCAAAAGAGGTGTTTCGCCCCTCTCAAGCGCTTCGGCGCTTTGCAGAATGTACATGGCGCTATATGGGATATAACGGTCAAGATTTTCCCGGAATCGCAATATGGTTTTGCCGTTTCTGTCAACAGGAATGGAAAAATCTCCCCACTGGATGGCTCTGCTTCTTTCATTATAACTGATTTGCGGCTTATGCCCCGAAACCAGCAGAGCAGCAGCAGCATGCCCGGGTACAGCTTTGCCGTCAAACATGGTAAAGAGCCTTAGCCTTCGGATAACGCCGTCTGAATCCAATATACCTGTAGCGCTTCCCAATGCCCCGGCAGCTTCCCGCAATCCCGGAATTGGAAACTGAGCCCCTATTTCCCTGCCAAGTTCAAATTTTTCCAACACAGTACCAAAGTTTTTAAGTTCAAACAAGGGTTGATTAAGACTTTCGGGCCAGGAAAAAATATTCCCGGTTTGACTGCTAAAAAAAACTGTTTGCACCACGCGGTCAAAGTTTTGCGTTGCCTGGATAAAAATTTCATCATCCTCTCTGGCGCTTAAACTTTGGATAGTTTTTTCTATTTCCATGAAAATCGGGTCTGCTGAGCGAATCTCTCCTCCTGCAATAAGGGCTCTGGTTTGTTCCAGCTTTCCAATTGCAGTGTCAACGATCTCGTCTTGCCTGATATTGCGATGGATCGAAGGTTCTGAAAAAATAAGATCGAAAATAACTGAATGAGCTTTTCCTTGACGCATATAATCCACTATTTCAGCATAAGCCTGACGCGGCCAAGGCCATCCCCAGCCCCGTTCTCTTTGAGCCCAGTCAAGGCTGTGTTGATCCAGCAAAATTACTACAATATCATCGGAGGGGCGGCTATATTTTGAAAAAAATTGTACCCTTAAATCATAAGACTTGTATTCCAGAAAATTAAAAAACCCAGACAAGTGCAGGAGTGTTGTTGTAAAAAACAACATGACAATGATAATCATTGCAATGCTTCTTTTGCTGATTTTTCTTTGCTTTCCCACGCTCTCCCTCTTGTACTCCTATTAAAATCTAATTGGGGTATTGAACTCTCTTATCAAATATCTATGCTGTGTAAAATTTTTATTGACATCAAGTCCTCAAGGAGTTATCATTTTTTTAATGATGAACTTGAATTTTAGACACCGCTCCCACAAACAACAAACAACAAACAACAAACAACAAACAACAAACAACAAACAACAAATTATACACACAACATAAGTACCTCTGTCAACTAAACTATGCAATACAACTAATACATAGCTATTTTTTTCTCATTTTTTTGGCACAAGCCAGGCATATAGGCTTTATGCGTGGATTTTTATATTCCTCTGGTTGGAGGAAATGCCCATGAAGGGCGGATAAATCAATGTGATCATCCGCTCAAATGGGGGGCTGGTGTCACAAAAAAGGAGTTAATATTATGAGAAGTAAAGCCAAACTTTTCGCAATTATCGCAGTTGTTGCGATAATTTGGGTTTCAATGACAGGATGCGCTACCACAGAGCCTTTCCCAAGCAGGTTTCCTGTTATATCAGACTACACCTTTATCCCCAGCAAAGACTATACTGTTGTTGGAGCAGTGGTAATAAGGGATGTACAACACCGGACAATGATTGCAGATCTTATGGACAGAGCAATTGCAATAGGAGGTCATGATATTATCAATGTTCGTGTAGACTGGCGACATATACCGGGACGACAACCGGAAATAAATACTGCAACAGCAGTTGTCATAAGGTACACAGAAAGAACGCTTGTGGAAGAGTCGACCACTACGTCATCAATATCTCCTGGCGGCGCTATACAAACCACTAGATCCGGAAACAGTTTTGTAGGCAATACAGGTAGCAGCGGAGCAAGTTCTGGCGATGGCAACACAAACATTGTTGATGATGCAATGCGCGGCGCTCGTGGGTTTCTTGGCAGAGGACGCTAACTTAAGCAAATCATATAGGAGGGATATATGATAAAAAAAGGGTTATTTGTTTTGGTTTTAGCAGCGTTTGTTAGCGGAGGGGCTTTTGCGCAATTCAGCGTTGGTGGCGGATTGATGTATGAGCGAGGAGGACTGGGCTCTATGAATGAGAGTTGGAATTCTAGCTGGCAAAGTGGGGGGATGTGGATAACAGATAGAGGAGAGGATGAACTCTCACTTAGCCAGTCTGGTTTTGGAGTGTGGGGATTTGTAGACGCAAGGTTTTTTGAGCTTTCAGTTGGGCTAATGAGAGGTTCTTTAACATGGAATTATGAAGGTCGGATGACGTCGTCGGGGGGCATGCACTCTTACCAGAATAGCTGGAACGAAACTTTTAGCAGTTCATCTACTGCCCTAAGCATTAGTTTGCTGGGAAAACTACCCTTTTATCTGGGAAGCGGCATTGAAATTTATCCGCTTTTGGGTATTGGG
This sequence comes from Spirochaetaceae bacterium, assembly GCA_009780675.1. GTDB lineage: Bacteria > Spirochaetota > Spirochaetia > CADAEX01 > CADAEX01 > WQTU01. Next base: position 13,822 of record WQZP01000011.1, on the reverse strand, counting down.
TACAACTCAGTACGCTCCGTTGGAAGGTTTCTTGATTTTGATCGCGCCTTTGAACGCGGGGAAAATTATAGCTCTTTTAGGCTCTTATTTGGAGTAGGCGGTGATTTTGATATAGACAGAAATACGTTTATTAGAACACAGTTGCTGGGGTCTTACCGTGCTACACCTGAAATCTTTGACTGGATGCTTAGAGAGTCATGGGATTGGGGCGGCAGCATAGACGGACCTCGTGGTGGTTTTGGCGTAACCTTTAGGGCTGCCATTGGATTCAGGTTGTAAGCCCACAGCCAGCCTACGCAGTAATTGCCTTGAAGGCATACTGCGTACAGCCGATGAACTAATTCACCACAAAAAATATGAGATGTCTGATAACTGAATAACATAGTCTCTTGGCCCATATCTCGATGATAAAAAAAGGGCTGTCCGGGGAAAGCGTACCAGACAACCCTTTTTTATTATTATTACATCAATTAGTTTTTAATGTTCTGTTTCTCCTGCTCTTCTTTTTCACGCATTTTAGCTTCTATTTTAGCTTCCACAACAGTTATTTTGGAAATTACATCATAGTCATTATTCTCTATAGCCCTTACAATGTCTGCTGACAGGGCTGCAAGGAAGTTAATGTCATATCGAATTTTATCTGTTAAAGAAAGCATTTGTGTATAATCTGTCTTAACTGCAGCGCTTTGTTCCTTTAAACTTTCCAGCGAAGTGGTAACTCCGGAACTTTTTGCGGACAACTCGCCTAAAGTATCAATAAGCTCGGTCATTGTCCCTGCAAAGCCATTTATCTCATTTGACATTTCATTGATTATGCTGCCTGCATCGCCAGCACGCTTGGAAGAAATGTTAATACCCGCAATGATGTTTGACAAGGTTTGGGAAATGTTCCGCGAATTCTCTCTGGTAGATTCCGAGAGGCGCCGGATTTCATCAGCTACTACCGCAAAACCCTTGCCTGCTTCGCCTGCATGAGCAGCCTCAATAGCAGCGTTCATTGAGAGAAGATTAGTGTTAGCCGCAATAACACTGATTATTTTTATTGCTGATCCTATACCATCTATAGACTGGGATATATTTTGAACTGCTCCAATAGTCTCTTTCATGGCATCCTGACCCTTGGTTGCGTTTTCAATCAAGCCTCTTATGCCTTCCCGTCTTTGTCTGGAAAGTTCGGAAGTATTTTTGAGCGCGTCTACCATTTCTCCGGTAACTGACGAGGACTCATTTACTGATTCTGATTGTGCGTTTATTTTAGTGTCCAGTTTTTCAACTAAACTAGTAATCTCTTCGATTACCTGAATAGCGCGGGCAATGTGTTCCTTAAGCTGTTGGTTGATATACACAGTGGTTTTTTTCTCTTCCTCAAGGAGCGCCATATTGTAATGCGCGCAATTTGCAGGCTTGTTGAGTTTATTAAGAACTGCAATTGCCATTGACTTGCAGGATCCATAACCGCAGGCTGTGCAATCGTATATATCTGCATCGCTGAATTTTTTAAGGCTTTTATAAATCTCGTCTAACTCTGCCTGGCTTGGCAACTTTACATCAAAAGTTTTGGAACGGTCTTGATATTTACGATTATACAGACCTGCCTTCCAAAAATTACTCAAAGTCTTGTGATATTTTTTGTATATTCCTTCCTGTTTTCTTGGATTCAGCTCTTTTTCCAGCTTGGCGCTACGTTTACGGATCGGACTTTCAAGTTCATCCATGGTTTTGTTATGGTTTCCGGTGCCAGGACCTCCGTTGCAACCCAATTCGCAGTTCAAGCAATCTATAAGCAGCGGAAACTCAATGTCCGGCTTGTCCAAGATATCAGAAACTCCCTTCAAATAAGGGTAGACTGTATGAACCCCTTCAATCTTACGGGTATTCCTCCTGATACCAGGCATAAAACGTTCAGCCGTATCCAGCAAACCTCCGGGAGAGGAAAATGATACTGCCCGTTCCGCAGGCGCGCCTGTGTATTCCTCAGAAGGATAATTTTCTAAATCTATTTTTTGCTTCTCAAGCGCCTCTTTTAAGCCAAGCATGGTAACGTTATAATCTCCCCACCCGGTTTCGATAAATTCCCTTTTTTTTGCAATACAGGGAGAAATTACCGCTATCTTATGATCTTTATATTCAGGGTAATACTCCCTAATCATTTTGGCAGTGTGCAACATAGGGCTGTCCGCAGGCGCAAGATAGGGTAACAGGTTTGGATGATAAATTTCTATGAAACTCACAATTGCAGGACAAGGTTGGGCAATCACCATTCTAGGTTTTTTTTCATTAATGTAATTAAGATAAGAAACAACAGTAAGCTCTGCACCAAAACTCACATCAAACACTGCTTTGATCCCCAAAGATTTAAGGCAACCATTCAACCTGAGATAATTTTTGGCAAAAACCGATGCAACAGCCGGAGCAACTATAGCGACCATCTTTTCGCCCTTCTTTAAGTCGCCTAAAAAACGTTCCGTATCATCCATGGGCTTGCGGGCATCATGATGACAGACATGAATACAGTAACCACAGCCTATGCACAGGTTATCGTTAATTTTCAACCTTTTTCCGGACCCATCCATACAATATTTAACCGGACAAGCAAAAATACAGGCATAACAATTTATACATTTTTCTTCGTCAATTTTTATAATCGGGACAAGCGTATTTATATTACTCATTTTTTCCTCTCAATCATATGTTACTAAAACGCGGTCTTAGTCTTCAAAAAAATAAAAAGATTTTAGCCTGTTATTGTGCAAGAGTTCTTTCTATTGTATCAATTAATACTTCTGCTGATACCGGCTTAGTCAAAACATCGGCAGCGCTGGAATTTCTGGCCTCATTAAAAAAATCTTCTCCAGTATTACCACTGACAATAATTATTGGGACATCCATATAACTAGGGATTTTTCTTATATCACCAAGAAATTCAAAACCAGAGATATTTGGCATACTTATATCCAGAAGGATGATATCAACTTTGTTATTGTTTAAAAAACTGAGGGCTCCGGAAGCAGCTTTGACAACCCGGAGATCATATTTTGGAACCAAAATTGTTTTAAATATATCAAGTTGTGTTACATTATCATCAATTGCCAAGACTATTTTCTTATTTTCCATGCCTATTTGTTCCTTTAGAATATATTCTATTCCTAATTTCACATTATAATTAATAAAAAAAAAACACGCAACTAAAAAATTTATGCTCAAATTAGGTGGAAAAGTGTTATCAAAATGAGGATATCCGGGAATATCAGAGTGTTAACCCATATATGCTTCAAGGTACTGACTTCTGGAAGCATGCTGCAGTCTTTCAAGAGCTTTTTTTTCTATCTGCCTTATCCGTTCTTTTGTAAGATTATACTTATCTCCGATTTCTTTGAGAGATTGTGGAGATTCTCCATTAAGACCAAATCTTTGCTCAATAATATCTGCTTCTTTAAAAGACAGAGTTGATAAAAGTTTACTTATATCTTCTTTTAAAGATTTATCGATCAGGTATTCTTCTGGCTGCTTATGCATTGTATCTTCAATGTAGTCGCCCATTGTAGAAGAATTTTTATCAAAAGAAGTAACAGGAGACTCAAGAGAGATATGTTCCCTGGAGATACTTATCATTTCTTTTATATGTTCTTCGGAAAGGCTAAGATGTGATGCAATATCTTTAATTTCAGGCTCTGTTCCGCTAACAGAAAGATATTCTTTTTTTACTCTTTCAATTTGCACAACTTCCCCTACTCTGTTAAGCGGAAGCCTTATCATTCTTGACTTTTCTCCAATAGCTTTTAAGATTGCCTGTCTTATCCACCACACTGCATAAGAAATAAAATGAAATTTTCTATCAACATCATATTTTTCTATTGCATTAAGAAGTCCTATATTTCCCTCATTGATCAAGTCCAAAAGATCTATTCCATGATTTTTATATTTCTTTGCAATATTTACAACAAATCTAAGGTTTGATTTAACAAGCATATCACGGCTATATTTATCCCCTTTAGCAGCAAGGCGAGCATACTTTTCTTCATCTTCCCTTGACAATAGAGGTATGGTATTTATTTCTTTGAGATAAATTGCAAGTACATTTTCATTATCTATTGCTTTTGTTTTTTTTGTCTTTTGTTTTTCTGCTACCAACATTTAAAAAACCTCCCAGTTGAACGTAAATACATATACATTAATAATATGCAATATTTGTGCCAACTGTTTGCAAGAAATAATTACTTACAATATAAGTAGTTATCTTGCCAGCTAAAGCTATATTTTTACTTTTATTTTCAAGTGTGTCATAAGTGCGCAGTATGTTCTAATTTAGTCAATTTTTGTGGCCCATAATGATACACTTTGTTTTTAAATAATAAAATAATTTTATGCTGATTTTTCTTGACCATTATCATTAAGATTCGTATATTTTTTTTACGACATATAATAAAATAATTTTAAATACCATAATATTCAGGAGGAGAAAATGAAAATCACACCGCTAGGCGATAGAGTATTAATAAAAATCGCAGAATCCGAAGAAAAAACAAAGGGAGGCCTTTTTATACCTCAGACTGCACAGGAAAAAACACAAACAGGCACTGTTGCAGCAATTGGTGATGATAAAGATGTTATTAAAGTAAAAGTTGGACAGAAAGTAATGTATGATAAATATGCTGGAACCTCTATAAAAATCGACGGAGAAGAATATCTGATCGTTAAGGCAAGTGATATTATTGCTATAGTTAATTAAAGACTGTATTTTTAGCTTTATTGCGTTACTAAAATTTAAAATATATTTTTAAAATAAAAGGCTGCTGAATATGTAGCCTTTTTTTAATACCACTGCTATTTTTTGCTAAACAGAAAGTCTTCAACTTTGTTTTCAATATTCTTGCTTTCAGAATAGTATGTCAAAGTTTTAGGAAGTGATGATAAAAAGATTTGTCCGTATGATTTTTTTATTATACGGTTATCTGTAATTACAACAATTCCAGTGTCATCTTTTCTTCTCATCAGACGGCCAAATCCCTGTTTAAGTTTTATTACTGCTTCGGGCAGCAGGTAATCTTTAAAAGAGTTCCCCCCCTGTTTTTCGATTTTATCGATTCTGGATTTTATTACAGGATCCGAAGGCACTTTAAAAGGCAATCTGCATATTATAACCATTTTGAGTGTCTCACCAGGGCTGTCTATCCCTTCCCAAAATGAATCTGTTGCAAGCAAAATACTTCTTTTATCTTCATTAAAAATTTTTTGGATTTTAAATCTGTCAAATTCACCCTGTCTTAAAATCGTAATCCCTGTTTTCGTTATATCTTCTTTAATTATATTATAAACTTCCATAAGCATTGAATATGAAGTAAACAAAATAAGCGCACCGCCATCTGCTGTAATAACCATGTTTTTTATAAAAACCGAAAGCTCTTCTGTATATAGGTTATCTGATGGGTCTTTTATATCTGTAGGGACAGTAAGCATAACGTATTTTGCGTAATCAAATGGAGAAGGGAAAAATCTTTCTGCGATTTTTCTGTCAATATCTGAAATACCTACCCTTTTTTTCCAGAATTCAAAATCTCCTTTTATGCTTAATGTTGCGGATGTAAGAACAATTGTTTTAAGGTTTTCATATAATGCTTCTCTTAGAAGATTGCTTACATCAAGCGGTGTAAGTATAAAAGAGATGTTTTTACCTTTCTCTATCCAACTTACATATTCTTCCCGTTCATCTGTAAGAATTTCAGATATTGAAATCAACTCTTTTACTTTTGATTTTATTAAAAAAAGTTCATAAACTCTGGAATCATCTTCCGGAGTTATTTCTATATTTTGAGAAAGTTCATCCAATACAAGATATATCCCGGAAAGCTTTTTTTTAAATATTAAAAAGAGTTGAAATAAATTATCAAACTCACCTGTTTTTTCGATTTTCAAATTCTGTTTATCTGCAAGCAGAGCTTCTGCTTCTTTTTCCAGGTTATCATAAGCTTCAATTATTTCGGAAATTGTTTCCGGAATTGCTGTTACTTTTTTTTCATTAATCCCTGAATTCTCAACAAGAAAAGCATATATTCCAAAAATTCTGGTTTTATACTTGCTATAAAGTTTTCGAAAACTTTTTATTATATACCCTTTTGAAAGGGTTTCGGAAAAATAGGAAGTAGCTGCTGATTCAAGGTTATGCGCTTCGTCAACTATTGTGTGCCGGAACAAAGGGAGTACAGCAGTTCCATTAAAACCTGCTCCCATATTTCTTGTAGATAAATCAGAAAGGAGAAGATGGTGGTTTACAACAAGGATCGATGCCAAAGCAGCATTTTTTCTTGCTTTTATTACAAAACATTTTTCCCTGTAGTGGCAATATAACCCAAGGCAATAGTCAGAATCTGAGCATATATCGCTCCATACAGAGTAATCTGTAATTATAGGCAGATCTGCTTTATCTCCTGTTTCTGTAACAGATGCCCAATCCTTAATAACTTCTATTATTCCATTTTTTTCAGTAGCGCTGAAAAGGGAATTTTCATTAATAAATTCATAGTATTTTCTAAAGCAAAGATAATTTGATCTACCTTTGATCAATGCGCTTTTTATATCTGTATTAAGAATTTTTTTGGCAAGCGGTATATCTTTTTCAAGGAGCTGATGCTGAAGGTTTATTGTATTTGTTGATACTACAACTCTCTCTTCGTTGTTTATTGCCCACTGGAATGATGGTAAAAGATAAGCAATAGATTTTCCAACTCCTGTTCCTGCTTCTGCGATTATAATGCTTTCATTATTGAAGCTCTCAACAACATCTTTAAGCATATCAACCTGAGATTCTCTTATTTCATAATATTCAAATAATTTGGAAAACTTACCATCAGGCAAAAGATTTTCAGCAAGAGTTTCTGTATCAATAGGTTCTCTTTTTTTATTTAGTATAGGCTCTGCGACAACATATATATTTTCTGCATTGTTATCTATAATGAAAAAACCTATTCCCTGCTTCCCAAGCATTGATGCTATGTTTAGATCAGCGTTGCTTGGTTTTAAATAACCGCCAGGATGGTTATGGATTATAACATCACCTTTTTCCATAAATGCTTCAAGCGCAGGGACAGCAGATTCATTTCCTCTTGCTGCAACAATAATTGTGTCTACAAAGCCATCATTGTTGAGCGTGCCACAAAACATTACTTCATTTTGTCTTGCTTCGGTTATTGCGTCTTTTATTTTCTCGAGCGCATTTAGAGTTATTCTGGAAGAAGCATTTGTAGAGACCATTTATATATAATTATATCTCCGTAATAAGCTTTAGAATAAGTGAGGTAAGTTCTTTTTCAGTTTTTTTCCCTGCTTCTACAACTTCACTGTGGTCAAGTTTTTTATCGCTTATCCCTGCGGCAAGGTTTGTTACACATGATATCCCAATAACTTTCATGCCAAGGTAAGAGGCTACTATAACTTCGTTAACAGTGGACATACCTACAAGATCTGCTCCAATGGTTTTTAACATTCTTACTTCTGCGGGAGTTTCATACGTTGGTCCCTTGAGCCCTGCATATACGCCCTGCGTTAGCTCTGGTTTTATTTTAAGAGCTTTGTTAATAAATTCTTTAGTGTAACACTCGCTCATATCAGGGAATCTTGGCCCCAGAGAGTCATTATTTTCTCCAATAAGGGGATTGCACCCTGTTAAATTTATGTGGTCAGAAATAAGTACAAGCTCACCAGGCTTATATGATGGATTTATTCCGCCTGCTGCATTCGTAATTATAAGATTTTTTACCCCTATTCTGTTTAAAAGAAAAATAGGAAAAACAACATCATCTATGGAGTAGCCTTCATAGTAGTGGATCCTTCCTGCGCAAACAGCAACTTTATCAGATATTTTTAATACCCCTGAATGGCCTTTAACAGTAGGCGCTGGAAAGCCATCAATTTTGCTAAAAGAGATTTCTTGTCCATCGATGGAGTTTTTTACTCCTGATAATCCTGAACCCAAAATAATAGCTGTTTTGGGGGAAATAGCCCCAAGGTTTAGGGAGTTATAACCATTTTCTACTCTTTTAATATAATCTTTTAACATATTTTAAACCTGATTCCCTGAATTATTGTCCCTATGGACAGACTTGAATAATATTGACATAATATCTCATTATATGCTAGCAAGAATCAATTAGTCTTAAAATTTGAAAAGTAGGAATTAGTATGATTGTATTAAAATTCGGCGGTACTTCGGTAAAAGATAGCTACTGGATCGATAAATCCATAGACATTACACTGAATCAGATAGATAGAGCTCCTGTGCTTGTCTCTTCCGCAATGTCAAAAGTTACAGATAAACTTCTAAATATAGGGAAATTCGCAGAAGAAAAGAGTAAAGATAGTATTTCTGAAACAATTGAATCTCTTAAAAAAATGCACTTTGATGTTGCAAATGCTTTTCTTACAGGTAAAAACCTTGAAAACGCAATCGAAGCTCTTGACAGTTTATTTCAACAACTTCAATCTTTTTCCAAAGGACTTTTTCTGCTTGGTGAATGTTCCCCCAAAAGTTCTGATATGCTTGTTTCATTTGGAGAAAAGCTTTCAACTCTTTTGATATATCATAGAACTGTTGAAAGAAAAATTGATTCAGAGCTTCTTGATTCAAGAGATTTTATTATAACAGATAATAATTTTAAATCAGCAGCGCCTAACTTTGAACTTACAGATCCAAAAATACAAGAATATGTAAAACCAAAAAAAAATAAAATAATAATTACCCAGGGCTTTATTAGCTCTACCGAAGATGGGATCACAACAACATTGGGTCGCGGAGGGTCTGATTTTACAGCATCAATTATTGGTTCTGCGCTTGATGCAGAGGAAGTACAGATATGGACAGATGTAGATGGAATACTAACTACAGATCCCCGTATTGCGCCAGCAGCAAAAAGGCTTGAGACCATTTCTTATGCAGAAGCAGCAGAGCTCGCATTTTTTGGCGCCAAGGTTGTACACCCTTCTACAATACAGCCTACTGTAAAAAAGAAGATTCCGGTCATTGTAAAAAATACAAAAAATCCTGACTGTCCCGGAACCTATATTACCAAGAAACTTGACTCAACAGGTATTGTAGGTATTGCGGGAAAGAAAAATATAACATCTATAAATATTACATCTTTCAGGATGTTAAATGCTTATGGTTTTCTTTCAAAAATTTTTGCAATATTTGATAAATATAAAACTTCTGTTGATCTTATTTCAACTACAGAAGTATCTGTATCAATGACTGTTGAAGATATAAGCAATATTAATCTTATAAAAAGTGAACTTGACCCAATAGGTAAAGTAACTATAGAAAGCAATAATGGAATTGTCTGCCTTGTTGGCAAAAATATATGGAAAGATCCGGTATTGATATCAAAGGTATTTGGAACTCTTTCACCTGTGCCGTTAAAAATGATTTCTCTGGGAGCAGCTGATGTAGCTCTTTCTATAGTTTTAAATGAAAATGAGGTTGATAATACAATAAAAAAAATCCATAAAGCTTTTTTCGAATAAGACATCAACGATGGACGCTGCGCTTTATCGCTTGGCGCATCCCCGATAGATACTGCCCGCCTGCAGCGCATGGAAAGTCGCACGCAGGCGTCAATGTCGCTGCGCAGGATGCGATGTCCATGTCGCAACCTACGATATCTTGCGCTTTATCGCGGATAAAGTATACACCAACAAAACCGCTCAATTACTCAATATTGTATTCAGCAAGTTTTCTGTGAAGTGTTTTTCTTCCTATACCAAGTGCCTCTGCTGTCTTGCTTTTATTGCCATTAAGAATGGCAAGAGTTTTATTTATTACAATACGCTCTACTTCGGACAGCGCTGTTCCTGGTTTAATAATTATGTTATCGATATTTGATTCATTTTTTATTGCAACAGGAAGATCATCATATGTAATAATATTGCTTTTGCTCATTACAACAGCGCTTTCTATACAGTTGCGGAGTTCTCTTATATTCCCTTTCCATTTGCAATTGGAAAGAGCTGCCTGCGCTTTTGTATCAATGGCATTAATGGTTTTTTTATTTTCTTCTGCAAATTCCTTTATAAAATATGCAATAAGCAAAGGTATATCTTCCTGCCGCTCTCTTAATGGAGGAATATTAAGATGTACAACATTAAGCCTATAGTAAAGGTCTTCCCTGAAATTCCCTTTTTCAACCTCTTTTTCAAGATTTTTATTTGTTGCGGAAATTATTCTTACATCAACGCTTATTTGTTCTTCTCCCCCTACCCTTTCAAATGTTTTTTGCTGAAGAACTCTAAGCAATTTTATTTGTAAAGATTGATTTATTTCCCCGATTTCATCAAGGAAAATAGTCCCTTTATCCGCAAGTTCAAATCGCCCTTTTTTTCTCGCAATAGCTCCTGTAAACGCCCCTTTTTCATGCCCGAAAAGCTCACTCTCAAGCAAAGATTCGGATAACGCAGCGCAATGAACTTTTATAAATGGCTTGTCTTTGCGATCAGAAAGATTGTGTATTACATCTGCAACAACCTCTTTTCCTACACCGCTCTCGCCTGTAATCAACACCGAAGCTTTTGTTGCTGCAACATGCTCTATTGTTTCAACAACTTTTTTCATTGCGCTGCTTTTACCTATAAGATCAAGATACTTATTTCTGTTTTTGATTTTATCAACTTCTTCCTGCAAAGCTTTATGCTGCATCTGAAGTTGCCTGTTTGAAAGAGCTCTTTTTATTATTAAAAAAAGGTGATCCAGATTAAGAGGTTTAGTAATAAAGTCATACGCCCCATCCCTCATTGCCTGCACAGCATTTTCAACTGTTCCGTGTCCGGTCAATACAATTACTGGTATCCCTTTATAATCACTGTTTATTTTTTTTAAAAGCTCTTCGCCGGACATCTCGGGCATTTTAAGATCTGTTATTACAATATCTACTTTATGCTTTTGTATTATTAGTAATGCTTCTGCCCCGTCTGCAGCAAGATAGATATTATAGCCTTCGTTTTCAAGAGCTTGTTTTAGTCCTGTCCTGATGTTTTTTTCATCATCAGCTATTAATATCGAAAATTTCATGTGCATCCCCTTTTTTATCCCATGCAATAAGCTTTTGCCCTTTCTCAGGAACAGGTAACGTAATAATAAATGTTGTTCCCTTATTTTCCTTTGTTATTACAGAAACATCTCCCCCATGTTCTTTTATGATTTTATAACTGATCGTAAGGCCTATACCTGATCCAAAATCTTTTGTTGTAAAATAGGGTTCAAAAATTCTCGATAAAATATGGTCTGGTATCCCTGTTCCTGTATCACTTACTTTTAAAATAGCCTGATTATCTTTATATTCAGTTGTAATTTTTAATATTCCGCCTTCTTCGCGCATGGCAAATTCAGCATTCTTTATAAGATTTATGAGCACCTGCTTTATATACCTCTTATCAATAGCTACTTTAGGCAGTTTAGGTGAAAACTCGGTTTCAACTTTTATTTCTTCGGTTTTTAGTTCAGGCAAAAGAAAATCAATAGTTTCTGCAATAAATTTATTTAGGTCTTCTTCCACAAAATTCATATTTACAGGTTTAACTGCAAAGAGAAAATCAATAACAACTTTATTAAGCCTCTCAACCTCTTCTTTTATTACGGAAACACTCTCTTTAATCTCTTTTGCAACTTTACTTGAACTATTTTTATTTACAGTTTTTTCAATTAGTTGAAGATATATACTTATAGAACCCAGAGGGTTTTTTATTTCATGCGCAACACCTGCGGCAAGAGTTGTTAAAGAAGCAAGGCTTTCTGCTCTGCGCAATTTTGATTCTTTAAGTTTTTTATCAGTAATATCCTGAATTATTATTACATTACCTATTGTTGAATCGTTTTTTATAAGAGGTGTGATAGTAAATTCAAAAAGTTTTACTTCGCTATCTGAGTAATCGACAAATATACTTGTCTTGCTTTCTTCTTTTCCTGCAAAGTATTTGCACAAAAAGTCACTTATACGGGGGTCTTTAACAACTTTCCAGATTTTATGCTCAACACTTTCATTTAAATTAACAAGACGCATCATTATCTTTGCAGATGTGTTAAAAAGAATAAGATTATTGTTTTTATCCGCAACCATTACTCCGTCTGCCATTGAATCAAGAACTATTTCCAGTAACTCATATTCATCGATAATAAGGTTAATGAGGTCTGCAATTTGATTACAATCCAGTTTTGGAAGCCGTTTAACAGCTTTTTTTATAAAATTTTTCATAATCTCTTTTTAACTCCAGAAACATTGATTCGGTCAGAAGCTCCTGGTTTATGTTTAACTTTTCAAAGCCTTTATAGCTTTCATTAATAAGCTTATTTATTTTTTTAATAAAGATAACATTTCCTGGATTGTTATTAATAAATTCACTATTCTGCAATAACTCCCTTGAAAGATTTAATATTTCCGCAAGGAAAGACAAGTAATATTCTGAAAACTGTGGTTTTAAAATATTTTTTATCTCGTGCGATAAACCCCTATGCTCTTTACTGTTGTCATAAAGGTCAACCATAAACTGTTTGGCAGCTTTTTTTACTACAGCAATTTCCGGAATTGCAGAATCAAGATACTCTTTAATGCCTGTAAATATCCCGGATTCTTCTTTAAAAATTCTTTCTATAACTGTTTTATTTTCCTGTATAGACCTCTCGGCAATTTCATATTTTCTTAATCGGGATTTTATTGTAGGAATTATTTCTCCTGGTCTGGAAGTTAAAAGAATAAAAAAAGTATTATCCGGAGGTTCTTCGAGTATTTTTAAAAGAGCATTTCTGGAACTATCATTCATATTTTCAGCGTTTTCAATAATTATGATTTTTTTACTCCCATGCCCGGAAAAACGTATCCAGTAACTAACTTTTCTTATTTGATCAACAGGTATACTTGTAAAATTATATTCATTAACAATTGTTTTACATTGCTCAACAATTGTTTGAGCTGCTTTAATATCAATATTTTTTGGTTCTATTTTTGATTCAGGATCAAAATTTTCAAGCAGTTCTTCAACATTACCAGCGCCCAATGCAATTTTTTTAAATTTAGAATCATTTTCTTCCAATAAAACAGAGTCAAATCTTCTAAGCAGTTTTCTTACTCCCCTTATAAAAAGGTAACAACTTATATTATCTTTTTTTTTCTCAAGAACATTTTTTACAGCAAATATTTCGGGCATAAACAGATCCCATCCAAGAAGCACTACCTGTGGATTTGCAAGAACTCTGTGTTGCCTGCATGACTGGCATTTACAATTCCAGCTTGCATCCTGTTCGCATGTTAATGCTCTTGCAATTTCAAGCGCTATAGTTTGCTTGCCAGAGTAAAGCGGTCCGGAAATAAGAACCGAAGATGGAAAAGAATCTGATTTTATCTCTTTTTCAAGTTGTTCAACTAATGATTTATGACCTATTATATTTTCAAACATTATATCCTCATGCTCCATCAGGAAAATCAAGTTGATTCATAATATTATTTTCAGGTATTGCAGAAATTATTTTTCTTGCATACTCAACTACAATACTGTCTGAAAAAATTTTATCCGCAGAAAAAAATGGCTGCGCATCAACAAGGCTCACAACAAAAAGTATAATTATGCAGCCTTCAAACAATCCTAAAAAAAGCCCTAATGAACGGTCAAGTCTCTCGAGTTGGATTTTTTCTATCAAGTTATGGAAAAGCCTTTCCAGCAATTTTAGTAAAATATAAATAACAAGAAAAATAATCAAAAACGAGATAAGCCTGTTCCACCATGATATATTAAAATATTGGGCAATATAATTTGTAAGTATTGATGAAAAAACAAATCCTGCAATTAT
>WQZP01000010.1 GCA_009780675.1 Spirochaetaceae bacterium | reverse complement strand
TAGTAAAATATAAATAACAAGAAAAATAATCAAAAACGAGATAAGCCTGTTCCACCATGATATATTAAAATATTGGGCAATATAATTTGTAAGTATTGATGAAAAAACAAATCCTGCAATTATGCCACCCACAATAGAGGCTATAGAGACAAATTCAGCTATAAATCCTTTCATCGTAGCCCGCACTATAAAAAAAAGAACCACAAGAATAAAAATTATATCTACAGGCGAAATATTAAAATTATCCATTATTTTCCGCCCATTTTTTTATTTTTGAATTTTCAAACAATTTTTGAGAAATATAGTCAGCAGATTCAGGCTTGCTTAATTCTCTTATTTTATTCTCCATTTTTTTTATCAACTCTTTATCTGAAATAAGGGATATGACCCTATTATATAAAGTATCTGGAATAATTTCTTCATCATCAAGCACTATTGCTGCTTCTTTTGATTTTAAAAAATCTGCGTTTTTTACCTGGTCTCCCCTTGTCCCTTTTCCGCGAAGAGGAATCAGTATCGAAGCTTTGCCAATAGCTGCAAGTTCCCAGATTAGCCCAGCGCCTGCGCGTGAAATAACAATATCAGAAGCAGCAATAATATCCGCAATCTCATTTCCTATAAACGGATATCTTTTATACCTTTTTTTTAAATCTTCAGAAAGCATAGATATATTTTCTGACATTTTATTATTTCCAGACTGATGGATAACATAATAGTTTTTTAGCAATTGGGGCAAAAGTTTTTCAATCAACCCATTTATCTCCATTGCTCCAAGACTGCCGCCAATAACCATTATTACAGGAATATTTTCAATTAGAGACGCTCTCTCTTTTCCTTGTCCAGAATTTGCATTATAAAATATTTTTCTTACAGGGTTGCCTGTAAAACAAAGTTTATTATGATTTTTTTCTTTAAAGAATTTTTTACTTTCTTCAAAAGAGAGCATAATAAGTTTTGAAAATCTTTTGTTTATCCGGGTAGCAAGCCCTGGAGTATAGTCTGATTCATGAGTTACAACAGGTATACCAAGAATCTTTCCTGCAAATACAGGCGGAACAGAAACATATCCACCCTTGGAAAATATTATAACAGGCCTTTTTTTAAGTAAAATATAGAACGAAGCAATTATGCCTGCCAATATTTTAAAAATATCTGTAAAATTTCTAAATGAAAAATAGCGCCGCAGCTTGCCTGTCTGTATACCAAAAAAAGCTATCCCTTTTTCTTCCAGAAGCCTTTTTTCCATTCCTGAGGACGACCCTATCCAGAAAAAATCACCATCAAGCCCTTTTTCTCTGCAAAGTTTTTCAAAAGAATCCATAACTGCTAAACCAGGAAAAACATGGCCGGCTGTACCGCCTCCGGTAAAACACGCGGTAATTTTCATAAGACCTCTTGAAGGTAGTTTCTTGCAAAATGCCATAAAATAAAACAATTTATTTTTTATATATTATGATAGAAAAATTTAATAAAAAAGCAAGTTAATAAAGAGTAATAAATTAGTAGTTAACTACTAAAATAACAAACAACATAACTATATTTCACTTTATATTTTCATTTATATAAATAGTAGTCTTAACAGGCTTAATATTTTCCTTAATAACAGCCCAGAGAGGTTTTTTCATTTTTAATATTTTTTTATATTCGCTTGATTTATCTAATTCAGAAAGAACCGACCGGACAAGAAGGCGTCCGCACGGAGACTGCACAAATACTTCGAAAGTATCGGGACGAAATTCATCACGGTTTTTGCTTAAAAGAATATTCCGTTTTATTTTTTTATCTTCCCATGCCAGAAGTAATTTTGCTCCTGATAAAAACAAACAAAATGCGATTATCCCCTGAGCAATCAGAATCCATATACTTATTTTGTAAAAAGGCAGTAACAATACCAAGATTCCCATAAAAACAAGAAGAAAAGAATATATGTTTAAATACAGGAACCTTAACATTTACTCAATTCTTATATCTTTGTGCCTGATATTGCAGAATAGAAAGCATTGGAAACTCTCAATGCTTCAGGTTCATCTGCCCCTTTAAGTAATATTGTCGTTAATTGTGTATGGCCCTGATAGTAAAGATAATAGGCTGGGCATAAGAAAAAGCAAGTTGCTTTTCTGTTATAACCGATTTCCAATACGCTGTTTGGCACAACATATTTTATCTGACGTCCAACTGTAAAAACATAACACCCTATTTGCGTACTAACTTCAATAACACGTTTATTGGTTATAACCAAAAAACCTTTCTGTTTAAACCCAAAGATTAATGCAATTATTCTTCTTATAGTCCCAATAAATTGTGCAATTGGATTAGAGCTTGTTGCCCATAATTCAGCCTCGAGCTCTATTACAAGTTTTTCACCATCTGCAAGATCAATTCCAGATTTTAATTTTGCCATAAATTTCTTCCTCTTTTTTTAATTTTATCATTCTGTTGGAACTTAAGGTTCCTAACAACGTTTTTTACAAACCTTTAAAAGATATTACAATATAATAAAAAGTTCAATAGCAAAAAAAAAATTGACACCACTTGCCTAATCTCTGTAAAGGATGAATTTGTATACACATGAGAGGTATTAGCTGAATAAAGAGACATAATATAAGCCTTTGGCTTGTCCTGAATGGGATACTTGAGGAGAAGAATCAGAGTAATAAAATCATCTGGAAGTTGGAAATATTTTGATACAAAACTATGTAACAAAACCACATTTTGTGGTATATATAGCATATATATGAGAAAAATTATTTTTTCAATTTTAGTGATATTTTTATCAGGTGTTACTCCATACAACGTATATTCAGATAATAATATACTGCGTAATGATATAAGAACATATTTTAGCCGTCTTTCAGATAGTGAGATAAACACTCTTATTGAATCAGGAATGATCGAATGGGTTCCATCATCTGTTGAAGATTTTAGATTTATTCCAGATATACCATTCAGAAATGAGATATTAAATCGTATAAGACAACTTGATTTTAATATAGCGACTGAATGTCTTTTTTTTATCCCTTACAGAAAAATTAAAGACAGCAAACAATCTGTGCTTATTGATTCTTTTTCAATCGCAACAAGTATTGAAAAACTTAGCGGTATAAAATATTATTCTGTTTCTCAAAGAGGCGAGAGAGTGTTGTTTGAAAGAGCAGAAATAATTTCCGGAAGAGTATCACACCCTGTAACAATAGTACCTCCTGTCCACTTAATAATTGCGCAAATTGAAGACTCGACTTTGGGTAGTAATAGATACAGGATCGAATACAATAGCTCATCAGATTTCCTTGTAATGAAAATGAGTAACATGGAAAGGCTCTCTTTTGGATTTATTCCTGTTATAGGGAGAGAAGCATTATTGTTTTATATTGTTATAATACCTACTGAACAAGGTTTTCTTCTTTACAGCAATGGGATTGGCAAAACAATGAATACAGGTTTTCTTAGAAGAAGAGTAACACAATCTGTTCATAATAGGGTTGTTGCTTTATACAACTGGTTCAAGGAAAGTTATAGTAGTTTATAAGAAATAGATAAATTATAATTTCCCCCCTTTTGATTTTTGATTAAATAGTATAAATTATTTATCGAATGATAAAAATCAAGATCATGGATATTATTGTAATACTACTAAGTATAAGCGCAGCGTTCGTTGCGGGTTTTATTATATATGGCAATTACTCTCCGCCCGAACTTCTTGAAATAACAAGCAGAGATGGCATAATGGTTTATCGACTTGGAGAAGACAGAGAAATTCCCATAAGAGGTCCGCGTGGCAATTCCATAATTATTATTGAAAATAAGCAGGCACATTTCCAATATTCGCCATGCCCAGACAAGTTGTGTATAAAGTCAGGACATCTTGCAAGATCCGGAGACTGGACAGGTTGCCTTCCAAATATGATTTTTATGAGAATTATTGGAGAAGAGGTAAAATCAGAAAATGAAAAAATTGATACACTCTCTTACTGAAAACAGAGAAACACTACCTCTTCTTGCTGCATGCTGTATATTTCTTTCAATGCTCGAATTTATTATTCCAAAACCAATTCCATTTATCAGGTATGGGATTGCAAATATACCTATTATGATTTCCCTAAAAATATTTCCACCAAGCATGACAATAATTCTGGTTTTACTAAAAATCATAGGCCAGGGCATAATAACAGGAACTATTTTTTCTTATATATTTCTATTTTCATTATCTGGTTCTCTGGCAAGCGGACTTGCAATGATATTTATTTACAGGATATGCAAAGATAAAATTTCAATGCTTGGAGTATCTGTAACAGGCGCTTTTGCAAGTAATATTACTCAGCTAATTGTTGCGAAGTTTTTTATATTTGGAAGAGCTGCAATAATTATGGGGCCGCCCATTATACTTATAGGTATAGTAACTTCACTTTTTGTAGGCGCTTTTGCAGAATTATTTATTTCAAAATCACAATGGCTAAAAACAAAAATAGCGGATAACAAAGATCAGTATGTTTAAAAATATTGAGCCAGGCATTTACTTTTTTACAGGAATAGCAATTCTCTTCCCTTTTCTTTTTACAAATGATTTGATTATAAGATTTGTTTTTGTTGTTATTGCTGTTATTTTAAACATTTCAACAGGAAGAAAAATTCGCGTTTTGCCAAATATATTGCTTTTACTTGGAATAATGATTGCAAATATCTATCCCCCTGGTGGAAAAGTATATTTTGAAATTGGCAATTTTTATATTACACAAGGGGCAATATCTTCTGGTTTAAAAAAATCTTTATTATTAATAGGCTCGGTATATATCTCCAGATTTGCAGTCAGAAAAGAACTTATATTTCCAGGAAAAGCAGGGTTTCTATTTTATAAAATATTTTTTTATTTTGAAAAATTGACTGAATTGCATTTAAAATTTAAAAAAAATATTATAGAACAAATAGATTTAAAGCTTATTGAAATTGAAAAATCAACTGCTCTCAGTGAAGCAACTAACGCAAAGAACAACTCTTTTAATATAAAACCGGATTTTAAACAAATACTTTTTTTTATAACAATAAATTTCTTATTTTGGGGATTATTTATTTATTCAAATATCGACCTGTGGCGGAGCTGATCCCCCTTCCCATTTCTCTCTATCTTCTTCGGTAATTTCCCTTCCATATACAAGATAAAAAAGATATTCAAAATCTTTAAGATCCATTTCAAGAAAAATCAGACCAAAAAAAGTATTATCTCCGTTTTTGAATTTTCTCATAACCCTGGAAGTTACTGGTATATTTTTATTACCAAAGATAAGTTCTATTTTTATATCTGAATAGAGAAAAATAGATTTCTCCAGCTTTTTTGAATTTGACTCAAACAATAGCCCGGAAGCGCTTATATCTACTATTGTATTTTCATATCTTTCCTGGACTTCTGTTTTTCCCTGGTTAAAATATCCGCTAACTTTAAGTGAAAAAGCCAAAATCTTTGAAAATTGATGCGTATATTCAATAATATCATTTTTTATTTTTGTCTGCTTTAACCCTTTATTCTGAAGATGTATATATCCCACTACATATTCAAGATATAAAATAGGACAATATAATTCAGAATGGATACCTTTTAAATACTTTTCCGAGTTACTTTCCTTAAGTAGTTTTTGAGCATCAGGAACATAGCTATCTATGGTATCTCTTGTTAATATCGGAATATTTTCTATTTCAAAAAAAAGAGACAATTCTTTATTAACCGATGGAATATACAAAACCTTGCCGGACAAAGCAAGTAATATCTCTTCAATAGCTTCAGGTTTCTGCTTACGGTATGTTATGATATTAACATTACTTACAGCCTCAAGAATTTTTTTCTTAAAATCATTTACCAATTGTGAAATATTATTAATAGAAAACCCCTCTGCATTAAATTCAGGGTAATCAACAGCATTAAATTCTTCTGTTTTTGGAAAATCGAGTTGGAATTTTTCCCCTTTCATGCTAAAAACAATTTTGGAATTTTCCGGAGGAGCTACCCGTACATATTTTCGGCTTAAATTTTTATATATTTTTTGAGGATAAGAAAGTACAATATGCTTATCTGTTATTTCAGTTATGGTTACGGAAAAATTCATTACATGGTTAAAATATGAAAAATATATATTGACTTTATCATCTGCATTTAAAAGTTTTTTATCTTCTTGTGACAGTTGTATCGTTATGCTTTTTTCAAGCTTGTAACTTATTACCTTTCCTGAAACATTTTTTTTCTTCATTTGTATAGTTACAAGAATTGCCTTATCTGAAATTGATTTCAAAATAAATTCTGTTTCTATTCTGTTTGTTTCAATGCCCACAGTTTATTCCCTGCCTTATGCAAATATGAGAAGCCATTCGTCTTATAACATCAAAATCTAAAATATTCCGGTTCAAATCTTTCATTTCTTCTGATATATTCCACATCAAGTATTCCAAGATCCCCATAAAACTCTCTTACTCTAAGACCTTGATCTGTCTCTATAAGGATTATTTGCCCCTCTGTCCTGTTCTGTGCTTTGAACATTCTTAGATTCAGTCTTAGAGCATCTCTGGTATGAACAACTCTTCCTACTCTAACATTATCAGGGATTTGGTTTCTTTCTATATAAGAATTAAGAATAGTTGTAAGAAAAAAAAGACTATCCTGCGCTATCATGCCAGAAGGTACACGGCCTTGTCTGAGCTCATTAAAAAATCTGTTTACAAATTCTCTATATACATTATTTTGAGCTTCATCCCCAGCTCTATTGGAAAAAACAAGAAGCGGGCCTATTTCAAAATCTTCGGGAGTTATAATATCTTTATTTTGTTCACGCAAAAGAGAATGGTTAGCGCTTACAGGCACTGTTCTGCTTCTTGGAGCTGGAGGTGTTGAAGGATCTGCAGATGGTAAAGGGGTAAGCGCTATAACCTGCCCTTCATTATCAGTTGCACTTGATTCAGAGTCACGATTATATTCCCTATTAATATTTTCAGATGCCTGCTCTTGATACAATATTATGGGTTCATCTGCATCTCTTTCACGCCTGCAAGATATTGCCAAAAATATATATATCAAAATTATTAATACTTTCATTTTCACAATTTTACTATATCACATTCTTAAAAAAATATTAATAATAATTATTATAATTATTACAAGAAAACCAGAAGAAAGAAGAAGAAACCACAAAGGAAGACGGCTGGAATTTTTATCCTTTTTTTTAGCCTCAGAAGAATTTGCATTATTCATCTCATCTTCAAGATAGCCACAGGAGGGGCATCCTTTTAGAAAATCATCTGACTCCCCTACATAAAAACATTTGGGACACCTTACTCCTTTAAAAAATCTGCCACAATGAGGACATTTTCCCCTGCTTGCAGGAACTGTTTTTCCACAATTTTGACAAACAAACTCTCTCTTATTTGACACTCACTTTCTCCTGAATGCAAGAATTGTTAAATCATCATATTGCTCATCTTCTTTAAGATTTGAATAAGCATCATAGCCAACATTTTCTTTTATTTCTACAGGATATGCGAAAAAACGCCTATATTGATCAAAATGTAACTTTAAAAAATCATTTACTTTTTTATCTATAGAAATTTTATTATCAGATGTTGCAGATGGATCAAGTATTATTCTGAAAATTTTCTCTACAGAAACCATTGCCATAATAGCTTCTTCCATTGTCCCTTTACACGAAGCAAAGTCAAATGTGAGTTGTTCATTTTCAATAGGGTTATGGTATTTTTCAAGTCTATAAATTGATTTACTGAATACTGCATTTAAAATATCATACACCCTATTTATGCCCAATTCTTCACTTCCTGCCCCCACAGAATGATTTCCGTGCATCTCCCCTTCCTTCAGCCCTGGTTCACTGCATATTATCTCTTTGAATTTTTTGTTTCTAAACATTCTTTTTGATTCTTCAATACCGTCAGTAAAAAGGAGAAAAGCATCGCCTTTATCTACTTTCATTTTAACTTGCTGAAATTTATCAGAAACCATTACTGATGGAAAAACTCCGGATGCAGGAGATTCAGGAAGCGCTATTTGTTTCATTTTATTTTCTTTTTTACTGTAAAAATGTACAATACTATCCCCGGCATTACACAAGTAACTTTCTCCTGTTGCTATATTGATTATAACAATTATCAGCGTTGCAAACCTTCCTTTAAATCCTCTTTCTTCAAGCATGTCATTAATGTTTATAACAACTTCCGAAAGATTTATTTTTTGCTTACTGTTCCAATTCCTAAAGTGGTTTAAGAAAATTGTGGCAACCTCTACCATGATAAGCGATGCAGGTACACCTTTTCCTGCAACATCACATTTTATAAGCGCATAGTTATCATCATCAAGTTTTAAATAATCAAAATAATCACCAGATACACCTTTTGCCCCTTCATAATAACCGAAAAATTCAAATTTATCTGTATCCTCTTTACCTGTTGTGCGTTTGTTTCCTGCAGAATCTTTTTCAAGAGGAATAAACATTTTCTGGATCTCTTTTCCAACTGTAAGGTCTTTGCTTGCTGCTGCAGCTTTTACCAACCCTTTGGTCATCTGGTTGATTGTTTCTGCAAGAAGAAAAATTTCATCTCTTGATTTTATTTGTATGATGTGATCTTTTAATTGCTCTTTATCTTCTGTATCCCGGATAATCTCAAGCCCTTTTACCAGCTTGCGGATAGGGCTAATAATAATAGCTGCAAGAATAAGAGCTCCAACTATTCCAAATACAACTGCGATCGCCGCAGTTATAGCAGTCTGTCTTATAAGAATGATATTTGAGTTTCTTGTTTCCGCAATTATTCTGCTTGTTGATACTCCAAGCCGTACAACTCCCCTAAAGAAAATATCGTCTCCTGGCATACGGTAAATAATAGGTTTATAAAAAGTATAAACTGTATCCTGAATATCATAAGTATGAATATCAAAATGTGGGTAACTATAGATTTCCCTTCCGATCTCTCTTAATATTCTGGTAATTATCTGGTCATACTCTCTTATTAAACCCTGTAACTCCCCAAGTTCTGCTTCTGTTCCTGCTCTGCCAACAAGTCTTATGGCTTGCTCCCCAAGCCTGTCAATTTCATGAGAATAACCTGAAACTCTTTCGAAAGCTTCTTCATTAATTCTTCTTTCAAGTTCAAGAATCAGTGGAGAAACTGAATCAGAAATTCTGTCTCTTCCAGCTACTATTTCCCTTGAATCGATTTTGTTAAATATATTTGGATCATCAGTTACCCATAAAAAATCATGGATTTCTTCATTCGCGGGACCTCTTCCTGATATAGTAACATATACCGCATCCGCCATAGCATCTCTTTGTGATGGTAAAAGTCCAAGCTCAAGCATATTTGCAGCTGGCATGAACGCTCTTGCGCTATGTGTAAGGCTTTCAAGCAATACTCCTACCTGTTGATGCAATCCTGTAACAAGGTTTCTCCTTTCTGTTTCCAACATGAATCTTGCAAGCGGAAGAGCTATCATTAAAACAACTCCAAAAACAATAAGTATTATAAACAGTGTAAATTTTAATCTTAACCCCATTCCTCTGTTTTTTATTTTCATAACTCCCTCTTTTATTCCCTTGTCAGAAATAGGAATACCTTTCATTATAGCATAAATATCTTTTTCAAGTTGTTTTCCCTCAGTGTACGCTGCCCTGATCCTAAAAGTAGAAATCATTACTACAAAAAAACATAATGCCAAAACAAGATAAAAACCTGCTCCGCCCAAATTAAATACAAATATATTACGTTTAACAGGCTTCCAGATTGTTCGATGCTCAGAAACAAAATGCCCAAGTTTTACATTACCTGAAGGTTCCAGCCTGATTACAGGTCTGGTAAAATAAATGCCACGAGTTGGATGGATAAGCCCTATCATGTATTCTCCTTCCAAAACATCGTAAACTGTAAAATTTGTTATAAGCCTGTCGTGATCAACTCTATATGCGCCATCATTAAGATGAAAAACATAATCCCATGGCTCTTCCCCATCTCTATCCAGAATTATACTTCTTATATTTCCGCCAACAGAAAAGCCTCTTCCCCTGATGGAAATTGTTATTCTGTCAAGCAAATCTCTTGTAGCATCAACTGATGTAATAAATGTCACAGGTATATATTTATTGAGCCTTAAAATAACTTGCGTTGCTTCTCCTATATTGCCTGCCTGGTCAACTGCAGCAACAGAAAGCCCCCATATTCCATTATCTACAGCGCTCACATCGATAAATGAATTATCAATAATATTTTCTCTGCCAGGGGGTCTAATTCTTCTAAGAAGTGTCTCATCATCTATATTTCTGCGATAGTTTTCATCAAGAAGCTGAAAATTATATATATAGCCGGAAAGAGGCTCAGGATCAGGCAGTTCCCAGTTTACTCTAAAAGTATTTGAAAACACAAATCCAGCGCTATCGGTCATAAGATCTTCGATAACAACTTTTCCAGGAGGCTCTGTGTCTCTGAATATAGGCATTACAGCAGGCCTGGACCAGTTACCTGCAAAGTCTGTTGCAATCAGGGATATATACCATGGTCCGTCTTCCGTGACAGTTACTTCTCCTGTTAGCTGCTGCGCGGTATTCATTATTCTTCTGGGAGGTTCTTCGAGAGGGTCTCTTCCAACTATATAACTAAATCCTGCTATACCCAAAGGGTCTGGGGGGATATTCCATGAAAAAGTAAATCTGTCAAGAGCTGCCCTTCTGTTAGCAGTAAAATTTACCGGTCTGATAACAGGAGTGTCAACTGTCAACTTTGGACCAACCATTACTATTCTGGAGGTATTTCCAACCCTGTTTTCCCAGAAAATACTTATTGACTCTCCGAGAGCTACCAGTTGTCCAAATGTTGAACTTCCTGCTTGAGGGGAAAGAACCCTTTCTCTCCAGAGTATGCCAGTAAATTCAGCAAAAATTATACTAAAATCTCCCCTGCGGTTATCAAACCAGGTAATGGTATTTGTTCCCAAATATGAAGTGATCCTGGGAAAATGACATGATCTGTTATCTCTTGATACTCTTTCAGCAGGTTCCAAAAGATTGCCATGAAGATCCAGCTCTGCATAATAAATTTGAGGATTTGCTTCATTTATATTTCTTCTTTCCCAAACAAGCTTTATTTTGTCATCTTCAACCAAAAAGTGTGGTCTTTGATTATCAAAATCACTGGCAGTAAGCGCTCTTGCTGTGATGGTCTCACCAAAATCTGTAATCCTTCTTGGAGCGCCCCAGGTTCTTCCTCCATTAGTGCTTCTCATAAGATGTAACTGATACGTTGCTCTTCTTTCTATAACCAAAGATTGGAATATAACATACTCAACACCGTCTTTTGATACAAAGTGAGGAAGAAAGCTAAGTGCAAGACCAGGTTCCTGAATAAGCTGTCTGAAGTCCCCCCATCTTACACCGTCATCTGACATAGAGAAAAATATTGAAAGATTAGTCCCCACTTCCTGTGTTGCAAACATTATAAATGTTCCATCTTCTTTAATAAAAAGCCTTGGGCCTACAGCCATTCTGATAGTAGCTTGATGCGTTGTATGCGTAAAGCTTATGCCGTTATCTGAAGATGAATAAATCCTCACGTTGTTAGCGCCTACCGAAGCAGCTATATATATATAACCATCATCATCAACAGCAAGCGAAGAAATTGGAACCTCATCACCTGCAAAACTAAAAGGGCCTGCAAATCTTTCATTCCTTACCCAGTCTATACCATCGCTGGTTGTAGCAATAGATAAAAATACAACACCCCTGTTTGCATCATGTCTGATAAATTCATGCCAAAGTATAACTGTACTTCCGCCACCATACGCAACAGAGTGGAATCTTGCATTTGAAGGGATAATAACTCTTTGAGAATCCCAGAAGATATCAGCATTGGTATTTGCCACAGGAATAAAAAATAAAAGTAGCATAATAAGAGGTAATATATAATTGTAGTCCTGTTTGCAAAATCGGGAAATCATATCCTTGCGTCTATCCTCCTTCTAAGTTCAAGAAGAGGAGGATAATTTCTATTTCGTGGATCCTGAAGCAATCTTTCAACAATTGAAAGGGAAAGAAACAAATTTCCATTTATAAATTCCTGTTCCGCGCGCCTGAACTGCTGTTGAGCCTCATTTGAAAGCACAACAGTTGCAGTCCCACCCATTTCTATCTGCACTCTATCTCTAAGCATTGGTATTCGATTATCATTCGGATTTAACTCAAATGCCCTGTTAAGATACGCAAGCGCTGTAGGAAAGTTAGCTCTTATATTACTTGTAGTGATTGTAAGCGCTCTTTGATACAGAGTTTCCGCTTCCCTTATTCTTGCAGGATCTGGTGGAGGAATTCTTCTTCCAAGCCTGACTTCTGCATTATAAATTGCCTGATTGATCCCCGGAAAGTTAGGATTTATGATCCTAAGGTCCTGAAGCCTCATATATGCTTCTGCAGGATTTGAAGGAATCATTTGTACAGCAACATCATACCGTTCTCTGAACATTGCAATAAAATCCTGTGGATCTTTAAGCTGCAAAATTCTTAGCGTAAGGAGACTGGCTTCCTGGTTTAGAGGAAAAGGTATACTTACAAGAAGAATTTTTTCTTCTGCCAGGTTAAGATGGTTCAACATTTCTGTTCTGTTTCCCCTTTGGTTTGCGGTAACAGCATTAAGATAATCGTCTCTGGCAAGATTTAATATTTGAGTCATTTCACTAAAAAGAGGATCAGTTTCCAAAATAACTCTGCCAGCCAATAGTGATGTAGCTGTCTGAACAAGCCCCAACCAAAAATCAAGTTCTGGGTTATTGTCTTCTGGATTTACAGTACGCCATAATGCTTGTGAATTCATAAGAAGAGCTTCAGCATCTCCAAATCTTTCTCTTGTATAAAGATCTCTTGCTTCATTAAGATTCCTTCTTACTGCTGCAATTACAAAAGTTGTTTGCCTGCTTAAAATTTCATCTGACAATGCAAATATATCCCTGTCACTGCTTGCTCTGAGTTCTGGATTTTCGTTTAAGTTAAGTGAATTAACATAGTTATCCCTTGCCATGTGCAAATTCTGCCAGGCTGCATCAAAATCATCTCTGTCAAGACTGGCTCTTGCTGCTGCAAGATGTCTGTTACCATGAGTTCTGTAAGTTTCGGAGCGGGTAATAAATTCCTGTGAATCCTGTATATATCTGGTTATTTCGTTACGCAAGAATACAAGAGCGTTTAAATCATTATTAACATTTTCGCTGCTTTCCATCAAAACAGGATACGCCAAAAAATCACCGCCCTCTGCAGAAATCATTAATGCAATATTGTTAAGATCATTTTCAATAGGTTGAAGTTCTGTTAATACTCTACTCAAAATATCCATAGATCTTTGATGATACCGCGCAACAACAGTAAAAGAAGCCTCTCCTTCACCTATTATTGTTGTAATACCATCAGCCAGTTCAAATCCTGATGCTGCTGCTGCCTGTTGAGCCTGAAGCCTGTTTGATACTGGTAAATAAGAAATATCTACTCCTGCCCTGATAACTGACGCGGCAAGCATATTAAACCTTCTTTCATATCCTCCAAAAAGGTTTTTCATCTCTGTAGAAAGATTTAACGCAGTATCTACGGCAAAATTTGCGCCTCTTAACATTAGCATGGATTCTTCATTTTCTACCCACGCTCTATGGCTTCTTAAAACCATTACATTATCTGCTACTATCTGATTCCTGAAGGTAAGAATATTATTAAAAACTGTTTCCTGAGAATAGTAACTTTCAACTGTAGCCATCCTTTGCATAACCTGGGATAATAACAAATAATCATTGCTTGCTTTTAACATGTTTTCTGATTCATAAAGCTGGGGTATGTAACTTAATAATTTATCCATTGCTACATTAGCAGGGAGATTATCCAATCCTGTGGAAAGATCAAACCCTCTGGCATGGATAACACTATACCCTTTTAAAGAGATAAGATTATTTTTAACTTCGCTATAACTTCTTGCAATGTAAAAATTAGTTTCCGCATCACGAAATTGCCCTTCATCAAACTGTATTTTTCCCCTGTCAAAAAACATACTTGCGCGCGAAGCAAGAAGGGTTGAATTTGCATCAATCACATCACGCCATAAATAATCAACAACAGCCAAAACACCTTCATCAATTGGGGCTGCTTCCCGCCCTTTTACTACTCTGCCAATTGTAGAGAAAAAAGGGATATCATATTCGCCTGGCCGCAATAATTGGTCTCTTCTCTCCTCAACCCTTAGGGCTGAAGTAAATATTTGCTCACGTACTACAGCCATTCTCTCTATAGCATTAATAAGATCATTATATTCTCCGGTATTTAACACAGCATAAACATCTCTTGATGATTCTCTTATAGCTCTTTGTGCAGCTTGCGGATAAGAGTTTTGAAATGTCAATAATGTGTCTATTATTTCTGTTACCCCGCGAGCCATATTATCTGCTTCACGCAGAATAAGATCAGAACGCTCTTCTGCAAACATTTCCCTGTGAAGCCCTATAGCATTTTTATATAATGCCATTGCTTCCCAATATCTTTCTTGCCGGATGAGCGCCAAAGCTCTGTTCATTATATCCCTGAACTGGATGTCATTATATCTAAATACAATTACTTGTCTTGCTACTTCCAATAAAGTAAGAACTATCTGATCCGGATTTGCATCCATTTCACGAATCTCGCTGATCAGTCTATATCCTTCTGCAATGTCCTGGTCTGTAAAATCTTCTTTTCTTAGGAGGACCATCAAATTTTCATAATATCTATTGTGTCTATCGCGAACACTTCTGACAATAGTCATTAGAGATTCTACTTCATCGAGTCTTTCCGGTTCTCTTTCAATGATTTCAGCCAGAATTCTTACAGCGTCATTATATCTTCTTTCTTCAACCAGTTGTCTTGCAGTAGGCAGCAAATCTTCTCTCTGACCCCTGGCATAGATATCAATGTTCAAGCATAAAATAAAGAGTAAAAATAATATGTTTTTTAAGCTAAAAGGCGTTTTAATACTTGTAATCCACCCCTCTCCCTGAAATTACATAAATATCTTACTATATTATCGGCAAAAAAAAAACATATTAAATTAAATAGAGGCTGTCTATAATTTTGTTACATATAAAATTTAAGTGATGCTCTTAATAGTAAACTAAAAATAAAAAATTTCCGACATATGAAAATAGTATTCGTTTTTTTAAAATTATTTGTTACAATATATAGGAAAAAATGACAAAAAAACTACTTGTTTTTCTAAATTTATTTATAATATTGATCCCATATTCCATATCAGCGCGGGATATATCAGATTTTTACTACAGAGCAGATAATTTTTTAGGGGGGCTTTCTGACCCCAATGTAGGCCTTACAGCATTCCCAACCCTCATTATACCATCTGGAGGGAGATTTGAGGCAATGGGCACTGCATTTACAGCAGTTGCTGATGATGCAAGCTTTCTTGAGGCGAATCCTGCAGGAAGTTCCAGCCTTAGATATACAGAACTTGCTTTTTTCCATAATGACTGGATAGCAGATACAAATATAGAAAGTGTTATTTTTACAACAAGATTCAACAATTTTGGCTTTGGGGTAGGTGGAAAATTTCTTTATGTTCCGTTTACAGGATATGGACACTGGGGCGAGCGAACATCACGCGGATACTATTCTGAATCTGTAGGAATACTTAATTTCTCATACAGATTTATGGCAAGTCACGATTTTTGGGGTATTGCTGTTGGCACAAATTTAAAGGCTGCTTACCGCCATATTCCTGCTGAAATTTATGAAAACCAATCTGCTCTTTCAACAATGCTGGATATTGGGGTTCTAACAAGGTTTAATTTTCTTAAATTCTATACTGCAAGAGAAAAAAATGCTTCTTTTGGTATTGTTTTAAAGAATTTAGGTATTGCTCAGTTGGATGACCCTCTTCCGCTTGAAGCAGCAGCAGGAATTGCATATTCCCCTTTTAGGCCTCTATTACTTGCTATTGATATTACATACCCGATTTCACTTAATCCAAGTGAACAACCTGCAGAAAAATGGGGTTTTGCTGTAGGTACAGATGTTAAAATTACAGATTTTTTCTCTGTTCAGGGTGGTTTTAGATATAGAGGTTCAAACCCCAGATTTTCTGTTGGAAGCAAGGTTATCCTTAATAATATAAGTTTTAACTTTAATTATACACTGGACCTTACAACCCAGGCTGGTCTTGACAGATTTAGTATTGTATCTACTCTTAATCTTGGGGATAGAGGGAGAGCAAGTATTGCAAAAAGGGTTGATGGATACTATATTGCAGGGCTTCGCGCTTATGCTGATGGTGATCTTTTTGGGGCAGTAAGAAACTGGGAAAGAGCAGTTGCCCTTGACCCTGGATTTTCTCCTGCAGTGGCAAGCCTTACAACAGTAAGAAAAACACTAGAGATGCTTGAAGAAATGCAGGCAATGCAGGTTGTAAGGTAGTACAGGACCCAGAAGATTTCACGCAAAGCCGCTAAAGCGCAAAGTTTGGAAAATTACCACAAATTACGCATGATTTTTCACAAAAATTCAAAATCTTTCCACTGTGAATATATCTCTGCAAAAGGTTCTAAAGCTCTTGGCAAGAGATTATTTGCCCATGCAAGAAAAAGACCATAATTTGTTATAGCCAGGCCTGTTTCTTTTATTTTTTCAAGGCGGGAAACCATTGTTGTTCTTGTTATCATGCACGCTCCGCAGTGAATAACTGCCAAATATTTTGAGATATTTTCTTTGTTTGGAAGCTCTTTTGAAAAATCAAATTCCGCATTTTCATCTATAAGTTTGCGAAAAAGAGCAGGTATTTTTACAGTGCCAATATCTTCTTCTTTTCTGTGATGGGAACACGCTTCAAGAATAAGGACTCGAGCCGGAGCGCTCTTGGGATATGCAGCGTTATGCGACTCCTTTCTCCTGCCTGAATACTCTTTTAAAGCTATTATGCCTTTAACAAATTCCGAAATATCCCCTTTTTTTCTTGCAAAAAGTATTGAAAAAGATGTGAGTGGTTGCGTGGGTGGGATATCCGCAGCTACTTTATGAAAAACCTGACTATCTGTAATTACAAGAGCTGGTTTTATTTTTAAAGTGTCATAAAAATATTTAACTTCGTTTTCTTTGATAACAAGAGCGCCGCAATTTTTATCAAGGCAATCTCTGATTGTCTCAACTTGCGGCATTATAAGACGCCCTTTTGGAGCAGAAGCATCAATTGGAGTTACCATAAGAAGCAAATCCCCTTCTTTAACAACTCCATCCAGAGGGGGCATTTCAAAGCTGATTTTTTCTTTAAATGAAATAAGTATTTTTTTAAAACCTTCTATCCCATCTTTTGATAAGTTATTTATGCTGCAATATGGGATTTTTTTTGCCCACTCAAGTTTTAAGTTATTTGCGGTTTTGTCTGCAAATGTAAGAGCAATAATTATAATACTATTTTTTTTCAAAATAGATTCTACTATCGATAATTCAGATTCAACAGGCTCTTTGTCTATTCTGGTTACAAGAACATGGATATCTGCATTTTCAATCCGTTCAACTGTTTTTCTTATTCTCTCTTTGCCTATCTCCCCTTCATCATCAAGCCCTGCTGTATCGATCACAGAAACAGGTCCAAGGTCATCGAGTTCCATTGCTCTGGCAACAGGATCTGTAGTTGTTCCAGGTATATCAGAAACAATAGAAACATCTTTTTCAAAGAGATTATTCATAAGGGAAGACTTTCCACTATTTCTAAGTCCGAGTAAAACAATTTTTGTCCTAAGCGCATCAGCTGTTTTCATTTTCTCTCCCCTATTATCATAAAAAACGGAGCGCAGTACCTCTTGAAAAAGTTATTTTTCTGTCTATTGATGCCATGCGCAACGCAAGATCATTTATAATAGCGCTGCCATTCTCATCAAGACATATTTTTCCTGAATAAATAAGATAATGCTTTTTTAGTTCAACAGGAGTAATGTTTGGCATAAGAACATTTGCTCCTGCTTTTACCATTTTTTCTCTGCCCAGCGGGTCAACAGTACCAGCAGCTGTTGTCGCAGGAATATGCGCTTTTGGCAAAAGCAGGCGAAGCAGAGCTGTAGCCCTTATGGTATGTTCAAGCGGCATTTGCGGGCTTGCTGCAAGAGGTGTATTGTTACTTGGAATAAAAGGGCCAACTCCTACCATATCAAGATCAAGCTCCTTGCATAAAAGAGCATTGTTGATCCTTATCTCTTCTGTTTCTCCGGGAAGTCCTGTCATATAGCCAGACCCTGCTTCGTAGCCAAGCTCCCTGATATCACGAATTGCGGTAATTCTTCTTTCAAAAGAACTGTTTACTTTAATTTTTTGATATAATTTGGGGTCTGATGTCTCAAACCGTATGAGGTATCTGTCTGCGCCTGCTTCTTTAAATCTTTTGTAATCTTCTCTGCTTTTGACACCTATACTTAAAGTAACCGAAGCATTATATTCCGTTATTTTTTTTATCTGCTCCAGAATTCTGCAAATTTTATCGGATGTATAAAATGAATCTTCCCCACCCTGTAGTACAAAAGTTCTAAGCCCTGCGTTATATCCTGTTGCAACTGTTTTTATTATCTCGTCTTCGTCTATTCTGTATCTTACTGCATTAGAGTTGCTTTTTCGTATACCGCAGTAAAGGCAATCCTGGTCACAATAGTTTGTAAACTCAATAAGCCCTCTTAAGATAATATCTTTACCATGAATGGTTTCACAAAGAGAAGCTGCTCTTTTGCACAGATCTTCGGTTGTCGCTGTTTTGTAATAATTTATGGTTTCCTGAATTTCGCCATTATTGTTTAAGTTATCTGCTGCTGCTATTTTTTCCATCAGCTTTTTATCCCCATAAGGGGGCTAAAAAATAGTTTTTCTACTATTTTTTTGTTTTAATAAAAGATAGGAAATAAATAAATTTATATCTATTTCATCTGCAATATTCATTAAATCAAGCTCTTTTATAAGCGCACCATTTTTATCAATACTTGTCATAACTATTTTATTTACAAGCCTTCTCTGATGCCCTGAAAGATGCTTTTTCAATAATCTTTCAATATATGAAAGGAACTGATTTCTTTCTTCCATGTTTTCTTCGGACATAAGTTCTGCAAACTCATTATAATCTGAACTGTTTTGGATAACATCTTCTACATCTTTTCCATTTATCTGGACAAGAAAAGATTCAAGAGCAACCACAAAACTGCTTTTGCTAAAAACAATTCGGTCTACTATTCCTCTGTAGTGGGCTCTAAGCTTTGAAGATGTAGCTGTATTTTTATACTTACGCCCTAAAAATCTATAACATATTATAGCAGATATAGCTCCAAGTATAATTTTATCTACCACAATAGGAATCGGGATCCTTAATGCAAAAGAAAAGAAAAGATAAGCTAAAACAAAAACTAAAGCAGATATTAGAAACCTTGGGATAAATTTGGATTCAGTTACCCAAGTATTAACAGAATCTTCCACAATCAGATAAAGCTCATTTCTAAAAGCTGTAATACTTTCAATTACAGGCTCTTCTCCGTAGCGCCCTTCGATCTGAAAAGGATTTCCATTTGATATTATTTTTTCAAACTCTTTAAATGGGTGGAGATAAATTCCCCCACCATTGTGCTTTCTTATATGAAAAACATGAATAATATTATTTACAACCATAGAGACAAAGTAATAGGCAATAAAGACTATGTCAACAGCATTTATAAGTTTGCGGCAAAAATTTATACATTTCTTTTTATTTTTGTTTTCATTTTTTTGTATAATGCTTTAAAAGTTACAATTATTGGAACCAACAGTACTGTAACAAAACTTCCGGCAAATCCATTGTTGTATAAATTAAGCCCGCCATTTATATCTCCAATAAAAATGGCAATTGAAACATGAAGAAAACCTGCTACAACTCCCCAAAACCATCCATGTTTTGCAGCAATTGGCGATAACCCTGTTGAGAAAAGAATCGCGAGAACATTTTCAGAAGCGCCAAATTCAAGATGATTAAAATGCGCTGCTATTATGCTTCCAATTATAATAGGGAGCGCGCTTCTTAGATGTTTACCACAAGCTGCAAAACCAGATACTGTAAGAATCCCCCCTAAAATCGGACCGTTAATTGGTTTGCCCAAGAAAAGCATCAGACTGGTTGATACAGCACACATAATGCCAATGTTTATATAGCAGGTGTTTTGATATTTAGTTAAATAATCGCAATCATACGGATCACGTTCTTTTAAAAGGTCTATGAATTTTTTAAATGCATTTATCCCTTTTTCCGTAACAATAGCAAAAATAATCAGCGCAACTGCTATACCATAAGCAATAAATGCCAGAGGAAATGTGTGCTCAGTATCCCATAAACTTTCAGGTATGATCTCTATACCGATGCTTCGGAGAAGCCCTGCCAACATTGCGGCAATAAAACCTCCGGCAATCCCGCCGTTATAAAGGCAGTAAAAGTTATGGATACCTTGTACATGATCTGCAATTACCGGAAAAATTATCCCTACCAACACCCCTGTAGTGTATGCCAGAAAAAAATTGAGAATAGTAATATTTCCATTCAAAAATGCAATTTCACTGACTATTGGAGAAATTGTTGAACTTATCATGGCTAAAACAATCATATCTGCAAACTTTTTTCCGGAAATCCTACCATAGCAATAAACCCCTGCCATTATAGGTAGTGTATTAAACATATTTTTGCCAAACAAAGAAAACCCGATAGTTAAAAAAAGAGCAGCAATTATTTTTCCATTTGAGTCACGTTTGTAAAATATCAATAAAAACAAATTAAAAAGGGTTAAAACTGCCGCATTCATAAGGGCAGCGCCAATGCCAGCCAATGCAATATAATCTGTTATTAAAATGCTTCTGGAAGTATGTATCTTAAGATAACCATCCAAAATTTGACGGGGGGAGGCAAAAGAAAATGCGCTTATAATGAAAAAAACACAGATACCAAATATAATGTAATAATCAACAGGAATTTTATACTTAGTTTCAATTGTTGGCATAAAACTTGTCCCCCCCTGAATATTTAACTCTATTAGAGTATGGTCATTTTTTGTATTCTGCAAGCTATTTTTTTTCACCCCCTGAATTTATAGAAGCTTAGGAGACAAAAAATTGTGTTTTATGGATTCACAAAAATCCCTGGAGATAAATTGCGGGGCATTATTCAATTGCGGATCATTATTTGTAATGACCCGAATAATGAAGCATACTAATATGACATTTGTTTGTTATAAGCCATTTCCCAGAACAAATACTCAAATTCCACGCTGGAAATAAAAATCTCTTCGATTTTCTTGCGCTGTGTTTCTGACATATTCGCAACCAGATTATCAAGCGTATCGTAAAACCACTCAAAGGAACTTTCAAATTCTTTGCTTGCGTACTTCTCGATCCACGTCTTGTAGAAATTGCCTTCCAATTTATCAGCATATTGCTCTTTTAAGCGCTTGCCCCAATCAGAATAGGTCCATGCGCAGGGGAATATTGTTGCCAGTACCTCTGCCAAGCCTCCTGTTTGACCATATGCAAGCATATTAGCTGTATAGGTTCTGTTGTAGAGCGAGGATTTGAGATTGACCACATCCTCTGGCTTTATGCCAAATTTCGCCATGTAATCACGATGCAGATCCATTTCGTTTGCCAGTATGAAATACTGAATTTTTGTAAAGCGCGTCATAAGTTCTTCTGTGCCAGATTTTATAGCGCCTATAGCAAAAACCTTGGCATATTCCAACAAGTATAGGTAGTCTTGTAATAAGTAAAATTTGAATTTTTCTTTATCCAATGTACCCTTTCCGAGCTCCTGCACGAATGGATGGTTATACCCATCCTCCCAAACTTTTGCTGCTTTTGCTTTAAGACCTCTGGAAAATGACATAATAACTCCTTTTTTTAATGCTGATAACGGTTTGCAACCAAAAAGTTAAAACCATGCTTAGTATAAAGGATTTTATAATTTTGTCAAATACTCGAAAATAATATTTTGGATTGACATCCTAGCCTCTGGAACTATATTATACGGTTTGCATTGTCTTATTGTCCAATAAAAATTACGTTATTACTTAATCTGTATTACTTTAATATGTGTGGGGATTTATGAATTTTTTACATCGGAAAAATGTTGTTATTTCTGTGCGTCGCTATTTTATTGATGCTATGGGAGCTATGGCTCTTGGTCTTTTTTCTTCGCTGCTTGTGGGAATGATTGTTCAGACTGCTGGAAACCTCTCGGGTGTGCAGTTTTTGGTAGATTTTGGGCAAGTTGCCATAAAAGCTATGGGGCCTGCAATATGTATTGCAGTGGCGTATGGATTGCAGGCTCCGCCGCTGGTTATATTTTCTTCTGTTGCTGTGGGAATAGCAGCAGTTGGCGCAGGCGGGGGGCCAGCAGGATGCTATCTGGCAGCGGTTGTGGCAGCAGAGTGCGGCAAACTTGTATCAAAGGAAACAAAGCTGGATATAATAGTTACGCCTGTAACAACCTTGTTTGCTGGTGTGGCTGTTGCGATTTTTGTAGGACCTCACATTGGTTCGTTTATGACATGGCTGGGTTCTGTTATAGAAATGGCAACCAATATGCAACCAATACCTATGGGATTGACAGTTGCGGTTTTGATGGGGCTTACACTTACTTCACCCATATCCAGCGCAGCAATAGCCATGATGCTGGGACTAAGTGGATTGGCAGCTGGAGCAGCAACTGCGGGTTGCGCTGCGCAGATGATAGGTTTTGCAGTTATAAGCTACAGGGACAACGGCATTTCGGGGTTGGCAGCGCAAGGACTGGGGACTTCGATGTTGCAGATCCCCAATGTTGTGCGCAATCCTCTTATACTTATTCCGCCAACAGTTGCAGGGGCTATACTGGGGATGCTTTCGACTACTCTTGTGCCAATGCAGAATGTACCAGAAGGAGCAGGGATGGGCACATGTGGCCTTGTTGGACAAATCGGCACGGTTTCTGCTATGGGATTCAGCGGAGAAGTTATCATAAAGATAGTGTTTATGCACTTTATTTTGCCAGCAGTGATAAGTTTTGTTGTATATACATTCATGCGAAAAAAAGGGTTAATAAAAGATGGAGATATGAAACTGAACACAGGGTGAGGATAAATAAGTTCTTGTGAAGATGTCCAAGTTTAGTAAAAAAGCAGCAGAAATAGTATAAGAGTGGCTTAAATTGTGATTTTATAGCAATTAATAGCAATTATTCAGACAGCTCTTTCCATTTTTCTATCATTTTTTTGAATGAGGAATCTTTTTTCTTAAGCTCTTTTGAACCTCTTGTAATTTTGCACAAGCTTAATCCAAGTTCATTTGCGATTTTACGCTGACTGTTCCCTTCATAAATTTTCATTACAAGAGCCCATCTTGATGCTACTTCAGATATTTCATTAGGGGTAAGAATGCTGTGAAGAAAACCTAAAATCAAAGCATCATCTTCTGTTGAAGCTAATGCTTTAGAGAGTTGTTTTAAGTGTATATTTGACTCACTGGTTGCCATAATCATTCTCCGTTTTTACAAAATAAGCATTGCGTCGCCATAAGAAAAAAATCTGTATTTTTTATCAATTGCCTCTTGGTATGCTTCTTTTATTTCTGAAACTCCTGCGAATGCAGAGACAAGTACAATCAAAGTTGAGTCTGGAGTATGAAAATTGGTAAAAAGATAATCAACGACTTTAAATTTATAACCCGGGTATATATAAAGCGAAGTTTTCCCTTCCCCGGCAGCCACTTTATCGTTACAG
Organism: Spirochaetaceae bacterium; assembly: GCA_009780675.1. Lineage (GTDB taxonomy): Bacteria > Spirochaetota > Spirochaetia > CADAEX01 > CADAEX01 > WQTU01. The sequence continues at coordinate 52,321 of WQZP01000010.1, read as the reverse complement.
ACCGCAGATTCCAGTGTTCTTAACGAAGTTGTCCCTACAGCCAATATTTTTTTCCCATTGCTTTTTGCTGTGTTGATTATCTCTGCGGTCTCTTCGCTTATTTCATATATCTCTTCGTGCATCACATGGCTTTCAACTTTATCTGAATGGATCGGTTTAAATGTACCCATACCCACATGCAGTGTTATAAACGCGATCGTTACCCCTTTTTTCTTCAAGTTATCGAGGATCTCTTCTGTAAAATGGAGCCCTGCTGTAGGAGCTGCCGCAGAACCTGTTTTTTCTTTTTCACAGTATATGGTCTGATACCTTTCGTTATCAGAAGCTGTATCATCTCTTTTAATATATGGCGGAAGCGGCACATGCCCGAATTTTTCAAGATAAGCATCATCCACATTGCTGTTAAACTCAACAATGATTTCTTTCTCATCTTTTTCGATTATAGTGCATTTTATATTTGCCGGAAAACTAAAAACTTTGCCAATCTTTTGTTTTTTAAGTTTGCTGCTTATTGCTTTCCACTTATAGTCCGAAAGTTTTTCCAAAAGGAGAAATTCTGTTTCCCCCCCTGTATCTGATACTCCGAAAATTCTTGCTTTTCTTACTTTTGTATTGTTAAAAACAACAACTGTATTTTCATCAATAAAATCAGGAAAATTTTGTACTGATGTATGGATGATTTCCCCAGCTTTTGCTGTTGCAGGCCCAGACCCTGCGTTCTTCTTTAGAACAAGAAGCCTGCTTGTACCCCTGTTTTCTGGCGGAAACTGTGCAATAAGTTCTTCCGGAAGGTCAAAATAAAAGTCGCTGGTTTTCAATATTATCTTCTTCCCTGATTATTTTAAGATGATCGTATGCAAGTTGGGTTGCAACTCTTCCCCTTGGAGTTCTTTTTATCATCCCTAATTGTATTAGATATGGTTCATAAAAGTCTTCAAGTGTTTCAACAGTTTCTCCAACCGAAATCGCAATTGTCTCGGCTCCAACAGGGCCGCCTGAATATTTGTTTATAATTACATCAAGTATTTCTCTGTCGCACGCTTCAAGCCCAAGCAAATCTATATTTAGTTTTCCAAGGCTATATTTTACAATATCTTCGCTTACAACACCATCTCCCTTGATTTGCGCAAAATCTCTTACTCTGCGCAAGAGGCGGTTTGCAACGCGGGGTGTGCCTCTGCAGCATGTTGAAAGCGCTTTTATTGCTTTTTCTTCGGATGGTATATCAAGAATTTTTGATGAGCGTTTTAATATATTGATTATATCTGCCTGATTATAGAGATTCATTCTTACATTTATCCCAAATCTGCTATATAAAGGGCTTGATACATTTCCGGATTTTGTTGTTGCCCCTACAAGGGTGAATGACGGTACAGGTATCCGCACAGATCTTGCAGAAGGCCCCTGCCCTATTATCCAGTCAAGTTCAAAATCTTCCATTGCAATGTAGAGCATTTCTTCTATTACAGGTTTAAGTCTGTGGATTTCATCAATAAAAAATATTGTATGTTCGTTGATTGATGTTAAAAGCCCTGCAAGGTCTTTGGGTTTATCAAGAGCAGGAGCAGACGTAACCTTAAACTCACTTCCCATTTCATTTGCAAGTATATAAGCAAGGGTAGTTTTTCCAAGTCCAGGAGGGCCGCTTAAAAAAACATGATCAAGGCTTTCTTTCCTCTCTTTGGCAGCTTTTAAAAAAACTTTAAGATTATCTTTTATCTCGTTTTGCCCCTGAAAATCATCAAGGCAAAGGGGTCTTAATTTTTTTTCATTTATATCTTCTTCTGCAAACTCTCCAGAAAGCATTTTCGATTTTTTCATAACACAGCGCTCACATGGAACTTAAAGCAATAATTGCTTTTTTTAGAATTGCTTTTTCTTTTTCAGCAAAATCAAGATTTTTGATATCAGCTTCTTTCGCAATATTCTCTACTGTTATTGAAGCTTTTTTGTAATCAAATCCCATATCTGTAAGAGCTTTTATAATATCGCTATGCGGAGACAGAGCCTCAACTGCTGCGCCATCTTTTAAAAGCTTTCCTCTCATTGCAAGTACGATTTTCTGGGCAGTTTTTTGCCCTATTCCCGGAAGTGTTGAAAGCAGGGAAATGTTTTCGTTATCAAGAGCAGAGACAAAATCATCTGCAGAAATACCAGACAATATTTTTAATGCCTGCTTTGGACCAATACCATTAATTTTAATAAGCTCAAAAAAAAGAGTCCGCTCTTTTTCATCATAAAAACCATAAAGCGTAATATTATCTTCTCTTACATGAAGATGCGTTATTATTCTGGCGCTGTTACCGCTCGATGGCAAAAGTGAAATTGATTTTGAAGAAACATGGATTTCCCACTCAATTCCGTTATTTTCCAGAAAAACAATAGAAGTTCCCTTATATGTAATTATTCCGTTGATACTGTTAAACATTATTTAAAACCTCTATTATTGCAGTGGCATATTGCTGCTGCAAGTCCATCAGAAGCATGGTCAGGCTCTGGTACTTTTTCAAGCTTAAGAAGCAGTTTTACAAGCTCCTGCACCTGATTTTTTTCTGCTCTGCCATTTCCAACTATTGTCTGCTTGATTTTAAGCGGCGAATATTCAACAGCAGGAATTTTGGCCTGCGCGCAAATAAGATGGATAACCCCTTTTGCATGAGCAACTGGTATTGCGCTTAATGCATTTTTAGCGAAATAAATCCCTTCGATAGATGCTTCATGAGGCTTGTATTTGGAAGTTATTTTTTTTAATTTATTATAAATTTCCTGAAGACGCACAGAAATATCATCTCCCGCAGATGTCTCTATAACCCCATGAGTCACATAACTATATCTGCACTTATCATAATCTATGATTCCAAATCCTGTTTTCGCCAATCCAGGATCAACTCCCAATACTCTAAGCAAAATAACTCCTATAACTAATCTTTTAATTCAAAATTATCGGGAATTTCAAGGTTTGCAGATACTGATTGCACATCATCAAGTTCTTCAAGTTTTTCAATAAGTTTCAGGGCTTTTTCTGTTTTTTCCTCATCAAGTGTTACAGTGGTATCAGGTAAATTTGATACATCTGACATCTGTTTTTCAAAACCTGCTTTTGTAAAAGCATCAAGCACTTTCATATAATTTTCCGGAGATGTCATTACTTCAATGGTTTCGCCATGTGTAGTTATATCATCTGCTCCTGCTTCAAGAGCAGTTTCAAGAATATCATCTTCTTTATATTTTGCTGAATCAAAAGTAATCAACCCTTTTTTCTTGAAAAGATATGAAACACACCCTGATTCACCGAGATTTCCACCATATTTTGTAAGCATACTTCTTACTTCTGCGGCTGTTCTGTTTTTATTGTCTGTAAGAGTATCAATTAGGATCGCAACTCCGCCTGGTCCATAACCTTCATAAGTTAATTCTGAATAATTTACACCATCAAGACCGCCTATCCCTTTTTTTATTGCTCTGTCTATGTTGTCTTTTGGCATATTGGCTTCTCTTGCTTTAAGAACAGCGGTCCTTAGCCTTGGATTTGTAGATTCGTCGCCGCCACCAAGTTTTGCAGAAACAGTTATTTCTTTTATTAGTTTTGTAAATAGCTGGCCCCTTTTCGCATCGTTTGCACCTTTTTTATGCTTTATGGAAGCCCATTTACTATGCCCTGCCATGTATTTATCTCCTTGATTAAAGCTACTATATATGAAAAAGAAAAGTCAATAACTGATGTTCCGGCTATAAACTAACCAAAAACTTTTTCAATACAATTCATTATGTCGATCATAAAAGATGAGTGAAAATATCTCCCTTTGCTGTTTAATGCAAGTCCATAGCCATTTGGCGTTATAAACCCTTTTTTATCCCATTCTAAAATAACAGGTTCCAGAACTTTCTCCAAATCAATATTAAAAAAATTGCTTATTTTTTCCAGGCATACTCCCTCTTTTGTACGCAACCCCATCATAAGCAATTCAATCAAAAAATCATGATTGCTTATTGCCTCTTTTTCCATGCCCCACAAAGATTTTTTGCCTTGCAGAAAAACAGCAGGGTCATCTGTTACAGAAATTCTGTAAAATTGACCGTTACTATAATAAGTTGAAACCGCCGACAATCCGCACCCTATATACGGCTCCATTTTCCAGTAATTAATGTTATGAAGGCACTCTTTTCCCGGCTGGGAAAAATTTGAGATTTCATAATGCTCATAACCAGATGCCTCAAGTAATTCGCAAGATTCTATCCAGCACCTGTCATCCTGATCTTTTTCTGTAAATTTCTTATGCAGTTTTGTCCCTTCTTCCAGCGTAAGATAATATAATGATATGTGGTCAGGCTTAAAAGAAAGAGCAGTAGTTATATCAGATAACGCTTCTTCAATAGTTTGTCCAGGAATCGAAGATATAAGGTCAATGCTTATTTCTTTATCGCTATATTCCTTTAACATTTCAAGAGCATTATAAGTAGCTTCTATAGCAGAGTTGCGTCCAAGAATATTATTCACTTTCCTGTTAAAAGACTGAACGCCAAGACTTATCCTTGTAACAGGGAGATTGTTCAACATTTTAAGCAAATCAGGACTTACAGTTTCCGGATTTATTTCAATGGAAAATTCTTCCGGCAAAGCATTATACACTGAAACAATAGCTTGAATAATTTTTTCAAGTTTTTCCCTGCCTATTGCAGAGGGGGTACCGCCGCCCATATAAATTGTTTTTAAAGCGTTAATGTTTAATAAATTATTAAAATAGCTTATTTGATTAATAGTCTCTTCCAAAATATTGTCGATAATATTATTGATTGAAGAGGTTTTTGAAGATGAAGACCTTATTAAAGGCTCTTTTGAAGATTCTTTTAAAACCCCAGTTATTGGAATTGAAAAAAAATCACAATAACTGCATTTCTTTTTGCAAAATGGAATATGGATGTATAGAGCTCTGGGAATCGCGTCAAAAAACATTTATCATTCTTAAAGGCCAATATCTAAGAATTACTCTTCCTTTTATACTTTGCACAGGAACAAGACCACTGCTGCGTGAATCAAAGTAGAGTTCCCGGTTATCTCCCATAATAAAATAGTACCCATCGCCTATTTTTATTTCATCGCCACCCAAAGAAAAAGGGTTGTTCTCTCTATCCCAATTAGCAGGAAAAGAAGAAATATTGATATCATATTTATTTTGCGTAAGCTCGAATTCTGTTACAAAGTTATTCCTTCCCCCAGGCATAATATGGGCTACATTATTTCTTATTATAATTGTATCTCCAGGAATACCAACTATTCTGCTTATATTTACCCTGCTGCCATAACCATGCCTTGTTCCAAGCTCTCTTTTCTGCAAAGTAAAAAAATTAATAACCGAATTTACAGGCTTCAAATACCATGGGTAATCCCGCGCAAAGTTTTTATGGTAGATAACAATATCACCTCTATTGGGCCGCCCTATGCCGGGGAGCGTAAATCTATTATTGAGTATGTGCTGCCTGTATGCTGGTTTAAAAATAAGCATCCTGTTGTCTTTATGCAAAAGGGGCGACATAGAATTGCTATTAACATTTACAGTAGTAATAAATAAGCCTGTTATTAATTCGTACAGTATTATTGCAATCAAAAAAAATTTAACTATTTTCAGGATAGTAGATTTTTTTCTTCTGTTAGATTTGTAAAGACTATACTGAAATCTTGAGCCAAAAAACATTAATCTCCTACCTTATTACCCCAATTCTTCCAAGAGGCCAATATTTTATCATAGCTTTTCCAAGAACCCTGTTTTCTCTTACAGGCCCAAATTCTCTGCTATCCTTTGAGTTATCTCTGTTATCTCCAACTGCAAAAATCCACCCTTTTGGGATAAACCACCCTGCTTCATGTTTTCTGTAATTTTTCCTGCTCCATTGATTATGAGGCTGGATCGAATATTCTATTTTTAATCTGTATTCATTAAAAGTTGCTGAATCCGGAAGTGTCCTTAAATCAGGATAAAATGAATTTAATCTGTTTAAAGCCTCCATATCAGATGCAGAAGGCATAATATTATGCTGAGTATAAACCATTGCAGTTGCAGCTTTCATGTAAAAAACATAATCATTTGGATTTATAAATCTCCTTACAGGAGCTATAGCCCGCCCTTTTTGTTGAAAATCTTTTTCAGCGATCCAGTGTCCTACCCCTGCTGGCCTTATAAACAGATTTCCATTTACAGCTTTTATTCTGTCTCCACCAACCCCTATTGCTCTTTTTATAAGAAAATGGGCTCTGGGATTTCCATCTGGATCTTTATCAATATCAATAAGGGAAAGAGTAAGCATATACACAACTCTCTGTGTTATATCAAAAAGAGGGCCTCGTGAAAGATAAGTGGGGCTTTCAAAAATAATCACTTCACCCCGCTGTGGCCTAAAAAACCCCTGAATTTTTAGCGCGCCAGGAATAAGTTCTGGTCCATAAATCATTTTGTTAACAAAAATTCTATCTCGTACCAACAAAGTGTTGATCATTGAGCCAGTAGGTATCTGATATGCCTGGAATAAATATTGATTTATAATCAAAACAACCATTGCTGCCCATAAAAATGCTTCTACCCAGTCCAGAACAGGGTTTTTATTTTTATGCTTTTTATATTTGTTGTACCTTCGTATTTTACGTTTTGTAAGAAAATATTCAGTAGTTCGTTGTATTTTATCAAAATATTCTGTCATTATGCGATAACTTCCCCTGATTAAAGGAGATTATCACAAATTTTACTACATTGACAAGCAATATTAGTTATCCATATAATGCAGCAGAGATGTTTAAAAATTTATTCAAAAAAAAGCAGCCAATAACAGCCGAACATATTGATTTAAAAGTAGAATTGAAACCGATTGGGGGAATTCACCCTGGGGCTTATCTTTCTGTAATATATATTACAATTTTACTTTTCTTATTTTTTATGCTCTTTTTTCTCCCAGGGATCATCCGCAATGGAACAAGAGTTTATTTTAACTCCTTTCCTGTAAAATCTTCTGTTTGGATAAACGGGGAATATGCAGGGACAACTCCATTCAGAGGATTTTTACCAAAGGGTGAAAATGAAGTAGTATTTAGAAACCCGGGTTTTAAAGAATATGGAGAAGTGTTAAAAATAAGAGGGTATGTTTTTGCAACGCTTTTTAAAAAGCCAGAACTAATTATTAATAAAACTCTCGAAATCTATAATTATACTGATATATTTAATCATGCTCTTGATGATTTCCTAAGATGGGCAATCACCAGTGATTTTCATGAAGCGTATCAGCCTGAATATCTTATTTCAAAAACAGTTTCCAAGTTTAAAGATGGCGGCAGAGGAAATGAATATACAGAGCAGTTTCTCGAAAAAAGTTATAAAAATATAACAAGTGAAAATCTTTTCAAAGATTTTATAAGAGCTGTTTTTATTTATAGAAATGGCAACAGCGCGCTTCTTCCTTATGACATAATTGATTCTTTTTTATATTTTGCGGAAAGTTTTTCGGAAAATCCCGCATTGATGATCCATTTGCTTACAGTAATAAGTTCAAACCTAATTAATATGGATGACCGGGATAGTTTTATACTTGCAATCGATAATAAAAGAATGCAGGATTTCAGAGAAAAAGATAGTTTATTGAACAGAGGCGGGCGGCCAACCATCCGTACAGAAATAATTGCAGGGAGAAGATTTGCAGTAATACCCGAAGGTCATTATTTTATTGGAAGTTACCCTCAGACGAGAAGCAGTATCAACAGTCATGATCTTGCCCCTACATTCAGCAACTTTCTGGGTTTTGAAAGATTTTACATAGCAGAAAATAAAGTTACTAACCGTGAATTTCTTGATTTTGTGAATGAAAACCCTTCATGGAACAGAAGTAATATCAGGCAACTTATTGAAAAAAATCTTGTAACAGCTTCATACCTTAGCCACTGGGCAGGTGACAATAACCCAATGCCTGGTGATATGAATGCCCCTGTTAATAATATTTCGTGGCACGCTGCACAAGCTTACAGCGAGTGGCTTACGGGAAAAATAAACATCAATAATTTAAAAGCAGTGCTTCCAGATGAATATATGTGGGAAGTTGCGCAAAGAAATGCAGGGAATATGCTTAATATGATGACTAATGTTTTATGGGCATGGTGTTCAAACTGGTTCAACTATGCTGATTACATAAATCCAGAAAGAACTTTTGCCAGCCTCTCGGACAGTTCTGCCAGATATAATCTTGATGGTATAGAGAAATCTGTGCGTGGCGGAAGTTGGGCAAACAGGACTGGAGAGATAACACCATTTACAAGAGCATCGCAGCCTCCCTACTGGTGTACCCCTTTTACAGGATTTAGGGTGGCTTTAGTACCGGAGAATCAGAACTAAAATGGCAAAAACCGACACCAATGTAAAAATTCTCTCTGTCAATAAAAAAGCAAGATTCAATTATTTGATTGAAGATAATCTTGAGTGCGGTATTGAACTAAAAGGGACAGAAGTTAAATCAATAAGAGCCAACAAATTCTCATATTCTGATTCATACTGCAAAGTAAAAGATGGGGAATTATGGCTTATAGGGCTTCATATTTCGCCTTATGATTTTGGGAATATACATAACCATGAGCCTTTACGGGAAAGACGGCTTCTTGCCCACTCTTCGGAAATAAAAAAACTGGGGAAAAAAGTAGCTGAAAAAGGGTACACTCTTGTCCCTTTAAAAGTTTACTTAAAAAAAGGGAAAGTTAAGATCGAACTCGGCATTGGCAAAGGTAAAAAAGTTTTTGATAAAAGAGAAACTATAAAAGAAAGAGACACAGGCCGCGAAACATTAAGAGAAATTCGAAATAAGTATTGATATAACTAATGTTAACAAATAGTTCAAAATAGCAGTTGACAAAAAAAAATATTTAATATATTTTAAAAAAAGAGAATAAATAAAAATGGTTGCCTAATATAGGCTAAAAACAATGTTTCTTCTCGCACATACGTGTGCTTGGAGTAGCATAGTTATATAAATAACTGACTGCAAGGAAATTCTAAGCAGAAAGCCACACATTCATCAATCAAATAATCAATTAATGTGTGTATTTTTTTTAACGCTTGTTCCCTTTCTGGAGATTTCCTGGAAGGGTTTTTTTTTATCCTGGCTTTCGCAGGGACAGTCCATACAGCAGCAGAGTTGTGAAATATTAGCGCAGTTTTATCAATAACAACTGTTCAGGAGGCTTGGTATGGATAAAAGAATAGGGATTATAGGGATTGTAATTGAAGCCCTTTCATGTGTTGAAAAAGTCAATGCTATTTTGCATGAACATTCAGAGATCATTATAGGAAGAATGGGCATACCATACAGGGAGCGAGGCGTATCTGTAATATCATTGATTGTTGATGGCAGTAATGATGAAATCAGCGCTATTACCGGAAAACTTGGCAGAATATCAAACATATCTGTAAAATCAATGGTTACCAAGAGTGTGGAAAAATAATATGTATAATGTAAAATCAATGAATTCAAATGAGTTTATCGACCACGAAGAGATTTTATCTACAATAGCTGCAGCAAAAAAACTTGCAACATCAAAAAGTACAATAGACCGTATTCTTGAAAAAGCAGAATCTTGCACAGGATTAACACACCGGGAAGCAGCAGTACTTCTTGAGGTAACAGATAGCGAAATATTGGATAGAATATATATCAGTGCAAAAAAGATTAAAGAAAAAATATATGGCAAACGTATTGTTATTTTTGCGCCATTATATCTTTCAAACTATTGTGTAAATAACTGTATATACTGTGGATATAAATGTTCAAATAAAATAGCGCGGCATCAGCTTACACAGGAAGAACTTAAACTGGAAGTAAGGGCGCTTGAAGCAATGGGACACAAAAGGCTTCTTCTCGAAGTAGGAGAAGATGATGAAAAATGTCCTATTGATTATATGTTGAAGTGCATAGAGACTATTTATAGTGAAAAATTTAAAAATGGCTCCATAAGAAGAGTAAATGTTGATATTGCAGCCACAACTGTTGAAAATTACAAAAAACTTAGAGATGCGCAAATAGGGACATATTTACTGTTCCAGGAAACTTATCATAAGCCAACATATTTATCAGTTCATAATGGGCCAAAACAAAACTATGAATGGCATACCGAGGCTATGGACAGAGCAATGCAGGGTGGGATCGACGATGTTGGAATAGGGCCTCTCTACGGGCTCTACGAATGGCGCTATGAAGCAATTGCTACACTTATGCATGCAGAGCACCTGGAAGCAGTTTTTGGCGTAGGGCCACACACAATTTCCTTCCCCAGGCTTTTATCTGCAGAAGGGGTTGACAGAAACAGCTTCAAATATTTGGTTAGTGACGAAGATTTTAAGAAAATAGTAGCTGTAACACGTTTGGCTGTTCCATACACCGGAATGATCCTTTCTACAAGAGAAACCATAGATTTTAGAAAAGAACTTCTTGATGTTGGAATATCCCAAATAAGCGCAGGTTCATGCGTAGGGGTTGGCGGGTATGCGCAAAGAAAAGGCGTAGATAAAAATGGGGTTGAAGAAAAGCCGCAATTCAACCTTGCAGACCACAGAAAACCGATTGATGTAATAAAATGGCTTGTTAAAGACGGCTATATACCAAGTTATTGTACAGCCTGCTACAAAGAAGGGAGAACAGGCGACAGATTCATGCCACTTGCGAAATCAGGGCAAATAGCTAATTTTTGCCACCCAAATGCCCTTTTAACTTTTGAAGAATATCTTAAAGATTATGCAGATGATGAATTAAAAGATATGGGAGAAAAACTGATTGATATTGAAATACAAAATGTTCCAAGCGAAAAACAGAAAAATAAAGCCCTTAAATACCTTGAAATGATAAGAAACGGAGAACGGGACCTCAGATTTTAATCGTTGCCTCTAAATTATGCTTTTTTCCGCTTACAAAGTAAAATTAAGGCGGAAAAAATGAAATGTGTTATTGAAAGCAGTTGTTTTTTAGTTTATACTTGAAGTTACACTATCCAAATTTGATAATAATTTATCAATATTTTATTTTAAACTATCGATAATAAATTGTACCTTTATTAAATTGTAACTATTCTTAGTTAGGAGTTATAAATGCTGGAAGTTGATAAAAATAATAATACTGATGAACTTGAGGATTATGGTGTTTGGGTAAAATCCGGTCCGGAAAACTATATAGATAGCAAAGATTCTCCAGCAGATAATGACTTTGAACTCACTGATTTAGAATCAAACCCTGATAACTTCTTACTCACCGAAGAGGAAGAAACCCTGCTTGACTCACTTGAAAAAGATGTAAAAACCGATGATGAAGATTTTTTAAATATACAGGAAGTCAATAACCTGGATTTTAATGATGATGAAGAGGATGAAAATATAGACGCAGATAGTTCTTTTGATGATACTCTTTTAGATACTCCGGCAGATGACTCTTCAGAATCAGATAATTCTTTCAATATAGAAGAAGATTCTTTGGAAGAAGATGACTCTTTTGAAACAGAAGAAAAAGAAGAATTCATAGATATCAATATAGCTAAACCAGTTGCGGCCAATGAAAACCAAAATAATGAAAAATCCGCAGATATTATCTCTCAAATAGCAGCAGACTTGAAAAATGACCTTTCTGCAATAAAAAACGAGCTCCATGAATTAAAAATGGAACTTGCAAGATATAAAAAAACTGAAGGAAAAGAAAAAGGTGATTCTGTTGAAGATCCGGAAAATAATGATGAAAAAGCAGCTTCCAGAGGGTTCTTTTCTGATGATGGCGATGAAACCATAGCTTTAACAGGCGATGAGCTTGACAATATTTTTAATACTGCCGAAATAACCGAAGAATCTAAAACAGAGAGTTCTAAAAACTTAAAAGAAAAAATTGGGGTAAAAAAGCTTGATACTGAAGAATTTTCAGAAGAACCTGAAATAGATACCACTTTTGATATTGAAGAAGATGATATTGATATAAATAATCTTCCTGATATAGAAGATGATTTTACAATTGATGAAAACATTGACATGGAAGATTCAGAGCTTGATATTGAAACACCTCAAGAAGATGAAAGCATGGAAATTGAGGAGTCAGAACTTGATATTGAACTGCCTCAGGAAGATGAAATTATTGACATAGAAGAACCAGTATTTGATAGTGAAGCGCCTTTAGAAGATGAAACCATGGAAATTGGGGAGTCGAAACTTGATATTGAGCTGCCTCAGGAAGATGAAATTATTGACATAGAAGAACCAGTATTTGATAGTGAAGCGCCTTTAGAAGATGAAACCATGGAAATTGGGGAGTCAGAACTTGATATTGAGCTGCCTCAGGAAGATGAAATTATTGACATTGAAGAGCCAGAACTTGATATTGACCTGCCTCAGGAAGATGAAACTATTGAAATTGAAGAATCTGCACTCGATATTGAACTGCCTCAGGAAGATGAAATTATTGACATAGAAGAACCAGTATTTGATAGTGAAGCGCCTTTAGAAGATGAAACTATTGAAATTGAAGAATCAGAACTTGATATTGAACTACCTCAGGAAGATGAAACTATTGAAATTGAAGAATCTGCACTCGATATTGAACTGCCTCAGGAAGATGAAACTATTGAAATTGAAGAACAAGATCTTGATATTGAAGCACCTCAAGTTGATGAAAGTTTTGACATAGAAGAACAAGATCTTGATATTGAAACACCTCAAGAAGATGAAACTATTGAAATTGGGGAGTCGGAACTTGACATTGAACTGCCTCAGGAAGATGAAACTATTGAAATTGAAGAATCTGCACTTGACATTGAACTGCCTCAGGAAGATGAAACTATTGAAATTGGGGAGTCGGAACTTGACATTGAACTGCCTCAGGAAGATGAAACTATTGAAATTGGGGAGTCGGAACTTGACATTGAACTGCCTCAGGAAGATGAAACTATTGAAATTGAAGAATCTGCACTCGATATTGAAGCGCCTTTAGAAGATGAAACCATGGAAATTGGGGAGTCAGAACTTGATATTGAACTGCCTCAAGAAGATGAAATTATTGAAGAAGCTATAGATGAAATTACTTTAGAAGGATCTGCATACGAAGAAAATAGAGATGAGCTTAGTTTTCTTGATGGCAAAATAGATGAAACTTCTGAAAAAGAAAAAATAATTTTAGATGATGTTTCTGAAGTTGATGATGATAAAGAAATAACTGAGGAAGATTTTAAAGAGATCAGACTTGATGATGAAGACATAAAAGAAGATTCAGATAAAGATTCTCTTGATGAAGAACTCACTATTGATGGTATTTCACATGAAGAACCCTCAGATATTAAAAAAGGGATAACTTTTGAAGAAGAGTCTTCTGATGAAGAAATAGCTTTAGAACCATCAAAAGCAGCAAGGAAACACGAAAAAAGCGATGCTAAACACAAAACTGCCAAAAAAGAACCAAAAGGCAAAGCTATTGAAGAGATTCCAGATAATCTTAAAACAGAAATAAAATCAGTGCTTGTATATCTTGATCAGCTTCTTGAAGCACTCCCTGATAATAAGATAGATGAATTTGCAAAATCAGAACATTTTAAAACTTATAAAAAACTATTTGAAGAATTGGATTTAATGTAATGGGTTTGCTTGAAAAAATTTTAAACAAACAAATTCAGAAAGAAAAAAAAACATATACGAAAAGCGAGTTGCAGAGTCTTTTAAAAAAAGCAAACCAACTTTTATCTGGTTCTGATAGTAAAAGTAGAAAAAAAAAAACAGTTAGTTTTGATTTTCTTATAAAAAATTTTAAAAAAAACAAAAAAAATCTCTCTGTACCGCTGGATATATTAAATATATTTACAGAACATTTTGACTTAAAAAAAGGCTCTCTTTTTATATTAAACCAGGCTTCGGAAAATTTTACTGTATGGGCATTAACAGGTTATGATTACACTACTGCAAACAGACTTAGAATTCCTGATCAGGATGTAAAAGAAATATTTGGTGAAGAAAAAAAAATATTATCGTTAAGCGATAGTTCATTGAAAAAAATAAAAAAATACTTCTCTTCCAGAGAATTTGCCAATTTTGGCTCAGTCCATTTGATACCATTTTTTACAGAGAATAATGAATTGTTTGCATTTCTTCTACTTTCACAAACTGCCACTGTTAAAGCTTTTTCTAATATATTAAACTGTTATGATGTTTTTTATCCTGTTTTTAATGATGCTCTTCTCCACTTTTTTAGCACCATAAAAATAAATCCTAATCCTGCTATTTATATCAAGCATAGTAATATTTATACCACAATTGAAGAATCAATAGAAAAATATAATTATTCAAACCCTTTTATACTATTTTTTGACAGTAATAAATTTTTGGATTCTGTATCAAATATTATTGATAAAAATTTTAAAAACAACTTTTATAATAACATTATAGACCTTCTTTCTTCATTTGTTTCAAATAACGGGAATATATTTATCATTGATAATAATACAATTTTCATTTTAAAAGATGCTCCTGCTCTAAACGATAAAGATATGCTTGCATATCAAATATCTTTTTTCATAAAAAACCTTATTCCACAACCCTTCCCCACCGGAGAAGGGCGCAAGCAAGCAAGTACAAAAAAACGCAATACATTTGGAGAACAGGAAATAAAAAATCTTATAAAAGTTTTTCATCTGCCAGAAGAAAATGATACTCTAAAACAGTTTTTAAATGATTGATTTTTATTTATCAAAAACAGGTAAATTAACTGCAAATATTAATGACAAACACATTCACTCAGGAGTTGATCCGGAAAAAGAAGCAGAAAAATACCTGTCATCAAATATAAAAAATAATGGGAATCCATCTTTAATTCTTATACTTTTTCCAGGGCTAAATTATCTTTATAATTCTTTAAAAAAATATTTTCCAGACACAAATATTATTACCGTACATCTCAATACCGAAATGTATAACAATTCTGTAGCAGATATTGAAAGCAATAAAGTATGGCATCCTGGCTCAGATTTACATTTGAAACAATTTTTATATAATAATATCAGAGAAGTAGAAGTAAAAAAACTTATTGTATTTACATGGGAACCAGTAATAAAAGCATTTCCCTCAGAAAGTAAAAAATATTCAGATATAGTTGAACAAGTGCTTACAGAATATAATTCAAATATATCAACTACAAATTATTTTGGCAAAAAGTATATAAAAAATATTTTTAGAAATATCATTGCTGTTGAAAAAACAGCAATAATAAAAAATATAGAAAAGCCTGTAATTATTGCATCATCAGGCCCTACAATAGAAAATGCAATACCATTAATAAAAAAAACAAGAAACTCTATTTTTTTGATCGCATTGTCATCATCCTACAGTATATTAAAATATAATAATATAAGACCAGATATGATAATTTCCACAGATCCAGGTTATTATGCTGCTGTTCATCTTGATCTATTAGAAGAAGATAACTTATTGATTTCCTCACCTCTTACTGCTAACGTAGGGAGGCATAATAAAAATCCATATTTTGTAATAAATCAGGGAACATTTATGGAAAACTATTTTTTGAAAAACTGCGGCATACCCTATATAAATATTCCCTCAAATGGAACAGTAGCAGGAAGCTCATATTACCTGACTGCCACAATTACAAAAAATCCTGTTATATTTGCAGGCTTTGATCTCTGTACAAGCGATATAAAAACACACTGCTCTCCTCATGCTTTTGAAAATATTTTATTTAAAAATTCAGAAAAAACCAATCCTTTATTAAATATACATTATGATCATGCAGTTACAAACTATAATGTCATAGGCAGCGCCAATCCGCATTGCAGAAGCTCGCTGCCGTTAAAAGCATATAACGGCTGGTTTAATACTACCTTTTTGGGCGAAAACTACTTTCGCTTAAACCCTTCGGGAATGGAAATAAAAAAAATGAAAACAATTGATGATAATGGAGTATATGAGCTTATATCATCTTGTTCTTCAAGCAATGAAGATCTTTATTCATTATATTTAATTAATAAGGATATGCATAAAGCTAATGTTATACAACTTATACAGCAGCTTATCCATGATCTTGAAACAGATATTATCCAGTTGCACAGTTCTGGGTGGTCTGCAACAAATTCCCTTTATGAGAAACTTGTGATGGATTATGACAAAAATCTGTTATATTATTTTAATACAGCAGCATATCTTGATCTTATTGATCTACTATTATCTGATTCAAAAGATATTTTGAAAAAAAAGTATAGCAATCTTACAGAAGAATGTGTAAGTTTTATGAAAAAAGAGTTATTTAAAATAACATAAGTTTTAATAAAAAAAATGAATGAACTGTTATATAAAAAAAATATATTGGCACTCTCGTCTCATGATTCAAATCTCTCTTTTGAAATCTCTTCGCTAAAACCTTTAAACAGTGTCACGACAGTACCATCAAAAGATGGGAATATAATTCCGGTAATAGAAAAGAATAATACAAAAACTCAACTCCATTCCATGTACAATCCTATTTTAGAAGCTGAAAAACTGTATCAAACATCAAAAAAAGGGAGCAGTTTTATAGTTATCTATGGATTAGGCGGCGGATACCATATCCTCCCCTATTTAGATGATGATTTTATTGAAAATATCCTTGTTATAGATACAGGAAAAAGATATTTAAGGAAAATAGTAGAGGATATAGACCTAACAGCTATTTTTACAAATCCAAAAGTAAGTATTTTATTTGATCCAGATTATAAAGAGCTTTCGGACTTTATAACCGAAAAATACATTCCTGCAGTTTTTGGGAATTTAAATATTGTGCATCTAAAAAACCGTGTGCAATCTGAGTCTCTTTTTTTTGAAAAAACAACAGATAATATCAATCTTATTCTTGATAAAGTCTTAACTGATTTTGCAAGTCAGGCTTTTTTTGGAAAAAGATGGTTTAAAAATATTATAAATAATCTTAAATATGCGGAAGCACAGCAGCTTATTCCTAAAACAAAACCAAAAGCTGCCATAGTTGGAGCAGGCCCTTCTCTGGAGCTTCAGCTAGATCATCTTAAAGAAAGTATTAACGATACTCTTATATTTGCATCAGACACTGCGGCAGGTTATCTATTATCAAATAATATAATTCCTGATTATATTATATCCATTGATTGCCAGCACATAACCTATAATCATTTAACAGGTTATGATCTTAAAGATATTCCCATAATTATTGAACTTGGGTCTCCACTCTTTCTTTCCAGATATTTTAAAAACAGAATTTACGTTACATCCGGCAACCCATTATCATGTTTGATTGCATCTGTGTGGCGCCACTTTCAATATGTTGATACTGCTGGCGGAAATGTAAGTTACTCGGGACTTTCAATAGCTTCTTCGATAGGCATTGATGAAGTTACTTTGTATGGGGTAGATTACTCATATATAAAACACAAGCCTTATGCAAGAGATACATTTATATATAAATATTTTAATAGAGAAAGCATAAAAACAAATTCTCTTGAAAATGCAATTTATTCATTTTCATCTGACAGCGATTTATATGAATGTTCAAAGAAAAATATTTACAGCAATAAAAGAATGGATTTTTATTATAAATCTCTTATCTCGTATATCAAAAAAGAAGATGTTAATGTAAAAAGCGCCCCGTTTTCCCCAAGAAAAATATTTCATAAAAATAAAAAAAACATTGACAGGGAACATAAGTTATTTTCTTCGGGTTCGCCAAAAATGGCATGGAATATTTTTCTTGAGGGGTATAAAGAAGCACTTATGGCTTTGCCTGATTTTAAAAATCAATATAACAAAAACTTTAATTCTCTTTCAAAAAAAGAAAGGGAAATATGGACAACGATTTATCCAGTATGCGCTACTTTCAGAAAAGAGCTAAGAGAAGAGAACTTTTCAACTCCGCAGATATTGCGTATAACAAAAGAATGGTGCATAAACGAAGTTGAAAAGGTAATTAAATAACCTGCCCATTTATTGCACAGAATTACAAGTCAAAAGAAGTTTCAAACTCAACAGGATGAGGCAATTGTCTGTAACGTAAGGCTTCCTTTCTTTTGTTCTCGATCCAAATTTCGATCAAACGCTTTGGGAATACTTTACCCTGTATCAGGAAGTCGTGATCTTTCTCCAGCGCGTCAAGCGCTTCATCAAGGCTTTGCGGTAAAAATTTGAGCTTTGCCTGTTCTTTTTTTGAAAGATTGTAAAGGTTAAAGTCGTATGGACCATATCCTGCTTTTTTAGGATCAATTTTGTTTTTGATGCCATCAATGCCTGCCATCAAAATCGCTGCATATGCGTAATATGGATTGCATGTGCCATCGGGGCTTCTTAGCTCATAACGTTTTTTATCCGGGTCTTTAGCGTACGCTGGTATGCGAATAACAGCGCTCCGGTTTGAAGTGGCAAAGCCAATGGTAACAGGAGCCTCAAATCCGGGAATAAGTCTTTTGTAGGAGTTGGTACTGGGATTGGTAAATCCACACAGAGCGCGCACATGTTTAAGGATGCCGCCCATGAAAAATAGCGCGGTTTCACTAAGCTGTGAATACCCATTTTCATCGTAAAATAATGGCTTGTTGTTCTTGAACAAGTGCATATGTACATGCATACCATTTCCTGCTTCGCCGAAAATTGGCTTTGGCATAAAGGTAACGGTCTTCCCTTCGGCAATCGCCGCGTTTTTTAATAAATATTTTGTCAACATGGTCTTATCTGCCATTTCCAGGAGTCCGCCAAATTCAACTTCAATCTCTGACTGGCCAGGCCCCCCTACTTCATGATGATGGTACTTTACAAGTATCCCCTGACTTTCCATTAACATGGTTACTCTGCTTCTGAATCCGCCAAGCTTGTCCATTGGAGGAGCTATGTGATAACCACCCTTGCGCGGTATTTTATAGCCCAAATTTGCGCCCTCTGATCCACTGTTCCATTCTGCTTGATCAGCGTTGATTTTAAAACCAGATGCATGCCCCTGAACAGAGTAGCTAACATGATCAAACACATAAAACTCAAATTCCGGCCCGATCCTCATCTCGTCGGCAATGCCAGAGGAGCGTAAGTATTCTTCTGCGTGAAAAGCAACATTGCGCGGGTCCTGGTCAAAACGTCTGTTTTCCGGCAAATCTATAACATAAACATCGCCAATCATTGAAAGTGTGGGAATCTCTGCAAAGGGGTCAATATTGGCGCTTTCCAGATCTGGAATAAAAACCATGTCGCTTTTTTCAACTGGCGCAAAACCATAATTGCTGCCATCGAATCCAACACCATTTTTTAGCGTATCTTCTGTTAATCTGCCAATTGGCATGGTAAGATGCCGCCAGCGGCCAGTTAAATCTGTCATCATAAAATCTGCCATTTTTACATTGTGTCTTTCGCAGAGTTTCTTAATATCATTAAATGTTACTGCCATCATTCTCCTCCAGAGATTCCATTGCGTTGCGTTTTATTTCGATTGAAATTTATTATATCAAATATTTTTTGAATTGTTCCATACTTCCTAATAGAAAACCATGCTTGCATATCCTACAAATGAGTCTGCAGGGGAAATATCATAACTTGTCTTGTAAGTTAAAAGTTTACCTTCTTTAGCATTGTTTAAAGCAGAATATTGCGCAGCAAAAGCTGCTGCACCGCCAGAGCATGATGAAAAATTATTTTTACTATGCTCTATTGCCTCGGCAATCTTAAAATTGGATATATAATCAATAAATTCTTTGTCATTTATATTTTTGACCCACTGAAGCCCTTTTGCTCCGCTGCCATGCGGCTGAAACCCATAATTTAAACCATAATGGGTCAAATCTACAGACCCTGCAACTGCAACTTTTTTGCTATTGGTTACTGCATAATTATTGGTAGCCTCTGCGATTTTGGAAACAACATTGTAATCAGGGGGAATTCTAAGCCAGACAATTTTACATTCAGGCAAAAAATATTTTATTATTGGGAGTTGAATTTCAACTGTATTATCCGGATAAGTATCTTCATAAAATTCAAGTTTTTCAGATAAATATTTTACAAACTCCATGTCATTATCAATGTTACCAATTGTTGCATCAAATTGTTTATTTTTTGCAATCAGGGGGTGGTCCCTGGCGCCAAGATGCCCCCCTGCAACAACTACTGTATCTATTTTTGTATCAAGAAATGAAAAAGCATGAAATGAAATCTCGCCTGAATAATACCACCCTGCATGAGGCGCCATGATTGCCTTGATTTTATTATTTTTTTGCTCTTTTTTGTCCCATTTGGAAAATAATTTTAGAACCTCTTCTTTGCTGCCCGGGTACCAGCCTGCAGGCAAAATCCTTTTTCTTACTTCACTACTCATAAACCAATTATACCATGATTATAAAAAAAATGTATTCACATTATACAGAATATGAGTAATAATATCGATATGAAAAATCAGCATTATAAAAGTTATATAATATTTAGTATTGTTTTCTTTTTATTTCTTTTTTCTTTTTCAGCGTATAATTTAAGTCAGAAACATAAAAATGGCGTAGAAAAAGGGCTCGCGTACTTTAACAGAATAAAAAATAGCATTACCACATTATATCTTTCAAATAATGATTTTTCTTCTCCTGCTTTTAGAAGAAGCATAAGCAATTTTTTTGATTCCAACAGGTTTTTTCAATCCCTCGTTATATATGATCATAACGGACAAGTGGAGTATCTTTATATAAGAAATCCCAGGATCTTTGCAGAAAGCCCCATATTAACAAATGATTTTGCAACAAAACCTAAATACAAATTCAATAAATTCTTCTTTAATCTCTACACGAGTTCCATAATTGTCCCAGTCGGGGGAGGCGCAAATAACCTAAATATTGAAGTTGTTTATAATATAATAACTTATAGTGAAATATCAAATCTTATTAAAATACTAATGACTTGTCTGTTGATATATATTATTTTGACTACATCTTTTCTCCTTTTTGTTCCATACAAAAAAACGATTTTGAAGTCAGAGAATATAAATTTAAAAGAAAAAAAAGAGCCAGCCATAAAATCCGAATCGCAGACAACCAAAGTGCAAACGCCTGAACCTGAAACACAAACACCTGAAGTGCAAACGCTTGAAGAAGTGCAACCACATGAAGTGCAGACACTTAAACCTGAAACACAACAACAGGCAGTTGACAGTAACAACACAGCAATAAAATACACTCCTTTGATAAACGAAATCAATAAATCTATTAATACATTAAATAGTGCTGCTGAAAGTTCCAAAAACAATTCCAGCCATACCAATATTTCAAAAGAGCATGATAAAATTGCCAGTAAATCAATAAAAGCTGCTGATAAGTCAATTAGAGTTGATGAAAACACAGGTCTTGCAAGTATTGAAGATTTTAGCCCAAAACTTGATTATGAGCTTGATAGAGCAGCAGCTAATGATACAGATTTGTCTCTTTTAATATTGTCATTTGTATCAGAAGATAATAATAGAATAACAGTGTTTTATAATAATCTTTCATTGGTATTACGCAATTTTTTCATGCCTCAAACATCTTTCAAGATATCTCAAAGCAAACTTGCGGTTATAATACCAGATAAAACCATAGAAGAAAGTATAAAAAAAGCAGATGAATTTATCGGCAGGCTTAAAAATATTTCTGCGATTGAAAATATTTACGCTGGAATAAGTTCCAGAAACAGCAGAATCATTTCAGCAGAACGGCTTATAAAAGAAGCAGAAGGCGCTGTTTCAAAAGCAATTTCAGGACCTGACCAAATTATTGCTTTTAAGTCAGATCCTGAAAAATTTAGAGAAATGCTTTTAAAGCAAAATTCAATTTAATTCTTCAATAATTTCCCTGACTGGATTAAGAATTCTTCCAATCCTGAAGAATGAAGCATTATATCTAAAACCCCCGCCCCTGATACCAAATAAAACATTCCGTTCTTCAAGAAGTTTTATATCAATTATAAACCTGCCATAAACTGTTTCAATTTCTATTTCACCATTTCGATCGATTATAAAATCTTCTGAAAAACTCTCTCCGACCAATGAAGCAATATTATTTAAAAGCATATTTGAGGTATTTCTGTTAATAGTTCTACCAGAAGCATCTTGCCAATCAAAATTGTTATTTGCGTCTCCTTCTCTCATTGAAAAATTTAACATTGCCAACCTTTCTTCAAATTCATTATCTGTCCTGATCCTTACTGCAGTTATGGTGGTGTTATCAATATTTTCCGGCAATACTCTAAGATTACTCCAGAAATCCATGTCTGCTATAAAAAACCTCAATATTGGAGAATCAATAAGATAAACTTCATCGGATAACGATGTTCTTATATATTCGCCCCGCCCTTCGGGCCCTCTTCTGCCAACATGAAGACTAAATAATTTGTTATTGGAAGAATCATAAAAAAAAGCATCTCTGCTTTCCCCCTCAGCAAGATCAAACCTTTCCCAACTTCTTGGATTTGTACCTACTATTTGATTTTTTGCAAGTCTGGAAATAGTATCAATAAAGTTTTCAATTCTGGCTTCAGCTGCTGGATATTTTATGCCGTTATGAGTATAAAACCATCTTCCATTTTCTTTTTGCATAAGAAGGGCTCCTGCGCCCGCGTCCAGATCAACTCTTATTGCAGATATTCTATTAATAGTTGGTCTATCAAATATTAGCTGCGCAGCTCTCCTTCTATTAATATTTCCTGCTGAAAAAACTGTTCCAATAATATATATTGCCAAAAGAAGAATGATAACTCCTGATAGCAGTTTTATTTTTTTTCCATATTCCATATTAAAGTCCCCTAATTAAGCTTCTCTTTTTTTTCTTCTTACAAAATGAAAAATTGCAAAAATTATTATTAAAAGAGGTATTATAACAATATTTACAAGATATACGATAATAATAGCAGTAACTCTCTTTTCTGGATCTTCTATTTTATTAAGCCTTGGATCTCTCGTAGCTCTGGTTTTGATCTGCAAGAGTGACTCATCACTTGAAAGCCATTCAACAGCATTTTCAAAAAAGATTATATTATGAGGGCTGTCAGAAAATTCAATAATATTTGAAACAAAATCCGAGTCGCTAATAACAATAATCCTTGTATCTCTGCTTGTTTTATCTGTGAAAGCGCTTCTAAATGTTCCTGATACTACATATCCCAAATTAAATTGACGTTGAGCATCACTGGTATATGACATCAAGGGAAGTATTACATTTGGATCTGTAGTCACAGTATCAAGTATCCATGCCTGATCTGTTGTGGAAACAAGGGGTTCATATGTTAGCCCTTCTTTCTCTTCTATAGTGATAGAACTTGCCCATAATAGATCAAGCCCGCTAAATCTGTTGGTTATTGGATTATCCCTTGATACATTCTGCCCAAGGATAGCTATCCATTGCGGATAAGGCATTGGAAACATTCCTCTCAATGGTATTCTCCTTACAGATTTATCAAGCACAAAATCATTATTTATTGTTACTCCGTATTTTCTGAGCATTTCAATAGCAGGAGAATTTACAAGCTCCAGTGTAGCAAGATCACGCGGATCAACATCAACGCCATCTAAAGCAAATAAAACCCTTCCGCCATTCATTATAAACTCATCAACATAAAGCATATCACCATCTGTCAAATCCCTATTCCCAACAACAGCCAATACAGAAATCGAAGATGGAATTTCATGACCAGGATTTACAACTTCGATATTATATCCAACTCTTCTTATTCTTTCATAAAGAAATGAATAATGCTCTTCGACACTTCTTCTATTATCTCCTATTAAAAGACCTAAAGAAACCTCAATATCATAAACAAGTTTTCTAATCCTGTATGTAAGATCAAACTCCAGTGTTGCAAGACTAAGAGTAAAAGGGATTGTTTCAATCCTATCCAAATATTGTATTACAATTCCCGAATAAACTGTTGCAATGGCTCTTTCATTTTGTTCAAATACTTCAATCTGCTGCGGCTCTACACCAAAACTTTCTGCCATGCGAACCATTCCTGCCCTTGCTGGGTCAACAGATGTTACAGTAATACGACCCCTTGAATGGGCTGCATACTCAAAAAGCAGATCCTCTACTGCTGATGCAACAGGAGTAATTGCCTTTATCCTATCAGATATAAAATAGGTAATATGCATCCTCTCAGGCATGGAAGAAATAATTTGCTTTGTTGCACTGGATATTGTAAAAACCTTGTTTTCAGTTAAATCAATACGTCTAAAATATGTCATACTGTTCATTGCGACCAGTATAAAAATTATTGTTGTAAGTATTATAAGGATCATTTCCTTTTTTTTATTTTTTTGCATTTTATATCTCCGTTACTTTCTTAAATTTATGACCTTAACATTCAGGTAAAGGAAATAAAAAATAATTAATAAAAAATATAACAGGCCTCTTGTGTCGATAAGCCCTTTTCTAAATGATTCGTAATGAAAAGTAAAAGACAAATAACTAAATAACCTGCTTATTGCTGCGGCTGGATTAAGAAATAATGAAATATCCCCAACCAATGTAATAAAAAGTATTGCGACAACGCTAAAAATATAAGCGCTTATTTGGTTAGAAGTAACTGAAGAAACAAATTGACCGATTGCCAAACCCGCTGCACCAAGAAGAAATGTCCCAAAGTACTCACCAAATACCTGGCCTCTTTCAAAATCCCCAAGCGCGCTAAGTGTAAGCGGAACAAACAGCGTCATACCAAGCATTATTAAAAGTAACGTAAGAGAACTAAAATATTTCGCAAGCACAAGCTCCCAATTTGTTAACGGCAGAGTTAAAAGCAATTCTTCTGTACCTGATTTCCTTTCCTCTGCCCAGGACCTCATGGTTATCGATGGTATCAAAATAATAAAAACCAATGGCATTAAAGCAAAAAAGCCTCTGAGATCTGCAACATTTCTCGCAATAAACTGATTAAAAAATAAAAAATATATATTTGAAAAAAGCACAAAAAAAAGCACAACAAGATATGCTATAGGAGAATTAAAATAAGATTTAATTTCCTTTTTATATAACCCAATTATATTCATTTTTCATCTCCCTCTCTGGTAAGTTTCGTAAATATATCTTCTAGGCTTACTTTTTCCGGAACCATAGACAATATTTTAAAGTTATTTGAAACTGCCCAGTCAAACAACTCCTCACCACCTGAAATATCATTTTTTACAGAAAGCTTGATATCAAACAATCCGTTATCTTTTGTTTCAAATAATAATATTTCATTAACTGTATCGATTTTCTCAAGAGAAGATCTTATCCCGCTATTATCAGACGCTTTTATGGTAACAGAATATCTAAAGTCGCCCTGCATCTCTCTTCTTATTTCTTCGGCAGTACCTCTTGCAACTATTTTTCCTCGATTTAAGATAAGAACCTTGTTGCATACAGCATCTACTTCCTGCAATATATGGGTCGAAAGAATTACTGTTTTTTGTTCTCCAAGCTTTTTTATAAGCTTTCTTATTTCAATAATCTGATTGGGATCAAGC
This sequence comes from Spirochaetaceae bacterium, assembly GCA_009780675.1. Classification (GTDB taxonomy): domain Bacteria; phylum Spirochaetota; class Spirochaetia; order CADAEX01; family CADAEX01; genus WQTU01. The sequence goes on along the minus strand of WQZP01000010.1, from coordinate 26,839 downwards.
CCTGTTGTAGGTTCATCAAGTATCAATATTTCAGGAGAATGGATAATAGCCTGAGCAAGGCCTGTTCGCTGCCTGTAGCCTTTTGATATTTTATCAATAGGTCTGTTTATTACCTGCTCAAGGCTACATTCTGCCACAACCCTGTCTATCTCTGTTTTTCTCTTTTCCTTTGCAATTTTTCTTACATCGCAAATAAAAAGCAAATATTCAAGAACTGTAAGGTCTTTATAAAGCGGCGCCATTTCCGGAAGATAGCCAATAGATTTTTTAAGTTTTAAAGAATCTGAATAAACATCATAATTGTTTATCGATGCCCTTCCATTTGTAGGATAATGATATCCAGTAAAAATTTTCATTATAGTTGTCTTGCCTGCTCCATTAGGACCTAACAATCCAACAATTTCACCGCGTCCTATAGATAAGGAAATATCCTCAACAGCAGTAAAAAAACCATATTTTTTTTCAATATTTTCTGCTTGTATCATTTTTTATTGATACCTCCAACAAAATTTGATATTGTCCGGTCTACATTATAGACAGGCTTATATATTAATCTTTATTTTTCATATTTATTATCTGTCTGTCTCTTGTAAGAAATGTATTGGGAAAAACAGCTTTTGCTTCTTCCAGAAGCTTAACCAGTTCCTTATCATTATACCTTGGACTATAATGGATAAGCCCAAGATTACCAATTCCACCAGCATTAAGAGCAATTTCTGCTGCCTGCTTTGCTGTAAGATGCTTTTTTTCAGCAGCGCTTTCAACAAGTTCTTCTGTAAACATTCCCTCACAAATAAATATATCAGAATCTTTAACATTTGGCATTATATTAGGAGAAAAAGTTGTATCAGTAACAAAAGAAAATTTCCTTCCACTCCGCTTTTCACCGGTAACCATATTAGAGGTAATTACTCTTCCCCCTTCAAGTTCAACAGAATCCCCTTTTTGAAGCTTAGACCAAAGATTCCCCTTGGGAATATTCAATTCCAAAGCTTTTTCAGGATAAAAAATCCCTGGCCTTTCTTCTTCTATAAACGAATAACCAAGACATGGTTTAGTATGGTTAAGAGGAAATGCATTTATATAATACCCATCACCTTTAAAAACAGTACCAGCCTGACCCTGTGGGACTTCTATCACTTCAATTTTATAATTAATATACATATCAAGAATTCGCCTGTTTGCTTCGATATATTCACTCAATTTCGGTGGGCCAATAATATACAAAGGATCATCTCGCTCAACTTGTGACGAAAGCATCAACATACCAGGCAAGCCTGTCACATGATCTGCATGCATATGTGATATCAATATAACCGATATTTTTTTCCACTTTAAATTCAATTTTTTAAGGGAAATTTGTGTTGCTTCACCACAATCAAAGAGAAACAACTCTCCATCTCTTCTTAAAAGAACAGATGTAAGGTAACGACCCGGCAAAGGCATCATACCACTACATCCCAGCACAAAAAGTTCTACATTCATTTCACTAAGAATATAAACTCATGTTCCTTTTATCAAGCAAAATTATTCCTTATGTATAATAATTTTACTATCTTCATAATCAACAACAGCAGTAGATTGACTCTTTATTTCTCCTGCAATAACCATCACTGAAAGCTGGTCTTCAATTTCGTTTTGTATAACTCTTCTTAAAGGACGCGCGCCATATCTTGAATCCCATCCCTTCTCAATCAGATAATCTTTTGCACCCTCTGTAATTTTTATTCCAATGTGCCTTTCGGAAAGCCTTTTTTCAAGTTCTTTGATCATATTATCGCATATCATCCTCATCTGCTCTTTACTAAGACTTTCAAAAACCACTATTTCATCTACTCTGTTAAGAAATTCCGGCCTGAATATCCTTTTAAGCTCATTAAGGGCTGATGATTTTATCTCTGCATAAGTTATCTCTGTACTATTTTTAAAGCCAAGCGAAAAACCAGTAGATATATCTCTTGCTCCTGCATTCGAAGTCATAATAACTACAGCATTCCGGAAAGAGACTCTGTGACCAAGGTTATCCTGTATTTCACCCTCTTCAAGTATCTGAAGTAAAAGATTAAATACATCTGGGTGCGCTTTTTCAATTTCATCAAAAAGCACTACGCAATATGGTTTTCTTCTAACCTTTTCTGTTAATACGCCCCCCTGATCATAACCAATATAACCAGGCGGAGAACCCACAAGACGGGATGAATTATGTTTTTCCATATAATCAGACATATCAATCCTTATGAGAGCCTCCTGGGTCCCAAAAAGGAATTCCGCAAGTGTTTTTCCAAGAAGTGTTTTTCCAACACCTGTTGGCCCAAGAAATATAAAAGAGCCAAGTGGTTTTGCATGAGAAGAAATTCCTGCTCTCCTTCTTCTTATCGAAGAAGATATTGCTTTTATTGCATCTTCCTGGCCTATTACTGTTTTATGCAGATGGTCTTCGATTTTAAGAAGTTTTTCTGACTCATCTTCCGCAATATGAGATAATGGAATTCCTGTTATTTCTGCAAGAACTTTATGGATATCTGTTTCATCAATAAGATTTTGCTTTACTTTTACAACTTCTTTCCATGATGACTCAATAAGGTCTTTCTCTTCCCTGAGATTATTTATTTTATCGCGCACAGAAGCAGCTTTTTCATAATCCTGACTATTAACATAAGTTCTTTTTTCTGCATTAAGGTCATCAAGTAATTTATTGAGATTATCAAGTTCTTCTGGCTTTTCCCTTACAGCTATTCTTTTACGCGCCCCTGCTTCATCAAGTATATCTATTGCTTTATCTGGCATAAGCCTGTCTGTAATATACCTTGATGCGAGTTTTACTACAGTTTTTACAGCTTCTCCGCTATATGTTACATTATGAAAATTCTCATAGTATTTTTTTATCCCTTCAAGTATTTCAATTGTTTCATCAAATGCTGGTTCTTCAACAAGAATAGGCTGAAATCTCCTTTCAAGAGCAGCATCTCTTTCAATATTTCTTCTATATTCGTTTAAAGTTGTTGCGCCAATACACTGGATCTCGCTGCGGGATAATGCAGGTTTTAACATATTCGAAGCATCTATTGCCCCTTCTGCGCCCCCTGCGCCTACAATAGTGTGTATCTCATCAATAAAGAGTATAATATCAGCTGCTGATTTTATTTCCTTCATTATGCGCTTTAACCGCTCTTCAAATTCCCCTCTATATTTGGTACCTGCAATTACCGAAGCAAGGTCTAAAACCATTACTCTTTTAGAGAGAAGAATATCCGGAACTTTGGATGAAGCTATTCTTAATGCAAGCCCTTCAACAATTGCTGTTTTTCCTACGCCTGGTTCTCCAAGCAGTATGGGGTTATTTTTAGTTCTGCGGGCAAGTATCTGTATAACTCTGCCAATTTCCCTTTCACGCCCAATTACAGGGTCTAATCGGCCTGTTGCTGCCATTTCTGTAAGATCTCTGGAAAATTCATTTAATAACGGTGTATTTTTTCCACCTGGAGTAGTAGTTTTTTTTGTAATAGGAACTTGTTTGCCTGCTTTATTATCTAACTTTGATATTTCAGACATCTCTGAAATTGCGTCTCTTAATATTTCAGGTGTAATGCCTTTGCCTGTAAGAAACATTGAAACAATGCTTCCAGGTTCATTTGCTGCTGCAAGGAGAAGGTGTTCTGTTCCAATATATTCGTGACTGAATTTTTTAGCTTCTTCAGCAGAATTTTCAAGAACTTTTCTCCCTCTTTTTGAAAGAGGTACATCTCCAAGAAGAAAACCACCCCTGTTTTTAAATATGTTATTTTCAATTTCAACCTGTAATTGCGCAGGTTCAATATTAAATTTTTTTAATACTTTTAATCCCTGCCCTTCTCCCTCTTTGATAAGCGCAAGTATAATATGTTCTGGTAAAAGTTGATCGGCATGGAACCTTTTGGCTTCTTCCTGTGCAATAAGAGCAAGCACCTTTTGAGCTCTTTTAGTTAGTCCTTTAAACATTATCTAGTCCTTAATAAGTTATTCCTAATGTATTCTGCTCTTGCTATATCTTCATCAGAATAGTCCTCAATACTTTTTATATGAGACCTCTGTATTTGTAATAATAAACAATTTAATTGAGAATATGTTATACTTTTATCTATTAAATTGTAATATTTTCCTAATTTTATAGATGAAAGGTGCCTTATAGCCTCCATTAAACTGATTTTTCTGCAGTTTTCAAGGATCCCCTTTGCTCTGAAAATTTCATCTTCAATATTAGCTCTATCATTTTCTATAAGTATATTACGTGTTTCCCGTTCGTAATTAGAGATAATATCTGTTATACCTTCAAGTTGTGCTATGAATTCCTCTTCACTTTTTCCTATAGAAAACTGATTATTAATAATATATAAATCCCCCAGAGAATCTTCGCAGGAGTTTTTTTCTCCTGTAAAACCTCTTACAGAAAGGCCTGCGCGCATTATTTCAGCAAGTGTTTTATCTATTTTGCCTGCACGTCTTATTGCTGGCAAAAACAACATTGCAGATGCGCTCATCCCTGTTCCAGAGGAAGATATATCAGACGTAAGATACCCAAATTGTAAAGAAAAGGCAAATTTAAACTTTTCATCAAAAATATTATCGAGCTCATTGCAGCAGTTATATGCTTTTCGCAAATTAAGGCCGCTTTTTATGCTTTTAATTTTTATATGATCATTTTCATTAAAAACAACAAGAACTTCTTCATTATCCTTAATTAAAATCGATTGTTCTTTATCTGGAGAAGCGCCTGTTTTTATATAATTACGTTCTGCAAGTATCTGTTTTTCAATTATTTTTAAGCTATTAAGGTTATAGTAGCGAAAGCCATACATATTTTTTACAACTCTGAAAATTTCAGTAAAAAGGTAATCTGAATCTTTTTTATCCATTTTATCGGGAAAAACAATCCCTTCGATGTTACGTTTGAGGGTTATCCAGCTTGATATAACTACATCGTTTTCAGGGCCTTCTTTGCTAAACCAACCGCTTGGATTGATTTTAAAGTTGCTATCTACCATCTTTTCCCAGCTGTTTTTCCATTAATTTTATTTTATCCCGTAAATAAGCAGCTTCTTCAAAATGCTCATTTTTTACAGCCTGATTCAACAATAATTGAAGATTATTTATTTTTTTCATTCTTTGGCTTAAAATATTTATTTTAAAAGGGTATTTGCCTTTATGTTCGGCAGATCTTGCATTTGTTTTCAAAAATGAAGTTATATATTTGCTAAATTCTCTGTAACACTCGGGGCAGCCTGCTTTTTCTGTTTTTTTTAGATCTTCCAGAGTTTTGCCGCACACATAACACATTTTTACAAAATCTTTTTCTACAACAGCTTTTTTTATTTCTGCAAAGCTTTTAAGGAGATTTTTCAAATTTACATTAAGTTCTGTGTTGTTTATTGTAAGGCCTTTCTCTTTTGCACATTTTCCACAGATATTTATATTGATTTCTTCATTTCCAGCAACCTGTTGGATATGGATCACAGCCCTATTTTTGCCACAAATATCACATTTCATTGTTATATACTACTGTTTTTAATTGTAGTTGTCTATAAGTGTAATAACTTCACACAAAAGCGCTAGCGACTTGGTGGCTTTGCGTAATACTCCGCAAACTTTTTTTAGCTTTTTTGTATTATCTCAATAGGCCTTATAGCCCCAGCCTTATACGCAGGCAAAAACGAAGCTAAAACTGAAAGCAAAAGCGATATACAAAAAACCAAAACAAGCTCTGTATAATCAAGCACTATAGGTATTTCCTCAAGATAGTATCCAGAAGCAATAAGATTAAATGGAGAAAAATCTGCTTGCCTGAAAATACTCATTATATAATACCCTGCATAAAGAAAAATATTTATAATGTTTTCAATAAAGCGGAATATGATATTTATATGCAAAGATATAAATATACCTATGACCATTCCTATAGAACTACCAACTATCCCTATCCCAAACCCTGTAAGCAAAAAAGTAAGCGCCATATTTTTTTGAGAAAAGCCTATGCTTTTTAGAATTGCAATCTCCTTTTTCATTGATAAAACCATCATGATCATTGTAGATGAAATATTAATAGAAGCAACGCATAGAATAAGGATCATTATAAAAAAGAGAAGGTTTTTCGTTATCTCAAGACTTCTGTGTAATGTATAATTTATCCTATGCCATGAGTTAACAAAAAAATTGGGAGGAAGCTTGTTTCTTATAATAGATAACGTCTCACCAATATTTTTATATGGGTCTTCAACTTTTATCCCTATAATAGGGATCGTATCTCTAAAAATAGAGGCTGCTCTTTCAAATTGTATATAAGCGCTTATTTCATCAAGTTCTCTGTATCCAGTAGTAAATATCCCTTTTAAAACAAATCTTGCTGGCCTGAGTATTGGTGGCCTTCCCGGTGGGGTGTGGACTGTCAGAATTCTAACTTCATCGCCTACCTTTGCATTTATTTTTTCTGCTATTATGCCGCTTAAAAGTATTGAATCACTATCAAGAACAAATTCCCCATCTGTAAATACAAGAAATTCCCTAAGCATTTTATCTTCTTCATACAGATTTTCCGGCAGTCCTCTTAGTGAAACACCAAGTCGCCCTGATACTGTATACACAAGGCATGTTTCTTCAATAAAAGTAAAAGCATTTACAACACTATTGATTTTTTTAATATCACTGATAACCTGTTCATAATCAATATTGCCGCCTCGCGGAGTTCTTGCCTGAAAATGAAAGCTGCCTAACTCTATATATCTTCTTGTTATTCCTGAAATCATGCCATCAGTAACTTCAAGCACTACAATAAGAGGAACAAGGCTTAAAGCAATACCTATAATACTTCCCCGTATGTGCCTGAAAAGAGTTTTATCGGTATTGCTGCTTGTCAGGAATTTATAAGCAAGAAAGAGAGTCTGTTTTATGTTCATATTGGATGGAGTTTTCCTCTTTCGATCTTCATAATAAGATCTCCTCTTTTTGCAAGTTCCATTTCATGCGTAACCATTACAAGAGTTACCCCATGCTGCCGGACAAGGTCGAATAAAATATCTTCAACAATCCGTGCATTTTTTTCATCAAGATTTCCTGTAGGTTCATCTGCAATGATTATTGGAGGGTCATTTATTAGAGACCTTGCAACAGCTACACGCTGCCTTTCACCGCCGGAAAGTTGATACGGATAAAAAGAAGTTCTATCTTTTAAATTTACTTTTTCCAAAAGCTCTTCTGCTTTGGCCATGGATTTTTTTCTGGAATTACCTGCGATGAAATATGGCATCATAACATTCTCAACAGCAGTTAGTTCTTTTATAAGATAATGAAACTGGAAAACAAACCCCATAACCCTGTTTCTAAAATTATAGAGTTCATTTTCGCTCAATGTTTCAATATTCTGTCCCAAAACATTTACAGCTCCGCTTGTTCCTCTATCAAGACCCCCAATAATATTTAGCAGCGTGGTTTTTCCCCGCCCGCTTTCGCCTGTAATAATTATTTTACTTCCCTTATCGATTGAAAGGTCAAGTTGATCAAGCACAACAAGTTCTTCGGTTCCATTTTTATATTTTTTTACAAGCTTATCAATTTCTATTATTTTACTCATTCATACCTCAGATATTCTGCTGGTCTGTCTACTGTTATTTTTTTAGAAGCAAAATATGAAGACAAGACAGCAGATAATAAAGCAAAAATAAAAATAGCAACAACTTCGGAGAATACTATCTGGACAGGTATTTCCGTAAGATAAAAATAATCTTGCGGAAAAAGTGTAAAAACCAATCCGTGCGAAAGACCAGCAGTAGATGCAATAAATTCAACGCATTTAAACAAATATGTTACTACATTGCTAAAAACCACAAATATTTCATTTATATTTATTATAAGTAAAAGACCAAAAACAATACCTGTGAATCCGCTTATCAAACCTATTATTATCCCTTCAAAAAGAAAAATCTTCCTTACTGATTTTTCCGATGCCCCTATTGCATACAAAACAGCAATGTCTTCAAGCTTTTCCGCAACTGTCCGTTTTGTGGAATTAAAAATATTTACCCCTATAACAATAAATATAAGAGTGATTAAAAGAAGCATTATTATTTTTTCCAGCCGAAGAGCACCAAAAAAAGATCTGTTATATTCTCTCCATGAAACTATTTCGACATTAGGGTGACTGGCTTTTATTTCAAGTATTGTCTCAATATCCCTGAATCTGTTTTGTAATTTAATTCCTATTATTTTTCCGCTATCTGAATAATAGCCATCGCTATTCGCTACGCGCGGCCTTCCATGCTCAAAAAGAGATATGTGCCTGTCTGACATAAAAATCATGTTTCTGTCAAAAATATAATACCCAGACTCGAATATAGCTACTATTTCAAACTCAATAGTATCCGGGCGCAATGCAGCAAAGCTGGTACCAGACAACGATATAAGACTTATTGTATCTCCTACGAGAATATGCAGAATTCTTGCAAGCTCTGCTCCTACTATTGCGTTATAACCTTCATCAATATTGATTTCTCCTTCTCCAATGCCAAGATGCTTTATAAGTGATTTATCTTGTCTAAAATCCTCCTCACTCATAAGCCTTACCATAACAGGGTCATGTCTCGAAGCTCTCCCCTGAAGCAGTGTCTGGGTATCATAAAATGTTGCGAAACTTAAAATTGCAGGATTGTTTTCAAGAGTCTCAAGCAGCCCTTTCTCATTATCAAAATTATGGATTCTAATGTGATATGACTCAATTTCAAGGATATCATTAATAAATCCAAACTGGAGGCCATTCATTACAGACATTACCGATAAAAGAGTAACAACCCCTGCGGAAAGCCCAAGTATTGATAATATTTTAGTAGTATTTTTTTTATCTGCTTTTCTTGGCCATATATATCTGGCAGCAAGAAACATAAACCACTTACTCACCATCTTTCTACTTCTGTTCTTTCATTATCCCTATAATGAATTCTCAAGACTCTTACTCCATCTCTGAAAAAATCTTCATAACGAACATCTTCTTCAAGGAAAACTGTTTCTTTATATATTACTCCATTAAAATACATTCTTTCGGAAATTAATTCACCATCTAAATATTCATATATAAATCTTTCAACCCCTCTGGGAGTAACTCTTACCCTTCTTACAAGCAAGTCATCGTCATCATAAAAATCATTTGTTCTTGAAACAAAATTTTCACCAATATGGATGATCTCTTCTGTAAGAAGGCCATCAGAAGTAGTATCTCTTACAATCCTTTTTCCTGTTTCAAAAATAAATTCCTCTGTTCTGACATTAAGATATTGATCATAAAAATATCTTTTTTCGGATATTATTTCTCCTCTGTATGTTTTTAATACTTCGGATATTCTGCCATCCCTATGATATGCAAAAGTTCCTGTTAATTCACTATTTCCATGCCATTCATCCAGCAGATTTCTATCATCAAATCTAAATTTTGATATTTGATCCTCTTTTACCTCTCTACCTTCCAGATAGATCGCTCTTATAACAGAAGCAAGCCTTCCTCTTGAATCTCTTTCATAGCTTATTGAACTTAGAAGCCTGCCATCAAGGGAAAATATATCTATTGCCTGAAGAAGTCGCCTTGCATCATAATTATGAACTCTTATATAGCCTGTTTGATCGCTTATATTTGTGATTGTTTCTCTGATGAGAAGTAGCCCATTAAATATCCGCTCTGTTCTTATACCATTTTCTGTAATTATCTCTCTTTCAACAACACCACTGCTCGAATGATGAAGCTCAGTTTCTCTTATGGGAACAAGCTCTCTATAAAGTATTTTTACTGTCCTGTTCTCGACCCTTGTTTTTTCAATAAAATATTTAAAATCATCTGTTCTGTGTCTGGATATTCTTGCAAGCTCCATTCCAAGACTATTTGATCTATAAAATTGCTGAGAAAAAGCAAACGGAGTTATTGTCAAAAATAGTAATAATAAAAATATCTTATACATCTAGAAGGTTATCCAAATATTCCTTTTTATTAAATTTTTTTAGGTTATCATACTTTTCCCCTGTTCCTATAAAAACAAAAGGGATACCAAGCTTGCCGGATATTGATACTGCAATTCCACCTTTTGAAGCTGAATCATATTTTGTAAGGACAATAGCATCTACTCCTATTGCTTCATTAAATATTTCAGCCTGATTAAAACCATTCTGCCCTGTAGTTGAATCAATAACAAGAAATTTAAAATAGTTTTCTGTTGGGATTTTACTCTTGATAACTTTATCTATTTTTTGCAGCTCTTTAACAAGATTTGTTTTGTTGTGCATTCTCCCGGCAGTATCAGCAATAATAACTTTTTCCCCTTTTGCTCTTGCGCTTTCAATAGTGTCATATATTACAGCTCCGGGGTCCGAGCCATGTTCCTGACTAATAACTCTTACACCAAGCCTTTCCCCATGGATCTTCAACTGATCTATGGCAGCAGCTCTGAATGTATCAGCAGCAGATAATACAACATTTTCACCTTTATATTCATTTTGAATAAACTTTGTTATTTTTGCAATTGTGGTTGTTTTTCCTACACCATTAACTCCAAGAAACAAAATAAGGTTAAGTTTTTGCAGATCAATGGAAAAATTATATTCCAATATTTTTTCTGAAATAATCTCTTTTAAAAGAGGATAGAGTGCCTCCTGATCTGTCAGCTTATTTTTTGCAGCTTCGGCTTTAAGTTTTTTTACCATTTCTACAGAAAGGGCTGTGCCCATATCTGACTCAATAAGAGCATCTTCAATATCTTCATAAAAAACATCATCTATTTTATTTTTTATAAATATAGATTTTATTTTTTCTGCCAATGCAAATTTCATTAATTAAAACTCCTGCTATTTCTGTTATGGAGAACATCACCTGCTCTTATGTAGTCACTAATTTTAAAAAATGTATTAACCAAAAGAGTCATGGTTAAAAACAGCGAAGCATGATACCCATAAAAAGTATAGCCTCTTACCCTTCCAAGCCTTTGGATTTCATCAAAGTTGGTACCCGACATAACAGCAGAATTGAATGCGCTGGTATACTCACTTGCCGCAGCAAACAGAAAAAAAGTAGGCGGCACAGATAAAATAAAAAATGAAAAATTTGTATAAAAAGAGTTCCGCCTTTGCGTAATAAAATCTTGCCGTCTAAAAATATAAGGAGATAACGAAATTTCTATTGAATTTTGAGGAATATCCTCAAGAAGCAGTCTGGTATCTCTAAAACCATCTTTTCTGATAAATATTTCGCCAAACAGCCCATTTACAATAAGCGGCGTTATCCCCACCCAAAGTGAATCAAGATAAACATTTGCACCTGACGGAAGCGTATTTATTGCCGTAAGCTTTTCCTCTCTTAAGGTGACAGTAAAGTCAAAAACAGTTGTTCTCTTTTCCTCTAAAACAATGGAAACTGTTTTCTCCTCCTTCCCTATCCCTCTGATTGTAAGCATATGAGCGCCCGGAGAAACCAAAACATTTGAAGCAATGCCTGTTCCTATATATTCTTCATTAAGAAAAATATCAGCAGCCCTGTTATCTGTATTAACTGTAATCCTGCTCCATGTAGTACCCAGGAGAATAGATGTTACTTCAGAAATCACATTATCAAGAGATAAAAACAGATTTTCTATCTCACTTGATACAGATGCTGAATATATCTCTCTCTTTTCAAGCGCGCTGTAAAGTCTTATGTCAAGAAGCACTATATTTTCAATTTGCCTTGCAGATCCATAAAAAATATAATCAAAGTTTCCTCCCTCTGCAAACCTGTCTATATTAATAATATCAAACGAAAGAGGATTATTTTCATTACTTGTTGTAAAGACAATATCTTTTACATTAGTTATTGGTATTCTCCCTATGTTATATCCTTCGAGTTGTCTTATTGTTCTTCTGATATCTCTGATCCTGTTTCTTATATCTCTTCTTCTTGTAGTATCTCTAAAATATGCAGTATCATATTCTCTTATTTGCGCTGAAAGCCTTCTTTCCTCTTCTATAATCCGGTCGGAAATGATTTTTTTTCTAAGCAGTAAAATTTCTTCGGAAGAAAGTGTATGTTGGCTGATAGTGGAAAAATGGTTTAAAAAGAATGCCGGAAGAATATTGCCAAGATATGAAATATCCCCCCTGGAACTTGATACCTGAAATTCTGCTAACGCAACATTCCATGTTGTTTTATCATCTATTATAACAAGCCTTTGGGAAAAGACTGTTTGAGTAAAAAGTAAAAAAAGAATAAAAATAATAACGTAAGATTTCATAATCATCTAAGCCTCTAAAGCTTTTTTAATTGAATTTATAAGTCTTTCCGGCTTAAATGGTTTTACCACAAAATCAGAAGCGCCAAGTTGTATTGCTTTTATAATATACTTTTGCTGCCCAAGCGCGGAACACATAACAACTTTTGCCCCAGGATATTTTGATTTAAGCATTTTAAGCGCAGTAAGCCCATCCATTAAAGGCATTGTTATATCCAAAAGAACAATATCCGGCTTTTTTTCCTCAAAAAGCTGGAGAGCATGTAATCCATTTTCAGCCTCGCCAACAATATGCATATTTTCTTTTTCCAATATTTCCCTTATTGCGAGTCTTACAAAATATAGATCATCTACAATTAAAATACCTGATTTCATTCTTTTTTGTTTTTCCATGCAAATTTTAAATATTCTTCTATGAATGGATCAATATTACCATCCATAACACTTTGTATATTTCCAATTTCGTGTTTTGTTCTGTGGTCTTTTACCATCGTATAAGGCTGAAAAACATAGGAGCGAATTTGGCTGCCCCAGGCAATATCTTTTTTTTCCTTACTGAACTTTTCATTCTCTTCTTCCTGTTTCTGTTTATAATGTTCATAAAGTTTTGACTTAAGCATTTTCATTGCATTTGCCCTGTTTTTATGCTGACTCCTCTCTGTCTGACATTGTACCACAATTCCTGTTTCAAGGTGTGTTAATCTTACTGCAGAATCTGTTTTATTTACATGCTGCCCACCTGCTCCGGAAGCCCTATAAGTATCTACTCTTAGGTCTTCTGGTCGTATATCAATCTCTATATCATCCTCAATAACAGGGTAAATATAAACTGATGCAAAAGATGTGTGCCTTCTTGCATTTGAATCAAAAGGGGAAATTCTTACAAGTCTGTGAATTCCAGACTCTCCTTTAAGATATCCATGTACATATTCTCCATCCATCTGTATTGTGACAGATTTTAAGCCCCCCTCTGCTTCCAAAATATCAATAATTTCAACAGTAAAGCCTTTTTTTTCTGCCCATCTCATATACATCCTGTAAAGCATACTAACCCAGTCGCATGCTTCTGTTCCACCTGCGCCTGAATGTATAGTCAAAAAAGCAGATGCATTATCCATTTCTTCACTAAGTAGTTGCAGTGTTCTAAGATCTGAATATCTGCTTTCAAGGTTATTTATGCTTTCGCCTATCTCTTTTTCAAGAGATTCATCTTTTTCTGAAATAGCTATCTCAAAAAGCTCTTTTGTATCCTGAGCTTCGGTGAAAAGAGTTTCCCATGGTATAAAGGAGTCTTTAAGTTTTTTTAACTTTAATAAAATGCTTTCTGCTTTTTTCCTGTCTTCCCAGAAATTTTCTGCGTATGTCTCTTTTTCAAGCTCTTCCAGCTCTTTTTTCTTCTTATCCGGGTCAAAGATGCCTCCATGAAGCTATAATATTGTCTACTACTTTGTTTAAAGGGATCTTATAATCAAGTAACATATACTACTTACCTCATTTTAATAACATTTTTTTCCATTTCTTTTTTTCAAGTAAAGATATTGCAAACAGCTCTTCATAAGGATATTGATAAAATCTTACTTTATCGAAATGGTCTGTAGCTCTGTCTATATCCCTTTTAAGCCTTTTTAATGTGTTTTCCTGTATTGATTCAGATTCAAAGACATCTTTAATAACTTCCGTGAATCTATAAAAAATAAGTATATCTTTTACTTTTTTCATAGTACTGTCATTTGAAAGCTCATAAGTCACTGATACAAACATATTATATAGTTTAAGTATTTTTTTTCTGTTGTCAAGGCAGCGGTCATGAAACTTGCGCCAAGCCCCGCGATGGCGCCATCTGGTAAAAGCTTAAAGTTTTACCTCAATCCGCGCTTCCCAGGTTTTACCTGGTTCCAAATTTTCTATCCTGTAGACGGGCATAACAGAAGTATAGGAATAAATATTGTCTTCCTTCTGTTCCTCAAGAAAAATGTTATGCGCTGTTTCAAGATTTATTGTAATTGTTGTATGTGAATCTTCCAGAAAAATTTTATTGTTTTTATTCGTGCAGCCAGATCCCGAGGTATCGTCTTTATTTATCATTGATAAAAACAAACCAATTCCAAACTGATAGTTTATTGTTTTAGAGCCTGCATTTATTATAGTATAAAAAACTTCAAAATTTTTCTTATTAAATTTATATTGTTTTAAAATTTTAAAAGCAAATCCATTCTTCTGATTTTTAGCTTTATATAAAAATGTTACAGCTTTCTGCTCTCTATCAAAACTGTTTACAACATATTCATCGTATATTATATTTGCTTCATCGTATTTTATAAAGTCAGATATATTTGAACATTCTTTATCAATATCTACAAAATAATCACAAAAGCTTTTTCTGAGCTGCTTGTTTGCGTTGGAATTGTCAATTGAATAACAATAATTCCATTTATTTTTTAAATAATCAAGTTCAAAAAGAGATGCGCCCTCAACATGTATAAATGCATTATACTCGTCTCCATGAAATAAAAATTCATCAACCCCATCCATATCAAAATCATTTTTAAATAATGATGGAATAAAAACACCTTTCTGTCTTGTTGCGAGCTCAGCTTCCATAAAATTTTTATATGCTTTTAATCTGCTTTTTTTCTTTTTTTGAGCATCGTTGTTTTTATCATAAAAATCGCTTACATAGGAAATATAATTTTGTCCTGCCCACAAAAAATCTGTTGCAGACTCTTTCTTATATTTATCGCCTTTTACCTGATTTATTAATGCCTGCAATTCGATCATTCTGGAATAAACAAGATTTACTTCGTAATTTTCAGCTAAAATATTTTTATAACATTCAGTATTTTTTACATACCTTTTTTGAAGCTTTAATGATTTAATAAGAGAACTTGGATGTACTGTTTTTATATTTTTATCTTCTTGTATTTTTCTAAAAAATTGTTCTACACACTCTTCTGATTTTTTTTCAATATCTTTATCTGAAAAAATAAGAGATATTACCTTGTCTGGTCCGGGTGTTTTTATTTGCTGCTTTAATATATCAATATATTTTTCTGCTTCTTGCCCATGCAAAGAAGAAAGCGTACTATGCACCGGAAATACACTTATAAGTTTTCCACTATCTTCTGTAATAAACGGCGTATATAAAGATTCGTCAGGGATATTATCCAGAAGACTGTAATCCAAAAAGACATAATCCATTCCACTGTTTCTTATAGGAAGTATAAGTGAATTATCCCATATACTTTTTGTTATCCAGCAACCTGGTGGTCTTTTTCCAAATTTTTTTCTTAATGCTGTTGTAAGTGATTCAAGTTGCCCTGTTCTATCCTGAGGAGAAAGCATCGGAAGGATTGGTTCGTAATATCCTCCGCCTAAAACTTCCAGCTGCTTTCTTTTTTTTACTAGCTCTTCTATAAGCATTATTACTTCGGGATGCTTTTCTTCAAACCACTCAAGCAACATCCCTGAAAAATGTATTACAGCTTTTATTTCTGGAAATTCATACAGCTTTCTAAAAAAAGGCTTATATGTTTTTAAATATTTATTTTCGGCCTCCTCGTCTGAATTTGAAATATCCATACAAGAAAGACCGATTATTAGATTATAATCATCCATATTAAAGGTTAAGTATCACCCACCTAATTAAGTTAGCCTATGTTATTTAGTCGGCAAAATACACTTTGAGGGGCAGGCTTCTACCGCAGAAACTCTCTCGCCTTTTATACTATAATCAATTGTAGCAAGAAAATTATCTATTTTAAATCCACCTTCAGGTGATTTTTTATCACAAATTTTGCATCCAATGCAGCCTACTTTACAAGCTTTCTTTGTTGCAGCGCCTTTATCATTAGAGTTACATGAAACAATATAATCTGCGGAAACAGGTATCATTTTTATTACTCCAACCGGGCATTCTACTACACATTTTGCACATGAGATACATTTACTCTCTATAACACGCACAAGTTCTTGATCAGTAGAAACTATCGCATTTGTAGGACATACAGTTATGCAGTTTCCAAACCCAAGGCAGCCATATTTACATACTTTATTACCCTGATACATACTGTATGCTGCATTACAATCTGGAATTCCTTCATAATTAAATGCATACACTGCAGAATCTTTTCCACCGCAACAATGCACCTGCGCAATTTCCTTTTCCTTGGTTAAGTCAACAACTACACCCATTATTTCTCCAAGTTTTGCCAATGTCTCCGGACCTCCTGGAGGACAAAGAGAGAGTTCAGTTACTTTCCCTTCAAATATAGCGTCTGCATATTGTGAACATCCTGGGAATCCACATGCTCCACAGTTAACGCCAGGCAAAGCTCTTTCCAGTTTGTAAAGTTTTTCATCTTTCTTTACTGCTAAATATTTTCCTGCAATAGCAAGCCCTATTCCAAAAAAAGCACCAAGAAGAGTTATGGAAATAAAAGCATATAAAATCGTTATCATTTAAATTCTCCTGTTACCCTATAATAAGGATATAAGTAATTAATATTGCAACATAAGACATACTTTTTCTCCTATTTCTTTTTTGCGATATACCAGTTTATGAAAGCCTGCAAAATACCTACTACAAAAAGAGCTCCTGCTGCAAGTCCAAATATCCTTATTGGGGCATTTATTAATCCTGGAATCTCAATAACTCCATTAAAATTACCAATAGGGAAAAGAGTAATTGTTCCTGCTCCAAATACTTCTCTTATAAAAGCTATAACAACAAGACCAAGCGCAAAACCTATACTTGTTCCTATTGCATCCATAATAGAAGGCATTACAGTATTCTTATTCGCAAAAGATTCTACCCTTGCAAATATTACACAGTTAACAACTATAAGAGGAACAAATACCCCAAGAGTTCTAAAAAGTCCCGGTGTATATGCCTGCATAACCATTTCTACAATTGCAACAAAAGATGCAATAGTAACAATATAAGCAGGAATTCTTATCTTACTTGGAATAAAATCTTTAAGAAGCGATATAATAATATTTGAACATACAAGAACAAACAAAACACCAGCTCCCATTCCCAATGCATTTATGACTTTTGTTGAAACACCGAGTAATGGACAAAGCCCTAACCCCATAATAAATATTGAATTTTCTTTAAAAATAGCTTTTGTTAAATCTTTTACCACTTTTTTATTCTCCCTTATTTTTTACAAAGTTAGAACCATAGGCAAGAGCATTTGCAACACCTATAAATGTTATTGTAGCGCCAGCTATTGAATCAGACTGTGCTACTGTGAGCTGTGATCTTCTTGTAGGAATTGGAACATCTGCCCCTCTTCCAATAAATTTTTCATAATAAACAGCTCTTTCCGGCGCGTCTCCAATACCAGGAGTCTCTGTATGCTCCATCATAACAGCTGCAATTAAGTTGCCATTTAATTCATAATTGGCAAGCATTATTAAATCGCCAGCATACCCGTCACCAACAACTGTAAGTATATAGCTGCTTATTGTTCCGTCGTCGAGAAAAACAGGATAAAAATTTCTTACAACCCGGCTGCCTTCAACAATAACCATTTCTCCAGGTGTTCCTACTCTATTTACAGCAGCAAGAGCATTTTGGAGCGCAATTCTTCTATTTTCTTCTATAGCTGGAAGTGTAATAACATTTACAAAACCTAATAATAAAGATGCGCCCATACAAACTACTGCAAGTTTTAAACCAATTAAAATACTTTTTCTCATTTCTTCTTTACCCCCTCCTTAGGGACAAATCCAAAAATCTTGGGAGCTGTTGCTCTATCAAGCAGGGCTACAAAAAGATTCATTATAATAATTGCAAGAGAAACACCCTCTGGTAGTGAGCCATAAACCCGGATCAGAAAAGTTAGAAATCCACAACCTATTCCAAAAATTATTTGTCCTTTTGGTGTAAGCGGAGATGTGACCATATCTGTAGCCATGAAGAAAGCGCCAAGTATCAACCCTCCTGACAATACATGGAAAGCAACATCACCAGTAAAAAACCCGTTACCAAATCTTAATCCATCAAAAATCCATATCAGAATCCCGAATGAAACCACGTATGACATGGGTATTTCCCATGTAATTACTCTTCTGGCAAAAAGATAAGCTGCTCCGATCAAAAGGAGAAAAGCAGAAACTTCTCCAAGAGAGCCTGAAACATGGCCAAAGAAAAGGTCAAAATAATGGGGATCTATAGCTGGACCAAACGATGAACTGACCCATTCAGACATTGCAATTGAACTTTCACTTTTTGGATAATCAGCCAAAATAGCAATTGGCCCTGAAACACTTTCTGAAAGATCTGCGAGCGATGTTTTAAGATAACCAAGAGGAGATGCTCCACCTAGTGTATCAATAGCTATATTTGTTGAAGGAGCCTTCCATGTTGTCATTGCCCCTGTCCATGAGAAGAGGACAAAACATCTCCCTGCAAGCGCGGGGTTCATTATATTCGCTCCAAGTCCGCCAAACGCCCATTTAATTAAAAGTATTGCAAACGCAGACGCAGCAACAGCTACATAAAGAGGAACATCTGTAGGCAAATTATACCCAATCAAAATTCCTGTTAAAACTGCTGATAAATCACATATTGACCCTCTTTTCATTACCCGGATCATTATATATTCACACAAAACTGCAGCAATTATTGACACCCCAATTACAACAAATGATCTCATTCCAAAAACATAGATTGACCAGATTCCAGCTGGAATAAGCGCAATAATAACATCCAGCATAATCCTTGAAGTTGTATCTTTATGATGAATGTGGGGCGAAGTTGCTATAGTAAATTTATTATCACTGCTCATGATTTCACCTTCTGTTTATTAGCCATTTTTTTCCCAAGCCTGAATCCCTGCACAAGTGGAACATTTGCAGGACACACATAACCACAACAGCCGCACTCTTTGCAATCCATTAAGTTCATACGCATTGCTTCTTCATACATCCTGTATGCAATTTTTTTATATAATCTTGTAGGCATAAGCCCTATAGGACAAGCTTTTACGCATCTGCCGCACATAAGACAAGCTGTTTCTTTTCCTTTGCAAATCTCTTTTTGGGTCAATGCAAGAATACCAGATGTCCCTTTTGTTACAGGGGTGTCAAGGCTTACCATTGAAAAACCCATCATTGGACCACCCATTACAATACTTACAGCATCGTCTGTCAAACCACCGCAATCCTCAATAAGGTCTCCAACTTTTGTACCGATCCTTACTTTTAGATTAGAAGGTTTTTTAATGCCTTTACCACTTACAGTCACAATTCTTTCAATAAGAGGTTTGCCAAATACAATAGCTTCGTAAATTGCAAACACAGTACCTACGTTTGTAACTACAGCTCCAATATGTAGCGGAAGCTTTCCGGATGGAACTTCTTTATCTATAACAGCTTTTAAAAGCTGCTTTTCGTCCCCTTGGGGATATTTTAATTTAAGCGGAACAATCTCGATCCCTGTCCCTTTTTCAAGAGCAAGTTTTTCCATTTTTTCAATTGCATCTGGCTTGTTTGCTTCTATCCCAATATAGATTTTTTCCGGACTTAATATTTTTGACAATATCTCAAGGCCTTTAAAAATTTCTTCGGTTTTTTCAAGCATAAGCCTGTGATCTGCAGTAAGGTATGGTTCGCACTCAACTCCATTTATTACAAGAGATTCTATCTTTGCATCTGAGGGAATTGTAAACTTTACATTTGAAGGGAATGCTGCGCCACCAAGACCAACAATTCCAGATTCAAGAATTTTATCCTGAAGCTCTTTTATGCTCATCCCTGTCCAGTCAATTGGTGTTACTATTTTCCCAAGCTGGTCAAATTCGCCGGAAGGCTCAATAACAACTGCTTTGGATTTCGCTCCACTTGCCAAAAAAATATCTGTAACTTCTTTTACAACACCTGGTGCAGGTGAATGAATATTGGCTGATATAAAGCCCGCAGCTTTTCCAATCAGCATACCTTCCTTTACCTCGTCGCCAGGATTGACCAGGCATTCTGACGGAGCGCCTATATGCTGAGACATTGGAACAATAAGAGTGCTTTTAATTGCCGCATTTTTTACTGCTTCCTTATTTGTCAGCTCTTTACAATCTCCGGGATGAATACCACCTTTTGAAAAAGTTTTTAATGATTTCATGCCGCTTGCTGTTTTCTCCTTTTAATTAAAGGTATAATCTTTTTTTTAGTTCCATAAATTTGTGATTTTTTTAGACCCTTTATTACATTATATAATTCTTTAAAAAATAGATAATAAAATAATATTGGATATAAAATAACAAAAATTAAAGGAATTATAAAGAGAGGAACATCCAGCACCACTGTGCCAGATTCTGCCTGAATCAATCCACTACCAGACACCATCAGACGAGTAATTCCACCACCTATACTGGTTCTTAAATTATCATTTAACCACACATCTGTAAACCGGTTAACTACTATTTTTTCTCTATTATAGTTATTTTTTTCAAAATAATAGTGCGATATTGTTATCTCTTCATTATTGAAAGGCATTGAGAAATCTATCCTGAAAGGAAGTCTTATTTGATATGCCAAATGTTTTATATATTCACAATAACCAGGTAAATAGTTGTTTTTTGCGTTTTTTGCTGATACTTTCCCAAGAAATTCCAGAGTTAATCCTGATTCCGGGTATTTATGTGTTGCAACAGGAACAGGGTATTTTAGGTTTTTACTTCCTGTATTAAAAAGGTAAAAAGGTAAAGCTGCTGCAAGTAAAAAATATATCAAAATAAAAGATTTTACATTTAAAGATAAAATAGTAAGTTTTTCTTCTTTTCTTATTTGAGTGGCATAGAATATCTTGTGAGAATACCCTGTAACCCTGTGATATGTAAAAAAAAGCCGCGATGTAATAAAACAAAGCCCATATAATAGTATAAATATTGGCGCTATATAAGAATCAGGACTGCCCCAGAAAATTATTTTAGGTAATATAAAAGAAAAAATAGTAATAACAGCTATTAAAACAGCTTTTATATGAAGATATTTTTTTAAAGAAACAGCTTTATTATTGATATACTCCTTTACAACTTCCTTTTCAATAAATAAAAAGAGCATTAATATAAAAAGCATAACTATGGCAGGGAAAAAATAGATTTTTCCATTCAAATGGACAAGAAAAGCCCATGGAATTGCATACAATAGATATAAAAACCACTGTTTTTTACTATTATATATGAATACCAAAAGAATTAATATATATAAAAAAAGCAATACATAATTTAACTGATGGTTTTCATACTTTGGGATTACCCAGTTATAATTGTTGCCTAAAATAGAATTGATAACAGCAGATGTTTGGCTATAACCAGCTTCTGTCCTTAAATAATAAACAGACGCTGGCTTATTATATATATAACCTTGAAAATACCTGGGGATATTTCTCATGAAATTATCAAAACGGGGATCCAAAGGATTAAATCGCTGTTCGATTTTATCAACGGTAGTATAAGATAAAGTGTTATAATCACTATATGCAACTTTTGTGTTATATTTTGAAATGATTTCATCAAAAAAACCGCTTGCCTGAAGCTTTGTATATATTGTGTCATCTACACTATTTTCCACAAGCAGAATATGAAAACCTTCCCACCCTATTATATTTATATTAACATTCCTGACATTTGAAATTGCAAGATATGAAAAAAGGATTGCTAATAAAAGGGTAAAATAAGCTATTTTTTTAGATTGATTTTCAAGTTTTTTCATAATGCCCTAAAGCCTAGAGAACACTAAAAGCAACAGCTATAAAAAAACCAAGTACAATGCCTATCAAAACTTCAGAAACTGAATGGCCACTTATTTCCTTTACTGGCTTATAGTCTATATCTAATTTATCATGAAGATCTAAACCAAGCTTATTTAGAGTTCTTGCCTGAATTCCTGCAGAGCGCCTTACACCAACAGCATCTCTTAACACAAGAAGACCATACGCAGAACAAGCAATAAAAACAGTAGAATTAAACCCTTCGCTGAACCCAATTGATGTTGCAAGCGCTGTGGCAACCGCAGAATGGCTTGAAGGCATTCCCCCTGTTTTCCATAAAAGTATACCAAGATAATACCTTATTGGCATTTGACCTGGTTGTAATATAATGATAATTATAGTTTTTACAAACTGGGTAAAAAACCAGCTAAAAACTGTGGCAAGAAAAATAGGATTATAAAAAATATTGTTGGAATATTGATATTCCTGCATAATATACAAATAGTCCAACGGGAAAGAGATGAATGTCAAGTAGTAATAAGTTAAGTAGTTTTATAAAAATTGGAACAGCAGGCAATGACGACAATAATAAAAGAGTAGATAGAATAATAAGAACAATTATTCCATCACTTTCTCTTGGATCGATTTATAAAGAGATACGTTTGGCCAGGATAAGGATAAATGGAAAAAAAACAGCTTCTGGAAACCGTATTAATACAGGCGATTCTATTGATATACATAAATCACTTGCAGAAATTGTTAAAACAGATATTGAAAAAATCAGTTTAAAAAAAGAGAAAAAGGGCATTAATTCTGATTTTAGCAAGTTAAAAATTGAAATATTGTTTGAAAATAGTTTATTTATTGCAGTCAATAAACCTTCGGGAATTTTGATCCATGCTGGCGCCACAGGCGCAACACTGGATGATGCAGTAAAAGATCTGCTTATTGAAAAAACGCAACAGTCACTTGCATTTTCACCTGCTCCACTTCACAGGCTGGATAAGGAAACTTCGGGAATTGTTTTTTTTAGTAAATCAATAGAGGGGGCAAGGATATTTACCCTTTTTTTAAGGAAAAAAAAGTTTATTAAAAAGTATATTGCTCTTCTTGATGGCCATTTGTCAAAAAATTGCACATGGAAAGATTTTCTGGCGCGCGAAGAAACAGACAAAGAGGCTCATGATAACAAATCTAAAGAAGCAATAACCCATATAGAGCCTTTATTATATTCATCAGGACATACTCTTGCGCTGGTAGAAATTGAAACAGGCAGGTACCGGCAGATAAGAAAGCAGTGTTCCATGCATGGGTTTCCGCTCTCTGGAGATAAAAAGTATGGGGGAGCTGCTTTAGATTTGGGAAAACATTGCGGCTTTCTGCTTCATTGCTGGAAAATAGAGATAAAAGATAAAGAAGAAAGCAAAGAACTTGGGTTTGATACAATAACAGCGCCGCTGCCCCACTTATTTATGAATAAAATAAACACCCTATTTACAAAGGCTAATATTAAAAAATTATTTATCTTTATTTAGCTGTTTTTTTTGAATTTTATGTTATATATTTTATAATATGAACATCTTTCGCTACCTCAAATGGTTTTTTTTAGGAGTAAAGGTTTTTGCCCTTGTTGGAAGAAGCGGAACAGGAAAAAGCTTTAGGGCGAAACTTATTGCTGAAAAATATGATATTGACCTTATTATAGATGATGGACTTCTTATAAAAGAAGATAATATTATTGCAGGCAAATCAGCAAAAAAAGAAGATGCTTTTCTTACAGCAGTAAAAACTGCTCTTTTTGATGACCCTGACCACAGAAACGAAGTGCTAAAAGCTTTAAAGAAAACAAAATTCGGAAGTATACTCATAATAGGGACATCAGATAAAATGGTAGGCAAGATTGCAAAAAAACTGAAACTGCCCCAACCTTCAAAAATTATCAGGATAGAAGATATTGCAACTAAAGAAGAAATAAGCAGGGCAATACATTCCAGAAACACCGAAGGTAAGCATATAATTCCTGTCCCTTCTGTTGTAATACAGAAAGACTATTCAAATATTTTTTCCAACTCAATAAAAGTTTTTATGAAAAAAACCTTTTTCTCCACCAAGCCAAAAGGGTTTGAAAAAACAGTTGTTCAGCCCAGCTTTGCTGAAAAGAAAGGTGTTGTAACTATGTCGGAAACAGCGCTTTACCAGATGTTAAGCCATTGCGCGAATGAGTATGACCCGTTAATCAGAATATATAAAGTAAAAGTAAAATTTAATGCAGATGGTTATACGCTAAAATTATATTTGAAACTCCCTTATATGATGCAGATATCGGGCAAAGTGCATGGGTTTCAGCAGTATCTTATAAGCAGCATGGAAAGACACGCGGGCATAATCGTTAAGGAAATAAATCTTAAAATCGAAAACTTTATCAAAACGTAAAATATGATCTAACTTATTTTTTCAATTATTTTTGTTTGACAGGCCTGGCTCTTTCGGGTTTAGCTTTTTCTGCGTTAGCCCTTCCGCTCCTGGATCTTACGCTTTCGCCCTTGTGTCTTATGTTTTCACCTTTGGGTCTTGCGCTATAAATATTCTTCAGTTTAATATTATTTCTTTTAAATATATTTTTTATAGCTTCGGCAATATCATCATTTGGAGGAGTTAGGGGCTTTAGAAAAGACTTTACTTCTTCCATAACTTCTTTCATTGTTTTTACAGGGTCATTATTTGGATTAAGGTTGGTAAGTATAAAATTTTCAATCAAAGGGCAAAGAAGAACAGATATTTCTCCCCTGGATAATGTGCCATTTTTTATTTCATTATCAAAATTATTTAGGACTTCATAGAACCAGCTATTTTTTTGGATATTGTAAATACTTGGAAAAATTAGTTTTAGAATACCAAAAGATGAAAGCTTCTTAAAAATAATGGAAGCGCATCCTGTTTTCATTATTTTAATAGCTTCTTCGGTAAGCCTTGATGAAGAACAATAAGTAAGTTCTTTTGCATGCATTTTTATTCTTAGCTTTAGAAAAAAAGGGAGTTTCCCATTAACTACTACAGAATATTTTATTGCCCGTATGATTCTTACAGGGTCTTCAATAAAAATCATTTTAAGGGGGATAACAGGTTTTACAACTTTTTTCTTTATATCTTTGTAACCACCAGTAAAATCTATTATTTGTTCTTCTTTGGGGCAGTAGTAAAGGGTATTTATTGTAAAATCCCTTCTCCACGCATCTTCTGCCATAGTTCCAAAATTATTGTTGCCATGGCTTTCCTTGCGGCTGGACCTGAATGTGGAAACTTCATAAATATTTTTACTAAAACAGACATGAACAAGCTTGAATCGTTTGCCTATGATTCTTGAGCCTCTGAATAGTTTTCTAATACCTGTTGGATATGCATCAGTTACAATATCAAAATCTTTTGGTTGTTTTTTTAAAAGCAGATCGCGGACAGCTCCGCCAATAATATAAGCTTTATAACCTGCTCGCCGTAATTTATTGCAAATAAAAAGCGCCTGGGAATCTATATCTCCTGGCTCGATTTTATGCTCATCTTTTGTATAAATTTCAGCTATTTTTTCTGTTTTGCCTTTGTCATTGGTTGCGTAACGGACAATCAATTATTCCCTGCCATATTTCTATTATATTCCATGATTATACATTTTTTTGCTTTTGTGAACATTACTTAGCTGAAAATTCTGTGGATAACTCAATATGAAAGTATTATATCATTGTTCTTGTAACCATAATGTTGTCAAGGCTATATAATCCAGAAAATAGGGAGAATATAGAGCACAAAATAGCAAGTGATGGGGTGGTCTTGTATGAGTGACATTAATCTGGTACATTGAAGGGCTAAAATATTCTCAGAATGATTTAATATCAGCAAAACATTTATCAGGAAGCAAATTATGAGCAAAAAAATAGTATTTTTAGTTGTGCTGATTATAACAGCTCTTACGGCGTATGGGCAGCAATATGACCAAGAGCAGGATTTCAGGTGGGTCAAATTTGGCCATGGCGCAGTAATTACCGAATATATTGGGAAAAATACGGATGTACGGATTCCTCCGCAAATACACGGAATGCCTGTTATTGGAATTGGTAATAAGGCATTTGCGGAAAAACAACTCACCAGCGTGCTTATTCCCGATAGTGTTATTACTATCGCTGCAACAGCATTTATGGAAAATCAACTCACCAGCGTAACCATTCCCAACAGTGTTACTGCTATCGGAGAAGGAGCATTTGCAATTAATCAACTTGCCAGCGTAACCATTCCCAATAGTGTTACTACTATCATGGTAGCAACATTTGCGAGAAATCAACTCACCAGCGTAGTCATTCCAAATAGTGTTACTACTATCGATTTTGGTGCATTTTATGATAATCAACTCACTAACATAGTCATTCCAAATAGTGTTACTACTATCGGAGAAAGGGCATTTGCGGAAAACCAGCTCACCAGAGTAATAATTGGCAATAGAGTAACCACTATCGGGAATGGGGCATTTAGACAGAATCAACTCTCCAGCATAACTATTCCCAATAGAGTAACTACTATCGGGGAGGTTGCATTTGCGGAAAATCAACTCACCAGCGTAATAATTGGCAATAGAGTAACTACTATCGGGAATGGGGCATTTGCGAGAAATCAACTTGCCAGCATAGTTATTCCTAATAGTGTTACTACTATCGGTGTAGCAGCATTTCGACAAAATCAGCTTACCAATGTAATAATTGGCAATAGAGTAACTACTATCGGGAATGGGGCATTTATGGAAAATCAACTCTCCAACATAACTATTCCCAATAGAGTAACTACTATCGGGGAGGTTGCATTTGCGGAAAATCAACTCACC
>WQZP01000009.1 GCA_009780675.1 Spirochaetaceae bacterium | reverse complement strand
TGGATTTTAAGTATTGTTCGCGCATATTCAGCTTTTTCAAGAGCTTCCTCCAATGTGCTGGCTGTTACTGTAAAATGCCCCATCTTGCGAAACGGCCGCACTTCGGTTTTCCCGTACAAATGCAGAGAGAGGCCGGGAATCTTCATGGCTTCTTCATAACCTTTGATAAGCGGAAAACCTGCGCTGCCTGGTTCCCCCAAAAGATTGAGCATAACAGCTGGTCGCAAAAGCGATACATCCCCAAAGGGAAGTCCTGCCAATGCCCGAACGTGCTGCTCAAATTGACAAGTAGGACAAGCTTCCATGGAGTAGTGTCCGGAGTTATGTGGTCGAGGCGCAACTTCATTTACCAAAACACGACCTTGTTTATCCAGAAAAAGTTCCACGCCGAAAATGCCCACTCCATCCAGAGCCTTAACAACACTAACAGCAATCTCTCTGGCTGTTGCAGCTGTTTTTTCATCTACGCGGGCAGGCGCGATAACTGTATCGCAGATATTGTGGTCAGGATTAAATGCCATTTCCGTTACTGGAAACACTGAGAGCGATCCATCCCTGCCACGGGCTATCATAACAGCAAGCTCTTTGTCTATGTCAACCATCTCCTCAAAAAGCGAGGGGCCTTGCAAAAGTTTGTCTGTGGCATCTTTCAGAATGCACACACCCCGGCCATCGTAGCCTTCCCGCCGTGTTTTTTGCACAAGTGGAAATTTTCTTGCAGATAAATCTGCTGTGGCTGGATTCTCTTCTGCGAAAAATGGAGCAGTAGGTATCCCTTTTTTGACAAAGAGTTCTTTCTGCAAAAGTTTGTCCTGAATTACGCGCAGGGTAACAGGCGATGGGTACATCGCGTATCCGCGGGAGTGCAAATCATCAAGAGCATCAGTATTGATGTGTTCGATTTCGTAAGTCATGACATCAGAAACATTGGCAAGCTGTTCCAGCGCACTTGCGTCTTTCAAACTTCCGTTTATAAAAATATCCGCAAGAACTTGCGCAGGCGCACCCTCTTTGTCGAGGGCAGCAAAACGAAACCCAAGTTTTTTCGAGCGGTAAATCATCATGCGGCCAAGCTGTCCGCCACCTATGATGCCTATTGTGCTGGGAGGAAAAAGTATTTTCATAATATCGATTATAGCGGGAGCATTGAAACGTTTCAACAAAATTTGAGCTAAATACTGTAAAAGCTATTTTTTTGGGAAAATTCATAAAACCCTATCAGTGCAACAGATAACAGGAGAAACTTTGACTTGATTGATGTATCTGGACGCGCTAGAATAGGTGTGATATGGGTAATATAGAAAAAAACAGATTTTTTCCAGATTTGAAGGGAAGCGGGAATCACAATCAATTTCCGTATGGAAAATTTTCAGAAATACGCAAACAGCAGACAGGAACAAAATACCAAAATTCAAGGCCCCTTGGATCCGGAGAGATTGAAATACTCAAACATAATGGGTGCGAATCAGATGACTGGTCTTTGATATCTGTTACAGACCCGTTTGACCCTTCTCTTGTAAAAAGAACTGTTTTTAAAGGGAGTGTCCGCATAGGTTGTCTGGAAAAAGGGGTTATCGCAGATAAGGACAGAGAATATTGTTGCGGAATTTTAGATAGCTTTATTGTATCCTCAGATATTGGTGATTACTGTGCTATCCATAACAATAAATATATTTCTGCTGTTATTACAGGCAACTATGTTGTTTTATCAGATAATAACGAAATATATACAACAGAAGATGCAAAATTTGGGAATTGTATTTTAAAAGATAATGAAGAAAAAACTTCTTTAAGGAAAATCAATCTTGTAAATGAAAAGGGGGGCAGGAGTATTTCTGCTTTTAATGGCATTACAGGGGCAGACATCTATCTCTGGATAAAACAGAGAGGATCAAAAGAATTTATTTCCAAACTGGAATCTTTTACATGCAAAAGTTTTGACACTAAAAAAGGGTACTACAGTTTTTTTGAAGACCACACTGTTGTAAAAGGGACATCTCTGGTAAGAAATGTTATGACAGGAAGATGCTGTAGAATTGAACGGGCTTCATGTGTCGATGATGTTACCATAAATTCTTCTGCCTTAAAACCTGTTTTAATAGCGGATAACGTTATAATAAAAAGAGGGATTGTGGGAGAAGGGTGCAGGATAACAAATTCTTCTATTGCAGAAGATTTTATTCTTGATGCTGGAAGTTCGCTTGATATGGGGGCGAGGTTTCTCCACTCTTTTCTTGGAAGCAGTTCCAATGTTTCCTGCTGCGAAGTTATTGGCAGCTTTATATATCCGTGTCATCAACAGCACCATAACAGTTCATTTCTTATTGCATCTGTTGTAATGGGGCAGAGTAATATTGCAGCAGGAGTAACTCTGGGGTCAAACCACAACAGCAGGGCAAATGATTGCGAGATGTGGGCAGGAAGAGGTTTTTGGCCAGCATTATGCGCGTCGGTCAAGTTTAATTCAAAATTCGCTTCTTATTGTTTGTTGTCAAAATCTGATTTTCCTTATGAACTCAATATCAATCTCCCTTTTGCATTGGTCAATAATAATGTATATGAGAACTGCCTTGAGATATTGCCTGCATACTGGTGGCTACATAATATGTATTCGCTATTTCGCAACTACTTTAAATTCAGGGACAGGAGTTCCGGACTTGATTCAATGAAAGGGGTAGAGTTGGATTTTATGGCTCCAGATACAGCAGAGGAAATTCTTCTGGCTATCTCTTATATAGAAGAAAAACAAAAAAACATTGTTTGTAAATCAAATAGCAAAACTGCTTATATCAAGATACCATCAGATGGAATAGAGAATTCAAAAAGAGAAATAAAAATTCTTTATCCTGATGAATCAAAAGCTGCTTATATGGAAATGCTTCTTTTTTACTGTGGTAGTGTGATTTTTGAATTTATAGAAAAGTCGCAGGATAACATTCATCTGCTTTTTAAAACCAATTATTCGCATGAGAGAGAGAAAGAGTGGGTCAATGCATGCGGCAGACTGCTTCCAAAAAAATCTATTGCAGATGCAGAAAAAGCTGTTATGGGAAAATCAGAAAAAGTTATTGAATCATGGGAAGAGATGCATGACTACTTTAATGAAGAGTTCGAGCTTTATGAATCAAGAAAACTTTTTCATGCGCTATCTGTTGCTATGATGCTTTATAAAAAAGAAAAGCTGGATGAAAAATTTTTGGCTAACTTAAAAACAGATTACGAAAAACTGCTAAAAAAAATTGAACGAGAAATAATAAAGAGCAGAAAAAAAGATTATGATGATCCAATGAGAAAAGCGCTTTTTGCAAATATCGAAGAGATGGAAAACGTGCTTGGTTCTTTGGAAAAAGATCCCCTCCCTGGCAAGTTTAGAAAAAAATTTCTCTCTCTTTCTTGTTCCTAGGTCAAGGCCAGACTAAATGCTATTTTTATAATATATTTTTAACTTGTCGTTGCCACTAAATATTTACCAGATATTAACAAATTTTTTTTATGGGATTTACTTTCTTTTAAAATTAAATTACTATTTGGTTGTACCCTGGAAAGATAAATAGCAATAACGCGCCAACTTCGTAGTTACCGGATATACTTTTGAAAAATCTTGTGCTTATAAAGGAGAAATGTATGGATGAAGATTTTGTGGAGTGGAGTGATGCGTATTCAGTAAAGTTTGCCCCAATAGATGAGCAGCATAAAAAGCTGGTGGTTATAACTAATGACCTTTTACAAAGCTGCAAAGAGGGACGCGCTGTTAATAGAATAGATTTTATGCTGGCTTTTAGCCAGGCGAGCGAATATGCGATAACGCATTTTCGTACAGAAGAAGAATACATGAAAAAAGCCAATTATCCTGATTTTGATGCTCATAAAAAAGAACATCAGGATTTTTTAGCAGAAGTAAAGAGCGCATTCAATAAATTTAAGGAAAGTGATTCTCCGCCCATAGGTCTGGCTATATTTCTGAAGAAATGGCTTTTGAACCATATAGCTGTGACAGATAAGCTATATACTCCTTATCTGGCAAAATTGTAACAGCATCAGATGTAGAAGAGTCAAGTGGCGCTGTCAACCATTATTTTTACTAACTGTTTTTTTATTCAAATATTTGTGTAATATTTCAAGCACATTGTTAATATCAAGGGGTTTCCCGAGATGTTCGTTCATGCCCGCTGCAAGGCATGCTTCAATGTCCTTCTTAAAGACGTTAGCTGTCAGCGCTATGATTGGCAAATTGACATTCTGTAAAACTGGTAATTTGCGAATACGCTGCGTTGCTTCAAGCCCGTCCATTTTTGGCATTTGCACATCCATGAACACTATGTCGTACTTGTTTGGAGCTGCCTCCAGCATATCCAGCGCTTCTTTGCCATTTTCAGCACAGTCGATTATCAACTCAGAGCCTTCCAAAAGCGCTATAAGTATTTCGCGATTTATTTCAACATCTTCTGCATATAGCATCCTTTTACCTGCAAAGTCGCCTTTTATATGCACTGCGTCATCATATTGATTGCGGGTTGTTCCGAGACATTCATTTACGCAATCAATAATCACAGATGTAAAAAGTGGTTTTAATAAGTGCTTATCTACGCCTGCGTTAGCTGCGTTATTTTTGACGTCGTCCCAGTCTGCTGCTGTAATCATTACCACCACAGACGGTCTCCCTTCCTTGTAGGTTTTGATTCGACTGGTTAATTCAACTCCATCCATGCCAGGCATGCGCCAATCAATAAAATATATGTCGTATTTACCGCGCTCTTCGATAATGCGACACGCTTCAAAGCCGTCAGTAGCAATATCACATATTATATTCATTGGATCGAATATATTTCTAAATTGAGTAAGTGTTTCAACAGCATCGTCCACAACCAAAATCCGGATGGTTTCCCAATTTACGCCTGGGGCAAGCAGTGAATTGGAATTTTTTTCGCCGCGTTGCACTTTTACGGTGAAAATAAATTTTGCTCCTTTATCAAGTTCTGATTCAACCCAAATCCTGCCGTTCATAAGCGCAATAATATTCTTGGAAATAACAAGACCTAAGCCAGTGCCGCCATATTCGCGACTTGTTCCGCTTTCCGCTTGTTCAAAAGCTTGAAATAATTTCTCCTGCTGTTTTTGGGATATCCCAATACCATTGTCGGTTATTTCGATACGCAGTTCGCAGTTCTTGTCAACCTCTTCAACTAAAAACATCTCAAGGCAGATTTTGCCGCCTTCAGGGGTGAATTTTATTGCATTGGATATCAAGTTTGTTATTACTTGCGTCAAGCGTTGGTCGTCCCCTATAATAAAGCATGGGATTTTTTTGTCTACGTTTACAGTGAATGTCTGTTGTTTTTCCTCCACCCGAAAACTAACGACATTTATTATTTTATGCAACATTCTGTCAACATTAAACTCTACAGTTGTAAGCTCCAGTTTGTTTGCTTCTATTTTTGCCATGTCAAGTACATCGCTTATTACACCGAGCAGATGGGAAGAGGCAGCTTCAATTTTATCTAAGGCATAATTTTTATTCTCAATGTTTTCTGCTTTTTTTCCTATGGCTGTCATACCTATTATTGCGTTCATGGGCGTCCGCATTTCATGGCTCATGGTTGCCAAAAAATTGCTTTTTGCTTTGTTCGCAACGTTCGCTTTTTCAAGAGCGTTTTCCAGCAGTTTAAAATTCATATTAACGCTTTTTATTTTATGTGCGAGTTCTTTAGTAAGATCACCCAATTCATCATTAGGAATTTTCTTTTTCAAATTGTTTTCTTCTGTATTTTCCTTTGATAATTCAGTGGCCATGTTTATAACATTTCGCAGCGGAGCTAATTTATATGTAATTAAAAATAAAGCAGACAACGCAATTGCTACGCTGATACCAATGACCAGCATAAGAAAAACAAAAATTGCATCGGCTTTGGCTTGTATATCAGCTGATGCAGTTGCCATGTGTCCTGCTTGCATTTTGTCGTAGTACTCTATAGCATCAATCAGAATTTTATTTTTTTCTTGAAGCGCTGAATTATAAAGGACAAAACTTATAAAAATCATGGCTGCGCAAAACAAAAAAAGAGGCACAATTATTTTTGTCAAAGTTGCGAAGCGTATATTTTTCATGTAAAATTACCTATTTATATTATCTACTCATCTTACATCATATCATTAGCATTATTTTATTAGCAAGCATTAAAAGTTAGCGCAAGGAAGGTAAGCATTATAAAATTCATCAGCAAGGTTCCAAATATATACAAATTTAGCTTGTTATCATCCAGGAAACATTGTATAATCTAAAACAGCGGTTACTTCATAGTTGCATGTAAATGCAGAAGTACTCCACTTATCCCCAAGATCACACTAATGTTGAAAAACTATGAAATGAGTTAATTGCCGGAAGGGAGTGCCTGTATGCTGAGCGCTAGAAGTGTAATTCAGAATCCGCAAAAGAAACAACCACCGTTAATGAGCAGGTTTATTCTGTTTTCCGCTGTATTGTTTTTTGTTATCCTTGTGATGGGGAGCATAACTTTTATGCTTTCCATGAGACAGATAATCAGGACCAATAAAAGCAGCGAGCTCTCTCAGCTATTGGAAATCAAGCGACTCAGACTGGAAACATCTGTAGAAAACGAAATATCCCTTGTGTTAATGATTGCAGAGTCCCCGCTTATTAAAAGCTACTTTGCAGATCCGGACAGTCTTGAACTAAAAAGAATTGCTTTTAAAGAATTAGCTGCATACCGCTATGCTTTTGTAGCGAATTCTATTTTCTGGATAAATGACGTGGACAGGCTTTTTTATTTCAATGATGATGCCCCCTTTTTTATGGACTCCAGACTCCCGGAAAACTACTGGTATTATATGACCCTTCATGAAACAGAAGTTTATAACTTCAATATCAATTATAATCCTGATCTCAATGTAACAAATCTCTGGATTAACGCACCGGTTTTTAATGACATCGGTAAACCAATAGGCATGATAGGGACAGGGATAGACCTCACGACATTTCTTGAAATGGTTTATGTAGGTTCCCTCGGAGGCGCGGATATTTATTTCTTCAATTCCATGGGAGAGATCACTGGGGCGAGGGACGTAGCGTTGGTGGCTGCGAAGCAGAGTATTAAAGAGCAACTGGCTGATGTTGACATCGACTTTATCGCTATTGCGGAAACCCTTAAACCAGCTGAAACGCGGGCTTTGGACTTTTCTACCGGAAAAATCGCGCTTAGCAGTATTCCGCTTTTGGAATGGTACTCAATAACGGTATTTTTCTATAGTATATTTGATTATAACAGCGCAATGACGGTCTTTTTTATTCTGACGCTTATTGTGATCGCACTTGTTTTGGTTATCTTCAATATATTTATTTCCAGGCTGCTTATACCCATGAGATTATCAATGGAAGAAGCAGATGCTGCCAATAATGCAAAGAGCGCGTTCCTCAGAACAATGAGCCATGAAATACGCACGCCCCTTAACGCTATCCTGGGAATTACAGAAATTCAGTTGCATAAAGACTCGCTCGAAGAAAGCGTAAGGGAGGGGCTCGAAAAGGTTTTTGCTTCTGGCGATATGCTGCTCAGTATAATAAACGATATCCTTGATTTTTCAAAAATAGAATCCGGAAAACTTGAATTGCTGCCACATACTTACGAAGTTGCCAGCCTTATCGGAGATACCGTACAACTGAATATTATGCGAATAGGCAGCAAAACAATCGAATTTGATCTCAGTGTGGATGAAAATACTCCTACGCAGCTTTTTGGTGATGAACTTCGTATCAAGCAAATATTGAATAACTTATTGTCCAATGCATTCAAGTATACTATCAGAGGGTCAGTGAAAATGACTGTCTCATGGGAAGCGATTGATGGTAAAACCGATGAGGTGATGTTGGTTGTTATTATCAGAGACACAGGGCAGGGTATGACGAAAGAACAGATAGGCAGGTTGTTTGAAGCTTATGCCCGGTTCAATGCAGAAGCAAACCGAACAACCGAAGGCACTGGTCTGGGTATGAGTATTACGCAGAATCTGATAAACATGATGAATGGTGATATCACCATCGAGTCTGTATATGGCGAAGGTTCTGTTTTTACCATACGTCTGCCGCAACGTATAGTGGGCACTGAGGTGCTGGGAAAAGAACTGGTTGATAATCTGAGCAAGTTCCGCACAAGCGGCCTTGCACACTTGAGGCGCGCGCAAGTTACTTATGATCCTATGCCGTATGGCAGCGTGCTTATTGTGGATGATGTAGAGACAAATCTTTATGTTGCCAAGGGGCTCATGAATCCATATGGTCTCGGGATCGAGACAGCAGAGAGCGGTTTTAGCGCGATTGAGAAAATCAAAAATGGAAAGATGTATGACCTCGTATTCATGGATCACATGATGCCAATAATGGATGGTATTGAAGCAACTAAGACTCTGCGGAAGATGGGGTATGGCCAACCTATTGTCGCTCTCTCTGCGAATGCTGTATCCGGGCAGGCGGAAATTTTTCTCAAAAATGGTTTTGATGACTTTATTTCAAAACCTATTGACGTTCGCCATTTGAACACTATTCTGAATAAGTGGATCCGTGATAAGCAGCCTCCGGAGGTCATTGAGCAAGCCAGAGCGCAAGCAGAAGGCAAGAGGTTTTCGCTACCTGATGCTGCGAAGGAAGCAGAAATCAAGCAACAATTCTCTGAGGTTTTTTTACGGGATGCTAATCGGGCTATCGCTGTATTGGACGCATTTGTTGAAAAAGGCGGGTCTTACAATGAAGATGAAATAAGGACTTATGTTATCCATACGCATGGAATGAAAAGCGCGCTGGCAAATATAGGGAGAGCAGACCTTTCTGCTATTGCGCTAAAGCTGGAGATGTGCGGGCGGGATAACAATATCAAGGAGCTTGCAAGCGAAACACCTGCTTTTTTAAGCTTGTTAAAAACTTTTGTAGAAGAGCTTATGCCAAAAGAAAAACCTGGAGCTGAAGATACAGCAGTTGACGATAGGCAATATTTAACAGATATGTTGTTGAAGATAAAAGCAGCTTGTGAGGAATATGATGCAGACGCTGTTGAGGCCACGTTAGCAGAGCTTAAAAAAGCATCATGGTCGCAACAGGCAAAAGATCTGTTGGGCAAAATCGATGAGCAGTTACTGCACAGTGATTTTGATGAAATAACAACTGATATAAATAAATTTATTGATACACAATGATGAAAAACAATGATTTAACTGCGCATGAACGCACAAGACTTTTGCTGGATGCAACTCCTCTTGCCTGCCGATTAATGAAAAGAGTGTGCAATGAGAAATATGAGCTGTTTGAGTGTAATGAAGAATCTGTAAAACTCTTCAAGTTTAAAGACAAGCGTGAATTTATAGAGCGGTATTTTGAGATTTTTCCTGAATACCAGCCAGATGGTAAAAAATCTATCCCGGAAGGCCGAAAAATATTTGAGAAAGCATTTATCGAAGGCAAATGTGTTTCTGAATTTGTTTTTCAAACATCGGATGGTGAGCTTATCCCGGCAGAGGTAACGCTTGTGCGCCTGGAATATGAGGACGACTATATTGTTGCGGGTTATACAAGAGATATGCGTGAACATAAGCGGATGATGGCGGCGATCGAAACCAGAAACAGATTGCTGAATACAGGAAGTCTCGCAGTCCAGGCCCTGCTGTCAACAGAAGATGATACGGATATTGAGAAAGCGCTTTTGGAGAGCCTGGAAGTTGTGGGGCGTGCTGTGAGCGCTGACCGCGTACAGATTTGGCGCAACGAGATGATAGACGAGGCGCTTCACTTTGTACACACGTATGTATGGATGAGCGAAATCGGTAAGCAAAACCCGTCTGTTTCTATTGGCTTGAAACTACCTTACACTGCAGTGCCAAAATGGGAAAAACTCTTTTCAGGCGGCGGATACATCAATGGGCAGTTCAC
Organism: Spirochaetaceae bacterium; assembly: GCA_009780675.1. Classification (GTDB taxonomy): domain Bacteria; phylum Spirochaetota; class Spirochaetia; order CADAEX01; family CADAEX01; genus WQTU01. The sequence goes on along the minus strand of WQZP01000009.1, from coordinate 66,877 downwards.
GGAAATGTCGGAAGAAGAACAACAGCTTTTAAAACCTTATGACGTAAAAACGATCGTGATAATTCCGTTGTTCATAAAATATGTTTTTTGGGGATTTTTCTGCGTTATTGATTGTGTAAATGAGCGGATCTTCACGGATGACGAAATCAATGTTCTTAAAGCAGTCAGCCGGATGGTGGTCAGCGCCATAAACCGGAATATGCAGGCTGCCCAAATTCGTGAAGCGCACAATCGTACGCGGCTTTTATTGGACACAACCCCTCTTGCTATCCACCTTTGGGACAAAAACATAAATCTTTTTGAGTGTAACGAGGAATCGCTCCGTTTATTTAAAGCAAAGGATAAGCAGGAGTATTCAAATCGGTTTCGCGACCTCTCACCAAAATATCAGCCGGACGGCTCCCTCTCATCAGAGATAGCGCCACTTAATATAAAAAAAGCATTTGAAGATGGCAAACATGTGTTTGAGTGGATGCACCAGGCAACGGATGGCACTCCGATACCGTCAGAGATCACGCTTGTCCGCGTTGCTTATGAGAATGATTTCGCTGTAGCCGGGTATGTCCGCGATCTGCGTGAACAAAAAGCAATGATGAATGAAATTGAGCAGAAATCTAATCTCCTTGACAGCGTGAATCAAGCGGCAAATATTCTTCTTCAATCAGAGATCGATGAATTTGAGAATAATTTGCAGTTGTGTATGGGCATGATCGGAAAAGCAGTAAACGCTGACCGTATATGTATATGGAAAAACAGTATCAAGGAAGGAAAGTTGCATTGCACTTTGGTTGATGAATGGATTGCAGATGAACTGCTGCGTACAAGTAGCGAAATATCTACTGATGTGCCGTATGAAGGCAACATACCCACCTTTGAGCACATATTGACGAAAGGGGAATGCATTAATTCTTTAGTGCGTGATTTATCGCCAATAGAGCAATCGCGCATGACCATGCATGGAATAAAATCCATCTTTGTAGCGCCGGTATTTGTGCATGATGAATTTTGGGGATTTGTTGGCTGTGACAACTGTTTTGCTGAAACTATTTTTTCCGAAGAAGTAGTTACCACTCTGCGCTCCGGCAGCTTGCTTATTGCCAATGCCCTGCTTCGGAATGAAATGACGTCGAATCTTCAAAAAGCTGCTGATGAGCTAAAGACAGCTTTAATGGATACGCAAAAAGCTAATGATGCCAAAAGTGACTTTTTGGCAAATATGAGCCATGAGATGCGTACACCTCTTAATGCCGTGATAGGTTTGTCTGAATTAGCGCTTGAAGACAGCGGAATAAATAAGGATGTTGAGACTAATCTTGAGAAGATATATAGCGCTGGCGAGACGCTTCTTAGTCTGGTCAATGATATTTTAGACATATCTAAAATAGAGGCAGGGAAGTTAGAGCTTATAGAGAGTGCATATGATACTCCAAGTCTTATTAATGATACTGTTACGAACAATATCCTCCGCCTGGGGGAAAAACCAATTGAGTTTATTCTGAATATCCATGACGATCTGCCTGCGAAGCTATATGGTGATGAATTGCGGGTCAAGCAGGTTTTGAGTAACTTGTTGTCCAATGCTTTTAAGTATACAAAACAGGGAACAGTAGAGCTTGGAGTGGATTGTGTTCGTGAAAACGATGTGGTCTGGCTGATAGCTTGGGCCAAAGACTCTGGTATAGGCATCAAGGCAGAGGATATTGGAAATCTGTTTTCCAACTATACCCAAATGGATACGAAGTCCAACCGGAAGATAGAAGGGACTGGATTGGGGCTTCCTATTGCTAAAAGGTTAATAGAGCAGATGGGCGGTACTATCACAGTGGATAGTGAATATGGAAAAGGGAGTACATTTACGGTAAAGATCAAACAAAAATATGTTGCCGCCGCAACGATAGGCCTGGAAGTTGCGAAAAGCTTAAAAAGCTTCCGATATTCAGACCACAGACGAAACAAAAACGCCAAGTTTGCGCGTATCAAACTGCCATATGCCCGTGTGCTTGTTGTCGATGATAACGCTACTAACCTTGATGTGGTAAAGGGTTTAATGAAGCCTTACGGTATGCAAATTGATACTGTGATGAGCGGTCAGCAGGCTATAGATGCAATGCGCATGGAAAATGTTAAATACAACGCAATTTTTATGGATCATATGATGCCAGGTATGGATGGAATAGAGGCGACCGAGAAAATTAGGGAGATAGGCACGGACTATGCAAAAAACATACCTGTCATTGCTCTGACTGCTAACGTGATTGCAGGCAATGATAAAATGTTTTTAAGCAAGGGGTTTCAGGATTTTTTATCAAAACCCATTGACATTTCAAGGCTTGATGCGGTTATCCACTATTGGGTCCAGGACAAAAAAATGAAAAATGAAAAATGGAAAATAGAAAAAGAGGATACCTCTGAGTCGGTTTCCGATTCTCAATCTTTAATTCTCAATTTTCAATTCGATGGGATTGATTTGAAAGCAGGGCTTGAACGCTTTGGATGGGATAGCGGAGCTTACCTGCAAGTATTGCGTTCATACACCACCAATACCAGGAATCTTCTTGGTTCAATCAAAGAGGTAAGCAGGGAGAATTTGAAAGACTATGCCATAACTGTTCATGGCATAAAGGGATCGAGCCGGAGCATTTGCGCAAACCTTGTGGGTGATATAGCAGAAGCTCTGGAAAAAGCAGCAAAAGAAGGGGATTTTGAATACGTATGTGAAAAGGCTCCGGATTTGGTGCAAGCTATTGCTAAACTGTTGGAAAACCTGGATGAAATGCTGGTTAAAATATCAGCGGAAGCCCATAAGCCTATAAAAAGCAAGCCGGACAAGGATGTGCTGGTCAAAATATTGGAAGCTTGTTATACTTTTGATATGGAAACAATAGAAGCAGCTGTTAAGGAGCTTGAAAGTTACGAATACGAAACCAATGGTGAACTTGTTTACTGGCTATGGGAAAATGTACAGCAATTTAATGTTGACGAAATCATCGGAAAACTCTCGGAAATGAACTTAGGCAAGGATTACTCTTAAAAGGAAGGAACAAATAATCATGAGCTCTGACAATTTCATAATATATGATTTTAATCTGCCAGCCCTTTTAAAGCTGCGCGACTTAAACATACGCCGTGTTGCTGAGAGCGATAAACAGCTAACCTTAGGTGAATACTATAAATTGCTGTCGCAATTTCTAAGTCTTGCGCCCGATACTTCTGATACCATTAAAAAATTTTCCAACGATGCTTCTGGCGCCAAGGATTGGAAAAGCATTAAGAACATGATAGCTTTACTCCAGGAAATTGGCTGTGATAAATATATTCCTGACATGAATGAAATTAGAAGTGCGTGCGGAAAAGGTGACCACAGATTGGCTGCTTTTCATGCGGACAAGATAGATCAAGGTTTTAGTAATTTTTATTCGCAAGTAGTATCTGCTAAAACAACAAAGGAAGCGGGCGGTTCTTCCGACACAAATTCAACCTTATTATCATGCATTGAAGCATTATCCAGCAAGACAAAAACTGGTCAGAAGCTTTTGGTGCTTACTGTTGATGATTCTCCGGCTATTCTTGAAGCAGTAGCAGCAGTTTTGGGTACTGAGTATAAAGTGTTCAAGTTGCCAAAACCAACGATGCTGGAAAATGTGTTAAAACAAGTGCATCCTGATCTGTTCTTGCTGGATTATCAAATGCCGGAACGTAATGGTTTTGAGCTTATTCCCATTATTCGCGGTTTTGAGGAACACAAAGAAACGCCGATTATTTTTTTGACATCAGAAGGAACAGTAGACAATCTTACAGCAGCTATTCGACTTGGAGCCTGTGATTTTATAGTAAAGCCGTTTAATCCGGATCAATTGCGGGAAAAAGTAGCAAAACATATATAACGGAAAAATTGATTTTAAATAATGTGATAAATTAACGTACGCAGTTATCTCCAGCACCTCAGCAAGTGTTTCGTGCCAACTGTTCTTGGATGCGGCTTTTCCATAAAGCAACGCTCTTTTGCATATGGGCAACGTGAGGCAAAAGAGCACCCTTCTGGTTCTGTATTAATGCTTTTTGCGGATGTAGTTTTTGCAGGCGCGGCTGGAGACTCTTGAGCAGGAATCTTTCCAGCAGATGAAAACAACAGCTCTGTATATGGATGTAAACCATGCTTCCAGATTTCTGCAGCAGGAGCTTCCTCCATGATTTCTCCTCGGTACATGACGCCGATACGGTCGCAGAAATAACAGGCTACTTTTAAGTCATGGGCAATAAACAAAAATGAAAGCTCCTGCTGCGAAGATTTTCTGCTGCTCCGCAAATCAAGAAGCAGGTTGAGTATCTGCCCCTGAATGGAAACATCCAGTGCTGAGACCACTTCATCGCAGATAAGAAGGTCTGGTTTCATTAGGAGCCCTCTGGCTATGGAAATACGTTGTCGTTGGCCGCCTGAGAACTCTGCAGGCCGGCGCTCCAGGTCTGATGCAGATAAGCCCACTTCCTCAAGTATTGAAGCAGCTTCTTCCTTGAGAATTGCTGCCCCTCCAGCCCCGTGCCTTTTCATTGCCCATCTGGCTCCGGAAGTAAGTACCTCGTACACTGTCATTCGTGGATTGAGAGATCTGGCTGGATCCTGAAACACATACTTTACCCGTTCCCGGTATTGCTTAAACTCCCGGCCTTTCAGACTTCTTACATCCTCAATGTTCCCATCCCTGCCCTGAAAAGTGATTTCTCCTTCATCCGCCTCATACATACGTACAAGGAGTCGGGCAGTGGTAGTTTTTCCACAACCAGATTCTCCCACAAGGCCATAGGTTTCGTTCTTGCCAATGGCCAGCGAGACCCCGTTTACTGCATGGACATAACGGCCCAGCCTGGCAAAAAAACCTGCTTCAAGGTTGAAACGCTTTCGTAAATTGGTAACGGAGATAACTATGTTTTGTTCCATATTTTTGGCATATTGTTTCTCCAGTTTGGTTGACTCCTTTTCCATTTCGGTTATAAGGGCACTACTCAACCTTAAATCGCGAAATATCCCCGCTTAAAGCAATGATATTTTCCTTGTTTTCTTCAGAAATTTCCTGCACTCTGGTAATTGCTTCCGAGATTTCTCCTGCGTTTTGTGTCATTGAATCCATACTTATGGCAACATCTGAGGTGATCTGTGTAAGGTCTCTGCTTTGGTTCAGTATTTCCTTGCTTTCTGAGGTTATATCGGATGATGCCTTGCGTACCATGTCAGTGACAGAATTCAATTTGGTTATGGCTTCCAGTATCAGGCGACTGCCTGCTCCCTGTTCTTCCATGGCGCTGCGAATTTGGCTCCCCTGATTTGATACGGTCTGCACTTCTTTTTCAATGTTTTCAAAGCGTTCCAATACAACACTGGTTGACTTGGTAATTGTATCAATCATGGATTTTATTTTTTTGAGTACCGCACTGATTGTCTTGGATTGTTGACCGGAATTTTCTGCAAGCTTGCGGATTTCATCGGCAACAACCGCAAAGCCCTTGCCTGCTTCTCCGGCATGCGCTGCTTCGATTGCTGCATTCATGGCAAGGAGATTTGTCTGGCTCGAAATAGTCTGCATTACCAGGTTAATTTCCAGCAAACCTTCTGACTCATGTTCAATTTCCTGAATGTCTGTTGAAACTTTTTGCAAATCTGCGCGTCCAGCTTCGGATGATTGTGCTAACGAATTAATATTTTCGGTATTTTTTACAAGTGTTTGCCTGACTGATTGGATACTTGCCAACATTTCTTCAATGGCTGATGATGATTGAGCGACATTATCTGCCTGAACAGCGATATGCTCGTTTAGTTCAGCCAACTCTGAAATAATCCTGCCCATGGCTCCGGAAGTAGTATTTACTTTTTCTACTTGTGATAATACTTGCCCCCTCATTCCATCAATATTTGAATTGATTCCTTCAATGTCTGTTTTGGTTTTTGTCATGTACAAAGTCAGTTCTTCGCCTGTATCAGAAAGGGAAACTGTTTTTCCCTTGATCCCTACAACCAGCTCTCTTATTTTTTCAAATGTCATATTGAAGAAATCACCCAAAGTGCCAATTTCGTCCCGGCGTTTAAGCATAAGCCGCTTTGTCAAATCCCAATCCACTGAAATACGATCCAGAGTTTGTACCATGTAATCCATGGGCTTAAGCATTCGAATAATAAACACATAAAAGACAATAAAAATACTTGCAATTACTGCCATCATTGACAGGAAAAGCCCGGTCATACTATTGCCAAGAATATCCGCAGTTTTAATTGGACGGATTGCTATTATGAACCAATCCAGAGTTGGTACTTTGAGTTTTCCAATGACACCCTCCGGTGATTCAAAATGATAAAATTCTCCAGGGCCAAGCGCCAGAGCTTTGGCAAAAATATTTTCACCGGTATTTCCAAGATAATTCATTATGGTAACTTTATCTGATACCAGCAATGGATTCTGCGCTCCGGTAATTTCCCCTTCAGAATTAAAAAAGTATATAGACGCACTCCCTTTGTAGTCCTGGTAAATTGAATCAATAAAAGCAGTCAGGTCAATACCTGTTCCAAGTATTCCAATGGGTCTGCGGTTCTCGTCAAAGACTGGCGCATTGATCCAGAGATTTGTTACATCAAGATCAGGGTTGTAATTGATATTGAAATTGTAAGTCTCTGTTTCATTGAGAGTCATCAAATACCAGTAGTTGTTGGGATCATTTATATCAATTGTAAAAGCAAAAGCATCATCAGAATAAAACCTGTGATTAGCGTCGCTTACCCAAAAAACTGTGTTACCTGCAAATGCCCGGCGGTATCCTGCGATTTCCCGAAGGGCAATTTGTTCCAGCTCAGTATCGTAGGGGTTGATAAAATAGGCTTGAATGATAGAAGAATCTGCCATTTTGAGAGCAATGGCAATCTCTGCGTTTACTGATGCTTCAAGCCTGATTCGCTCAATTTCCAATATTTGCTCCAGTTCAGTACTGATGTTAGCCCTAACAATTTGCCCCATACTAATAACAAAAACCGCGCTTCCGACTATAAAAATGAGCGTAAATAAAATTAATGAAAAAACTACAAGACCGCGCCGTATAGATGTCTTATGCTTTTCTTTATTTAAATTTCTCATGAATTAACTCCTTTTACTTATAAATAATAGCATATACATAATGGAAAAACAAACAAGTATAATTATGTCGCAAAACTTAATATTTCATACAATATGAAGTTCAAAAAAAACAGAATTTTAAGAGCTTATCGCAAAAATCGAAAATAATCAAGAGGTATAAAAATCACCATAACTTTTGCGCAAAGTTTTTTGAGATTGATTTCTATTTAATTAACTGTTATTTTATATATATAGAGAGAAGAGGTATTGAATGTCACTCAAAAAAATGAGAAATATCGGTATTATGGCCCACATAGATGCTGGAAAAACTACTACAACAGAAAGAATCCTCTATTATACGGGTAAAAGTCACAGGTTGGGCGAGGTTGATAATGGTGATTCAACAATGGACTGGATGGAGCAGGAGCAAAATCGGGGAATTACAATAACAGCTGCTGCAACTACCTGCTATTGGAAGGATTTTCAGATAAATTTGATCGATACTCCAGGCCATGTTGATTTTACAGCAGAGGTTGAAAGATCATTAAGGGTCCTTGACGGAGGTATTGCCATATTCTGCGCTGTTGGTGGTGTTGAGCCGCAATCAGAGACTGTATGGCGCCAGGCAGATAAGTATCATATCCCCCGCATTGGCTATATAAATAAAATGGACAGAGTTGGTTCTGATTTTTTTAATGTTCTTGAAGAAATCCAGGAAAAACTTGGGGGGAATCCTGTTCCCATAAATATCCCTATAGGGAGTGAAAGTAACTTTGAAGGTGTTATAGATATTATCAATAAAAAAGAGTTTAAGTGGGATAAAGATAGCAGCGGCACTATAATAGTAGAATCTGAAATAGAAAGTTCAAGAATAGGGCTTTATGAATACTGGAAGGAAAATCTTCTTGATAAAATTTCGTCTTTTTCTGAGGAAATTACAGATTTGTACCTTGTAGGTGAAGAAGTTCCTAAAGGTGTTATAAATTCTGCAATAAGAAAAGCAACTATCGATGGACATATATTGCCTATATTTGCAGGAGCTTCTCTTAAAAATGTCGGGGTACAGCCTCTTCTTGATGCAGTTATTGATTATCTTCCGTCGCCTGACGATGTGATACCGGCAAAAGGGCATCACATAAAAACCGATAAAGAGATTGATGTTCCGTGTAAAAAAGATGGACAACCTCTTGGCCTTGTATTCAAAATACAGTCTGATAAAGATGCAGGAACGTATAACTTCATCCGTGTTTACTCAGGTTCTTTTAAAAATGGATCAAGCATAATTAATATTGGAAAAGGGAAAAAAGAGAGAGTCAACAGAATATTAAAAATGCACTCAAATAAATCTGAAAATATTGATTCGCTTTCTGCCGGGGATATAGGGGTTTTTATAGGACTTAAGTTTTCACAAACAGGAGATACTCTGGGGCTGGACAGCTTTCCTATTCTTCTTGAAAAAATGGATTTTCCGGAGCCTGTAATATCAATTGCAATTGAACCCAAAACAATATCAGACCGGGACAGATTAAAAGAGGTTCTTGAAATTCTTTCAAAAGAAGACCCCACGTTTTCCGTAAATGAAAACGAAGAAACAGGGCAGTTGGTAATTTCCGGAATGGGCGAGCTTCATCTTGATGTTCTTGTAACGCGTATAATCAATGATTTCAGGGTTGAGGCAAATATCGGAAATCCGCAAGTGTCATACAGGGAGTCCGTAACCCAGGAAACAACTCATACTGAAAAATTTCAGAAAGTTATTGCGGGCAACGAAAATAGGGCAGAGCTTACAATAAAAGTTGCTCCTGCCAAAAGAAGCGCAGGAAATTCTCTTGATGTAGATGCAATAAGAAAAGAAGTTCCCAAAGAGATACTGGAAGCAGTAATAAGGGGAATTGAGGGTAGTTTTAATGCGGGTATATGTGTTGGATACCCAATAGTAGATATTGATGTAGTGGTTTTATCTGCAAACTATAGTGAAACATTTTCAACGCCATTTGCTTTTGAAGCAGCATCTGCAATGGGATTTCATGAGGTATGCAGAAAAGCAGCACCCATACTTCTTGAACCTATTATGGTTGTAGATATTATGACACCCAAAGAGTATGTTGGAGATGTTATAAATCAGGTTACGATGCGGGGCGGGATTGTGGAGAGCCTTGAAAGCAGATCAAATATTGAGCATATTAAGGCGCACTCGCCTCTGGTCAAAATGTTTGGTTATTCAACTTCTCTTAGGAGTTCAACGCAAGGGAGAGGCACTTTTTCCATGGAGTTTTCCCACTTCGCGAAAAAGGGGTAGGCGAAGCCGTACCCCGTAGATTTATGCAGAAATTTATCTTTGTTCCGTAAGAGCCATACGGGGTAGACGAAGCTATTTTTCAGTTGACTTGATCAGGCTATATATTTACAATTTTTTATATGAAATACAGAGAGACTTTTATAATAAATTCTTTTGATGTTGACATGACAAAGTTGGCAACACCTGTAATGCTTTGCGCAGTAATGCAGGAAACAGCATCCAGGCAATGTGTTGATATTGGCATAAGTGTTGATGATCTTGCAAAGTATAACCAAACATGGATGCTCGCAAAACAGTATATAAAATTTTCAGGCTTTCCTTCATGGAGAAGCAGTATAATAGTAGAAACATGGCCCAGAAATAAAACAGGCTTGCGCGCGCTCCGTGATTGCATTATAAAAAATGAAAAAGAAGAGGAAATTGCAAAGTCAGTCACAAACTGGATGCTCATAGATGTTAATACAAGAAGGCTATGCAAAATCGATGAAACCATAAAACATATTGCGATTACAGAAGAATCAGTAATGTCCGAAGATTTTAAAATCAAAGTTGAAAAATTTGACGGGGAAAAAATCATCACGATTTTTAAGGCAAGGCCCAGTGACTTTGATATGAATGCGCATGTCACGAGTACTTGTTATATAAAATGGGTTTTAGATACTGTCCCTTTAGAATTTCATAAAAAACATTATGTTTCAGAATTGTATGCAGAATATGTCGAAGAAATATCATCCGAAGTCGATGTTGAGTCTATAGCATATATGAAAGATAACTCTTTTTATCATGAGTTAAAAAATCTGCAAACAGAAAGAATTGTTTTTAGAGGTCGGACAACGTGGCAAAAATGTGTGCCAACAACGAAATAAATATTACAGGCCACTAGTTAAAAGGGCGGATATAAAACTCAAATTCAGGATTTCTGATTATAATATCTATGTCATCAAAAATAAGTGGAATTGTACGTGTTGATCTTCGTCTCATGCCAGTGGTCAAAGTTTTTTCCTGTGTCCGGTTTCCGGCTGTTGCTATGCCGCCCACTTCAAAAAATCCCCTTCCACCGCGATTTCTTACTTCTATATCTGCTCTTATTATGGGATTATCTTCTTCATCAGTTAGTTCTGTTATAGTAGCAGAAAGGACTACAAGCGCTGCATCCCCGGTTCTGCGTTCAGATGAAAATTGAAGAGCGTAAAACATTCCAATAACTATTGCAATCAATACGAATAATTTTAAATATACTTTCATGATTTGCATAATTTATTTTTCCTTTCAAGCTTCTAAATCTTGACTTTTTGTTCCCGCTGTTTTCTATTTCTAAAAATATCGGGCTGGCCGGATTTGAACCGGCGACCCCATGACCCCCAGTCATGTACGCTAGGCCGCTGCGCTACAGCCCGTAATTGACTTTGAAGATTAGCATTTAGAAAAACGATTGTCAAGAAACTTGATATTATCATATAAAAATCGCCAAAAGCCTGGAAACTTTTATTTTAAGATATCTTGAATTTACTCATAGCTTTTATCAATATATCAATACTTTTTTTATTCTCTTGACTTATTTCCTGTATTCGCTGTACCTCAGTATTAATTTTACCTGTTCCATTGGCGATTTCTGTCATCCCTCTTAAGACATTGCCTGTAAGCGATTCCAAAGCATTTCCACTATCGGAAATCTTTTTACTTCCGTCAAGCATCTCTGCTGATCCACTCTTGACCTCTCTTGTTATACCCTGGAGTGTTTCTGTTATTTCTGCAAGAGAGCGGCTTCCTACTTTCTGTTTTTCCATGGCATCCCGAATATTTTTTTCCTGGACCGACACAGTTTGTACAGATTCGTCAATGTCTTTAAAATAGTCTGATACTGTAATAGCTGAATTTTTTATCCTGTCCAAAGACTCTTTCATTTTTTTAAGAGAGTCAGCAACATTTTTTGCCTGATTGCTGGAAGATTCTGCAAGCTTTCGGATCTCTCCGGCTACTACTGCAAAGCCCTTACCTGTTTCTCCTGCATGAGCTGCTTCAATGGCAGCGTTCATCGAAAGAAGATTTGTCTGGCTGGCTATGTTTTCTATAACAGCGTTTATCTCCAGAAGCCCTTCGGATGCTCTTGCTACTTCTTCAATTTCTCTGGAAACTTCATGCAACCCATCGCGCCCTTTTTCCGAAGCTGCCATAAGCGTCTCCACATTCTGCTCATTCTGCTGCAAAGACTGGCTAACCGAAGTAATGTTGGTTATGATCTCTTGCACAGCTTCGGAAGATTTTTGTATGCTCTGAGACTGGGATTCTATGTGCCCGTTCAGCACTTGGATACCACCCATAACTTCTTTTATTGCAGCATTTGTTTCTGCTGTGTTTGTGGACTGTGAATCTGCCAGTGTTTTTATTTCTTTTGTACTTGTTGTTATATCGCTTACCATTGAAGATGATTTTTTAGCTGTTTCTGAAAGCTCCAAACCTATGGTATGAAGGGCTATGGCATGTTCTTTAATGGTCAAAACAAGGTGACCCACCCCTTCCTGCGTTTGATTTAAAAGCTTCATCATCTCGCCAATTTCATCCTGGGATTGTATTTCAAGCTTACCGGTTAGATCTCCCTCTTTTGTTTTTTTCAAAACCGAATGGACTAATTTTATTGGATTACTTATATTGCTGGCTACAAAAAAGACAATAAACATGGCTATTAAGATAATAGCAGAACAGCTTATTATCATTACTTTAATTACAGTATTTCTTGCCTGCATTGCCACATCTTCACTTCTAACAGAAATTACGTACCATGGGTCTGAATGGCCATCCATAGGCACTGGGCGGTAACTAACATAAATCATTTTGCCGTCTTCCCTGAATTTCACGGAATTGGCGTTGCCGCCCATCATATCAGCTATGGCAGCTTTGTATGCATCTGAAATCTCAAGAGGTTGTTCTTCGGTAATAATATTTCCTGCAGCATTTCTCATGGGGATGCCTGATGCATCTAATCTGGCTACAGTTCTTGTAAGTCTTGCAAAATTATACAGTTCCTGAAGATAGATGCTGTCTGGGTGTGCTACAACAACCCCCTTGCCATCAAGTATAAATGCCCATGAACCAGCTTCGGTTATTTCCATTACCATGTCCTGAAGAGCGGAAAGTTTTAAGTCCCCGCCTATGATGCCAATTATTTCAGAATCATACACTATAGGATGAAAAACCGCAGCAGTGGGCATATTGGTTGTAACCGAGAAGTAAGACTCATAAACAAAAGGTTGTCTGAGGCGTTCCATTTGCTTAAACCACGCGCGTTCTTTTCTATTTCCCAGAGTGCCTGCTGACCTGCCTGTCTGCATACCAGTATCCAGTCTTTGGGCATAGAGCAACTCAAAATAATCGTTTCTTCTTTTGGCAGCTACAAATACCGGGGTTTGCCTTTCTGTCTCCATGGAAATAACATCGTTATTGAAAGAAAGTTCCTCTACTACTTTGTAAGCAACATTCATGAAGGAATACAAAGACCTGGCAATATGCAGGGATGTGCGGTCGTTTTCTGTAAGTATTTGCTGTTCAAAGCTTTTCGAATAAACAAAATAAAAACTTGCCAGTCCTGAAATTATAATAAGAATAATAACTGATAAAAATGATAAAAGAAGTTTGCCAAATACAGTTTTCATATGCCTCTACTTTAATTTTTTTTTCTTTTCTATATATTCCGGAATTGTAATCATTGGAGGCCGCTCTTCTTCTTTTATATTAATCTCTACTGCTTCGAAAGTGTTATTCTGGCTCTGAAACTGCCTGAGTACCTGCGAATTAAAATTCTTCAAATGTTTAAACTGATTTCCTGAAAGGCGTTTGAAAAATGATTGAAGAATTCCAAAAGACATTTTCCCAAGATCTCTTGTTGGCTGGTTTCTATGAACTCTTTGGTCAAGATCTGTTTGGGCAAATGCCTCCATTCCCCATTTCTGGTAAACATCGATAAGATGAGATGTTTCCACTCCATATCCTATTGGGAAAGGGATCTGCTCCAGAACTTCTCTCCTGACTGCATATTCACCTGAAAGCGGCTGAATAATAGGGGTAAGGTCTGGATAGAAAAGAGAAAAAAGCGGCCGTATAAGAATTTCTGTGACTCTTCCGCCTCCGGTAGGCCTTATGCCACCGGAAAAAGCAAGGGGTCTGTCATAAAAAGCTTTAACATACATAACTTCATCCCTGCATATAAGAGGGCCAAGCAATCCGTAAACAAATCTTGGATGGATATTTTTTATATCAGCATCAATATATACGATTATATCGCCCTTTAACTGATATATTGCTTTCCACAGGTTTTCACCTTTCCCTTTTTTATTTTCAATGCTGGGAAGTATATCGCTTGCAAGATAAACATCTGCTCCGTAAGAAGCTGCGATTTCAAGAGTCTTGTCTTTTGATCCTGAATCTATTACAGCTATTTCATCAAGAAGGGGGAATCTGTTCATAAGCTCGGATTTAAATATGATTATCTCTTTGCCTATTGTTTTTTCTTCGTTAAGGGTAGGGATGCATAACGAAATAGTACAACCCTTTTTCTCTTTTTGTTTTACTAAATCTGCAATATTTGCAAATGCTGAGTGATGATATGTATTTTCCTGCAACCATTTGTTATGGTCCATCGAATTCTCCCCTGTCTATTGAAAGTATTAGCGCAAGGAGCAGTTTAAGACCGTCGGATAACGGTTCAATTTCTGCTTCTGTTAGATTTCTTTCTTTTTCCGCTTCATTGGTAAGCGCAACTGTAATTGCCGGTATATTATTATCTACAAATGCCGAAAGCGCCGAAGTGCTTGGCACTACTGAATATTTTATATTCATGGCTTCCATTATTTCTCTTGTATTTGCTGCAATGGGGTGTGTAAAAGGAATTCCTCCCTGTTTTGTTTGCGCCACTACATTCATTTTTACATCTACTCCATAATTTGCTGAAATTTCTGATACAAGATCTTGTATTTCATATTTAAGCGTTTGGACCATCTCTACAGATTCGCTTCTTAACTCAAATCTCAGGATCCCATCATCACTTGGCTCGGTATCGTATTTTGACCCGCTTTCAATGGAGCTAAAACATATTGATGTGCTTGGTTTGTTTGGAATTGGTATTTCCCTCATTCTGCTTATAATTTCGCTAAGGGTTTCTATTGCTCCAAACCTTCCGGTTGGGGGTTTTTTATGAATATTCTGAGCATTGTAAATTACTTCACATTTCATCATACCCATAGACCTGTGGCTAAAATCTCCAAGATTTTTTCCTTCAATACATATTCCTGCTTTTATAGGCTGTTTTACATTGGAAAGAAAAAACTTGAGTCCTCCAAGATTTCCATTTCCCAGGCTTTGAGATGCTCCCACAAGTATAAGATTTGATTTTAACTTAATCTCCAGTTTGTCAAGAATGTTCTGCAGCATTGTTAATGCCGCAAGCCCTATGGTGTTATCACCAACAGCAACGCCTGTTATTTTTTGGGAGCTAACGCTTACTGAATGATCCAGTCGCGTATCAACAGAGGAGTCAATGCTTGCTGTAAGTACAATATTTTTATTTTCATCGGAGCCGGGAATAAGGCCAAGAGCATTTCCATATTCATCTGTAGATGTATTGATTAGCTCGGAATCTGAAAATCTGTTGATTAAAAAATTTACTCTTTCCTGTTCTTCAAAAGTAGTAGCTGGTATTTCACTTAGCATTACAACATTTGCTAGAAATGTTTCCCGAAGTTCAGTAAAAACAGAGTCGTATTTTTCAAGATCTTTTATAATAGAAGCAATTTCTTCAGTCGCCATATAAACCGCCTAAGGTTCCAGTATAGCATAAGTTTTTGGGAATGCCAAATAATTTATAAAGAAATTAGCTAATTTTTAAGACAGTTATTTCCCTTTTTATAATAAGATGAGTTGGTAAGAAGCAAAGTAGAATTGTCAAAAATGTCAACATAATCCACATTGCTGGCAAGGAAAAAACAATGTATACTTTTCCCATGCGCTTTTATTTTATTTTCATGATTTGCTTTCTCATTATGGCTTGTGCAGAGCGCGGGAGTGTTGACTCTGTTGCACAGAGAACTGATGGTTCTGCAAGCGAAAAAGCTGTATTTGTTATAGACCCTCTTCGTGTCCGGGCTGCGGAAATTGCCTCTTCCATGGATGAGCAGCTTCTTGCTGCTCAGTTGCTTATCAGCGGCATTGACGGAAGGGAAAGGCTTTTTCCCCATACTATAGAATTATTTACCGAGATCCCGGCAGGCGGCGTAATGTTTTTCAGGTACAATCTTAATACAGATAACGATGCCATCCGCAATTTCCTTGAGCAGACTACTTCACTAATCACGGAAAAGTCGGCTATTCCCCCCTTTATTGCAGTGGATCACGAAGGGGGAACTGTAAACCGTTTTCAGCGGGGAGTAGCAACTTTACCCTCAGCTTCTTATTACTGGGAGCTTTTTCTCAAAGAAGGGAGAGAAGCAGCGCTTGAAAGAATAGCAGCAGACAGTTTAAGAGCTGGACGTGTAATAAATGAGTTAGGCTTCAATATGAATTTCGCGCCAGTAGCAGAGCATCTTATCGATGAAAACCGCTATTTTCTTGTGCACCGCTCTTACGGCCCAGACCCGGTTTTTGCTGCCCAGGCTGCCACTTCCTTTTTACATGGAATGGAACAGGCAGGCATATTATGTGTGGTCAAACATTTTCCCGGCAGCGCAGGTCTGGACCCACATTACTTTCTTTCTGTATTATATATGGACAGAGCTGAACTTGATGCATTGGCTTTACCTTTTTCTATTGTTATCAACAATGGGGCAAGGGCGATAATGGTGGCGCATACTGCTGTTCCGGCGATTGATAACGAAATCGCGAGTCTTTCATCTGCTGTTATGAAAGACTGGCTCAGGGGAGATCTGGGGTTTGACGGAATTATCATAAGCGATGATTTTATAATGGCTGCAGCAGGGGGCATGAGCCCGGAATTGGCAGCAGTACACTCTATTATTGCTGGCAGTGATATGATTCTTGTGTGGCCAGCAGATTTAAGGCGTACACACAGCGCAATTATTTCCAGCCTTGAGAATGGACAGCTTTCTCGCGACAGGCTATTGGATGCAGCCCAAAGGGTAATATATGAAAAACTTCGGATGGGTTTATTCGAATAGTTGTTTAGGGCGCATAACCTTATGATTATAAAAAAAGGAGTTTTGGGATGAAGAAGTTTACTGTTTTTATTATTCTGATATGCTTTATAATGCTCGGTTGCGCTGCACAGAGTAAGAGTCCTGCAATGGTGCGTATTGAGGGTGGAACATTTCTCATGGGCAGCCCTCTTGGCGAACCCGGGCGGCATGATGATGAAGCGCAGTCGAGGATAACTGTAAGCTCCTTTTACATGGGGAAGCATCCGGTAACTGTAGGAGAATTTCGTAGATTTGTAAATGCTACTGACTATCTGACTGATGCAGAAATAGACGGTGGGGGTTATGTTCTGGCAAGTGGTGAATGGGGATTGAGGGCAGATGCGAATTGGAGGAATCCATATTTTAATCAAAGGGATGATCATCCAGTGGTGCTGATAAGCTGGTTTGACGCAATACAATACTGTAATTGGTTGAGCATACAGGAAGGGCTGACTCCGGTGTATGAGATAAATGGGGAAAATGTATCGTGGGACCGAAGCGCGAATGGGTTTAGACTGCCTACCGAGGCAGAATGGGAATTCGCATGTCGCGCAGGGACAATCACGCCATTTAATACAGGGCACAACATAACTACAGATCAGGCGAATTATGATGGTAATCTTCCTTTCAATATGAATGCGAGGGGGGAGTATCGTGGCGGGACAACACCAGTGGGAAATTTTGCGCCCAATTACTGGGGTTTATATGATATGCATGGCAATGTGTGGGAGTGGTGCTGGAATTGGTATGGCGATTATGCAATGAATCCGTTAATCGATCCAATAGGGCCCCCCTTTGGTGAGTTCTGTGTGGTGCGTGGCGGATCATGGGTCAGCAGTGGGCAAGCCTTGCGGTCAGCTTTTCGGGGTGGCTTTTACCCGATTGCCCGGTATAGTTGGCTGGGGTTCCGGGTCGTGCGTTCTGAATAAATCTACGGGAAAGTCCCGTACTTGCTACGGGAATAAGCGAAGCTGTATCCCAAAGGTTTGTTAAAAGGTTTACTCGCGTTTCGTAAATTATTTGGGACGCCTTCGGCTATAAACTTCCCAGGAGGAGGAAATAAGAATTTCAGCGCTGCTGTTTTTTGCCTGCCAGTTTAGTACTTTTTCAGCTTTATCTGATTTTGCAATAAGTTTGACTGCATCTCCTGCTCTCCTTGGAGCAATTTCAGCAGGTATTGGTTTTCCTGTAATTTTTCTTGCTTTTTCTATCATCTCAAGAACACTTATTCCTGTATCGCTCCCAAGATTTAGAACTATGCTTTTATTTTCCGTTATAAGATACTTCATGGAGAGATAGTGGGCATCTGCAAGATCTGTTACATGAACATAATCCCTTATGCATGTCTTATCTGGAGTAGGGTAGTCATTCCCAAAAATATCGATTTTCTTCCTAATTCCCGCAGCAGTTTCCATAATTACAGGAAGAAGATTTGCGGGATTTCTTTCAAGACCGGTTATTCTCCCTGCAGTATCATATCCTGCTGCATTAAAGTAACGCAGCGATGCTGATTTTATCCCCTTAAGTTTATCGTACCACGCAAGAAGCCCTTCTATTTGCAGCTTTGTATATCCGTAATAATTTTCTGGATTTAAAGGATGTTCTTCATCTATAGGCAGATATTCTGGTTCCCCATATACTGCTGCTGTTGATGAAAATACAATATTTTTTATCCCTGCTTTTGAAGCGCAATTAATAATATTTATAGTACCATTAATATTATTAACAGAATATTTTTCAGGCAAAATCATTGATTCTCCTGCTGCCTTAAATGCTGCAAGATGGATTATTCCATCAAACCCCTGTTTTGCCACAGATTCAAGTTTTTCTGTATCAAGAATATCACCTTCCACAACAACCTCATCAGGAAAAATATTTTCCCAACACCCGGACGAAAAGTTATCATATACAGTTACACTGCAATTTTCATCAAGAAATTTTCTTGCAACATGCGACCCTATGTAACCTGCGCCGCCAATAATTAAGATTTTAATAAAAGTACTCCTGGTGATTTTTTTTAAGTATATAATTACTGTTTTTTTTATTCAAGCTTAGTTGAATGAGAATAAAACAGGCTTCCCCTGAATTTTACAGAAGTGTTTCTTTACAAAACAACCCTTCTGCGAGTACACTTGATGTATGGCAAATACCCCTGAGTCTGTAGACGGAAGTTTTTCTCTTTTTTACCAGAAAGCCTGGGCTTGGCTTACAGTGTTCCCGCCAGAAGGCAAGGGAAAACCTGTTTATCCAGAAGAAATCGAAAACAAAATGAAAGTCTTGAAGATCCCCAAAGTTCCAACGCGCTTTTTGCGGGAGCTGATTACAACTGCTTCCGGCACTCCCGAACGTCTTGTGGAATGGCCAGAAGGAGATTACCTTATCGCGACGATTCGCGTAAGTGTGGACGAGGTTGCCATGAGTGCGCGGATGATTGTAGACCCTCCTAAGAAAGGGGCAGCTCCTCCAACGTCCGAAGAGATACTTGAAGCTTTGGACCGCCAAAATATTGTGTACGGCATAGACCATTCTGCAATAGCGCGCCTTGTGGCGAGTCAGGATTATGGGAAGAGCATTGTTGTTGCGTATGGAGACTCGCCTGTTCACGGCAATAACCGCGCGATTGAGTACCACTTTAATGTTAACAGGGGAAAGCCATATCTTGAAATGGAATTTGAACGCATTGATCTGAAAGAACTCAACTTTATTGAAAACAAACTCAAAGGGGATCTTTTAGCCAGCCTTGCTCCTCCTGTCCGGCCAGTCAATGGCAGCACTGTAACAGGGATCCCTATTCCAGCCATGCCTGCCGGTGAATCTGCTACTCTCTTTGCCGGAGATAACACTGTTATTGACAAAGAGCAAGGCAAAGTCTTTGCCGCAGTAGATGGTAACGCGAAAATTTCCGAACTGGGAGAAGTGAGCATTGAATCAGTTGTTATGGTAGAGAACGTTAACTATGAAACCGGAAACATCCATTTCGACGGAAGTGTGGTTATCAGAGGCAGTATTGCCGACGGCTTTATCGTGGAAGCTGGTGGCGATATCCAGGTGGGAAAAGGGGTAGGCAAAGCAGTTTTAAAAGCCGGGGGCAATGTTCTTTTAAAAGCAGGTATGAGCGGCAACAGCGAAGGATCAGTTGAGTGTGGGGGTAATCTCTTTGCGAAATACATAGAGAGCTCTAAAATCGTATGCCGCGGCAATCTGTTTGTTGAGGAAGCAATTATGAACTCGCAGATAAATGTGTGGAAGAATTGTGTTCTGAACGGGCGGCGGGCCGAAATAATAGGTGGCGCAGCAATTGTGGGTGGCAGTTTATGGTGCAGAAAACTTGGTAATCTGTATGATGCGCCAACTTTCGTTGCTGTAGCAACGCGGCCGCCCCTCCTTCTTGAGTACCGCGAAGTAAAGAAAAAACTCACTGCTCTTGAGGCAGATCTTGATGCTGCTGAAACACGCCTTGCCCAGTTTGAAAAGATCGTTGAAAAAGGGCATGGCGAAGATGAGAAAATTCTTCAGGCAAAAACACAGACTGCAGAGCAAGTTAGCGGTTTTGCTGCCGAGATCGCAGAACTGCAAAGCAAGCTTCCTGCTCTGCGCGAGAATCTTGTTGCCAGTCGCGACTGCCTCCTTGTTGCTGAGGACATCATCTATCATGGCGTTACCATTGTGTTTGGCAAGCAGGAATTCCGGGTTCCGGATAATGGCTTGAAAAAGACTATTCTTCGCGCTGGTGAACGCGAGATACACGAATCAGGGTACAATCACTGGGAAAAGCCAAAAATAGATTTTAATGATTGATTGTTTCCATTTACCTGATTGTAAATGCCGATATTCTTCTGAAATCTCTATCCCACAGAACATTTGGGTTATTATCATCTGATACAGTCAGTCCATTAACAACAAAGTAATAATGATGAGTTCCGGCAGGAAGTCTTATAGAGATAAAATATTCTCCAGGACTTCTTTCTCTCATATGATACATAAAAGGGTCCCATCTGTTAAAACTTCCAGCAAGATATACTCTTCTTCCTGCTTCGCCTCTGTATCTGAAGTGAGTGATCCCATTTTCTGTAAATGGAAAAGTTCTTTCACCCAGGAAGTTATTGGGAATATTTAAAACAGATATTTCGATTCCATTAGGTTTTCTTGTTCTTGTGGGATTGAATGGGTCTGCCATCCATAATCCATCAACAATCAGCCTGTATCTTATGCTTTCGCTATTAGGTTTTCTTATTACGAGAATAAAAACCCCTTCGGAATTTATTCTAAACTGATGCACTTTAACATAATTATCAAAATCAAAAGCAGCCCCTACAAAAGAGGTCCTTTCATTGCTTTGAAATGTAAATATTATATAATCCCCCATAATTACAGGTGCTGTAGCTTCGGTGGTGAGGATCATATGTTTTTGCACATTAAAGTTATCAATTTCAATTGCATAGGCTTGCATACATACAAATAAAATTATGAGAAGCCAAGTTATTTTTTTCACCATACATTATATAAAATCGGCTTTGTTATGGCAGGTATTAATAATTTTTCCTCAAATTTCTCATAATATTTTCATAATTTATAATATTTTCCGCAATAGAAAAGCTTTTTTGGGTATTTTTTTCTATATAAAGGATATAAATTGTCTAAGAAAGGGTGCTTTTTACTCCGAAAATTTTGAATAGGGAACAAATGCCTTCAAAAAAAGATATTGATAAATTAAAAGATAAACTTAACTCACTTGGCAATGACCCTGCTTATAAGGGAAGTACGTGGGAAGCAACTCAGAAAGCAGAGCCAGAAGAAAACGAGAAGTTAGATGATATATCCGCACTTCTTGATAATTTTCCTGCAGATATCAACGCAGATACAGAGCCCCCGGATTTGGATAGTTTTTCCCTGCCTCAAGATATTGGCGGCGATGATCCTGGTAAAACTGATGACTTTGAGCTACCGGACTTGGGTTCTGGCGATCTATCAGCGTCTGGAGAGGAAAAAGAAGATGACTTCGAGCTTCCGGATCTTAATCTTGGCGATTTATCAGCGCCTGGAGGGGAAAAAGAAGATGACTTTGAGCTTCCGCCCCTTGACTCCGAAGACTTATCTGCAGATGTAGATAATGCTGACACCGAAGAAAAAGAAGACCTTGAAAATATTTTTGGCGACGACTCTATTGAGCTTGATGATAATCCTGATGCTCTTCTTGACCGCTTTTCAGAACAGGAGGGCGGCGATGGTTCAACTGATGACTTTGAGATAGGTTCTCTTGATGATATTTTTGAAGGTACTGAACCAGGCGCGGATAGCGAAAAAGAAGAAGACTTTGAGCTGCCAGATTTAGGTTCTGATGACTTGCCATCGCTTGATGGTGAAAAAGAAGATGACTTTGAGCTACCAGATTTAGGCTCTGATGACTTACCAACGCTTGATGGTGAAAAAGAAGAAGACTTTGAGCTACCAGACTTAGGTTCTGATGACTTGCCAACGCTTGATGGCGAAAAAGAAGAAGACTTTGAGCTGCCAGACTTAGGTTCTGATGACTTGCCATCGCTTGATGGTGAAAAAGAAGATGACTTTGAGCTGCCAGATTTAGGTTCTGATGACTTGCCATCGCTTGATGGCGAAAAAGAAGAAGACTTTGAGCTGCCAGATTTAGGTTCTGATGACTTACCAGCGCTTGATGGCGAAAAAGAAGAAGACTTTGAGTTGCCAGATTTAGGTTCTGATGACTTGCCATCGCTTGATGGTGAAAAAGAAGAAGACTTTGAGCTGCCAGATTTAGGTTCTGATGACTTGCCAACGCTTGATGGCGAAAAAGAAGAAGACTTTGAGCTGCCAGACTTAGGTTCTGATGACTTACCAACGCTTGATGGCGAAAAAGAAGAAGACTTTGAGCTACCAGACTTAGGTTCTGATGACTTACCAACACTTGATGGCGAAAAAGAAGAAGACTTTGAGCTACCAGACTTAGGTTCTGATGACTTACCAGCGCTTGATGCTGAAAAAGAAGATGAGTTCGAACTTCCCAGCCTTGATTCCGGGGATGTATCAGACGGGGCAAAAGAAGAGGAAGAGTTTGAACTCCCATCACTTGACTCCGAAGACTTATCTCTTGATAAAGATTTTGATATTGGTTCGCTGGATTCAATCTCTGTAGATGATGAATTTGAAAAGAAGGAAGAAGAGTCTCTGGTTCTTGATGAGACTGAAACACAAGAAACGCCTGCCTTAAGCAATGATTTTAATCTTGAAGATTTAGGAGATAAATTTGGCTCTATTGATGATCTTGAAGATACGCAGCCAGAGGATCTTTCAGAAAAAGCTGTAGCCAAACCTGAGGGTGGCAGGGCTAGTGTAGAAGAGAGATCTGAAAAATTTTATATATCAGCAGAAAAATTAAAAAGGGTAGTAGAAACTTTATCCTCATATCCTGGAAATCTCAAATTTTATATTGAAGACCTTATTGGAAACAAAGATATTCCAAGAGCATATATTGATAATATTGTTGATAAAGTTGCGGCAGGCGCTTCTGCGCGGGAAGTTACAGAGCTTCTTTTTAAGCTAACAGGAAAAAGAATACGCATACCTGCCCATTATCAAAGAAAAACATGGCAGGAACTTGAAAGAGAAAAAGGGACACTTGCTTATATCATAAAATACAGGGTAGCTCCTTTTGCAGGAAAGGCTCTTGCTGTATCTTTTGCGCTTCTTTTTCTGTTGTTTTTAATAAATAATTTTGTAAGAAAGCCTATCCATTCAACATTGCTTTATAATAGAGGATACGAAGCTCTTAGAAATGGTAACTTTGCAGAATCAGAACGGAATTTTTTAAGAGCCAGCCGCATAAGGCCCGCAAGAAAACAATTTTATAGATATGCAAATGCCTATATTGAAAAACGGGAATTTGGCCTTGCAGAAATAAAATACTTGCAGCTTCTTGGGATAAGTTTGAGTTCTGAAAGGCAAAAACCCCCAGGAGAAAGACATCGCGGATTTTTCCCTGGAGACAAGCGGGGTTTTATAGATTATTCAGTGCTTAAAACATTTTTCATGGGGAATTTTAGCAGCGCATCGCGAATAATAGAAGATTTTCTTGATATGCCAGGGAACAAGTGGGATTACGACATGCTTCTCAGGAAAATTGATAATTATTTGAACTGGGCTGTAATAGATAACTCGAAATATGACAATGCAGCGTTTACTATAAATGACAGCATTTCAAGATTTGGACAAAGACATGACCTTTATTTGCGTAAGATAGCTCATGCTGTAAGATCCGGGAGATTGCTTAATCTTAGAAATGAAGCATTTTCCAATACCGATGATATTTTACCTGGTGGGGTATCATCAGCAAAAATAAGATATTATGCTTTACTTGGTCATTATAGGGGCTATCTTGAAGAGTTGCGAAGAAGGCATGTAGACCCTTATATTGCTGCTGATTTCTACGGATTTCTTCTTGCACATGAAGTAAATATTGATGGAATAGATAACGAGCTTGTCAGAATTGCCACTATTGACAGAACATTGCTTGAACCACATTTTCATCTTGCAAGTTTTTGGAATATGGTTGGAAGGCCAGAGTTTGAAAGAAGAAGCCTTCAAATCGTTGAAAGACTTGCAGAAGCACACTCTATCGACCATATAAGAACAAATTACCCTCATTCATATATGTATGCAATAAGGCAGAGAAAGCATTTTGAAATAATGGCTCTTAACAGGCTTGGCAATTTTGAACGTGAAGATCAAAATATTATTGCAGCGCAGAGTTATTATCAACGCGCTATTAGCGAATATGAAAGAAATATAGATATTCTTGGTCTTCAGCCAAAATATGGAAGACTATACGAAGATTACGGGGATTTATATTTTTATGATGCAGGTAAGTTTAATGAGGCTTTAAGGCAATTTTTAAGAGCTGAAGCTACAGGACACAGGGAAGATAATCTTTCATATAAAATAGGATTTATCTATTATAGAAACAACAATTTTAGGGAAGCATCGGAAAGATTTTACGAAATATCTCTTAACCAAAGAAACAATCCTTCTGCTTTGTTTGCTTTTGCCAATGCTTCTTTTCTTAATAGTGTTTTCTCGCCTGCAATGGCTTATTATGAAAATCTTCTTGAGCTGCTTGAAATTTGGAGAGGCAGGCAGGCTTTTATTGAAATTGACAGAAGAAGGGATCATCAGTTTGTTATGCAGAGAATTATGGAGGTCCATAACAATCTTGGCGCAACTTTATATAGAATGTCTGAAAGAACTCAAAACCAGGCTTATTATACAAGAGCTCTTGTTCATTTGACAAGATCTGCGGAGCTTTATGATTTTATGGCCAGAAACCCGGAAACTGTTGTCAGAACTTTTACAAGACCTCTGTCGCAGCTTAATATCCAGTTTGCTCTTCTTAATGCCGGAAGGCCTATAGGCGCTGGCGGAAGTAACGTAGCCCCATATAGCGTTGATAACCTTCGAATGGATGGACCTCTTATATATACAGAAATCGATATGGATCTGTTCGGCAGAGTTGAGCTGCTCGGCGGCGAAATAATAGAGTAACTAAAAAAACAGTTATATCTGGAAAAAAAAAGGGCTGCCCACTATGCGATTGGGGCAGCCCTTTTTAATTAAAGCCATGTTATACAGGCGGTTTAAATGTCATATCTGTTATAGGTCAGTATCTCAGGCGCAGAACCTTAAACTTTTACCATCCAGTCGTATTTGTCTTCTTCCATTCCGTACTGAATCCCTTTCAGTTTTGCCAAAAGTTTTGTCGCAACATTTCCCATCTTGCCATTATTGAAAACAACTTTTTTCCCTTTGTGCTGCAAAGAGTCTAAAAATGTTATTCCTGCTGCAGTTCCTGTAACAAACATTTCAAGTGAATCGCTCATTGCTTCATCAATGGAAATTTTTCTTTCTTCTGTTTTGATTCCCATATCAGATGCCAGTTTAAGCACTGATTTTCTTGTAATACCCGGAAGTATTGTGTCTCCAAGATCAGGAGTTACAAGTGTTCCACTTTTAAGATAACAGAAAATATTTGCAGAAGAGCCTTCTTCAAGGTATTTTCTTTCTTCAACATCAAGAAAAACAGCTTCCATAAAACCTGCCTGAATAGCCTCGTGCTTTGCGATCGCAGAAATTACATAGTTGGAATTTGCTTTTAAATTACCTGTCCCTTTTGGGGTTGCTCTTATCCGTTCTGTTGTTACTGCTCCAGAAGTGCCAGCGCCAAAATAAGCTCCAACAGGTGTTGTAATGGTAATTACCCATGGGCTGGTTGAAATATTGACCCCTATACCTGGTTCTGTAAGAGCAAAAGGTCTTAAATATACAGATGTTCCGCTTAAAAAGTTATCTTTTTCCCAAGCTTTATCATATTTTACTGTAAATCCAATATCTGCATTTTTTTTAACAACTGCTTTTACAGACTCCATAAATTTATCTGTAGGAAATCCTGGCATATAGAGGCCTTCCATAGAATTTTTGAATCTTTTTGCATTTTCATCTGGTCTGAATATTTTAAGTGAACCATCTGGCTGGGGAAATGCTTTAAGCCCTTCAAAACAGCCATTCCCATATTGGGATGTATAAGTTATAACCGGAATTCCTGGAATTGTATTTCTTTTCAATAAAAGATCCGCCAAAGCTTCTTCGGACAAAGAAGCCTCCTCTGCCGGAGTTTTATGAGGTTGTTCTATATAATTTTCTGACCATTTATTATCTGAAAATTTTGCAACATAAATCCATGGGTACATATTAAGTGAAAAACCTTTTGCCATTTGAATATTCTCCTATTTTTATTAAATCATCTAATTTTACGGTAGAAAAAAAATGAGGTCAATAGAGGTAAAACATTTTTAGAAATGAAGTATTGCATTATTTAGTTTCAGTATTATAATAATTTTATGGTTGATAATGTTTTTATCCTTGCAGGTGGGTCTGGTACGCGACTTTGGCCTGCTTCTTTAAATGAATATCCAAAGCAATTTATAAAAATTAAGGGAGAAAAATCGCTTTTGGCCCTTACAATTGAAAGAGCGCTTGCCCTTGATATCCCCGGAGAAATTATAATAATTACCCTAAAATCCCAGGTGGAAGATGTTATAAAAGAGTGTGCCCCGTATGCGAATACAGGCAAAATCGTAATTCTGCCCGAACCTGTTGCAAGAAATACCGCAACAGCGATTGCTGCTGCTGCGTGGTGGGTTGCAGCAGGGATGTCGCACCCTGCGCAGGACAAAAAACAGGGTGCAGCAAGTTCTGCCCTTATTTTACCTGCAGATCATTTAATAGAAGGGATGGATGTATTCAAAAAAAATGCTGAAGAAGCAGATTTACTTGCGCGCGAAGGTTTTCTGGTAACATTTGGAATACCACCATTATACCCGGAGACAGGATATGGCTATATTAAAAGAGGGGAACCTCATGGCAAAGGGTTTAAAGTAGAATCTTTTATGGAAAAGCCGAACATCAAAACAGCAAAACAATTTATGGAAGATGGTAACTATTTCTGGAATTCTGGAATGTTTGTCTTTAAAATGGATGCTTTTTTAACTGAAATCGAAAAATATTCTCCAGATATAGCTGCTTCCTTTGCAAAACTTGATAAAACTCCAGGACCTTTTTTTGAAGGTAATTTTAAAATAATAATGGATAGCCCGGAAGTTGAAGAAGCCTACAAGCAATCTCCTTCTATTTCAATAGATTATGCTGTTATGGAAAAAACACCATTATCTGCAATGATTTTAGCAGAATTTTCATGGAATGATATTGGAAGTTGGGATCAGTTTGAAACAATCATAAAAAATTTTAAATGGGCAGAATTATTTGAAGTTGGTTCATCAAATAATACTGTATTTTCTGATATTCCTGTTGCTTTATGCGGAGTTGAAGACCTTATTGTTGTTATAAAGAACGGGAAAGCTCTGGTGTGTAAAAAAGGCGCTTCCCAGAAGGTCAAGGAACTTAGAAGTATTATAGAGGATCATGAAAGGACAGATCTTTTGTAAACTTGCGTTAGTTAGCTGGCTTGAAGTGTGTCCACCGGAAAACTGTTAAGAGGAGGATTTTATAATGAAAAAGAAAATTTTAATTATGTCTGTACTGTTTTTTGTAGCAGCAGCAATGTTATTTGCTAACCCTGTGAGAAGGAATGAAATTGTTGAGTTTCTTCATGGATCGTATTCACAGAGGCATTTTACGAATAGACCAATAAGCAATGAAATCATCAATCAGATTTTAAGAGCAGGGCACCAGGCTGGCAGCGCTGCTAATTCACAACCCTGGCACTTTACTGTTATCAGAAACAGGGCGCTCATTAATGACATCATGAGTAATGTTGTTGATGAGAATGTTTTGATAGTTGTTTCCGGGCCAAGAGAGCATCCTCGTGGTTTGAGTGTAGAATTTGATACTGCGATTGCTACGCAAAATATGTTTCTGGCAGCTCAGGCGCTTGGACTTGGAGCAAGAATGTTTGTTAGACCCATTAGGAATTTAAATGATAATTTACTTGGCAGACTTAATTTGCCGGAAAATTATCTGGCAGTCATGATTTTGCTGGTGGGGTATGAATCTCCTGATGTTGATACCAGAGCAGCAGCATCGCCGAGGCAGCCACTTGAGAGTAAGGTAAACTTCATTAACTGACGTAGTGAGAGTCGCGTGCAAGCCTGGATGTTTTTTTGTAACAAAATTTAAATAAGGGGTTTTTATATAATATGAAACACATTAAATTCTTTGCTTTTTACGGAATTGTGATATTTGCTCTTTTTTTGACTGCCTGTAATATGGAATGGCAAGATGAAAGTTTCGCCCCCCATTTACAGGGGACATGGGTTTCCGATGGGCAGGGTGTAGTGCTTACAGGTGCTCTGGACATAACTTTTGACCGGATAACCATTACAGGATATGAGCGTAGCCAAATGCCAGAGGGGGCCAATATTGAGCAACTCCCTTTCCGGAATTTTCTAAGAGGGATTGCTCTTAGCGGGTATTCAGAAGAGCACTCAACAATCAATGATAATGTTATAGAAGGGCATATTTTCATTGAGGATGCTGGTGTATTTCGCGCAGTTTTCTATAGGTACTGGTACATAACACCCCCACCAGACTTCCAGCAGGTGCATTTTCTGCGTTTTTCTTTTGGCGGAGCATATGAAACATTGCGGAGAGTTGAGTAAAATTACCTCTGTTGCTATACCTGTCCGCCAATAATTTTAAGAAGAAGTAGCAGCCATCAAGAGAGCTAATCCCCCGACTATAGAGCCAATAAACAAAACAACTCGCCCTGGTCTTCTATTAGGACTAGAAGTTTCTTCATTAGCGCTGATCCTAATGCCATGATTGCTGGCTTGAATATTTTGAGGAGAATTAGCTGCAGATGTAGATAATATTGCTGTCGTATATTTTATAGCTAATGCTGATGCTGTATAATTATAGGTTGTCCTGGTAGAACGCCTTCCATTATTCTCTCTAAAAACCTCTTCGACTCGATTAACATCTAGTCTGATATTAATAATATCATCAGCACCCAACTTTTGTGCCTCTAGTAGTAACATCTCATACGTTATTTTTGATCCAGTACGATTTCCATTACTATCAATTATTTTTGTTGATCTGACAAAAACAATACCACGCACTTCAAAATCTTTTATGGGAATAGCTGGTATTTCGTGTACAGTTCCACTAAATGGATAACTATAATTTCTGGTAGGGCTTGTCATGGTTGTGCATGAGGTAAAAGTAAAAATCGATAAAACAATAAATAGTAAAAAAACAATTAATCTATTCATAATAAACCTCCTTTTCCTTTAGTAAAAGTCAATCTGACAAAAAATCAGCCTTGATTTTTTATATTGTTATTTTGTCCAAATTATATGTGCATTTTGTCCATTGTCAATAAAATATTGGCAATTAGTATATAAAATATGGGCTTAAAGCAGATTTTTATCATTAATTTAAGAAAATTGAGAAATTCCAAAGGGCTTTCGCAGATGAAACCGAAGAAAACCAGAGCGAAATAGGCGAAATAATCAGCCTGCTTTCCAAGCTGCCGGATAAACAACGCCTGAACATAATCAACAAAATCAGTGCTCCCTAATATATTCTTAGCGTCTTTGCGCATTTGCGTGAAATTTATTCAAAATTCTGTTTTGAGTTTTCATTTCCTTAAGTATAAAAAGTAAATCTACTATCTTGTTTTTACCCTACATTTGTTGTATTTTACCATTTATTGTTATAAACTCATATTTTGCCAAGTAAAATCACGGAGTAAGATATTGAATATTAAAGACTATGCAAACAGCGGTATTTTTGAAATAAAAGAATATGTTCCCGGGAGATCAATAAAGGAAGTAGAAAGAGAGATTGGCCAGGGCATTGAAATTTATAAAATGGCTTCCAATGAAAATCCCAATGGCGTTTCCAGTAACGTAAAAGCTGCCTACAGAGCGCTTGAAGACCATCTCCACAGATATCCCGAAATTTACAATCCGGAACTTATGGCAAAATTTGCGCAAAACCTAAACCTTAAACAGGAAAATATTACATTGGGTTGCGGAGGAGACGGAGTTATATACAACTTTGGGATGGCTTTTATTAATGACGGAGATGAAGCCCTTATCCCTGAAATAACATTCCCGGTATATGAAACAATTACAAGGATTATGAGAGGTGTCCCTATTTTTACAAAAATGAAAGGCACATTGATAGACCTTGATGATATTTATAAAAAAATTACAAATAAGACCAAAGTTATCTATCTTTGTAATCCCAATAATCCAACAGGAGAAGCCCTGCCCCAAAAAGAGGTAACGGATTTTATTAAAAGTATTCCCGAAAAAACAATAATTTTTCTTGATGAAGCTTATATAGAATTTACAGAAGAAGAATATATCCCCGACTCTTTGGGCATGATCCGGGATGGCGTAAAAAACCTTTTTATACTCCGTACTTTTTCCAAAATCTACGGCTTGGCTGGTGTACGGATTGGTTATGGCATAAGTAATCCTGAATTTATAAATTTGGTGCAAAAGGTCAAACCACCATTCGATGTTTCTATAATAGCGGAAAATCTTGCTCTTTGTGCTCTGGATGATGTAGATTATTTTAACAAAACAGTAAACGAAACTAAAATAGAGAAAAAATACTATTATTCGGAGCTGGATAAAATGGGTCTTAAATATTATAAGAGCCAGACAAACTATATCCTTATTGATACAGGTGTTGAAGGGGCATCTGTTGCGGGAAAACTTTTAAAAAAAGGGATCATTGTTCGCCCACAAAAAAGCCTGAAATTTTCCTCGTGTATTAGGGTTACAATAGGCAAGAAAAAAGAAAATGAATTGTTTTTCAAATATTTCAGGGAAATCCTTGGCAAGTAAAGTTCGTATGCTCCGCAAACCAGTTTCACTATTTCTTTTATTGATGATCTCTGTTTTTTCTCTTTCTGGGGAAGAAGGGATAGGAGACTTTTATATTGAGCCACGCTTGAGAACATGGGGGCTTGATGTTGACTTCTGTTTGCGCTTAAATAACGGACTTATAGAAAGCCGGGATACTATTTTACGCCTTACCCTTGGAGGCATTGTAGGCGGGTTTGGTTATTACAGGGATGAAAATGACCTTTATACAGACAGCAGGGATCTTGACTACACTTTTACAAGAATAGATGCAAAATGGGGATTTGGAATTGAGCAGGGAATATTATGGAATAATAAAACCGATAAAAATCTTCTTTCAATTTTGTTGGGTTATAGGGCTATGCGCGGATGGAAATTTAATATGTTCAATCAAAACAGCATACTATTTGATTCTATACGGCCCGATAAAGATGGAGTGCTTTATAACACTTTTATTGCTTCTGTAATAGTTGATAATACTCTTTTTAATCGGGAAACCGGACTTAGGAGCGGTTTTCACTCAGAGCTTTCAGCAGAAATAGGTCCTGAATGGTTTTTTAATGATATTATAGGCATAGCTGATTTTACAAGATTATTTATGAATGTAAAAAGTTTTCACCCGCTCTATGAAACAAAACAGCAGGGCAGACCTATAACAGCAATTTATTTGGCAAATTCTTTAGGAATAGATTATGTTTTTGGAGATAACATCCCGTTACCTGTCAGACAGACATTTGGTGTCCAGAGAGCGACAGATGGGAGCGGTGGCAGGGTAAGAGGATTTGAAAGCGGCCGCTTTGACGGCGAAGTAAAAGTAATAGGTAATTTTGATATTAGATTTAAGATGCCGCGAATAAAAAGCCAAAATGGAACAGAGGTATTGCGCCCTGGATTTCTTGCTTTTTTTGATGTCTGCTACTTTGATAAGCTGGCAGGATATAACGATAATGGATTGGGAGTGCTTATGTCAACAGGATTTTCCCTGTTTTCTGAACTGTTTTCCTTTGGGACTGGTGTATTGACAATAGGGTTTCCAGTTATTGGCGAAAGAATTGATAAAAGCCCTGTTACCATTAGATTGGATTATGGACTCCGCTTCTGATTTGATAAAGGTAAAATATGAGACTATTTATTGCAGCGCAAATTAAAGATGAAAATAAAAAGACTATTTCTGAAATTCAAAAACAGTATAAAGCTCAATCAGTTAAAGGGACATTTACACGGATTGAAAACTATCATCTTACATTGAAATTTTTAGGAGAAGTGGAAAAAGAAATAATTTCTAAAATTATATTTGTTATGGATAGAGCCGCAGAAGAGTCAGCTCCCTTTGTTTTTACCTCAGGTAATACAGACTGCTTTTATAAAACCGAAGGAGCTACCTTGTTTTTAGGAGTAGATAATGGAGCTGAGAATCTATGGAAACTTTCCGCTCTCCTTGAAGAAGAGCTTCAAAAATCAGGATTTAAAAAAGAAGATAAAGTATTTACACCGCACATAACCATTGGAAGAAGAATCAAATTTAAAAATGATTTTAAAATTATTGCAAAAGAGATTGATTTGCCTAAAATAACTTTTGATTGCAGCGCCATTACTTTAATGGAAAGCTTTATGGAAAAAGGTGTTTTATGTTATAATCCTTTATATAGCGTAAAACTTCAAATCACATAGAGGAGAGAGAAAGTCCTAATGGTGATATCACACCCAAAAATGGCTAAATTTGATGAGACTCTCAAAAAGGTGTTTGATGAAATCGATGATTACCTTGAAGATTATTATGGCGATCTTTATACTCTCCACCCTGCCAGGCTTCCAAGAGGAGAAGCAAGTAATAAGTCGCATGACGGACTTTTTAATGTAGGCGCAAGTTATACAGCAGGATTTGGCTCTATATATGGTAAAGGATATGCAATAGAGATCAGGTTTGTGACTCTTGAAAAAATTGATCCTGAACATATACATGAAGTAGAGGAAAAAGTAAAAGAATTACTGGAAGAAAAACTTGCAGAATATTTTCCAGAGAGAAAACTTTATGTTAACAAAGATGGCCTCTGCCTTAAGATATATGGCGACTTTAGTCTTGGCTATTTGTAGCGCTGGTTGAGCTGTTATGGAGGCGCTGTTGCGCGGAACGCAACTTTCCTGCTGCATTCCTCTTTGTAGCAATTATAAGAAAAACAGCTTCTGCGGAAACCGCTGCTGCAAAAGATATCGCCGCTGCTGTGATTCCCACTATTGAAAAGAACATATTTAGCAAAGTCATTGTAAGCACTACAACAGTTAGATTAATAAAAACCGCAATAGCAATAGTGCTTGTTGTTTTTTCATGAATATTAACAGCGCGCAACCATGTAATAACAGGGACTACAGAAGAAACAATAATCATTATTATAAGTGGCGTTATTGATATTGAAATAAGATATTCCGGCAATCCCGATATTTTTGACAGGAAAAAAACTCTTCCAAAAGGGGAAAGCACTGCAGCAGCATATACAAAAACAGTTATTGCCCCAATCGCAATAATACTATTAAGCAACATTCTGTTATTCTTTTTGCCTGAAAATAAAGCAATCGCAGCTTCCTGAAAAGAGTATGGAAAACTTAGGAAAAGAAAAACAAATGAATATGTAACAGGCCATGCTGCGAGCGATTCTATTGGAAGGAGTCCACGTGTAATTCCTGCGGAAATTATGGGTCTGCTTGACATTGTTACAAATGAAGTAAGTGCAAGCGGCATATAAAAGACAAAAAGATCTTTCCATGATATAACAGGAGTATTATCTGATTGTATTTTCTTTTCCTGTATTGTTTTTGATGCAAAAATAGCTGCTATTATTGCGCCGGTAATGACCCCGACACTCAAAGAAGCTGCGGCAATATAGGAACCTCTAATATCTGTAAAAAAGTATCCAATAAAAAGAGCTATAATTGTTGCTATAATCCTTATTATCATAATAATTGTCGCAGAATATGTTCTTCCTGCTCTTATGAGTACTCCCTGCCACATTCGCCTGTATCCTATTGCCGGCGCCCAGGGAATCATGATTATAAGAGTGATCCGGGCAGGAGTTATAAAATCATCATTCAGATTTAAAAGTTTTTTTGCAATAAAATTAAATACTTGAGGCACGCAGATTAGAATATGGATAGCTGTTAGTATTAAAATAATAAACAGCAAAAATCTTGAGAGCCTTTTATAATTATCATAACTTGTTGACAGCGCATTGGCAGCAGAAAGCATTTGAATAATTGGCCCTTCGATAATAAGACTTAGCGCGAAAACAACTCCGAAAATAGCAAGATTCTCTGTTGCAAAAGGCATTCTCGCAATTACTGAGTTGATAATAGGCTTCTCAAGCGCCATAGCAACCCACATAAACGAAAGAGGAGCCCAGAATATAAATATCTTCTTATAAGTTAATTCTTTTTCTGTTGTCATATAATTTTTTAAAATATTTTTAACTGATATTATCGCATTTACGCTAAAGAGCACACTAAGTAATACAAAAAATATCTTATTGTATCAAAATTACACAGTATGTGGAAAAAAATAGCTCGTGTATTATAATGACACAGTTGGATAAATATTGCTTTTTTTCGCTAAAATCAAGCAAATGACGTAATTCTTTATATTATAAGCACTTACATAAAAATATTTTAGTTGGCACGCTATTTGCAATATAGTTGCTGAAAATAATAAATAATTTTGGAGGAAATTATGAACAAGATAGTAACTTACAAACCATTTGGGACAACTTTAAGCCCAGTGTGGAATAGTTTCATGGAAGATTTTTTCGATATCAGCCTTAGTGATAATTTTAGAAAACCTATTGTTGATATTATAGAAAAAGAGAAAAGCTATGACTTTGAAATAGAGTTTCCAGGATTTTCTCAAGAACAGATCGATGTAAGAATCGAAAAAAATGTTCTTACAGTAAAAGCAGAGAAAGGAGCCAAAGAAGAGGAAAAGGGAAAAAACAAACACCTTATCTCTGAAAGAGTAGAGAAGTATTACAGATCTTTTATGCTTCCTGAAAATGCTGATGAAGAAAAAATCGAAGCAAAATTTGATAATGGCATTTTGGCTCTTGAGATTCTGAAGAAAGAAAAAAAAGAACCAAAAAAAGTAGAAATTAAAAAATAATTGTCAAACCAGAATTGTTAGCTTGTAAAAGAGAACAGGTTATTTTAAAAACCAAAAAGCTGTGCGAAAACCATGCACAGCTTTTTTTAATTGCGTTATTTTAATAAGCAATATCTATGCCCGCTTGTCAAAAAACACTGAATAAGGGTAATATACAGACAAATGAAAAGAAACTTATTTTGTCTGTCAACAATCGTAATATTGCTAACCCTATTTATCATGCTCTCTGTGAATGTTTTAAATGGAAATTTAGCTGCATGGAATGATTCTGTGTATATACAGGTTTCTGCATGGATAAATCCAATACTTACCAATATAATGATTTTTTTGAATTATATTGGAAAATGGTTTGTTTATCTCATTATCGCGTTTTTATTTTTGGTTATCCCCAGAACGCGAAAAAAAATAGGCATACCTGTGACATTTGTTGTTTTTGCTTCAATTGCGTTAAATTATGTGCTTAAACTTTTTTTCGCAATAGAGCGGCCAGACAATTATAGAATAGTTAGCGCAAGTGGTTATGGGCATCCAAGCGCGCACGCGATGATTACAACAGCCTTTGTTGGAATTTGTTTGTTTTTATTTCTAAGGAATACAAATAATAAACTGCTTAAAATCATTGTATCTGCATTGTCCATTATTTTTATTCTTTTAATGGGATTCAGCAGGATTTATTTGGGGGTTCATACACCTACAGATATTATCGCAGGGTATTTAGCTGGTGTTTTTGTAGTAGTATCAAGTGTAATTTTTTTATACAATCTTAAACCTCTGCAAAGCCTCAAATTATAGCCACTTGTCAAATTTATTCTTAAGGAGAATATTTTGAAAAAAATAATTTTAATAGTAATGACGCTTGCCATTTTGTTGTCTGTTGCTACTGCTTGCAGACAAAACAGAAGTACCGCTACGCGAAACCAGGATGGGCTTATAAACATAGTAACAACGATTTTCCCGGCGTATGATTTTGTCCGGCAAATCGCTGGGGACAGGGTAAACCTGACCATGCTGCTGTCGCCAGGAGCAGAAAGCCATTCTTTTGAACCTTCACCAAGAGATATTATTACCATCATGAGCAGCGATATTTTTATCTATACCGGAGAGTCTGAGCAATGGATCGAGCGCATTCTTCTATCCATGAACACAGATGAGATGACAATTTTTGCCATGATGAATGTAGTTGGGCTGGTTAGAAAGGAAATAGTTGACGAGCCCTGTCATGAGTGCGATGACCAGGACTGTGCCCATGATCACGGTCACGAACATAGTCACGATCATGGGCATGGCCACGGGCATGGACATAGTCATGGGCACGGTCATGCACACGGATACGGATATGCTTACGGACACGCGCACAGTCACGGCCATGAAGTCCACACATGCGCTCTTTTCGATGAACATGTCTGGACTTCTCCAGGAAACGCAATACTGATTGTCCGGGCAATAACAGAGCTATTATCCGAAGCTGACCCTAACAACGCTGCTTTTTTTCAACAAAATGCCGCTGCTTACATCAAAGAACTGCAGCAGCTTGACGCTGCTTTTTCCGAAGTTGTAGCTAACGCAAAACGGAGAACAATTGTTTTTGCCGACCGCTTTCCCTTCCGGCATTTTGTTGATGCCTACAGCTTGACCCACTATGCAGCTTTTACTGGCTGCTCTACTGAAACCGAGCCAAGCGCAGGCACAGTTGCTTTTTTGATCAATAAAATCAGGACAGAACAAATTCCAGTAGTGTTTCACATTGAGCTTTCCAATGAGCGGATGGCCGATGCAATCAGCGCAGAAACCGGGGCAAAAAAACGCCTCCTTCATTCTGTCCACAATGTTTCCAGACGTGATTTTGAAGCAGGCCTGGGTTATCTTGAGCTTATGCGACGGAATGTTGAAACCCTGCGAGAGGCATTGAATTAAAATGCTTATTAACTGTCAAAATACTTCGTTTGGATATGAGGGGCATACTGTAGTAAGCAGCCTTAATTTTTCTGTAACATCAGGAGATTTTCTTCTGGTTGCCGGAGAAAATGGTTCTGGCAAAAGCACCCTTGTCAAAGGCTTATTGCGGCTAATAACTCCGATGCAGGGGACAATGGTTTTTGGTCCTGAGTTTGATCAAGCAAAGGTAGGCTATCTTTCGCAGCAAGCTGCTGCTAAGCAAGATTTTCCAGCCGGGGTATCTGAAATTGTAATGTCGGGGAATTTGGGGAAAAAAGGGTTTTGGCCATTTTATAATAAAGCAGAAAAACATAAAGCAGAAGAAAATTTACAATTGCTTGGCATTGCTGGTTTGAAAAATCGCTGCTTTCGCGAGCTTTCAGGGGGGCAGCAACGTCGTGTTTTGCTGGCTCGCTCGTTATGCGCTGCGGACAAACTCCTTGTACTTGATGAACCTTTTGCCGGACTTGATCCTCTTATAAGTGTGGAACTGTACCAACTGCTTAAAAAAATTAACCGTGAATTAGGTTTCACTATAATCATGGTTTCCCATGAAATTGAGGCTGCGGACTGCGCGACACATGTCCTGCATTTGCAAAAAAAGCAGCTCTTTTTCGGAAGCATGGAAAAATACCAGCAGTCGGAGATCAGTAAAAAGTTTTTTGTAAAAATGGAGACAGCTGATGCTTGAAATAATCCTTGAGATGTTTAGTTTTGCGTTTCTTGTCAGAGCCTTCATAGTAGGCGCTCTTGTTTCAATCTGCGCTGCGTTGCTTGGGGTGAGTCTTGTATTAAAACGTTACTCGATGATTGGCAGCGGGCTTTCCAATGTTGGCTTTGGTTCTCTGGCGCTTGCCACTGCGCTCAATATGGCTCCACTGACTGTTTCGATCCCAGTAGTAATAGCAGCAGCTTTTTTACTGCTCCGTTTGAGCGAAAACAGCAAAATAAAGGGAGATGCAGCAGTTGCCCTTGTTTCTACTGGCTCTCTGGCTGTAGGCGTAATAATCATATCTCAGACAACAGGTATGAATACAGATGTGTGTAATTATCTTTTCGGAAGCATTCTTGCCATGACCAGAGCAGATGTGCATTTAAGTATTACCCTTTCAATTATCGTGTTAGTTCTTTTTGTCCTGTTTTACAACAAATTATTCGCCATAACTTTTGACGAAACTTTTGCCAAAGCAACAGGAATAAACGCCAACATTTATAATATGCTAATTGCTTTTTTAACTGCTCTTACCATTGTACTTGGCATGCGCATTATGGGAGCATTGCTTATTTCAAGCCTGATTATTTTTCCAGCCCTTAGTTCAATGCGAATATTCAAAAAATTCAAAAGTGTTACTATTTGTTCTGCCATCATTTCCATACTCTGTTTTTTTGTCGGAGTAGTTATTTCATATTTATACGCTACGCCAACTGGCGCAAGTGTTGTTCTTGTTAACTTGCTTGTCTTTGTGTTGTTTTGTATTATTGAAGCATTGCGTAATTCAAACGCGATAAACAAACTACAGGGAAAAAAATGTGGGTAAAAATAAAATTTCAGGAAGCAGTCTTGCTATCACTGTTCTTATAATAATAACTGCCTGGTTTTTTATGATTAGCTGCTCCAGGTCGCGGTCGCGGGAAAATATTGGGACACAGGGGAACATCGAAATACAGGGAAACATAGTAGAAATACGGGAAAGAATGTTTCTGACGCAGATCCGCGATATCTATCTGAATGCCAATGAATTTTTGGAAAGACCAATCAAACTTGAAGGGATTTTCAGAATAGATATCCATGAAGATGTAACTATCTATTCTGTTATTCGCTATATTTTCGGCTGTTGCGGCGATGATGGTCTGGTTGGTTTTGAAGTGAAGTGGGCAAGGGCTAATGCAAGAGAATTTCCTGCTGAAAATTCATGGGTTGAGGCAAGCGGGGTGTTAAAACAATACGGACACGGAGTTGACAGGTTTTTGTATATTGAGCTATCCACGCTCACGGTATTGGACAGGAGGGGCGCGGAATTTGTAACGCGGTAATAGCTGTTTAAATCATAATAGACATATAGAATTGTTTTTGAGGCAGCAGGAATAATTATTGGCGCAATGCCGCTTACAGCGCTATTTTGTGCTATAATTTATCTGAAAGAAAAAAGGTGATGGACTTTTAGAGGAGTTGTAATGAGTATTTCGCGCATTATCATATTGAAAGTACGATTAATTGTCATTGCTTTTATTATAGCAGCCGGGATTTTTCTTATCAGCGGAATGGCCAGGCCGAACATTGGGTCACAGGGGCTTCAAGCTGATGCTGAGGAAGCAACTTTGTTGGCCGAAGAGCCTCAGCAGAGCAGAGCAGAACAGGTAATGCGGGCACTGGTTGCAGCGTATCCCCGTCGCGTTCTAAAGGCTGAATTTCGCAACGATGACTGGGCAGTTTTGTTAAGGGACACCTGGTTTTACTATGCAGATGGAAGGCTGCTGCCGGAAGAGTTGTTGTATAGGGTCTCTGAATACAGACCTGTTCTCCTTAATTACAGGCGCGAACTCCCTCCATGGACAACTCCTACCCCTGAGCAGGCAGCCCGTTTCCGCGAACTGGTTGAGACAAGAGATGCCAACCAGTTCCGGCGTTCCCATTATTTTTTTGATGCTCTCTATAGGGCGCACAGTCATGATGAATCATATACGCGAGTAAAGACTATTCGGTTTCTTGGAAACCCGGTAACAGTTCATTATGCTATTATAGAAGATCTTGTTCTGGTGGAGGAACATATTTTAGCTGCTGCCAAAACCGATTCCCGGGTGAGGGCCTGGAAATATAATATCAGGAATCTGGCAGGATGGAACTGGAGGAATGTTGCAGGCACTCAATCCAGATCTTTTCACTCCTATGGCGCAGCTATTGACATTATTCCCCGCGCATTAGGTGGCAGGGCAGTATACTGGCGCTGGGCAGGGCCAAATTGGTGGAGCATTCCGTATGAAAGACGATATCACCCGCCTGCTGCAGTAATAAAAGCGTTTGAATCTTATGGTTTTATCTGGGGAGGCAACTGGTTGTTTTTTGATACAATACATTTTGAGTATCGGCCCGAAGTCCTTATCCTAAACGGGGTAGAGTTGGCAACTTTGCGTTGATAGTTTCTCTTGTCAAAAAAATCAGTGTGAATTTCTAAAAACTTCAATAATTTATAAATTTTTAATAATGAAAATAATTTCATTGTAAAAAACCAAAAATGGTACTACTATAGAATTTACAAGTTCGGAAATCCGGACTGTTGTATTGTAAAACTAAATTAAATTGCGGAGTATAATATGAGCAAAAAAATTGGCTTTATTTCTTTGCGTTTTGCAGGAACAGACGGAGTTTCTCTTGAAACAGCAAAATGGGCATCTATTCTGCAAGAAGAAGGGCATGAGTGTTTTTATTTGGCAGGCGAAATAGATACGCCTCCAGAAAGATCAATGGAAGATCCTCTTCTCCACTTTCAAAGCCCTATCATAAAAAATCTTAATAACAAATTATTTAGTCGCACTATTAGAACAAAAGAGACTACAGAATTAATTTATGAAATAAAGAAAGCAATAAAACAAAAAATATATGATTTTGTAAATAAATTCGATATTGACCTTATTATTCCGGAGAATGCTCTTGCAATTCCCCTTAATGTGCCTCTTGGACTGGCAATAACAGAGTTTATTGCAGAAACATCTATTCCTGTTATTGCGCATCATCATGATTTTTTTTGGGAAAGAAAAAGATTCTTAAGAAATTCTGTATGGGATTATCTTAACTCCTGTTTCCCTTGCCGTTTTCCATCAATGTTTCATGTTGTAATAAATTCTTCAGCACAGCATCAGTTGGGACTAAGAACAGGGATTGCCGGTATTCTTATACCAAATGTTATGGATTTTGAAAAACCTCCTACTCCGCCTGATGATTACATAGTTGACTTGAAAAAAAATCTTGGGATGGACGAAGACGAATTATTGTTTCTCCAGCCTACTAGAGTTGTTCAGCGGAAAGGGATAGAGCATGCAATAGAGCTTGTTGCCAGAATGAAAAGAAAAGCAGCTCTTGTTATATCCCATGCTTCGGGCGATGAAGGAAATGCGTATAACAACAGAGTCAAAGATTATATAAAACTTATGGGAGTCAGAGCAATATTTGCT
The DNA here is from genome assembly GCA_009780675.1 of Spirochaetaceae bacterium. Lineage (GTDB taxonomy): Bacteria > Spirochaetota > Spirochaetia > CADAEX01 > CADAEX01 > WQTU01. The sequence goes on along the minus strand of WQZP01000009.1, from coordinate 25,655 downwards.
GATGATATAATAACTGACCAAAAAAGATATACACGGGAAGATGGTCGCAAGGTATATACTCTTGAAGATGTTTATAACTGTTGTGATTTTGTTACTTATCCATCTGTATTTGAAGGATTTGGAAATGCTTTTCTCGAAGCGATTTATTATAAAAAACCTATTTTTGTAAATAATTATTCTATTTATTATTATGATATCCGGCCCAAAGGCTTTAGGGCTATTGAAATGGATGATTTTGTTTCTGATGAAACAGTTGCTACTGTGAAAAGGGTTATTGATAATAAAGATATAAGAGACAGAATGGTTTTTAGAAACTATCAGCTTGGCTTAAAACATTATTCTTATGCTCTGGTAAGAACACGATTGCGCCATATAATGACAGCAATCTGGGGTCATACTGGCGGCGCGGATTAAGCGCAAAGCTGTTTCTCGCAGATTTTAAAATAGGCTTACTTTTACCCCAAAGCCATCCGTGGTTATGAAATCGCTTGCGTTCTCGTTGTGCGCCTGTTGTGCGCACACTTCAGGTTATCCGCTGTTGCGTAGTATTGCCGCGATCCCGTTTATTGAAATATGCACCCCTCTGCGTATAAGTTCGCATGCTTCTTCCGGACTGCCGCCGCGAGTCTGTTCGCGGTAACGGCGCAGCATCTCCACCTGCACATGATTGAGCGGATCAAGGTATGGGAGGCGGTTAACGATAACCCTGCGCAATACCGCATTGCGGTCGAGTAACGCACGTTGCCCGGTTATGGTGAGCAGATACGCTTTCGAGCGTTCATATTCTGCCACAATGCGCGGGAAGATCGAATCGCGCAGCGCTTCGTCTTCTACCAAAGCAGCGTATCGCGCGGCAATGCTCATGTCAGCCTTGGCCAGGACCATATCCATGTTGGAAAGCAGTGTGGTGAATACCGACCAGTTCTGGAACATTGATTGCAGCAATGCCATGCCTTGTTCCTTCCCGTGTTTAGCCAGAAACGCTTCTACTGCAGAGCCAAAACCATACCAGCCCGGCAGCATTACCCGGCATTGCGACCAGGAAAACACCCAGGGAATAGCGCGCAAGTTTTCTATGTCGCGTCCTTTGGTGCGGGAAGCTGGGCGTGAGCCAATATTGAGCGAAGCGATCTCGGAGATCACGGTTGACTGCCAAAAGTATTCTTCAAACCCCTTTGTCTCGTACACTAAGCTGCGATAAGCAGTGAAGGCAGCTTCGGATAATTCAGCAAAGGCTTCCAGGAAACGGGCGTCAGGCGGCTCTGCCTGCGAGGGCGCTGCAGTGGCTGCCAGAGTGGCGGCAACAATAACCTCAAGGTTTCGTCTGCCAACCTCAGGATTGCCGTATTTGGCAGCGATTACCTCGCCCTGTTCTGTAAGGCGTAACTGTCCATTCACTGCGCCCTTGGGCTGCGCCAAAATAGCCTGATAGCTCGGCCCGCCGCCGCGCCCCACTGAGCCGCCGCGTCCGTGAAATAGTCTTAGCTTCACACCATGTTTGGCGAATATCTCCACGAGATCAACTCCGGCGCGGTAGAGTTCCCAGCGGGAAGTAAGATAACCGCCATCTTTGTTGCTGTCAGAATAACCTACCATTACTTCCTGCACATCTCCCCGGCTGGCGAGCAGCGCGCGGTAAAATGGCAATGAGAGGAGCGAGTCCATTATCCTTGAAGCAGCGCGCAAATCATTGATCATTTCAAACAGAGGTACGATGTTGACATCCAACACAGACTCGGTCAGACGCAGGATGCCAGCTTCTTTTAATAATACAGCAAGTTCCAGAATATCAGACAGTCCGTCTGTTTTGGAGATAATTGAAGTGCGGATGCAGCCAGTACCGTATCGTAAATGCGCAGCGCGGGCTGCGTCGAAAATTTTTAGTTCCTTAACTGTCTCGTCGCTGTATTTTACATGGCGGGAGACTAACGGTCGGGAAGTGCCAAGCTCTTCCAACAGGATTTTGACACGCCCAGCCTCGTCTAACTCTAAATAGTTTGTACCTGGGTTTACGAATTCCAAAAGCTCCGCAACCACGCGCTCGTGCACAACGGAGTTTTGGCGGAGATCAAGCGGAGCAAGGGTCCAACCAAACACGCGCACAGCGCGCATCAGGTTGCCGAGTCTGGCTTGCGCCAACAACTTCGAACCATGATGCAGGAGCGACTGCTCGACCACATAGAGATCTGCGATGAAATCCTCTGGCGATGCGTAAGGCTGCGCTGCTGTTTCGCGTATATAAGAAGGAGTAGCGACCGATGGTCCATGTCCAAGGAGCGCTTCGTGCGTTACTACTAACCGCGCCAGCACATTGGCAAGCGCCAACCGGTATGGTTCATCTGCGCGATGCGCGGAACGGTCGGGCGAGTTCTCTGTCAGTTTCTGCAATTCCGGCGTTACCTTGACCGACAACTCGGTAATCGAGAGTTCGCTGCATAATTGCAACACTTCGGAGATGTAAAAGGTGAAAGCACGTCCTGCATGGCGTGAGAGCGCTTCGGTTAACACCGCAGCATCCACAAATGGGTTGCCGTCGCGGTCACCGCCTATCCAGCTTCCGACTTGCAGAAACGGGGGTAGGTCATCCATTCCATTGCCTAATGCGCGCTCCACAGCAGTGTAGAGTTTTGGTACTGCTGTAAAGAAAGTTGATTCAAAAAACGAGAGCAGGTTTTCTACCTCGTCCAGCACTGAAAGTTTTGAGCGGCGCAATACGCGCGTCTGCCAGAGCGTGAGAATTTGTGTGCGCAGACCTGTCTCGACCTCTTCGTATTCCTCATTTGTCTCAGCCAGCCGGTCGCGCTTGTTGAGCAGAGCAGCAATGGCATTGAGAATGTCGTGGATAGAGCGGCGCTGTACTTCTGTTGGGTGCGCAGTCAATACCGGAGCAATGTAGGCAGTGTTAAAAAAATCTTTCAACTGTGCGTCATTGAATCCGTGCGCTCTGGCGTGCGCAATGCCAGCTTCCATACTACCTTCGCGCGCAGAGGAGCCAGCAAGCTGATGAGCGCGCCAGCGGCGGATATGGTGGTGATCCTCGACAATGTTGGCGAGGGTGGAATAATAACCTACAGCGCTGGTGACCTTGTTCATCTCTTCGTCTGAGAGATTGTGAAGAAGAGTCTCCATTTCCACCTGAGCAGCATGATCTTTCTCGCGATAGGAGCGCACAGAAAGCTGACCTACTTTCTCGATAAGGTCAAAAATTTGTTGCCCTTCCATGTCGCGGATTGTATCCCACAGCATCTGTTTGAGCAGGCGGATGTCTTCATGCAGAGCCTCGTCTGCAGTGTCCGCCATGTTTTCATCATTTTCCAATAAATATAGCATAATACAGTCTCCACTATTATCCGCGACCAATCGCAAAATTTGGTACAATATATATCGGGGCGGTAAAATTTTCAACCCTGAATTCAGGGATAATACTTTCCAAAATCTACGATAATCTGTATTAATCCGCTTTAATCAGCGGATTATTTATATCAAGTATATGAGTATGCGTTACACTACACATCTTGGCTTTTTACAAGTTCTTTGCCCAGATTTATATATTTTTCAGCTGCTCTTTTCAATTTTTCCATGTCAGCATCTGTAATTTCTTTTATTTTTCTGGCAGGGGAGCCAATTATAAGAGATTTTGGTGGGAATTTTTTCCCTTCTGTTACAAGTGAGCCTGCTCCTACAACAGAATCTTCTCCAATTTCTGAATTGCTTAAAACTATTGCGCCCATTCCGATTAGAGATCTGCTCCCTATTTTTGTTGCATGTAATATTGCTCCATGCCCAACTATAACATTATCACCAATTATGCATGGGGTATTATCTTCTACATGCACAACTGTCCCTTCCTGAATATTTGTCCCTTTTCCAACTATAACAGGAGCTATATCGCCCCTGAGAACAGTATTAAACCATATTGTGGAATTTTCTCCCAGTGTTACTTCCCCAATGATATCTGCGCTGTCTGCCACAAAAGCCGCCTTTTTGATATCTGGTGTTTTATCTTTGAATTTATAAATCATAGGTACTCCATAAAAGTAATATACGATATATAAAGTATAGTATAAAAAAATAAATTTTATACTATTAAATATTTATTTCTGCTAGTAATATTATAATTATGTTAGAGAGAAAACTTAGTGCTTTTTTTTTGGGAATACTTGCCCTTATTGCTGTTGGCGTTGTTTTTAAAATAGCTAGTACTGTTATAATGCCAATAGTTATAGCATTGTTATTTTCTTTTATACTTTATCCCCTTATAATGGCAATGGAAAAAGTTAAAATTCCAAACATTTTTGGAATTATTATAGTTCTTTCAGTTTTATCCGGAGCTTTTTATCTTATTATAATGCTTTTATACAGGAGTCTTACAACTCTTACTCTCCATATCCCATGGTATCTTGAACAGCTTACATGGATATATAGAGATATTACTCAAAGACTGATGACAGATGAATTTCCAATTTTATCATCAGATTTTATTCTGGACTATGACTGGGGAAGGGTTGTGCGCGGTTATCTTATTACGCTTACAAATTCAATAACAAGGTTTGCAGGATATAGTTTTGCGATTTTTATATTTCTTCTGTTTTTGTTTCTTGAATTCCCGGTTTTTAAAGATAACCTTTCCAAAGCTTCTCCGAAATTAAAAAAGAGAGTTATAATAGGTATAAGCAGGATAACAAGGGGTGTAGGTAAATATTTAGCTGTAAAGGCATTTATTAGCGCTATTACTGGTGTTTTGACATGGATCGTTCTCTCTATAATAGGGCTTGACTTTGCAATGCTTTGGGGACTAATGGCATTTTTTCTTAACTTTATACCATATGTTGGCTCAATAATTGCAGTACTATGTATTATTCTTCAGGCTGTAGTGCAATTTTATCCTTCTTTTGGAATGGTCCTTTTAGTTGCCATAACCATGTTAGCATTGCAGCAGACACTTGGAAATATTATTGATCCAAAGCTTCAGGGAGACAGGCTTAATCTTAGTATTACTGTAATTATTTTCTCCCTCTCTTTTTGGGGCTGGTTATGGGGACCTGTAGGAGCAGTTTTGGCAATTCCTATTACAGTAGCTATTAAAACAATATGTTTGAGTATATCTTTTCTTAAACCTGTAGGAATTATGATGGGTAAAGATCATAAGCAAAAGAAGCGTGCGTCAAAAAAACAAGAAACTGAAAATAGCAAAATAGAAAATAACGAAACTGAAAAATCACAGCAGCAAGGACCAGATTCATGAATAAAAAAAGAATTTTGACCGGAGACAGGCCAACAGGCAAACTCCATCTTGGTCATTATGTAGGATCATTAAAAAACAGAGTGGAACTCCAGGATAAATATGATTGTTTTTTTATAATAGCAGATTTACATATGCTTACCACAAAGCCATTAAAAGAAGATATAGAGAATATTGTTTCCAATTCCCGTGAACTTGTTCTTGATTATCTTGCGTGCGGGATCGACCCTTTGAAATCTGTTATCTATCTTCAATCTGCTGTGCATGAAGTTTATGAGATGAATTTGTTTTTTGAAATGCTTGTGACAGTTCCAAGGCTTCAAAGAATTCCAAGCATTAAAGATATGGCTAAGTCGGCAAATCTTTCGGAACTACCTTTGGGCTTGCTTGGCTACCCTGTACTCCAGGCTGCGGATATTCTTATGCCAAGGGCTAATCTTGTTCCTGTTGGAAAAGATAACGAATCTCATATTGAGCTTACAAGAGAGATAGCAAAGAAATTTAATTCATTGTACGAAGAGGTTTTTCCTTTGCCTGATTCAATGATTGGGGAAGTTCCAACTCTTATTGGGACAGATGGCAACGCGAAAATGTCAAAATCTCTGGGCAATGCAATTATGCTCTCCGATACTGCCAAAGAAGTTGAAAAAAAAGTTGCGGGAATGTATACAGATCCAGCAAGAGTACGGGCAGATATTCCCGGCAAAGTGGAAGGCAATCCTGTTTTCATTTACCACGATGCTTTTAATCCAAACATCGAAGAGGTAAAAGATTTAAAAGCCAGGTATAAAAAGGGCACAGTAGGTGATGTGGAAGTTAAGCAAAAGCTGGCAAAAGCTCTTAATAATTTTCTTGACCCTATAAGGGAAAAGCGCGCCATGTTTGAAGAAAAAAAAGGGTATGTAGAAGAGATATTGTTTGACGGCACAATGAAAATGAGGGAAGAAGCTGCGATAACGCTTTCTCTTATGAAAAAAGCAATGGGATTTACCAGTGCATGGAAAAAGATAGCGCGGAAAGCAGAAGAGGCAAAAAAAGCAAGGGAAAAAAATACTTAAAATCGATTGATGTATGACTTTAGAAACTATTCTTGAGTGGTTATATAATTACAATGATATTATACTTTTACTTTTTATTTTCTCTCTTGTTACAGCATTTGCTTTTACTGCTATTATTTTACTTATAATTGTTTCTATCCCTTCTGATTTCTTTCTTCAGGAAAAAAGAGGGATAATTAAAAAAGGCAATAAATTCCATTTTTTTATATTTGTTTTTGTATTAATTCTAAAAAATATTCTGGGAATAGCTCTTCTGTTATTTGGCATAGTACTGCTTTTTATACCCGGCGAGGGGATGTTAACTATATTTATTTCGTTACTGCTGATTGATTTTCCGGGTAAGCGGAAATTGATTAGGAATATTACGCGCCGGAGAAAGGTGATAAATGGTCTGAACTTTGTCCGCCGCAAGTTTGGGAAAAGCGATTTTATTTATCCTGAGTGATTTTGTGGAAATTTATGCTTAAAGCTCCGGAGTGCGTTACATTATTCTGAATGGGGTTTATTAGTTATCCTTTTTATCTTCTGTACTTTTGCATTTGCCCTGCAGTTCCAGCAGTATATCAATATGTCGCAGCACATACTCCTGAAAATCAGGACGCAATTTATCAAAAAGGATTTCAATTTTTCTGCGGGTTTCTCCCTCTGCGTCAATGAACATTGGCCCTTCCCCGCTTTTTAACCACTGCTCGCTTACCCCAAATGTCATTGAAACCAGCTTGATAATGCGGTCATTGACAATACGGCGGTTTTTTTCCATTTCGTAAACATAACTTCGGGAAATCGAGAGAGCATCTGCAAAATCCGTAGGGGATTTCTTTAAAACCTTGCGTATTTGAATGAGGCGTTCATTAACATTTTTTACAGGGACTTTGCTCATAAATTTTTCTTTTTTCAAAAATACACTATTTTAAAATGTTTTTCTATAGCACTATTTTTGTTGTCGACATTATTATCATCTTATGATATTCTAATATGTGATGTTAGAATATCATAAGATGAGGTTGGGTAATGTACATCAAAAGACATATAGAAGATGCGGTACTAAAACGCGCAAAAATGAAAGGCGCTGTTGTAGTCACAGGGGCAAGGCAGGTTGGCAAAACCACTTTGATCAAAAATCTTAAAAAAAACATTACACATCTGACTTTAGATGATTTACGTGTTCGACGCGCTGCTATTGACGAGCAAGCAGCATTTTTCGATTTGAACCCACCCCCTATTTTTATTGATGAGGTTCAGTATGCTCCTGCGCTTTTTCATTATATAAAAATTTTGCTTGATAAAAGTCGTAATAAGGGGGATTTTTTTCTGACAGGTTCACAAAGCTTTGAACTTATGGAAAATGTTACAGAGAGTTTGGCAGGAAGAGCAGGTATTCTGGAACTTTTAGGGCTATCGCTTCGTGAGATAAGAAGTGAAGTTTATAATACGCCTTTTTTACCTACAACTGAATATTTGGTAAATCGAAAAAAAACAGCGTTATCTCTTTCTATTAAAGAGGCGTGGAGAATTATACACCGTGGCAGTATGCCTGAATTAATTGCGGAGCCAACTTTTGATTGGCAGGATTTTTATGCAGACTACGTAAAAACATATATAGAGCGGGATGTTCGAAAATTGGCGCAGGTTGGCGATGAGGCGGATTTTCTTAAATTTATGACTGTTGTTGCTGCTATGACAGGACAGATGTTGAATTTAGCATCTCTTGCAAGGACTGTTAGAATAAGCGAACCAACAGCGAAAAGATGGCTCTCTATACTAAGAGGAAGCGGTCTGGTTTATATTTTAAAACCTTATTACAATAATGCTATTAAGAGGGCTGTCAAAACGCCAAAAATTCATTTTCTGGATATTGGGCTGGCAGCATATCTGACACGTTGGCTCACTCCTGAAACATTAAGCACTGGAGCCATGAGTGGATATTTTTTTGAAAGCTTTATATTTGCCGAGATTTTAAGAAGCTATACAAACGCAGGAAAGGAGGCAGATTTTTACTTTCTGCGTGATGGTAATCAGCGGGAAATAGACTTGCTGATCCATGAAAACAACACGCTATATCCCCTTGAAATAAAAACCCATACTGAGCCAACGCAAGATGATATTAAACATTTTAGCATGATAGAAAATGTAAAAAACCTAAAGATAGGAGCGGGCGGTGTTATCTGCCTGGCTAATGAGCTTTTGCCCATAAAAGACAAATACAAGATTATACCGGTTTCGTTTATATAATCTTGTAACTTATAAAAGCTTTAAGCAAAGTTAAACCCAGAGAGCAATTGTTTTTTTAAATAGTCATTATCGCAAATATTCCCGAATCAACCGCCAAGCAGCGCCAAGATGATATTGAACACTAATAGCAAAATTATAGAACTAAACTGTTATGCGCCAAAAGTCATATTAAGATCACCAATTGTTAATCACAAAGGAGAAAAAACGCTTGACAATACGTCATTTATGGTGTATGGTAAGAAGATATACGAAAAAAAGTGGATATCATGAAATTCAGAGCCCATCTTAAAGAGGAAATGCAAAACACCCATTTTATAAAAGCCTTTGATGAAGAAAAGCATTTGCTTGAATTAGGTTTGGCAATAGCAGAAGCTCGTGAACAAAGAGGTTTATCCCAAAGAGAACTTGCCCAAAAAAGCCATGTTACCCAACAGCAACTTTCCAAAATTGAAAATGGGATAAATTGTAATATGCTCACCTTTATAAAAGTTTCGGGAGCCCTCGGTCTTGAGCTTACATTTTCTGCTTAAGGGAGTTTAAAAATGATTAAGAAAATTTTTATTTTGCTTTTTGTCTCTTTCTGTCTTCTTGCGTGTAGTCAAAGTAAAAGTAGCAATATGGTGCGTATCGAAGGTGGATCCTTTGTCATGGGTAGCCCTGCAAGTGAACCAGACCGCTTTAGGGATGAAGTTCAGCGCCAAGTAACAATAAGTTCTTTTTATATTGCGAAGTATCCGGTAACAGTGGGGGAATTTCGCAGGTTTGTAGAGACTACAGGATATGTGACTGATGTAGAAATGGACGGTGGCGCTCCTGTTCGGATAGACGGTAACTGGGAAATAAAAGAAGATGCGAATTGGATGAATCCATATTTTAATCAGGCGGAAGATCATCCGGTAGTGTTTGTAAGCTGGTTTGATGCTATACAGTACTGTAACTGGCTAAGTGAACAGGCAGGATTAACACCTGCCTATACAGTAAACAGTTGGGGATATAACTGGATTATAACATGGGACTGGAATGCCGATGGTTATCGTTTGCCGACAGAAGCTGAATGGGAATATGCATGCCGTGCTGGAACTACAACGCCGTTTAATACTGGAAATAACATAACTACATATCAGGCGAACTATGATGGCAGGCGTCCTTATAATAATAATGCTCAAGGGGAATTCCGGCGGGGAACAACACCAGTGGGAACATTTGCGGCAAATCCATGGGGTTTATACGATATGCATGGGAATGTATGGGAATGGTGCTGGGACTGGTATGGAGCTTACGCAAGTGGAGCGCAGATTGACCCGAACGGTGCAGTATCTGGAGAGTTTCGTGTGATACGCGGAGGGTCGTGGCGCGGCGCCGGGCAGGACATTCGTTCAGCTGGCAGGGGAGGAGGTGATCCTTCATTTGGAAGATGCCATATCAGCCTGCGGGTAGCGCGTAACGTCCAGTGAGCGGGGATGATTGAAGAATACTTGGCAGATAGCCAAAAAAGAAATAGAAAAATTATGGAGGATGAGTTATGAGTGTCTTAAAAACTGGTGAAAACAAATTGGCGGGGAAATTTGAAAAATGGGATGGGAATCCATTTTTTGCTTTTTCAAAACCGTATTTGGATTTTATTGACAAGGGCAAATTTAGTCTTATTTATTATGTGATGGCAATAATAAATTTGATTATTCCTTTTGCCGTTATTTATATAACTATTGAGTCAGGCGTTTTCCGTTTTGCTGGAGGTAAATTAGTATTTGCCATTATTTTATCGTGGTTGGTAATTACTTTTGCCAGTTGGATTGGGTTTCAATTATGGTGGAATAGACGAACAAAAGTCAGAGATATTGCTCCAACTGAATTTATAGTAACATTAATCTTTGCTGAAGCATTTAAAACCTTTGGAGAATGGGTGGGAACATTACTTGGCATTATAGGAGCAGGTATTGGGCTAATAGCGCTAATTTTTCTTGGAAATGATGCAGCTCATCTTTTTAGATTGCTTGGCTTGGATTTTATGAATTTTGGCCCAATAGTAATAATTATTGGACCAGTTACTGGTTTTTTTATTATCATCTTATCCCGTTTTGTTGCAGAACAATTACGTTTATTTGCATCACTCGTTAATAATACAAAAGATATGGCAACAAATTTAAAGACTCCCACAGAAGGAAAAAAAACAAAATGAGTTGAAACACAAAGTTATGATTGTGTCATTATTCTTGGCTTATCCTTTTTGCTATTTTTGGTAAAATCAGCAGAGTTAAAGTAAGCATGGCAAAGCTGGTCGGGAGAGTGATTGCCACACTAATGCCATAACCCAGGGTAGAAGTTGATCCCGCAATAATGTAGCCAACAAAGCAGACCGTTGCCACAGTTGCTGCGTATGGTATCTGGGTTTGAACATGGTTAATGAATTTGCACTGAGCGCCAGTGGATGAAAGTATGGTGGTGTCAGAAATGGGAGAACAGTGATCCCCAAAAACAGCTCCGGCAAGAACCGCGGAAAGTGCTGTAATGGAAAGCCATGGCGCCACAACCACGCAGACAGAAGTAACGATTGGGATAAGTATGCCAAATGTTCCCCATGAAGTTCCAGTAGCGAATGAAAGCCCAGCAGCTATAGCAAACATGATGGCAGGGATAAGCATAACCGGAAAATTCGATTGTTCAACCAAGCCAGCCACGTAGGGACCTGTGGAGAGAAGATCCCTGCATACTCCGCTTATTGCCCAAGCCAGGGCCAGGATTATGATTGGCGGAACCATTGACTTTATCCCAGCAGTAATTGCGGAAAAAAATTCACTAAACTTAATGACCTTTCGCGGTATAAACAAAAAAAAGGCTACCAAAAGTGCGCCAAAGCCTCCAAGTGAGAGAGCCAGCCCTGCATCGGTATGTCCAAAGGCTTCGAAAATTCGCTCTCCCAGACTACCTTTGGTCTCATGGAACCCTCCGTAAAAAAGCATGGCAGTTATGCAAAAGAGCACAAGAAAAAATACAGGGATGACCATATCCAAAACCAGCCCTTTCCCAGAGCCAGTTATTTGTGCGATCTCATCACTTTTCTCTTCTTTATTGCCTGGCTCAACTTGTCCTTCTTTTGCCCGAATTTGAGCTCTTCTCATTGGACCATAATCATCCTGTTGCCGAAGACTAAGCCAGAAGATCATAAAAATTGTAAGCAACGCGTAGAGGTTCATGGGAATGGAGCTTATAAAAGCCTGCATTCCGGACATCTCTGCCTGGACAGGGTAATATGAAATAACTGCGGCAGCCCAGGAAGAAACAGGGGCAATAATGCTGATCGGCGCTGCAGTAGAATCAATAAGGTATGCCAGTTTTTCCCTTGAAATTTTATAACTATCAGTAACAGGTCTCATAATGGTTCCAGTTGTAAGGCAATTAAAGTAATCGTCTATAAAGAAAATGAGACCAAGGAAAACAGTTGAAAGGCTGGCGCCTCTGGCGCTTTTTAGCCGCTTTGATGCCCAAAGACCGTAAGCTCTGGAGCCGCCAGCTCTGGTTACTACTGCCACAAGAGCCCCAAGCATGGAAAGAAAAATAAGCATGGACGCGTTCTCGCCTACTTTTGTAACCAGAAGGTCTGATGTTATATGAATAGTCGCGAAGACACCTAGCCCTGAAGCAATGCTGTAAATTAGAGTTCCTGAAAGAATACCAAGAAGTAGTGAAAAGACTACTTCTCTGGTTTTAAGAGCAAAGGCAATAGCAATGAGTGGTGGAACTATCGAAAGAATACCTACTTGAATTGCTTCGAATTCCATTGTGTTCTCCAATTTATAAATATTGTATCTGTTTAGTCTCGATATCGATATCAAGTATTATTTGATCACACAACAGCTTTGTCAAGTGCAAATAACTTGTGATTATTTCACTGCTGCAGTATAGCAGTAATCAACATCCACACCAATACCAGAAATTTTAACCAGCAGAATCTGCTTTTTCGATCATCTCGCGCTGCCAGTTTAAAAGGTAACGTTCAAGAGGATTGTTTTCCCCTTCAATATCTGCCATTACTCTAAAAACAGGTTCTGTGCCGGAGCCTCTCATCCATATAAACCCTTTTTCAACACCTTGTTTATCTTTAAAAAGAATTTTAAGTCCACCCTTTGTTTTCTTACCACGTATGCTGCTTCCCATCCCTGTGACTGCATCTGTCTGCATATAGTTTATCTCTTCCCACGATACAATATCTGCTTTTTCCTCAAGATATTTCTTTTTTGTTTCCCACTCCAAAAGGAATACCTCTTCATATCTGTTTTTGAGAATACCATGATCTTCTGTTTTAATTACCATTTTTGCAAGGGGATCATCTGTTTCTGTAGTTGTAAACTGTGGTAATGTTTTTAATAATGAATCTATTGATTTTGCTTTTTTTGTATTAAGTAATCTTGCAATAGAGCTTATGGTGTTAAGTGGGTCTCTTACTGTGGCAGGTAATGTTATGCTTCCTCCATTCGACCCTTCGCCAAGGTATCTTACAAACACCCCTTCGTTTATAAGTTTTAAGGCAAGGTTTACTACATTCGCTTCTCCAACTTCTGCGCGAAACACAGATGCTCCAAACTGATGCGCGATTTTTTCGATTCTGGTTGAAGTTGGGTCATTTACAACTACAGCAATTTTTTTGTTCCCGGCAATCCCTGAGTCTGTTATAAACAAAAGTTCCGCAAAGCAGGTAAGGGCAAATAGCTCCTGTGCTTTTAATATCTCAGCCTCTCCGGCATTTGCTCCTTCTGAATTGATATATACAAGATTTCCCCTGTCTCCATCGTTGTCCGGCATATAGCCCATAATAAAAGAGTTGTCTGTTTTATATGCTTTTTCAAACTCTTTTTTGCACAGGGAAAGATTTTTTCCTTCTGGGAGTATTGGGCTTATTATTTTGCCCGGAGTAGTGTTAATAAATTTACTCTTTATTCCAAGGGTTTTAAAAAATTCTTCGTCTATGCTTGTGCATCTTGCGCTTCCATTAAGGTCTCCCACAATCCCCAAGTTTTCGCATGACCCTGTTTCTAGCAGCAGTTTTTCTATTATGTTTTCTGCGGAGCTTAAGTCTGGCCTTGCGATTCTTAAATTAAAATCAAGGTAGGAGGCGTAAGACTCTTTTTTCCATATTTTTTGTTTTTCCGCTATATCTGAAAGCTTTTTAATATCAGCGCTATTAAGAAGTTTTACAATCGCTGAAATTTTTCCTTTATCCAAAATTTCTTTTTTAAAAGTATCTATGAGCATGGTAGAGTCTTCTCCGCCGAGAACCGCGCCTGTTTCATTGCCGAATTTTATTCCGTTATACCCTTTGGGATTGTGGCTTGCTGATATATAAATAAACCCATCAAGTTTTTTCTGTTTTACATAAGCCATTATTTCGGGAGCTGCGCAAGTATGGAGATATTGTATTTTGCATCCCAGGGAAATCAAAACTCTTATAACAGATTCTGCTGCGCCTTGTCCTGTTGGGCGGGAATCAATTCCAACAACTATTTCCGGAAAAGCATTGCCGGTTCTTTTTTTTATATAATTGAAAAATATTTCTCCTGCTGTTGCGAGAATAACTTTGTCCTGCTCTCTTATAATCGTACTATCGCTTTCTTCATTTTCTCCAAAGATTTTTCTCCAGCCAGATGCAGAGAGGATCATTTTATCCGCGCTATTTTTTATGGTTTCATAGTCTTTTGAAAGATCAATATTTACAAATAACTCTTTTTCTGAAAATTGCGGATATAAACTCACTTTCCTCTCCATAATATATTGTCTTGCATATTATAAATACTTCTCCATATTAGCATTCTGTTTAAAGCATGGAAAGTGATTTACTCCCAGCGCCAGAATGGATTTAACTTGTTGCTACTATTATTATAGACTAGAATCATTTTTTGTTTTACAATTTTTCCATGAAACAAATTAATTCAGAAAACTTACAGGAAAAAACAGCAGAAGAAACAAAAAGCAGAATAAATATGCTGATAGACAATATCAGAAAAGTTATTCATATAGAAACACTTAAACTGGAATATATTATAGCTTCCAAAATAGCAGGGGGCCATGTGATCCTTGCAGATACGCATGGAGTTGGCAAAACCTCGCTTGCAAGAGCGCTTGCAGGGTCTATTGATAATAGTAAGCTCAAATCACCAAATATGGAAATCGAGATAGAACCTTTTAGCAGAATTCAGTGTACTGTAGACCTTTTACCTCAGGATATTATTGGCTTTACAAGAATTGATGGCAAAGATAGTAAATTTATATTTAATAAAGGGCCTATTTTCGCGAATTTTGTCCTTTGCGATGAAATCAACCTTCTTACCCCAAAGACACAGGGCTCATTTTTTCAGGCAATGGAAGAGCAAAAAGTTTCTGTAGAAGGCAAAACCTATTCACTCCCTTCTCCATTTTTTATTATCGCAACAATGAATCTTGAGGGTGCTCATCTTTTTCCTCTCCCTGCTCCTCAGCTTGACAGATTTATGATCCAGATTTCAATGGGGATCCCATGCTTTGAAGATGAGAGGACTATTGTTGAACAACACAGCAGAAATGATGGCTGGAAAAGTTTTGACACTGTCCTAAAAGGGGAAGAACTTATTTTATGGCAGGATATGGTAGATAAAGTAACAATCCATCCGGAGCTTGTTGAATATATTGTAAAAGCAATAAGGGCAACCAGGGAAAACCCTTATATTTTACAAGGGGCAAGCCCGCGCGCAGGAGTTAAGCTTTCAAGACTTGCAAGGTCGCTCGCTCTTGTCAGAGGACTTAACTATGTTACTCCTGATATAATCAAGGAACTCTATGTGCCAACAATGAGCCACAGAATTATTGCAAAAGAGAGCGCAGGAGTTCCTGAAAATATTCTTGCAGATATTATTAGTTCAATTGTAGTTGCAAGATGAAAAAGCTTATAGAAGCTTTCAGAAAATATTATCCACTTACACTTCCCGGAAATTTGCTTTTTTATTTTTCAGTATTTTTTCTTGGAAGAGGATTTGCATCTCTTAACTTTACAGCAATATCAATATCCATGTTTTTTTTGGTATTTATTATTGCAGTATGGGGGTGGCTTTTTTTCTGCTCCAGGAGTTCAAGGGTTGAAAGGATTATATGGAAATCTGAAGGCTCTGTAGATTCTGCAAGTTATTTGGGCAACAGACAGATCATAAATATTGAATCCGCAGGAATATTGGGGGGGCGCAAAAGTAACGTAAAAAGCAAATCTTTTTTGTTTCTGCGCTACTCCATGATTGTGAGAGGGAGCGCAATAACAGCCGGCAATATTAATACTTTTTTTTCAAGAAGATACAGGTCAGATAATAAAGGGGTTTGTGAATTTAGTTTTTACTTTCCATATCCAGGAACAGTTTCCGGAAAAGTATCTCTCTATGTTGAAGATATATTTTCTTTGGTAAGAATAAATGTATTTAATGAAAATTTAAAAGATTTTACAGTTATGCCCGGAGTAAAAAACGATGTTGTGACTGATGAAAAACTTCTTGTAAAAGATATAATAACCAAGCAGCGTAAATATGATAATGATATTGAAAAATATCTTATGCGTGAATATGTACCAGGAGATTTATACAGGGATATTAACTGGAAATCAAGCTCCAGAATAGATAAGCTGGTTACAAGAGTTTCTCCGGGTGGAAGAGAAGAGTCAAATATTTTAACATTCATTTATTTAAGCGCTCCTTTACAGCATGGTCAGCCCGATAGAAAAAATACTATAGTGGATAATGCAGGAAAAGCATTTGAGGAATTTATAGCAGGAAAATATTTCAGGGAATTTTTTTATACTTTTATCTATAGAGTTAAAAAAGATATAGAAACAGACGCTGCCAGAGATTGCGAAATAAGAATTTTTGTTAATGGAGAAAAATGCATTGTAAAAGAATTTTCTGACCTCTGCAAAGCAGGCCACTTGCTTGCTGTCAGCGCATCTAAATCTGCAAGCGCAGACCTCGGGTTTTTAACAGAGATACCAACTGAAAGCAATATTACCATTTTTGCGGAAACTTATGAAATACTCCGTATAGCATTAAGCAAACTTTCTTCTGATTATATTTCTGCATGTTATATCCCATCTGTATCATATAAATATGAAAATAGCAAAAATTATATAAGATGCAAAAGAAGCAGTTTTATTTTTTCTGCTTTCTATAACCCTTTTTTGTTCTATATGGGCGCAGTTTTCTCCTTCTTCCATTCTGCTTTTTCAGGGTTGAAAAAGCGTTATTATCCTAAAGCTATTACTGAATTGGCATGGAGTAATATAAAAAAAGTAGAAATAAGAATGAGCTTGCTGGACTCCATTGTTAAAAGGGAAAAGGGGGTTCCCGGTGAAAATGTTTAATAAAAAAATATACTGGCTGCCGCTTGTTTTAAGGCTGGTTGTCTACTTTATTGCAATTAGCGCCCCTTTTTTCTCTTCCTCAATCGTTGTGCGATATGATATTCCGGGCTTTGCATTCTGGTTTATTTTTATTCCGATCCAGATTATAATAACTTATAATTTTGCAAAAGGGTTATTTCCCGAAGCATCATCGCCCAGGTGGGTCAAGTTTGGGAAAAGGATAAGTGTTTCGCGCAATTTGTTTTTTCCTGCACTTATTTTTGCGCTACCCCTTTTGTTTTGTATTTTTCCAGGGTTTGGGGCTTTGCTCCCAAGGGCATATATTTTTACTTTAATAATATTCATCTTTAATATTTTGATTTTTAGGGTAGGAGTTGTTGCTCTTGTTTTTATAGAACCGGTTTTTATCTATTTTATATTTTATAAATTACTTGAATTCTCAAGAGCTTCTGAATCTGCCTGGCAAGATTCATCTTATATTCTTCCGGTTTTTTATGTATTACTGATTATTTTATATCTTTTCCTTTCAATTATTCTTTATGGAAGCAGTGGTAATAAAAAACTTTCAGATTTTAAAAAAGAGATAATTATCTTTTTTGCAATAATAACTCCACTTCTTATTATTGCCGCAATATTTATCCCTGCGGATCATATTGTAAATGATTTTATTTTTAATTTTAGGGATGAACAAGTTTTTCCGGACGGAATGGGCCGTGAAGATGGATACAATGGTGAAGACTCTCAACAGGGCTCGCTTTCTGGAATTCCTGCGGACAGATGGGGACGCAGAAGCCGCTCATCTGGTCCAGGAGAAGACAGGCAGTATGCAGTTATGATTGTATCAACAACCGAACCAGAGCTCTATTTGGCATGGGAGTATTTTGGCGGTTTTCACCCTGTAAGAGGATTTACATTTTTATATAATGAGTTTACAGGTGGCGAGATCGATGAAAGAAATCTTAATATACTAAAAAGACAGAGGCTTCTGGAGACATGGCGCAACCCTTATTTTATACCCGATGAAGGGAGAGCAGAAGCAAGAGGCTTTTTTTTGTCTGCGCTGCATGAACGGGTGGTTGCGTATCTGCCTGTTATTGTTGAGCCTACAATCTTTTCTCCGCAGAGATACCCCTTTGCATATTCCTATAACGCTGTTTCAATGATCTCTCCGCTAACGCTGGAACTTCTTGAGCGCATAGAGCTTAATGAGTTTTCAGAAAGAGATATTGTAAAAATGGCCAGATATCTTGAACTCCCCCTGTCTGATAGACACAAAAGAGTGCTTGATGATTTTCTAAGGTCAGCAGGAGCTACGATACCCCCGGAGAGCGCGAGAGGTTATACTCTTGACCCTGAAATATTCAGGAAAAATATAATTGCAGTTATGCAGGGTTTTTCTGAATATCAATATGAATTGGGGTATGATGATGATACTTCTGTAGAAAAAATAATAAGATTTCTTTTAAAAGAGTTCCCTGGTGACTGTACGGAATTTTCAAATGCAGCAGCCATGCTTGCAAGAAGAGCTGGAATCCCTTCCCGCGTTGTAACAGGTTATCTTGCGTCCAGACTTCTTCAAACACGTCAGCATATACAGGCTCTTGCAACTTTACAGGGAAGCCTCGATATAATCGCAAATATACCGCTCAGGGAACTCATGCTGGTAACTACCGCACACCGCCATTCATGGGTCCAGTTTTATATTCCCGGAATGGGCTGGGTCGATTTTGAGTCCACAGAATTTGCTATCCCTCCTACAATGGGAGATATGAACAGCGCAAGAATTGTTATTCCGATTATAAGACAGCAAAACGATGGAGCCTGGAATTTTGTTTTTCCATGGAGAATAATACTTTCCATTTTAGTTGTAGTTGTAATATTGGTAACAACTTTTTTATATCTATATAAGTTTTTTCTTATGTTATTTCTTTCTGTAAGATCATTAAAGCCTGTGCCTGTTTCATTTGAGAGCAGGTATAAGTATATACTCCATAGATTTTTTCTTTTGGGATATCCTTTAAAAACAAAAACAATGACTCCTGTTGAGTATGGAGAAATTAATAAAGAAACATTTTTATTTACAGAACTGTTTACAGAGTTGCTTTATAGAAATGTTTATAGCAGCAATGAATATGACCTTGTTACAAAAAAGTTTGACGAAGAATATTTTAGATTAAAAAAACTTACAAAACCAAAAGGGTTTTTGCAGCATATAAAAAATGTTTTTAGCCTTAGGGGAGTGTTCTATTAATGAAGAAAAATATAATAAAACACCTCTGCGCATATAACATTGCGGGACGCAACATCCTCATTATAATAATTTTTATTTTATTATTTTCCGGCTGCAATATGGGAAGGAGCAGGGACTGGGTAGTTTTCCGCGGAGAAGGGGGGCGGGGCTTTACCTCTCAAAGAATAGACCCGCCGATTGGCATAAGATGGCAATTCAAGCTTCAGGAAGGGAGCGCAAGGGAGCGGCGGTTTAATCCTCCGGTAGTTTTTCAGAATACACTATATTTTGGTTCTTCGGACAGTAATTTTTATGCGCTTGACCTTAACACAGGTTTTATGAGGTGGGTATTTGAAACAAGAGCGCCTGTAAATTCTGTTCCGTTTGTTGATAATGAAAAAGTTTACTTTGGCTCTACTGATGGCTACATTTATGCTGTTTACCATAAGACCGGCAACCTTGCGTGGGAATTTTTTACAGGCTTTCCTGTAAACTCTACAATAATAGGGTATAAGGATCAAATTGTTTTTACTACAGATACAGGGGCAACCCATTTTTTTTCAAGAGATGGGGTAGAGCTTAAATCTGTTCCTAATCTTGTCTGGATGAGCAACAGTTTTCAGATATATAATGATGTTGTCTATTTTATGCCTGGCCCGCCCGATGACCCTTACAGCCTTGCTGCTTATAATATTCCGGAAAGCCGCTTTATGTGGCGCTTGCCAAAAGGTGGCGATGGGTTGATTTGGTACTCTTTTCCTGGTATTTCCGGAAATATTCTCCACTATGCTGCAGTCGGAGTAAGGGGGCAGGACTTTGTTTATGTATATTCAGCGCTTGATAAAAGAACAGGGGATGTGGTATGGAGGGAAACTGAATTTAGCAATGTGTTTGATCTTGGCGGTTATCACCCAGTTGACCTTTTTTGGGAAAATATAGCTCTTCTTGATTATATGGCTCCGGCAATATGGAGAAATTATGTAATTTATGCACCTGGAAATCGTTCAATAAAAGCTTTTGTCGCATCGTCTGGCAGAAAAGCATGGGAAAGAATATTTGATTTTCCTGTGTCATCAGCCCCAACAGTTGCAGGTTCAAGAGTCTATTTTGGAGTAAGAAAAAGCCCGCACGGAGATGTCCCAGCCCTTCTTGTGTGCCTTGATGCTGCCAGCGGAACAATTTTATGGCAAATTGAAATAGAGGGCGATATTCTTGGTTCCCCCATAATAGCCGGAAGATGGATGATTTTTGGTACAGATGAAAATTATGTATATGTACTCGAAAGGCTTTTTTAGACCCCTTATTTGCAGTAATTTAATGTCCAATTTAAAAGAAGAATAAACTTTCTTATATATATGTTAGCTTGTTTTTTGCACAGAAACAGATATAATAATATAACCTTATTTTTTTTTAGTCCTAAAAACAAGCGCTTAAACAGGAGTGTGTTTAGCTGTGATTGGTTATGCTAAAACAGACGAGATTGCCCACGATGGGATATGTCTATTTATTAAAGCAAATTTTATAAGGTGATGTAGGGGGTTTCAGATATGCAAAAAACAATTTTCGTGGTAGATGATAATGATACAAACTTAGCAGCTGCAAAGGATGCGTTAAAAGACCACTATCGGGTGATGACTCTGCCCTCAGCAGCAAAAATGTTCGCAATGATGGAAAAACTACCTCCAGATTTGATCTTGCTGGATATTGAAATGCCGGATATGGACGGGTTTCAGGCGCTGAGTCGATTAAAAGAAAGCAAGACAGATATTCCTGTTATATTTCTGACCAGCCTTAATGATGCTGAAGTAGAAGTGAAAGGATTTCAGCTTGGTGTAATCGATTTTATTACAAAACCATTTTCTGCTCCGGTTCTTATTAACCGTATCAAAACACATTTAGAAATTGATGAGCTAATCCGTGAAAGGACAGCACAACTTCATCAAAAAACAATACAGCTCCAGAATTTGCAAAACGCCATCATATTTGGGTTTGCCGACATGGTAGAATGCCGGGACGAGGGAACAGGCGGTCACATTGAGCGCACATCTTCGTACATAAAAATTTTAGTGGATGCAATGGCAGCGGAGGGCGTATATCTCGATGAAATCCAGAAACTGGACATGGATTTGTTTGTTTCATCAGCCCGCCTTCATGATGTGGGAAAAATCGCCATATCAGATCTTATTCTGAATAAACCAGGAAAGCTGACTGACGAAGAGTTTGCAACCATGAAGACCCACACTATCGAAGGGGAGCTCGCTCTCGACCAAATAGCTTCACGGACAGATGATGTGGAGTTTTTACGAAATGCCAGATTATTCGCTGGCAGCCATCACGAACGCTGGGATGGCAAAGGTTATCCACGAGGGCTTTCCGGGCTGGATATCCCGCTTCAGGGGCGTGTCATGGCAATTGCCGATGTATACGACGCGCTTGTTTCCGAGCGTCCATACAAGAAAGCGTTTTCGCCGGAGAAAGCAGTGGAAATCATTATGGAAAATTCCGGCACACAGTTTGATCCTTCGGTGGCTGGTGTTTTTTATAATGCAAGAGGAAAATTCGAGGCAGTCGTCCTATAATTATTGACAGGAGGCGGTGAGAGTGATGGAGCTTATAAAAACAAAACTGGATTTATGCAAGGGTTGTAACCGTTGTGTCAGAGTATGCCCAATGGAGATAGCCAACATAACATATCAGGATGATGCCGGAAATATAAAAGTTGAAATAGACAGCGATAAATGCATTGCATGCGGCAGGTGTTTTTCCGCGTGTAATCACAACGCGAGGTATTATGTTGATGATACAGAACGGTTTTTTGACGATTTGGCAAAAGGGGTTCCCATCTCAATTATTGCGGCTCCTGCCATACGGGCAAATATGCCTGAATGGCAGCGGTTGTTCACTTATCTCAAACAGCTTGGTGTGAATAGAATCTACGACGTGGCTCTGGGAGCTGACATTTGCATTTGGGGGTATGTCAGGTATATTGAGAAAAACAGATCTGTACCGATTATAACGCAGCCATGCCCGGTAATTGTTTCCTATTGTGAAATGTACAGGCAAGATTTATTAAAAAACCTCTCTCCAGTACAGGGCCCCATGGCTTGTGTTTCCATCTATATGAAAGATTACGAAGGTGTAACCGACCGCATCGCCGTGCTTTCACCATGCGTTGCGAAAGCTAACGAGTTTGCGGAAACAGGTCTGGCACAGTACAATGTCACTTTTGCCAGGTTGCAGGAATACTTATTGAATAACAATATAAAACTACCTGAAGAGGAAACCAGCTTCGACCACGGCGAAAGCGGACTGGGAGCGCTGTTCCCAATGCCTGGCGGACTCAGGGAAAACATAGAGTTTTTCATGGGCAAAAGCCTGACTGTTGATAAAGCAGAAGGAAGTAACGTATTTAGAGTGCTGGATGCGTATGCCGACTCTCCGGCAGAAACACTTCCGCGTGTTTTTGACGTGTTAAACTGCCGGGAAGGCTGCAACGGAGGTACTGCCTGCTCAGATTCTGTAAGTGTATTCAAAATCAATCGGGAGATGGATAACAGGCGTAAAACAGTTACAGAGAACCGCAAAAGAGAATACTTTGATGACCTATATAAAAAGTATGATAATACGTTAGACCTCAACCGTTTTTTAAGAAAATATAAACCATCACCCACAGTGTTGCCTCAGATAACCGACGAAGATATAGAAAAATCTTTCATACTTCTCAACAAAACAGAGCTGGAAAAGCAACTCATTGACTGTGGCGCTTGCGGCAGCGATACATGTCGTGACATGGCAAGGAAAATAGCGCTCGGTGTAAATATTCCGACAAGCTGCATTATAAAAATGATGGAAGAAGCAAAGCTGGAGAATGAGAATAATTTGCTTGTCCATGAGCAGCTTTTAAGAATTGAAAAAATTTGCGAAGCAGAAGAGCTCATGCGTACCATGCTTGACGCTAATCCATTAAGCGCGAATTTCTGGAATAAAGATTTAGAACTTTTTGATGTTAACGAGGCAACTGTTAATCTTTTTAAATTATCCAATAGAAATGAGTACATTGATAACTTCAGTGCTTTTTCACCTGAATATCAGCCTGACGGCCGTTTATCATCTGAAGCTGCTGTCCAATATATCCAGGGCGCGTTTGAGAAAGGTTATGAGCGGGTTGAGTGGATGCATCAGACCCTTGACGGTGAAAAAATTCCATGCGAAATAACCTTGGTGCGTGTGACTTACAAAGGTGAATATATTATTGCAGCGTATATCAGGGATTTAAGAGAACACAAAAAAATGATGGCTGACATTGACAAACAGGCGCAACTGCTCAATGTTATAAACCGCCTTGCTACTGTGCTTCTCGCAGCAACGAATGAAGAATACTTTGAGGAAACATTGGTGAAAGGCATGAAAGTTATAGGTGAACACTTAGAAGCTGATTGCGTACAGATTTGGACTAATGAAATGCGTGACAATGTTCTTCACTTCGCCCTTGTGCATAAATGGTTGTCTGAGGATGGCGAGAAAGCTCCGTTCATTCCCAATGGAACAGCAGTGCCTTACTCCAAGAGGTGGATAGAATTGTTCTTGCGCAATGAATGTATTAACGGACCCATCGAGGAATTACCGCAAGAGGATCAGGACATATTTGCCCCTCTTGGTTTGGTGTCTACAATTGCCATTCCTCTGTTTTACCGGGATAAGTTTTGGGGTATGTTCTGTATCGACGACTGCATTAAAAAACGTTATTTCTCGGAAGACGAGATTAACTTGCTGAATTCCGCTGGCTTGATGCTGGTAAATGCCATAAACCGTAATTTGCAAATATCCCAAATCAACGATACCACTGTGCGTCTAAAAGCTGTTGTTGAAAACTATCCTGGCGTTATATGCAGTGCAGATAAGGATTTTAAAATAACCCTTTTTGACGGTCTGCTTGCTGATGACCTGGTGGACATGGATCTGTTTTCTGAGGGGCAGGATCTTCATGTGGCGCTGCAAAAAGATGAATTTAAGCCTATTCTGGCTAATTTAAAGAAAACCATTTCCGAAGGACCGCAGGATTGCTCTTTTGAGGTAAACAGTAAAGTGCTACATATGGCAACGATGCCAATCCTTGATGAAAAGAACGACGTAGCTGGCCTGGTTGCCAAAATTGAAGATATTACGAAAATGACAAGGATTCAAAAAGAGTTGGAAACAGCCCTTGAAAAAGCAGAATCCGCTGTTCATGCTCTTAAGGCAGCGCAGTCGACCACGTCTGCAATGTTTGAGGCAAATCCTCACATGAACATCCTGTTTGACAATTCCTTTAATATTATTGATTGCAACCCTGCTGCTATTGAATTCTTTGGTTTCAAATCAAAAGAAGAGTTGCTTGCCAAATTTGTGGAGCGTATGACAAAGAGCATACCGGAGTTCCAGTCAGACGGACGAGCTTCCATACCATTGTCTGAACGGCTTATGATTGCTGTAAAAGAGGGTTTCGTAAAATTTGAAACAGAATTGATCCTGTCCGGCTTGAAAAAGAATTTGGATGTTAAATTCATAAGAATACCGTATGAAGACAGCTTTGCCATTGTTGGCTATATTTATGATATGACGGATATCCGTGAGCGTGAGAATGAACTCTTGCGCGCGCGTGAGCAAAATGAACTTCAGCTTACCAAGTTAAATCTGGTGGTTAAAGCCACAAAGATTGGCTTATGGGATATAGTGGTTGTGCAGGGTGACCCGGTAAACTCAAACAATGCAATAACTTACTCAAGCGAGTTTAGGAATATGTTGGGCTATACAGATGAAAGCGAGTTCCCCGACAGACTCAGCAGCTGGAGTGACAGGTTACATCCCGAAGATAAGGAAAGATCGATTAAAGCGTTTGCCGACCATATACTCGACACAACAGGGAAGACCCCTTTTGATGTCGAATATCGCTTGAAAACAAAAAGTGGTGATTACTTTTATTTTCATGCTTCTGGAGAAACCGTGCGTGATGAACGCGGCAATGCCATTCGCGTTGCCGGATCCTTGCTTGATATAACCAAAACAAAAAATATAATTCTTGATACAGAAAGGCAGCGGATAGAGGCCGAAGCTGCCAACAAGGCCAAAAGCGCGTTCCTCAGCACAATGAGCCATGAGATCCGTACGCCAATGAATGCCATTTTGGGTATTACCGAAATCCAACTCCATAATGACGCGCTTGATCAAAGTGTCAGAGAAGGGTTTGAAAAAATTTACACATCAGGCGATATGCTGCTCGGCATAATCAATGATATCCTCGACCTGTCAAAAATAGAGGCTGGCAAGCTGGAATTACAAATCTCAAAATATGAAACAGCAAGTTTGATCAGCGATACTGCACAGCTTAACATGATGCGGATCGGCAGCAAGCCCATTGAATTTGAACTCAATATTGACGAAAATTTGCCCATGGACCTTTTAGGTGATGAGCTGCGTGTAAAACAGATATTGAATAATATTCTTTCCAATGCATTCAAATATACAGACAAGGGTATGGTCAGAATGTCG
>WQZP01000008.1 GCA_009780675.1 Spirochaetaceae bacterium | reverse complement strand
TCGTTCTGAGCCAGGATCAAACTCTCCATTATTTATTTCCATCCGACTCTTGCGAGCCAGATAGCTTTAATTAGTTTTGTTTTGTCCTTAGCTTTTCTCAAAGTTAAAAACTGGTCATATTTATTCCACATTCCTGCTTCATAAACATATCGAGAGATTCCTCTCTCCTTGACCCGCTTCAGGTCCTTCTCTTATTCTCTGTTAAAGATCTGCTTCCTGCTATTATTCTATTAGCAGCGTTCCGAAATCAGCCTGAATTACCAAGCTCTTATATTTACATGTCAATTTTGACAGCAAACAACAATTTTCCTTGTTGCAAAACAAGTGAGATACTTTTTTAAAGTAATCTAAATTAGTTTATTGTTTTTAAGTGGAATAATAAGCATTTTGAAAGGCTTAGCAATTCCCATCCCTGCAACACTATCACTACTTTTTCTTGTTGCGAAACATACACTACCATTATTATCGCTTATATGTCAACTAAATTTAAAAAAAAATATAATTTTTTAAAAAAAATTAAATAGTGCGGGATTTGATCCCCATTACCTCTTCATCAGTCTATTATTTATCCTGAAAGAATACTTTTATAACCTGTCTGTGAAAATATAATATGGTCAAGCAAAGGAATTCCAAGGATATTACCTGCATCTCTGAGCTTTTCTGTTATTTCCATATCTTCGGCGCTTGCTTCAAGATTCCCGCTTGGGTGATTATGGCAAACAATTACAGCAGCAGCCCTGTCAGAAATAGGATCTGCAAATACTTCTCTTGGGTGCACAAGGGTTTTATTTATGAGCCCAATAGAGACCACCCTTATTGCAATAATTTCATTTGCTCCATTAAGAGAGGCGCACACAAAAATTTCCTGTTTTCTATCTGCAAAATGCTGGATATAAGGATATATATCAGATGAAGATTTGATTTTTTTTGAATTTGGGCACAATATTCTTCTTGAAAATTCAATGGCCGCTGCAATTGCTGCTATTTTTGCCCTTCCAAGCCCTGTTATGTTCATAAGAAGAGTCTCATTGATTTTATAATTTAAAAAATCAAGCTGATTTAATACCTCTTCGGAAAGTGTCAAAAGATTTTTGCCTTTTACCCCATTCCCCAGTATAATAGATATAAGTTCTCTATCTGAAAGGTTCTGGGCTCCAAAAACCAGGAGCTTTTCTCTGGGACGGCTTTCTTTTGGAAGATCTTTTATTTTCGTGTTATTACTCATTTAACTCTACTTACTCTTAAAATGTTAAATTGCTTCAACTTTTATAGTTGTTAAGAAAACAAGAAAAATAATGGGCTATTCTTTTTGTATTATTAATCATTTAACTATCAACCTTTGTGTCCAAAGTATAAAATATCGTTTATTATTATAGATAATATGCATAACCATATGAAAGTGTTATTAGTTGACGATCAACCAATTTATCGTGCCGGCATAACTTCAATTTTGGAGAAAACCAGCCGCTATAGAGTCCACTGGCAAGCAGAATCTACTGAGGCAGCCATAAAAACTATCGAAAAATCTAATACACTCCCTTCTATTATTATCCTTGACCCAATGATAGGCGGAGAAAATGGATGTCTGGCTCATGGTAGAATGTTTCTTCTTAAACTGGGACTTCTTAACCTTTATGGTGATTATATGACAGCTCCTGTACTGGTTTGTTCAGCTCTTGAAGATCTATTTAGAATACATTTTGTTTTTGAATGGGGAGCCGCAGGCTTTTTACCAAAAAAAAGCACCTCGGCTGAATTAATTGAAGCAATAGACACAATTATTGATGGAAAATTGTATCTTTCAAACGAGCTTCATCCTGTATTAAATAAAAAATCCCATATTTACGCAAAACTTTCAAAACGGGAAACTGATGTTATTTTATTGCTAAAACAAAATAAAACAAATAAGCAAATTGCAAAGGAAATGGGCATAGGTATACGAACTGTGGAAAACTATTTAAGCTATATATATTATAAAACCAATTGTTCAAACCGCGAAGAGTTGCAGAATATATAAATAATTCAGCACAATATCGTGCGTATACGCACAATTTGGTATTGTGTGTTTTACACGCTATTTTTTTTCCGATTTTTGTGATATAGATGTTATAGATAATATATAGATGTTATAGATAATTAAATACTAAGGAGGCTTTAAAATTCATATTTAACAATGTCATATTAAATTCCATATGCCCTTAAATCAAGTGGAACACAGAAAATAACTGTATCCAATCAAGCATGTGCTTGAAAGATTCTCTAAAATTAGGAGACAATATTATGGAAACAGTAGAAAAAAAAGGGCTTCTTGATGACATTGCTGAAATAATCACTCTTTCAAAAAAATTTAAATTAACCCAAGAATTTTTTGAAAATGCCTCACCTTTTTTAACAAAAGTTACAAAGCTATTTAAAATAACCGAAACACAGGCAGCCCTCTTTTCCCTTATCCTTGAGCACTCTGATGAGGCAGCTGTATCTGTCAGCGCAATCGCAAAAATTATGGATTGTGGCAAAATAGAAATGCTAAAATATATGGATGACTTTGACCTTTTGGAGAAGCAAAACCTCATCAAAGCAAATAATGAACGTTATCAATTTTATGGAGGTTCTGCAAAGCTTCCAGGCTATTTTGTCCCTACAATGGTGATTAAGACATTAAGAACAGGACGACTCTACCGGAATATCGAGTATAGGGGTTTGAGCCCTGCTGCGTTTTTGGATACAGCTCGCCAGTTACTGGAATCCAGACGGGAATACGAAATTAATGATTCTGGTTTTTTGGCAGAAATAAAGTCCCTTTTCCTTACCAACAGAAAAAGCACTTTTATGCAAGGCTTAAAAGCACATAAACTCGGTATAAGACAAAGTGTGGAATTATTAGCTTTTTGCTGCAAATGGATTGACGCACCTACAGAAAGCATCAGCATACGCGAAATGAGGTCATTATTAAGCCCTAAAGAACTTCGTAATTTTGAACAAAGTTTAAAAACCAATAACCATAAACTCGCCAAGGAGGGGATCATCATTTACAATATAGATTGCGGCCTTGCGGACACTGAAACCTGGACACTTTCTGAAAAGGCAAAAGATACTTTCTTTGCAGATATTAACTTTAAAGAAAAAAAACAAAAAAATGGAAACAACATCATCAAAGCAGATTCTATACAGGAACGCACCATGTTTTACCCGGCGAGTGTAAGTAGTCGTATAACAGAACTTACAAGCCTACTTTGCAAAGATAACTTTTCCAATATAAAAGCACGCCTTGCTGATAAAAAAATGACTACTACTTTTGCCATCCTTTTCCAGGGTCCACCAGGTACCGGCAAAACCGAGACTGCATATCAAATCGCCCGTAATACAGGACGCAACCTCTGCCTTGTTGATATCAGTGAAACCAAAAGCCAGTGGTTTGGCGAAAGCGAAAAACGGATAAAAGCAATATTTGATCGTTATAAATCCTTAATCAAAAACAACGATCTTACTCCAATTCTCTTTTTTAACGAAGCTGATGCAGTGTTGGGTAAACGCCGGGAAATAGGCGATACATACAAGGGTACGGCACAAACCGAGAATAATATACAAAACATCATTTTACAGGAGATGGAAAATCTTGATGGTGGAATCCTCATTGCCACTACCAACATGGCGACAAATCTGGATAAAGCTTTTGAACGCCGTTTTTTGTATAAAATCGAGTTTGAAAAACCTGACATCAATGCCCGGACAGCGATCTGGCAAAACCGCATTACAGATCTGACAACTGAAGATGCCGAAGCTCTTTCCCGTGGTTATGATTTTTCCGGTGGTCAGATAGAAAACATTGCCCGTAAGCAAGTTATCAATTCTATGCTTTACGGTAACACCTTTACTTTTAACGACTTAGCTGTACTCTGCGAAGATGAAGTAATTGATAAAGGGGCAAGACGAATTGGTTTTTGCAATGAAGCATAATATAAAAAAAGGAGATAACATAATGAATATTATTTTCGGAAAACTTCTACAAGATGGGAAATTAACCCCAACTAGCGGCAGAATTGTAATTTACAAAAATTTTATAGATATTTCCAGGGGATTGTCCAGAGATCACAATGATTTGTTGCGGTCTCTTGCAGCAAGATATAAATTAAACAAAGACGATGTTATATCAAACGCAATTCGCCTTTATTGGGATTATAAAAACAAAGATTCGATTATAGCTTCTCCTGTTCGCAAACTGGATGAAGATATGTATTACGCAAAACAAGATTTTCATAATGCATTAATAGGTAATGTTGTTTAGATAACGAATTAAAGGAGAAGAAATGGTAACGACAGAATATTATGCATATATGTATACAGTAGTACTCTTCACTGAAAAGGATTTGGCAGGAATAATTAAATTTCATCCGGAAACACTTAATCCCATCAAAAAAGTTCTTACACATTATTCCTGGAAAGTGATTGAAAATAACCTTAACTATACACCGGATATTTCAGATGAAAAATATTTATTTTTTAAGAAAATCCTGGAACAAAATCTAATAGAAGCCCTGGAAAAAGAGCAAAAAGAAAACGATCAGTCTAGGGAGAATATAGAAAAATGCGCCAACTGCGGCGGAGCAGATATCAGCTGGGCAGACTTTTGTATAAACTGTGGAAAATATTTTTCGGAAGACCGTTTTGCGCTTGCAGAGCAATTATTTTTTCAAAGAGGCACAGACGCTTACTTTTCACAAGATTACGACAATGCGATAAAGGAATTTAGCGAACTCATCATGCTGGATCAAAAAAAATCCAAAACCAAAAAATCAAAACAAACTGCAAAAAAAACCAAAACCAATATGAGCCCTTTTAAAGTTTATAACCCTCGCAAAATTATTTTTGATGCTTACTGCTATAGAGGAGAGATTTATCAAAAGAAAGGGCAATATGATGAGGCTATTGCTGATTTTACCGGCGCAATGAAAACAAATCCGGAAAACAATGAGTTATACAGTGCAAGAGCAGAAGCATATATAAGTAAAGGGTTATATGATGAAGCAATATCTGACCTCGAAGAAGCTCTAAAATGGGCACCGGCTGAAAATAGATTGTTTGAAGCTCGCGCAGAAATATACGAAGCTCAAGGCGAATATCAAAAAGCGCTCGATGACTGGAAAGAAGCACTGGAAATCAGGCAAACAGAATGGACAGAAAAAGATATTGAATATTTTAGTGGAAGTATTCTAACGTACGAAAAATATATCAATATGAATCTTGCAAGATGCGAAGAACAGATTAAAAAAATCCCGCAAGATACAAAGAAAAAGCCAAAGAAGATTTGAAATCTTACAAAAATAATATTTTAAAGTTTGATAGAAACAAATACAGGGGGCTATAATATTATGCCAAAAAGCGAATCTGAATTTTATGATTTTGATGAGGATAAAAAAAAGAATAAAGTTAAAAAAATTAAAAAGAATGATTTATTAAATGGATCTGAAACAAGCGAAATGCCTCACTTATTAAATACAGTAAAAGCAATAACCAAATATGGTTTTTCACAGGAAACCATCATAATAACCTCTAAAAACAATTTGAATATGAGAGAAAAGCTTGATTTAACAGACCTTGAATACCTTATTTTAACTATCTATCTAACAAAGATTTTCCGATATTTTTGTTCCGGCGCTATTACTGATTTTGTTCAGGGTGACAAAAAAATATCATTTTCTATTTTAGAAGCTCTGTTCAGTATGTATCATAAAAATATATTTTCCTTAATGCCAATAGAACGTGATGTTTGCTTTATTGCATCAAATGAGTTGGATATTTTTTTGAACACCGGCGAATTTAAGTTATCAAAAGAAATTACTTTAAGAAATATAATCCGAAATATAGATTGCATTGCCAATCTTTTTAATGGAGCATATCCTTCCTCGATAATTGCAGAAAAAAATATATTAAAAATATTACAGGAAAATTGTCATATTAAATATTGCAATAAATTACTGGAAGTATACGAAAGCAATGATTATATGGAAACACATACTTATTTATTTTACATTATTGGACATCTTATTACACAATGCGATGGAACAATAAACTTAAACAATAGTTTAAATACCATGTTTTGCAGAGTAGATGATTCCCGCGAAAGGATTCTGGATTATATATACAATGATGATAAAAATATATTATTTAGTCAAAAAATATTTGACAGAGCAATGGATGAATCCGGCAAAGCTGATAAAAATAAAATAGAATTACATTCTGATTTTAAACGCAAATATTTACATGGAATAATTATTGAAAGAAAATTTGAGGAAGTTATTGAATACCGGAAAATCATAAAAAAGCAAATGTTTTATGTTGATGATAATCAAAAGCATATTGACGATTTATCAAATATTTTAAAAAAGGGCCAATTTAACAAAGTAAAAAATCGCCTTAAAAAATCCGGTATGCGAACCGGTTTTGCCTGCTTGTTTTGCGGCGCAGCAGGTACAGGTAAAACCGAGACAGCATATCAAATCGCCAAAAAAACCGGTCGCGATATTATCAAGATAGATATGTCAAGTTTACGCTCCAAATGGTGGGGCGAGGATGAAAAAAATGTAAAGGCAATTTTTACCAATTATAGATATGTATTACAGAATAGCAAAATAGAACCTATATTATTATTAAATGAGGCTGACGCAATTATTGGTAAACGATTAAATGTTGAAGGTCGCAATGGCGCCATAATAACTTCTATAAATGCGACTCAAAATATTATTTTGGAAGAACTTGAAAACTTTGAAGGCATTTTAATCGCGACTACAAACTTAACTCAAAATTTTGATGCTGCTTTTGAAAGACGATTTTTATATAAAATAGAATTCGAAAAACCCGATACAAAAATAAAACAAAAACTTTGGCAATATATGTTAAAGTTACAGGAAGAGGACGCATTATTATTGGCAAAAAAGTTCGATTATACGGGAGCTCAAATTGAAAATATATACCGGAAACGTGAAGTAAATAATGTACTTTATGGAAATAAATATGATATCCTAAAAATTATCGAACTTTGTGAAAAGGAACAATTGAAAGATAAATCCAGAACCATAGGATTTGGTAATTGATAGAGAAACTTGCAGTATAAATATTTTTTTGCTTATTTAATAAGGAGAGACAAAGAGGGAGTAAAAAATGAAATATTGCTGTAGTGATTTACACGGTTACTTTGATGAATTTATGAAACTACTAAAGAAAATTAATTTTACAAGTAACGACACAATGTACATATTAGGTGATAATATAGATCGCGGACCTAAGCCAATTGAATTACTCAAATATATTTATGAACATGATAACATTATATCTCTTTTGGGGAATCATGAAGAATTCCTGCTTGATTATATTGACAAAGATTTTGACGATAAAGACACATATTCATGGGATAAAAACAATGGGAAGATCACAAGGCTAGCTATTAACAAACTTCACAAAAACGATCCAGTCTTGTGCAGGAGTATTGCAGATAATATGAAAACCTGGGATAGTTGCCTTATTTTGGAAACATATATTTTATCTCATGCAGGATACAATACCAGAAAAATAAAAAATAAACCAATGACCATCGAATCGTTAAGCGAAATGACTCATCAAGAATTCATATGGAGCAGAGAAGAGTTCTTTAAATATAAAGGTGTAGATGATTATATCACAATATTCGGGCACACTCCCACCAGAAGTATCAGGAGAGTTTTTAATCAAAAACAATCGGATAATATTTGGTTTTGCGAAAAATACGAAGACAAGATCGGCATTGATGGCGCAATAGCATATGGTGGACAAATAAACTGTATAAATTTAGATACAATGGAGATTATAATAATTGATCCTAAACTCTCTTGTGCATAAAAAGCAATGTTGATCATATATTAAGATATTAAAAAGGAGCGATAGAAATGGATTCACAAGTTATTAATAAATTAAAAGAACTAAATTTTAACAATCTTATTAAACTTAACACGGATATCAATGAATACTCATATGAACATTATATTAAAAACGGATTTCGGCATCCCATCAAAGGTATGTGCACCATATGTGAGGAAAACAGTGTAAATATATGTCCCTCAGACAGGAATTTTAAGTTAATGGCTATGGGTCATGGCTCCACAAGTAACGATATACTGCAAGCATCAGACCAGCAAGAACTGGATACTTCTTCATGGAAAGAAGAAGGAGTTATGTTTGTGTTTGAAAACCCTGGTCCTTGCGTCAACAATATTTATGAAAAAATTAGTTCAAAGGGATTTTCAAAATATCCTTCATACAAGTGGTTTTGGATCCATAATCGCAAAAATAAATGTGAATATCCTGTTCATTTCCAGGGACGTTGCTATGATGAATATGTCACCAGTGCAATGTTTACATTCAAATTAAAAAGTTTATATATTACAGATATTGTTAAATGCGGAATGAATAACAAGCTGGGTGGAGACTACAAAAACACAATAGGAAAAAGCAAAAAATCAAAATATTCCTGGTATAATCAAAAATGTATAGAAAACTGCCTTAGGTTTTATTTTTTTGAAGAAATTAAAATTGTTAAACCAAGGATTATATTTTATTTTGGTCGTGAAGCTGAAAGAATAATAAACGAATATCAAAAAGAAATTCAACAATTGTTACCTCATCGCATTATTTTGAAATATCTTCTTCACCCTCAAGCTCAAGTGTCCAATGAAAAATTTATGCATTCACACTACAATGACGTTATTAACGGCTTGTTTGAGGCTGGAATTATATCTGATTCGGAAAAAAAAGATTATTTAAGCAAAAGCATTAAATCGGAATTTTCAATAGAAAAACAAAAACCACCAAAACTTATCACACAAAAAAAGCCGAAACCAGAAACCGGTAAAAACAATACTATATCGAGCATCGCTAATAATTATACCATACGAGAGAAAATGTTGGATTTAAAAAAATACCTGGAAGAAAATGGGTATAGAGAAAAAATAAAGCCTTATTCTGATGATAACGTTAATAATGAACTTGTCTCGGTTGCCAATAATGAAAAAACTTTTTTCTATATTTCTCTTAGTCATAGAGATGGTTTTAAATTCCACTGGGAATCCAGATCTCATAATATAGATTGGTTTAATGAAGCATATAAAAAAATTCTTGAGATTTTTCCCAACTCACAATTGAAGCCAAGACAGGAAATCAGATTATTTATAGATGATGAAGTAGATGAAAATAATTATAAAGAACGTATTTTAAAAATTATTAATGAGACAAGAGAATTTATGGGCTACTAATGTTCCTGTTTCTAGCCCCCCGTCATTCCGCGCATTGTCGCGGAATTCATCGCATCACGGAGGAAGCGCTTATTTTTTGCCTCTTAGCTTTAGTAATCCTTCCAACTGCTGCAAAGCATAATCTTGATAATCAAGCGGAAGCTTATTAAAAATGCTGACTACTCTGGTAATTTTTTCATCTGGCGATTTATAAAACATATCGCCTTTACCCTCTTTTAACCAGACCTCACTAATGCCAAAAACCATAGAGCAAAGTTTGACTATTCTATCATTTGCTTTACGAGATTCATTTTCAATATCTGCCAGATAGGTATTTGAGAGACAAATGGCAATAGCAAAGTCTTTTTGGGACATATTGAGAGCTTTTCTTGCTTCTTTTATCCGTTCATTTATAGTCATCTGAATATAGTTTATGAATATTAAATACTTATAACAAGCCAAATTTTAAACTTTTAGCAATTGACATCGCTACGCATTACGTAATATTATTTTGCTATGCGTAATGGTGCTTTAAAATTTGACAATCTTGTAAAGCTATTGGAAGGACTCTCTTTATTAGACAATAGAGACCACGAATTACTCATAAGTGTTGTTAATACTCTCGATTTTGCTAAAAATAAGGGGGAAAAAGCGATACTTGCCAATACTCCTCCTTGCAAAACAAAAAACATTACTCGCAATTGCTAGTGATAAAATTTTTGGAGGAATTTTCATGAAAAATATTTTTAAATTTATTGGGATTGCTGCCCTTATGGTAGTAATTGGATTCGCAATGATAGGCTGCGATGTTAGCGACGATGAAGACCCTGTTACTGGCGGCGGTGGTGGTGGTGGCGGCGGTGGTATACCTACAAATCCAACTATTACTATTCAAAATAATACAGGTTATACTGTCGTAGGAGGTGTCGGTGGGCAGGGTATTTGGATAAAACCATCAACTACTGCCCAAAGCTGGGGAAGCAATTTAGCTCTTGGTTTCAATTTAGCAAATGGGCAGTCACGAACATTTACTCTTTCTCAACCTCTGTCCACTCACAGTGTATATGATATAGTATTAAATGGCGGTGGATTTAGTTTTAGAAAATATGGGGTCACAATTTCAAATGGCATGACAATCAACTTTACCACAAGTGATTTAAATGATGGGAGCGCTCAACCAACTATTACCATCCAAAATAGAGCAGGGAAAAATTTTAATTCAGTCCATATCAAACCATCAGTTATATCTGACTGGGGAAATACTTTTGGATCAATATCAAATAATAACAATCTATCTGCAACTATACAGATTCCGCCATCCAATTTTACAGTGTTTGATATTCAAATGAGGTCAACAAACCCAACTAATACATATACTAGAAATAATATTACAATATCACAGGGTATGACATTAATGTTTACCAGCGCAGATATGGATAATCCTACTATTGAATTACCTGTTGTTGTTATTCAAAACAACACAGGTTATACTGTCGTAGGAGGTGTCGGTGGGCAGGGTATTTGGATAAGACCATCTAGCTCAGATAGTTGGGGAAGCAATTTAGCTCTTGGTTTCAATTTAGCAAATGGGCAGTCACGAACATTCTCTCTTTC
This sequence comes from Spirochaetaceae bacterium, assembly GCA_009780675.1. Taxonomy (GTDB): domain Bacteria; phylum Spirochaetota; class Spirochaetia; order CADAEX01; family CADAEX01; genus WQTU01. The sequence continues at coordinate 82,241 of WQZP01000008.1, read as the reverse complement.
TCAACATTTGAATGTTCAAAATGTATATGATATTCGATTGATTGGCGGAGGTTTTACATTTATCAAAAATAATGTTACAGTAGCAGAAGGTATGGTCATAACCTTTACCACTGCTGACTTGGTTCCTTAGAATTGTGTTCTAAAAACACATTTATCAGCTGTTGTGCAACACTAGCATAACAGCTGTTTTATATTTACAAATAAGGAATTTATATATTCATTCCCCTATTCCGTGGTTGTCACCTAAGATGTCTTGCTATCATAAAAACGTACGAAAAATTTCCTTTTTTATCCTCTTGCCAAGATATAGAATAAATATTATAGCAATATGTATAAGTGATTTATCTACAAGAGGGAAAAAATGGATTTTTTGTTAGTTACAATTGCAGGATTATTGGTACTCACAGGGATAATTGGGTGCATTGCTCCAGGGATTCCTGGACCGTCATTGAGTTGTGGTGAAATTTTTCTGCTCCATTTTACGCGCTGGGGAGGCATTAGTACAAGTCTGTTGATCTGGCTCGGGGTTTTTACTGTTGTTGTAACTGTTGTAGATTATTTGCTGCCAGTATGGACTACCAGAAAATTTGGCGGAAGCAAACGGGGTGTTTGGGGTTCGATAATCGGACTTATTGTTGGACTTTTTTTCGCTCCAATTGGAATCATCATTGGCCCCTTTTCTTGGAGCTTTTATTGGAGAAATGACAGCGCATAACGATAAAATCAAAGCTTTACGCTCTGCAACAGGCTCGTTTGTAGGGCTTTTGCTTGGAACAGGCGCCAAGTTCGCTGTGTCCGGCGTGATTCTTTATTACTTTGTGATAACGCTGGTTAGAGGCATTGCAGGGTAAGAAAAAACAATATGACCGGCAGATATTTTATTAAGGAAGCAAACCGGAATGAATACTCATATGTATAACCTCTTTACCAATTAGGTTTTAATTCAAAAAAATGACGGAACATTAATCTATCTGCAGGACCCACCCATAAAATTAGAACTATCCCTCCACCAAAAAAGCATTATACCATATTTGTCATCACAAATGATCATAATACTAAAAATCAGGTTAGGTATTTGCACACCTCTTCCCCGATTAAGTAATCTTTCACAAATAGAAAAATAGGGTTGCCGTAAATTTGAGAAATCATCTTTTGCAATAGTTCTTTCAATAAAACGGGCATTAAATGCCAATAAAAAATTATCAATATCGCCCATATTATTTGATCCAAAATACCAAATATTATTACGAAAATCTGTATTACTAAAATCTTCCGGTGGTACCATACGGAAATTTTCCGCAAATATAAAAGCCGGGAAAAAACAGAGTAAAATCACAAAAATCTTTTTCATCTGTTCGCCTATTTACCTCTTTATGATATAATATTAAATATTGATAGATAAGAATAGAGAAGGTTGCAGTATAAATATTTTTTGATCATTTTATAAAAGAGACAAAGAGGATGTAAAAAATAAACAATTAGAGAAAATTATGCGAAAAAGTAATGAATTAAAAGAAACAAGAAACGCAAAGGGAAAACAAAATTCTAATACTGAATTTTCAATCGAATTGTCTAAAGTAAAAAAAGCATTTGAAGATGCTGGCTTTAAAATGAGAAATATTTGCGGGGATTATATTGAAACAGAGAGAAAAAATGGCGTGTGGTTTCTCCCTCATTTCAGAAAGCACCAGGTAAATGGTGGTCCCAGAATTTGGCAAGTTGTTTGGGAGAGTTCCGGGACACAACCAATACGAGATAGAAAATGGATTAACAACCGAGAACCAGAAATACTAAAGAAATATAATAACTGTTATCTTTTTTCGAGGACACCAGAAGAGTATGAGGGAAAAATATGGATTCCGGTTGTTAATCAAGAAGACCCTATTAAGGAGATGATAGAAATTGTAGAGAAGACAAAAAGGATAATGGAGTATTGGTAAGTATTTTTTGTCCTTCCAATACTAAGTCAAAAAATGGAGCAATCTTCGTATTATAGTGTAAAAAAGCAATAAATTCAGAATTGGGGGTAGTTTTATGAGGTCGAATCTAGGTAGGTCTGCCAGAAATATTGGTGGCTCTGGTATGGGCAACAGCGGACAAGTGGTCCAGAGGCAAGGGTTTTTCAGAAATTTTCTTAATTCTATTATTGGCGTGTTTATCGGAATTCTTTTTATTTTTGGATCGTGTTTTCTTTTGTTTTGGAACGAAGTACGCCCTAATCCTGCTGATGCAGCAAGGATGGCGACCGAATTAACACCAGCAAACTCATCAGCTCTTCAAAACCAGGCAGTTTGGGTCAGGGGTGCATTGACAGGAACGCAGGTTGGTCTTGACCAGTTCCTTAGCGCAGATTTAAATAAAGAATTTATTGCCCTTGAACGTGTTATCGAAAGGTGGGTCTGGGTTGAAGAAGAACACAGGACCGAACGTGACAGGCTAGGTGGCGGAACAGAAACAATTATCACCTATGAGTATAATTTAAAGTGGTCAACCTCTACACCAAACTCATCGCAGTTTAGAGGGCAGAATGCGCCGGAAAACCCTGCAGAGAAACCTGGCTTCACAAGATTTTCCCGGGTTGCCAATGACCTTACCATCGCTGGATTTAATTTGGGCAGCAACATTACATTAAGGGGTGCATATACCCAATTCATACCAACTGCTACAACTATTGCTGCTGGTTTGGTTTTTAATGAAGGTTATATTTACGAATACGACAGGGCAATAACCGCGCCTGCTGTGGGAGATTATCGTATTAGCTATTGGTATATAGAAAACAACACCGATGGTATTGCGCTTGGAAGACTAAATGGGCAACAAATAGAACAGCTTGATTTCAGAAGCACCGGGCTTATAAAAACTTCATCAACTATTTACAGATTTTTTAATGCCCCTACAATCAATCAGGTAATTTCAATCCTTGATTCCGAAAATAGAACTTTGACATTAATTTTGAGGATTGTTGGTTATGCTATTATGCTTGTAGGTTTTACAATGCTATTCGGACCAATTCAGGCTATTGCAAGAATTATTCCTCTCATCAAGATGATTACAGGAAAGATTACCTTTCTTATTGCAATAATTTTTTCGCTTGTCTTGTCATTAGTTGTCATAGTGGTTGCAAATATCCTTAATAGTTTAATTGCATTGCTTTTTGTACTTGCATTGGTCGGAGCACTTATTGGCTTTGGTGTTTACCGGGGGAAAAAGAAAAAAGAGACAGCAGCTAATTCCGTGCCAATCACGTAATTTTTAACTAACCGTACAGCTTTGCCTGTACGGTTAATCACCCTTGCTGTATCCATAAAAATAGCTTATAATTTGCGAATTATATATAATTGTGGAGTGTGTTATGCTAGTACCTTTTGTTGACAACTATTACCTGCTCTTAGTTGTGCCAGCTATTGCGTTTTCCGGACTTATACAGATGCGAATGAGCTCAACATTAAAAAAGTATTCAGGGGTTGCTAACAAAAAAGGGCTCACTGGCCGGGATGTGGCAGCACAAATGTTAAAACTGAATAACATCGATGATGTGCCAATAAAACCAGTAGCAGGAACATGGAGCGATCATTACGGCCGAGGCAGATCACAGGATGGAAAAGAATTAAAATGGATATCACTTTCAGAACCGGTTTTTAATAAGACCTCAATCAGCGCAGTAGCAGTAGCAGCCCACGAAGCAGGGCATGCCATACAGTACGCCAGCAAGTACAAGCTGATGGGATTACGCAATTTTATTCGGCCACTTTCCAACTTTGGTTCAAAGTATGGCCCCTATCTTGCGATGGGCGGGATTATCTTTGGTTTTGGCCCACTGCTGGATATTGGAATTTTGCTGTTTTCCGGTGCAGTTCTATTTTCCCTACTCACCTTGCCAGCAGAATTAAACGCCTCGTCACGGGCATTGATCATACTGCGTAACAACAATATGCTTACTAAAGAAGAGTTGAGTGGTGCGAAAAAGGCGCTTAATGCAGCGGCCATGACCTACTTTGCAAGTTTACTTACCAATTGCGCGAGCTTTCTAAGACTTCTGCTGCTGCGTAACAGAAGAAGGCGCTAGAAAAGTGGTATTTTAGGCAAAGCATTCCCAGAAATATGTGGTTTTTGGTTAAAATTTTTGAATTTCTCCTTGTATTTGATGCCTTGTTTTGAAAAACACCAAATATAGAGCTGCTTATTGACACCATCAGTATAAATATGATAGATTCTCACAGGCCTCTTTATCCTGCTGTGAGCAAGGATCTAATGACCAAAAGGAGGAATCATGAGAAAATATGAAGCTACATTTATCTTCAGGATAGAAGAAGATAAAATGAGCAAGGCCAAAGAATTCGTAAAAAACATTCTTGAAAGTAAATCTGCAAAAATTCTTAAAGAAGAAGACCATGGGGAACAGCTTCTGGCATACGAAGTAAAGAAGCAGTCTAAAGGACGCTACTTTTTCTATGAACTTGAATTTGAACCATCAAAACTTAATGAAACAGAAAAAGAAATAAGAATGAACTCAGATATTCTGAAATTTCTATTTGTAAATATTGAATAACATTATTACAGGGATTCAATATGACAGATATTAATAGAGTTTTTCTTGTTGGCAGACTGACAAGAGATGCTGAGCTTAGATTTACATCATCAGGCACACCTGTTGCCAAATTTTCCGTAGCAGTAAATAGAGGTAAAAAAAGCGGTGATCAATGGGATGAAGAGGTAAACTATTTTGACATCGTGTTGTGGGGAAAAGTAGCAGAAGCTTTAAGCAAATATCTTGCAAAAGGCAAACAGGTCGCTATAGATGGCGAGCTTAGACAGAGCAGATGGGAACAAGACGGACAGAACAGAAGCAGAGTTGAGATCCATGCAGCTAATATCCAGCTTCTTGGAGGCAGTGGCGCAGGAGGTGGCAACGCACAATCTTCCGCGCAATCAAATGGCAGCGGCAATAATTTTTCCAGACAAGAAAGAAGTCAAATGCAGCCTCAGGGAAAATCTGTTCCGTTTGAAAAATATGAAAAAGAATCTTTTGAAGAACCCGGTCAATTTGATGATGACGGGATTCCATTCTAAATTAAGGAGTAAAGAATATGTCAGACGACTTTAAAGAAAAAATTGATAATGACAATTTTGATAAAAAAGATATTGATATGGCTTATGATGATGAGCATGAGCAGAAAATGGGTGGCTCAAAAGGCAAAACAAAACCTGTATTTAAAAGAAAAATATGCAAGTTTTGCGACCAAAAAAATGTTGCTGATTATAAAAATTATGAGATGCTAAGGCGGTTTGTTACTGAAAGAGGAAAAATACTGCCAAGAAGAATTACAGGAACATGCGCAAAGCATCAAAGAGCTCTTACAACAGCAATAAAAAGAGCAAGAGTCCTTGCGTATTTGCCTTTTGTAAAAAACTAAGCATTATTCACAGGGAATTAAGAAATGGAAGTAGAAAAATTTCCGGATACTTTTAAAAAAATAGAGAAAGAAGTAATAATTTTTTCATTAATCTCTGTATTTCTTTATCAGTCCGTTTACTTTTTCATCTTTTTTCTTATTCCTCTTCAACTTCTTAGAAATAGAAAAGGCTTTCTGCAAATGATGCAGGCAGCAGTTATTGTTAGCGCAATAACTTTGATTGCTTGTTTTTTCAGAACAAACAGGGTTGAAATATTTGCGTTAAGAAGCGGAATAATTTTTTCAGAAGTTTTAGTAGTAATAATAATGCTTTTGGGGTTTTTGTATATTAATTATAATTGGCAGGGAAATCCAAGAATGCTTAAAAAGCTGGTTATTGTAACAATAGGAGCTTTTTTTATTGGGATTCCTGTTCTTTTGACCTATAATTCAACAGTTTTTCAGGATTTTTATAAAAGTCAGATTGCTGTTTTTCTTGAAGGGACGATTCGCACTTTTGGCGAAAGATCGGGCAACGAAACTTTGGATATTGTTGCAATATTAAAAACTGTTGATGCTGAAACTGTATATAATACTATAAAAGTAGCTATAATGCGTAGTTATCTTTTTTTGTATTTTATTTTGCTTTCAGCAAGCTGGTGGCTAGGCAGCATGAAAATTATAGATGGCAAGTTGAGTAACAACGTTAGTCTTAAAACGCTTTCTATTCCGCAATTTATAGTTTGGCCTTTGATAATAGCACTAACAACCGTAGTTCTTGACCATAGAGTAGGTCTTGGTTTTTTAGGCTATATTGGATGGAATATGCTGCTTATAATAATTACACTTTATGGGCTGCGGGGTATTGGGATAATTCAAAGTTTGTTTTTAGCATTGAATGTTCCAAGATTTTTTAGAGTGCTTATTTATGTTTCACTCTTGCTGTTTTTATTACAGCCAGGTTTAAACTTTATAGTGCTTGTTGCAGTGCCAGGACTTGGTGTATCGGAAATATGGATAAATTATAAGAATATTAGGGAGAAAAAATATGACAATGAAAATAATTCTTAATCAGGATGTTGCAAATCTTGGAGAAGAAGGGGATGTAAAATCAGTTGCCAATGGATATGGCAGAAACTATCTTATTCCTCAAGGTATGGCAGTTCCTTATACAAAAAAATATATTAATATTTTTGCACAGAAAAAAGACCTCATAACAAAGAAAAAAGAAGAAAAGAAACAACAGGCTCTTGGACTTAAAGAAAAGATTGAGTCTCTTGAAGGGCTTTCTATAGCAATGCCTGCAGGAGAATCAGGCAAGCTTTTTGGATCTGTAAATAATTCTGTAATTGCAGATGCTTTGGCAAAAGAAGGTATTAGTGTTGAAAAGAAAAAAATAGAAGTACCTGAAAATAATATCAAAATGGTTGGCAACTATAACATTAAAGTAAAACTATATGGGAATCAGAGTGCAATGTTGAAAATAACTGTTGCTGCTTCTGAGTCTGCAGAAGTTGAAAAAAAGTAATTTGATAAATGTCCCAGGCGCCTTTAAAAGATAAAATACCTCCTCATAATCTTGAAGCGGAAAAAGCGACACTTGGGGCAATATTGATAAATCCGGATGCAATAGATGCTGTTGTAATGTATCTGCGGCCGGATGATTTTTATAAAAACAGTCACAAAACAATTTTTAGCGCAATACTCGACCTCTCCGAAAAAAGTGAGAATATTGATATCCTTACTGTGGTGCAGCAACTACGCAATAACGGCAAACTTGATGAATGTGGGGGGGCTTCCTATATCTCTTCCCTCACTTCCGAAGTTCCAAGCAGTGCAAATGTCGAATACTATTCAAAAATCGTACAGGAAAATAGCGTTAGGCGCGGACTTATTAAAATATCCGGAGAAATTATTTCCGGCGCTTTTGATGATACAACAGAAACTGCATATGTTCTTGAAGAAGCAGAAAAACTTATTTTTGAGATCATAGAAAAAAGGTCTACCAGCAGTTATAAATCGTTAAAAGAACTTCTTCCAGGCGCAATGGAAGCGATCCAGAGGCTAATAACTTCCGGAGACTCATGCACAGGGATACCTTCGGGATTTAGTGATCTGGATAAAATTACAAATGGATTTCAGCGGTCGGAATTCATAGTTATTGGAGCAAGACCTTCTATAGGAAAAACAGCTCTTGCGCTTTCAATGGCCTCCAACATAGCTATAAGGCATAAAATTCCTGTTGGCTTTTTTTCGCTGGAAATGTCTGAACAGGCAATAATGGAGAGGCTTATATCTTCCGAAGCAAGAATCGCAAGTAATTTAATAAGAGCAGGGATGCTTTCGGAACTTCAAATAAGCAAGATACATGATGCAGTTGGTGATATCTATGAAGCTCCTCTTTACCTGACATCTGTTTCTGATTTAAAAATACTTGACCTTAGGGCTCTTGCCAGAAAAATGATAAGGCAGCATGGGGTAAAAGTTATTTTTGTTGATTATCTTACACTCATCCAGGCTGAAAACAGAACAATCCCAAGACATGAACAAATTGCGGAAATTTCAAGATCATTAAAGGCGCTTGCAAGAGAGCTTGATATTCCGGTAGTAGTCCTTTCTCAGGTAAAACGTGAAACAGAAGGGAAAAAACCAACGCTTGCGGACTTGCGCGAATCAGGCTCTATAGAACAGGATGCAGACCTTGTAGTTTTTCTTCACAGGGAGAGAAACAAAGATGATGATGCAAAACCTGATAATACTGGGGCTATTGATACAGAGGTAATTATTGCAAAGCAGAGAAATGGTCCTATTGGTGAAATACAAATGGTTTTTATTCCAAAATATACAAGGTTTGAATCAAAAAATGATGGTGAAAACTAAAAAAGCGATTATAATAATAATGACTATTATCTAATTTTTGATTAAAATAGTCTGAGTATAATAAAAGTGGAGAGAAAAATGGATTTAAATGAAACATATAATTTTGAGTACCTTGTAAATGAAGCAGAAGAACTTGTAAAAAAATCTCTTGCAAAATATATGCAAAAAGATAATACGATTTGTGATTGTCAGGAGTGTGTTCTTGATACTATAGGACTTGCCCTTAATAGTATAAAACCCCTTTACAAAACCTCTCTAAAAGGCTCGCTATATACAACTGTTCCTGATGAAAAATATCTGGAATCTCTTGATCAAGCAGTAAAATTTGCAATACAAAAAATCAAGGATAACCCTTCTCATAACTAACTTGTTAAATCTTATTCCTTTGAAGGATTATCAATTGGTTGACCTTCATCTGATAGATTGTCAGTATACTCTCTATAAATTTTTAAAATAGAGATATATGGAGGAATAAGAAAACTTTTAAAAGGTTCTTCATTTATTGATTCTTTAATTTTTTCAGAAGTCATATCATAAAAATTAATATCAACATTAAGAATACCTACTTCGCCCTCTCTGAGTCCATGTATACGGAAAACCATCTTGTCATTTTCAATCCCATTAAAAAAGATAAAAATCTCATTTTGCAAATCATTTTCATTTTCAATTTTAGAAAGAATATAGTATTTGATACCTTCGATAACAATATCATCAAAGCCTGCTTTAAATATTTCTATTTTTTCCACAAGCTCCATAAATCCAATAACAAATCTGTCTGTAGTTTTATAGAGATATTGAGATTTTCCCGCTAAAAAAGGGTTCCGATGAATTTCCGGCACAAGGAAAATTTTTATAGGTTTTTCTTGTAAAGGATATGTAAACATTACGGGATATTCTGGTTTAAGAGTTATCCCGCATTTTTCGCAGTTTACTATCATAAAATTTCCATTGACAATATCGGAATATACTTCTGGTGTTATTTCAACTTCATCAGCATATTCATATTCAAATTTATGCCCGCAATGGCATGGTAATATAACTTTCATATTAGCCTCATATCATCTACTTATAAAAAAAAGTATATCGTTAAAAAGGGTGAAGAACAACAGCATAATTATAAAAACAAAACCTACGATCTGATAACGATAAATCACTTTTGGTTTGAAATTTCTTCTAAATATTGTTTCGCATAAAGCAAAAATAATATGTCCGCCATCAAGCGCAGGTATTGGGAGAAGATTCATAAAAAACAATACCACACTTATCAAGCATAGAAACCGGAAAAAACTTATTAGTCCTGTCCTGATACTTTCACCAAATGCTGTTGTTGCAAGTTCTCCCACCATATAGGTTATACGGATCGGTCCGGAAACAGCTTGATTTATATCAACGTCTCCTCTAAAAATGGTCCTTAAACCTTTTATTGAAACAAAAACAATTGAAAAAGACTCCTGCACTCCCTTTACTGCTGCGCCAAACAATGAGTATCGTGGAGTCTCATATTGATCAACACTAAAACCAAATCCCAGATTTGTCTGCCCTTCTTCATTATAAATCAGTGTAAGTGATGTAGAGTGTGTTGCCCTGTTTCTAATAAATCTTATATTCACACTTTCGGGTCTTGGTTCAAGCACCCCAAGAAAATCCATCTGATTATTAACAGGAATTCCAGAAACTTCGGTTATTAAATCTCCCTGCATAAGCCCTGCTAAATCTGCCGGAGACCCTGGCTCTACTTTTGCAATAACAGGATCTATCCAGGGGAGGACGCCGATTACACCTGCACCTGTTCTTCTGTCCCGCCTGGGCTCTATTTCCAATCCAATTATCCGCTCTTCTCTGGCTACAACTATATCCATCCGCCTTTCTGCATTATGCGCAACAATTTCCCTAATATGCTGATAATTACGGATCGTTCTATTATCAATTTCTATAACTCTGTCGCCAGACCTAAGCCCTGCAATATCTGCTGGAAAAACTTCTCCCTGGTTATTATAATCGGACGCCAGGATTATGCGACTATCGGGGCTAAAATAAGTAAAACCATTAAACCAAATTATAGAAAGAATAACAATTGCAAATATAAGATTCATAAGGGGGCCTGAAAAAAAGACAACTATCCTTTTCCATGGAGCCACGGAAAAAATAGTCCCCTCTTCTGCTTCTATACGGTCTTTGTTTTGTTCAATAGCTTCTCTTAAAACTTCATCTCCTTTAAGCTGACAATAGCCACCAAGAGGAAGCAACGAAATACGATATTCTGTTTCTCCTTTTTTAAAAGAGAATATTTTTTTCCCCCAGCCAATTGAAAAAGCTTGTACTGTTATCCCAAAGGATTTTGCAGCCAGAAAATGGCCAGCTTCATGAACAAAAACTACTATGCCAAGCCCTAAAAGCCCGACTATTATATTTATAAATACTTCCATTTGTTTTAAATATTTCCTAAAATTTCCTTTACAAAAATACGGGTTCTATTGTCAGCTTCTACTATATCTTCAATAGTGTCAATTCCTTTAAAACCAAGTTTTTCTATAGTATGCTCCACAATATTTGGTATCCCCAAAAAATCGATTTTTCTATTCACAAAAGCATCTACAGCTATTTCATTAGCTGCATTATATGCTATGGAGCTACCCTGTCCAAGTTCTGCAGCAGTATAGGCAAGCTTAAGCATTCTGTATTTTTCCAAATCAGGAGCCTGAAAAGTTAAAGAAACTCCAGCAAGATCAAGTCTGCCAAAAAGAGATGGGCCAACATCTGGCCAGGTAAGAGCATTTTGAATTGGTACCCTCATATCTGGTTTGCTTATTTGCGCATAAAGAGAACCCTCTGCTGTTCTTATCATTGAATGCACCATACTCTGCGGGTGGATCAAAACTTTAATTTTAGAAAGAGGGATATTAAAAAGCAGATACGCTTCTATTACCTCAAGCCCTTTATTTGCCATTGAAGATGAATCAATAGTTATTTTTGTTCCCATTGACCAGTTAGGGTGTTTGATTGCATCTTCAAGTTTTACATTTTTCAACTCAGAAACAGGAAGGTCTCTAAAAGCTCCTCCAGAAGCAGTTATTATTATTTCATCAATATCTTCTTTTTTCTTTCCCTCTAAAAGTTGGAATATTGCTGAATGTTCAGAATCTACAGGAATTATTTTTTTATTGTTTTGGGAAGCAATATCTGTAATAAGGCTTCCTGCCATAACAACAGTTTCTTTGTTTGCAAGCGCAAGATTTTTTCCGGTTTTTAGAGACGTTACTGATGGCAAAAGCCCATCTGCACCTGCAACCCCATTAACTACAATATCTGCCCCAACATCCGCTATCATATCGAGCAGTCCGTTTGGAGAATAATAGGTAATTGATCCATCAACAGGTTTTTTTCCTGTAAGAGCCATTTTTTTTACATCAAGTATTTTAGCTTGATTAAGAAGTTCTTCTTCGTTTGAATGGGCAGATAAAGCAGTTACTTTAAAATCACCGGGCATACTTTTTATAACATCAATCGCACTTTTTCCAATCGAGCCTGTACATCCGAGAATAATAACTTTTTTCATTTTATCCGTATATGCTTATATATTTTATCATAAAATAAAATGCAGGAGCGCTAAAAATAAGTGAATCTATATTATCCAAAATTCCGCCGCGTCCGGGGAAAACATTTCCTGAATCTTTTGTATTTGCAGATCTTTTCATTGCAGATTCGCTTAAATCCCCTATAATTGAAATAATTCCTATTACGACCCCTACAATAAGGGCATAGTGATATTTTTCCGCAAAAAACAGTGGATTAACAAAATAAAAACCAGATACCGCAGCAATAGAAGAGATAAACCCAACTATAAATCCTGCAAGGCTTTTTTTAGGGCTTATTGGTATTACATTTCTATTATTGCCACCCCAGAACATTCCTGCCACATAAGCGCATATATCATTAAAAAATACCAGGAATAGAAAAAGAATAATTGCAAATGAAGGGTAATGAAGCGTAGAAAATCTTATTGTATAGGAAAAAAAGAGTCCCGGATAAAATAAAATAACAAGCAAAGATGATGTTTTTTTATTGATTTCACCATAGCTACTCTCGTTTCTATTAAATATCTGATAAACAAAAATAATAAAAATCAATACTCCCGCAAAATAATAAATAGTGTTATACGGCAGTATTTTCGCAGATTCCAGATATACAATAACAGGAATTGAATAAGCAATAATCGTTACAAGAATAAAATCGCCTTTTTCATATTTTCCATAAAAAAGTTTCCAGGTCTCGTAAGTGCCGGAAATTATAAGAAATGCTGCTATAAGAGCAATTGCAATATAATTTAAGTAATGAAGAAAAATAGCTGTTGCAAAAAGCAATGGGACTGCAACAAAAATAAGAAGAATTCTTAATTTTAGGTTACTCATTTTTTTTTCTGTCCTTCAATGCTCCGAATTTTCTATCTCTTGTCATATAATCCTGAATAGCATTATTAAAATCTTCTTCTGTCCATTCTGGCCACGATTTACTGCTAAAATAAAATTCGCTATAAGCGCTTTCCCATAGTAAAAAATTACTAAGCCTTAAATCACCGGCTGTTCTTATTATAAGGTCAGGGTCTGGGACATCAGGAAGATCAAGATGCTTTTTTAAATCGCTTTCTGTTAAGTTTTCTGTATTGGATCTGCTTTTTGTCCATCTGTTTACTGCTCTTATTATTTCGTCCCTGCCCCCATAGTTGATTGCAAGATTTACAGAAAGCTTATCAAATGATGCAGTTGCCTCTGTTACATCTGTAATTTCTTTTTGTATCTCTTTTGGAAGTTTCGCTAAATCTCCTGAGTGTAAAACTTTTATACGATTTTCCTTGTAAAAATCATACTCTGCTTTTAAATGGTTTTTTATAAGACGCATAAGAAAAGAAACTTCTTCTTCTGTCCTTTTCCAGTTTTCAGTTGAAAAAACATATAACGAAAGATAGTTTACTCCTGCGTTAAGTGCTGCAAGTGCTATTTTTTTTGCTGTTTTTAACCCCTCCTGATGACCAAAGCTTCTGGGTTTTCCCAGGCTTTGCGCCCATCTCCCATTTCCGTCCATTATAATTCCAATATGCACAGGCAGTTTTTTATCACTCATTATATTTCCATAATTTCTTTTTCTTTGGATTCAAGTTTTTTATTTATATCGTTAATATAATTATCTGTTATTTTTTGTATATAGTCGACTGCCTGTTTTTCCTGGTCTTCTGTAATCTCGCTGGCTTTTAGTTGCTTTTTTAATTCATCATTAGCATCACGCCTTATGTTTCTCATTGCAACCCTATATTTTTCTGCTACATTTTTAGCTGTTTTTACAAGCTCTTTTCTTCTCTGTTCAGTAAGAGGCGGAATATTAATTCTAATAACTTTTCCATCGTTATTGGGATTTAAGGAAAGCTCTGATTTCTGTATTGCTTTTTCAATATCATTTATTACAGATTTATCCCACGGCTGTATAACAACAAGCCTTGCCTCTGGCACAGAAACTGTTGCAACCTGATTTAAGGGTGTACTTTGTCCAAAGTAATCAACATGAATTTTTTCAAAAATGGCTGCAGAAGCTCTTCCTGTTCTTATTCCAACAAATTCTTCTCCAAGAGTCGCAAGAGTTTTTTTCATTTTGTCTTCAGCTTTTGATTTTATACTATCCATCAAATAACTCCTGAAATTTCTTATCTCGCACCGGGGCATCCATGTTATGGTGCGGGGCGCGACATCCTTATCGCTAATCGCGGTATCCATGCAGCTGCGCAGTATGCACAACTGCAGTCCTTATATTTAAGCATTTTCTCCAAGTCTGTAATAAAGATAACCTGAAAGTTCAATTTTGCTTCCTGCTTCTTTTGAAAGATCAGCAAGAACTTGCGACACTTTCCTCTTGTCATCTTTAACAAAAGGCTGGTTCAAAAAACATATTTCTGAAAGATGTTTACTAACTTTTCCTTTTATAATTCCCTGAAGAACATTTTCAGGTTTATTAAGGTTTTCTGCCTGCTTTCTGAAAATTTCTTCCTGCTCTTTTATATATACATCTGAAATATCTTTTTCAGACAATGCTATTGGAGCAAAAGCTGCTGCATGAAGAGTCAAGTCAGTTGCAAGTTCTTTTACAGCATCTTTTTTAAAAACTTCCGAATTTTCTGCTTTAAGTTTTATAATCGTCCCTATATTTCCTGCGCCATGGATATAATCTGCAGCATATTCATTATTTGCTACCAAAAAAGTTTTAAATCTTTTAAGAGTCATATTTTCCTTTAATACACTAATTGCAGTTGTAACCATTCCGGAAAGTTTTTCATTAACACTCTCTGCCCCGGAAGCTATTATCTCTTCCGCAAGCTCTTTGCCCAGTTTTATAAAATTTTCATTTCTTGCAACAAAGTCAGTTTCGCAGGAAAGTTCAAGTATTACTGCTTTTCCTTCTTCAATTTTTGTAAAAATTTTTCCCTCTTCGGTTGCCCGGCTGCTGCGCTTTGCAGCTGCTGCAAGACCTTTTTCCTTGAGTACTTTTATAGCTTTATCAAAATCTCCGCCTGCTTCGGCCAGAGCTGTTTTACAGTCCATCATTCCTGCGCCGGTTTGGTCTCTAAGTTTTTTTACATCTGTTGGCTTTACTTCCACCTTAAACTCCTAATCCTTATAAAATTTGTCTGTATCAATATCAAGCTCGTCATCCTGCTCTGTCTCATCTTTTTTTGCACTTTCTTCATCAGGTACGTAATTTGAATAATCTTCGGCTGTGAATTTTTCATCTTCATCTTTTTCCTGGTCTTCGCCGCTGCCTATTGCTGCGCCAAGAGGAACTTTCTCAACCGCTGAGTCATCTGCATCTGCTGCTGCAGTTTTTTCAATAAGCGCTCCGTCCTCATCATCATGAAGATGTTCAATGATTTGCAAGCCTATTTCGTTATCTGCTTCAACAACTGCGTTAGCTATAGTTTGCGTGAAAAGAGTTATTGCGCGTATTGCATCATCGTTGCCTGGAATTGGAAATGTGATCCCTTCCGGATTACTGTTTGTATCAACAACTGCTATTACAGGAATTTTACATCTTACTGCTTCTGCGATTGCAATTGCTTCTTTTTTTGTATCTATTATAAAAAGAACTCCGGGAAGCTCTTTCATATCTTTAATGCCACCGAGGTTTTTTTCAAGCGACAACTTTTCTTTCATTAAAATAGAAACTTCTTTTTTTGTAAGGCTTTCGAAAGTTCCATCAACTTCCATTTTTTCGATTTTTTTAAGCCTCATAATTGATTTTTTGATTGTTGCGAAGTTGGTAAGCATTCCGCCTAACCATCTGTTGTTTACAAAAAACATTCCGCATCTTTTAGCTTCTTTTTCCACAGCCATTTGCGCTTGTTTTTTTGTACCAACAAAAAGAACTGACTTGCCTTCATGAACAGTCTTTCTGACAAAGTCGTATGCATCTTTGATTGCTGTAATTGTTTTTTGAAGATCAATGATGTGGATACCATTTCTTTCTGCAAAGATGTATTTTTTCATCCTTGGATCCCATCTTTTTGTCTGATGCCCAAAATGTACACCAGATTCCAGTAGATTTTTCATTGTAACTACTGCCACTTATTTCCTCCTGAAAATTCCAGTTTTTTTAAATTACTGGTTTATCCGTCTCTTATTCTCGTCAAGTTTTCCAATACACTCTGCTAAAAGCAAAATATGTAATTATTCAGGAAAGCTGCCGGAAAAATTATATACAGGGTACCCTGCACTGCAAAGCATACTAAAAAAGAGATGTATTGGCAACCCCATTACATTACTATATGAGCCTTTAATATGGCTAATAAAAAATTCGCCTTTTCCTTGAATTCTATATCCTCCTGCTGCCCCTTTCCATTCTTCTGTGGAAAGATACCATTTTATGTCATTTTTCGACATTTTTGAAAAAAATACTGATGTTGTATCATGTTTTACAGTTATTTTCCCGCTATTTCTGTCAAAAAGCGCTAGCGCTGTTATAACCTTATGCTTTCTGCCAGATAAATAACTGATGATCTCTTCAGCTTCTTCAACAGAAGATGGTTTTCCAAATACTGTTTTCTCGCATAAAACAATTGTATCTGCAGCAAGAAACCAGCGCATATTTTTTAGCGAGCTATCTTCAAGAGCGCTTTTTAGCTTTTTTTCAGCAAGTTCCTTAACAGATTTTGGCAATTTCCATTTTTTTACTGTTTCGTCAACATTTTGAGGTTTTGTAATAAAAGGGATTTCCAGCCTTTTAAGAATATCGTTTCTCCTGGGAGATAAAGAGGCAAGCACAATTATATTCTCTGTTTTTTCATTTTCTATTTTTTTTTCAATAGCCACGTCTGTTTCCTTCTGTAAGTTTTTTTACAATAAAAAATGTAATTGCACCACCTATTACTGTGCCCGGATTGATAAAAAAATAGAACATTACTACAGAAATATCAAATCCTATTGGCCCTGCTGAAAAAGATAGATCAATGCCAAAATTTTTAAATATTATACTGATAAGCTCCCATACAACTGTTCCTGCTGCACACCCTGCTATCAGAGAGTATATGTATAGCTTTGTTTTTTTTCTCATAATTGTATTTATTATTGATTTAAAAATAATTGTCTAGTAAATTTAAAGTCTAAATATGAGCAAAATATCAGCTTTTTCAGAAAATGAAATACCTCTTCTTTCAAAAGCAGCAGAAGTAATCAAAGAAGAAAAAAATGACCTGTATACTTTATTTACAAACAGAAGTCAAGACCTGGAAGCTTTTGCAGACATTGTTTCCAGAACCCCATCTTTAAAAAAAAGAGAGCAATACGGTAATTCAAAAGAAGATATAACTACTATGGTAGATAAACTTTCTTCGATTGGACCAACAAACCAGCTTACTTTGCCTACAAGAGCTATACTTGGCAGAGGTTTTATTATATCAAAGATCAATTTTTATTATTTTATTTTAAAGGCACTATCAGACAATGATGTTAATAAAGATTTAATAGAAGAGATAAACAAGTGTTGCGAAAAACTTGTTTTCTTATTAATGTCAGAAGAAGCTTATGAAATAATAATAGAAAATAATTTAACTGATAATAAAAGTATTGTCAAAATCGCTGCTGACGAACTTTCCCATCTTTGGGAATATAGAATGGACAGAAACCTTGATTCTTTTTCTCCACCTCTTATGGCTTTGTGGAAGCAAAGGTGCACTGTTATACCTGTTCTTGGAACACTAAAAGGCGCTATGGAAATTTTCATGCTTTCTTCAAAACTCTCTGAGGAATGGGTCAACTTCCTCTCTGAAAAAGCAGATACAAATAGTATACAGGCGCTTGAGGAATTTATATTTGGATTAAACTATGAAGAAATAACTTTTCTTAGAGAATTTATGACAGCCTGCAGTATGTCTTCAATAAGCAGGGATGATGCGATAGAGATATTAAAAGAAGAATATGGCTTTAATGAAAAAGAATGTATTTTTCTTAATGGTAATGCAAAAGAAATTTATTCATTTTTTCATAAACGTCTGCATGATACAAGAGTGAGAAAATTTAAACATGGTGATGGCCCAGCGCAAACTATCGAAGAACTTTTTCTTATATATCTTCTTGAAAAAAAAAGAGATAATTTATCATAAATAGCAAAGAGTTTTTTTCAAAATTCACTTCACGGGTAATAAAGTAACTTCTCGATTTTATTCTCTTGTAAGATGCCTGTATTTTATTCTGTGAGGCTGGTCTGCGCTTATCCCAAGCCGCTGCTTCATATTTTCTTCATACTCAGAATAGTTTCCTTCATACCAGAACACCTTGCTATCCCCTTCAAACGCAAGGATATGGGTAGCAATCCTGTCCAGGAACCATCTGTCGTGACTTATGACAACAGCGCAGCCTGCAAAATTTATAAGCCCTTCTTCAAGCGCTCTCATTGTATTTACATCAAGGTCATTTGTAGGCTCATCAAGGAGAATTACGTTAGCGCCCTCTGTCAGCATCATTGCTATATTTACCCTGTTTCGTTCTCCGCCGGAAAGGATGCCCATTTTTTTCTGTTGATCTGCTCCTGAAAAATTAAACTTCGCAACATAGGCTCTTGAATTGATTTCCCTGTTCCCAAGTTTGACAATATCGCTTCCGCCGGAAATCGTATCATATACTGATTTATCGTCTTTAAGGTTTTCTCTTGTCTGGTCAACGTATGCGAGCCTTACTGTTTCCCCTATTCTTATTGTCCCTTTATCTGGTTTTTCCTGACCTGTTATCATTTTAAAAAGAGTTGTTTTACCTGCGCCGTTAGGCCCCACTATTCCGATAATTCCTCCTGGAGGAAGGGAAAAATTCATATCTTCAACAAGTATTCTGTCACCATAGGTTTTTGCTATGCCCTTTGCTTCTATAACAAGATCTCCAAGCCTTGGGCCTGCTGGTATATATATCTGAAGGTCTTTTATTTGTTCTTCTTTTTCCTTACTTAAAAGAGATTCATACGCATTTATTCTTGCTTTTGATTTTGCCTGTCTCCCTTTTGGATTCATCCTTATCCACTCAAGCTCTTTTTGCAAAGTCTTTTGTCTTTCTGTTTCCTGTTTCTCTTCTTCTCTTAATCTTTTCTCTTTCTGCTCAAGCCATGATGAGTAATTTCCTTTCCATGGAATTCCTTTGCCTCTGTCAAGCTCAAGTATCCAGCCTGCTACATTGTCAAGAAAGTATCTATCGTGCGTTACTGCAATTATGGTACCTTCATATTGCTGCAAATGGTGTTCAAGCCACGCTACTGTTTCTGCATCAAGATGGTTTGTTGGTTCGTCAAGAAGTAAAATATCTGGTTTCTGTAGCAAAAGGCGGCAAAGCGCAACACGCCTTTTTTCCCCTCCGGAAAGCACTTTTGTTTTTGTATCTTCGGGCGGACACCTTAGGGCATCCATTGCCATATCAAGCCTTGAATCAAGGTCCCATGCATTTGCATTGTCAAGTTTTTCCTGTATTTTGCCCTGCTTTTCAAGAAGCGCATTCATCTCATCCTCGCTCATGGGCTCTGCGAATTTTTCATTTATTTCATCATATTCTTTAAGCATTTTAACTATTGGAGCAACCCCTTCTTCCACTATTTCCCTTACAGTTTTTTCCGGATCAAGAAGCGGCTCCTGCTCAAGAAAACCTATTGTGAAGCCTGGGGAAAGAATTGTTTCTCCATTAAATTGTGTATCAACACCTGCAAGTATTTTTAGAAGGGAGCTTTTTCCAGAGCCATTAAGACCAAGAACCCCTATTTTTGCTCCATAAAAGTAGGAAAGATAAATATCTTCGAGAATTTTTTTCGTTCCATGTGTTTTGCTGACTCTTACCATTGAGTATATTACTTTTTTATCATCGGTTGCCATTTTTCCCTCTTGCGTAATCTATATTTTAAAGCTTTTTTGCTTGATTTGTTTATTCTGATATTTTAATAAAAATTTCATTTATCTTCAATAGATAATGAGAAAAACCAAATATGTTGTTTGTTAATCATAGAAGAAAAACATCTTTTGCCATGTTTTTGAGCTTATATTTGTGCATAATAAGGGTGATTAAAATCGAGAAACTAAGAAGTAGTTAGGGAGCAGTCAATTTTTTCAATTTTGATTCCAAACTCATGTGCAATTTTTTGAGCATGGGTATTCACATTTTTGATTATATCTTCTTTACTCATTTCTTTTGTTTCTTCATACAGTTTTATTCTTATCTCATCAAGCTGATTCTCAAAACTATTCATGTTCTATTACCTCCATTGGGGTACATATAAACGGACTGTTATATCCTTTCATACGATGAATTATTTCGGCTGCCATTTTTGTCTTAAGTTTATTTATGTGATGAAAATTCAAGCTAACAATGCAATCCATATTATATATTGCTGCCATCGCAATATGTATACCATCTATTCTAAATTTTTTAGGAATTATTCCCATTTCGATATATGTTTCCGATAAATCATAGGCTCTTTGATCAATTTCCAAAATAGTTATTTTGTATTTTGGAATAAGGTTTAACATCTCACTTCGTTTAGGTTCAGGCGCTCTATCAAGCTCTTCAATAACGTAGGTTGATGAATACGCTTCTACCTCATTTTGCAGTATTTTGTCAAAAAGCATCCTTGTTTCCATATTATAATCACGACTTTCTTCAAGAAAACGATTGAAAATTGTTGTTTCGAGGTATACTTTCAACATATATATATTATAACAGCAATAAGGACTTTTTTCAAGACAAGAGATAGGGCAGATTGAGGAGTCAGCTTTAGTCTATGCAAAAATAGTGGCGCTTTTAGGCTATTACTGGAAACAGACAACACCCCTCACTCTGCGAATTAGCTGGTTAGGCAGTATTTTTATGTTTTATTCTCGCCGCCATATTGATAAGAGCAGCGAAAAAAACGCAAAATGACAGAGAAAAGAATTCTTATAATAATTACATAATATGTAATGGCATTGATTTTTAAATGATAAAAAATAAACTTTTTGATTAGAACAAAAGAATTATTTTACAGATATGCCTCTCTTTTTACTAAAGTTATATCACAAGAAAAAGTTGATGGATCCGCATTATATTCAACTTGAGAAATAAGATAATTGCCATTTAGATTACTTGATGGTATTTTGACAGGTATTAAAAAGTTCGGATTCCAAAAAACTTCTTTTTCTTCTGTACAGCCGAGCTTTTGAAGTTGATAATCATCTAACCCCCAGCCTGATACAGAAACAATAGTTCTAATTTCTTGCCGTCGCCGTAATTCCGTTTTTGCCCTCCTTTTTAAAGTTTCTGGAAATACTATCAAGTCAGTAAGATTTATCGTCAAAACTCTATTGTTTTTACAAGTGTCATCAATTTCTATTGCTTTATTTGCCCCGCCTATTACAACATAAGTATTAAATTGTCCTGCGCCATTTTCTACGGTTTGAACACTTCTTACATTTTTTATTTTATTTTCATTTTCTTCCAGCCCCAAAAAAAACCCCTCACTTCTTTTTTCACCTGCAACTTTCCACAAACAAAGCGCGCCAGCTTCATTACTCGTAAAAATTAGTCCCTGATTATCTGCTTCTGCAAGTAACTTTGTCCAAGGTGACTCTGAGTCCCAAGAAAAAGAGAAAACTGGTTGCGTTTCTAAATTTCTTGGGAATAGGGCTAATGGAATATTAAATTTTTCTCCTATATTTCTTACAATCTTTTCAAAAGATGTAGAACCCAAAAGTGTCTCTGTCCAAGTTGAATCAATAATATCCCTTGCTGGAGACCGCCCTATTACAACAAGGCTTCTTTCTTTTGCAGTGGCTAAATCTGTTATCTCATCAATAAAAACAGTTGTAAGTCTTGGTCTTTTGTTCGAGGCTGTATAATTTTTATTAAAAACTCTTACTTCTATTTTATCATGTCTTTTTATTTTATTCCTTTCACTGAAAGGAAGTTTTAGCTCAACAGAGTGGCATATTTCATCTAGTGACTTTTTAACTTTTACACTTTTCCATAAAAGATTATGAAAAGTATTACTATCTTGAGGTAATACTCGAATAATGACTTCAGTTTTTTCTTTTTCTTGGGACTCAGAGTCACCTTGGACAAAGTTACTTGCAGAATCTGACATTGAATTAACCCTATTTTCAAACATTATTAATATTTGTAATTAGCCTAAACCAAAAATTTCCAAACGTTTGGAAATTTGAACCAAACTTTAAAATTACTTTTTATCAAATAATAAAAAACACGCGGGAAAGCAGAAAAGCCCGCGTGTAATGGAATAATTCAACCATTATGAAATCCTAAATATTACCTCATATCACAAAGGAAAAAGACTTATCTATATTATAACCACGGAGATACTACAAGCTCCGCTGTGTTATAATTTATATTTGATTTACCATTGTCTAAAAGCTGGGCTTTAAGTATTTGTAAAGCAGCAACTTCATTATCTGAACTAACTACTAAATGGGTAGGTACAATACCAAGAGGATCTCCGCCATCTCTTTTAAATTGCCTCATTTGAAGCCGTGCAGCTTCAAAATTAACTGAAGTGAGTGGCTCTTTAGACGCTATAGCTTGCTGCCAAAATCCATAACCAAAACTACCACGCCAACGAACACCATAAAGATATTTATCTTTTAAAAAAACAGTATCGTTTTTAGTATCAGTTATTTCTTCAAGTTCTGGATTATTCCTTTGTTGAAGAATAAATGGTTTAAGCGAGCCTGAAAGAGAAAGAAGAAACCAAGGACTTCCTTTTTTTGTTTTATCTCCTAAAATATTTGACACTTCTTCCGCTGTCCCTGTCCCATCTGCATTAGAATAAACCGGATGTTCTTCGCTAAAGAAAGGTTCTTTGTCATAGCATATATTTGAAAACCCTTCTTTTAAAAGAGTCGCAAGATTGCGGTTAAAAAAAGCAATAACTTCATCTGCCATAGAGCGGGATAATGGCTTATAGATACCAATGTTGTCATCTTCAATATCTGTGCGTTCAATAGAAAGTGTTGCTTCATATTTTTTATTCTCAATAGTATAAGAACTTTCTTTTATTGACTCTAAAACTCTGTCGCCAACCCATTCCCTTATTTGTGGAAATTTTCCAAGCCAACCATAAGTATTGCTTTTTGAATTTGAACTAATTATTGTTGCTAATGTTTTATATATGTCATTAGCAATAAGAAATTCAAGTTGTGTTCTGAACTCACCTTTTACCATAGTTCTAAGTGCGTCTAATACCACGTCTTTAATAATCATTTTTCATTCTCCTTATTTATTTTTAATGCTTTACCTCTTTGCCATAAGCGATATAATTGGGCAAAGCTTATGCG
This sequence comes from Spirochaetaceae bacterium, assembly GCA_009780675.1. Lineage (GTDB taxonomy): Bacteria > Spirochaetota > Spirochaetia > CADAEX01 > CADAEX01 > WQTU01. Next base: position 59,141 of record WQZP01000008.1, on the reverse strand, counting down.
GTGCTCGTTACATAATTCACTCATCTTATTTCTGCTGCTATCATATTTTTCGTAAATTTCTTTTGCTATCTCATCACGAAACGCGCGATACTCCATAGGGATATATATTTGAACGCCTCCCATAAGAATCATAATTCTAAGAAGCATTTTTTCCCCGTTGCTTTCTCCAGCACTATGGACAAGTACTTTTCTAAGATATTCTGCTGTAATCTTTTTTGACTCTTTAAAAGGAATATAAATAATTTGACCGCCAAACTTTTTACACAAAGCACGAACAGCGCATAAGGCTTTTTCCTTGCTGCCTGTAGCTTCTTCACATGCTGACATAAGGTCTTCTACAATACTTAATTTATTGTTTTTCATAACAGCAGTTTAATGCTAACAGTGGTTTAAATCATTTAACAGGAGTTATTTATTTTTCATGATTTAATATTTTCTTTAAATTGCATATTTTAAAGCGATTAACATATCTGTTTATCTTTTTATTTTCCCCTCAGAGGCTCAAGGCTTTAAAGCCTAGCACATTTATGCGCAACATGGTGTTTATTATCATAATATAGTAATGGTTTAAAATAGGCTGTGTTTTACTCTATTGTCGTATTTAAAAATAAGTAATGAAAAAAACAAATGCGAAAACGTTTTCGTATTTGTTAAACTTTACAACGTTGCAAAATTTAAACTATTTTTTTCTGATAGTTCAGACTCTTTTTATTTTTGTCACAAAGGCCTTCCGCACGCCTGCGGAAGGGACTTCAATTTATCTGTCAATAAATTTTAACCCCTATTTTATTTTTCCTCCAGAGCCTCATGCTGCACTGCTAGACAATCTTATTGCCTAAGCAGTAATTTACCCAACCCGCTGTTTTTACCTTTCTGTAAGTGAACTTTTTTAAGTGTTTGCCCAAATCCGACAGCGCTGTCGGATTTGCCCTTTAGTTCTAAAACCCCGAGTGCTTGGGGTTTTGCCAAATGTCGCAATGTTGTGACATTTGTTCCAAACTTTTCACATATCAGCATTGCCCAATCAGCAGATTGAGGGATGATATTTCTTCGTTCTAAGGCTTTATAAAAGTTTCCATATCCAACCTCTGCTTTTAGCCAAAGACAATATCTGCCAAATTGAAGTAATTCCTCGGCTGCTCTTTCTGCCCTAAAAACAAGGTAATCTAAAACCATTTCTTCGGTGTTTCAAGCTCCATTTAAAAATCCCCCCAGTCTGAAAAGGAGTACTCCTTCACAGACTTTTTACTAATCCTTGATACTTTTTGCGCTTCTGTAAAGAGTGGGCTCCATTCCAACTTTTAAAAGATTAAATGTGAATTCGATTTCACATTTGTTAAAATCGGCACACGTGTGCCGATTTCGCATTTAAGTGTTTGTTCAAATTCCCCATTGCTAAATACGAAATCGATTTCGTATTTGCTAAATATTGCAAATTGCAATATTTAGCTGGATACTCAAATCGGCCAAATACGCAGGCGCCTGCGTATTTATTTTTTAATTTATAATTTTTTTGTATCTGCTTTAAATCTTCACAGCAGTGAAAATTTGAATTATTCTTTACTCTCAAATTCGCAATCGATTGCGAATTTTATAAGTTTTTCAAGTTGTTAAAAAATATACACGGCATAAAATTTAGTCTTTTTGGCAATTGGGACAAAACAATTTTGAAAAATTAAAAGCGAATAAAAAAGTCCAATTTATTCGTGTATAGTCCTATAAATTCGCAGTCGTCTGCGAATTTGCTAAATATTGTAGCGTTGCAACATTTGTCTGGATACTAAAAATGTTGATATTTGAAAAAATGGGCGCAAATTCTGCACTGGTGCAGAATTTGGGAGTAAGAAAAGCAAGATGTATAACCTTTTTTTCCAAAGAGGATATTGTCCAATTTGTTCAAAACGGCAGTCGTCTGCGTATTTGCCCAAATTGTTTTCCCTAATCAAAAATCGGCAATCGATTGCCGATTTCATACTTAAATGTTAGTCCAAATTCTCACATGTGCAGAATTTGGCATTGACAAAAGATCTACATTAGGACTATCCTATAAATACCAAACAACAAGCGGCGTCCGCACCGTCACAATAGCGGCTTTTTTTGTGCCTGTTTTAATCAATAGATTGAGGTTTTGACATAAAACGATGTTGAAAGACCTCGATCTATTGATAATAGTCGAACTGTCCGGGAACCCGTGAGGGCCGGGCGCCCTTGTTGGCGTGGTAACAGTTCGGCTATTTTTATTGCCGAAATACCAAACAACAAGGAGGTGTCTTTATGACATCACAAGCAATGACCTCACAGTCAAAAATCTCCAGCTTTTCAAAAGCTCCATCAGAAAAAAAATCTCCACCGTGTTATGAGTCGCCAAATACAAAATCGATTTCGTATTTGAAACTTCACACACCACAAGCGACAGAGCAGGATAAGTCTATGGATAGTCAAGATAAAATTTGGAAAATTATAAATAGGCTTTCTACGTTGGACGATCTTTTTACATTTTACTGGTATGCACATAATAAAGCCGATTTTCAAAAAGAATCAATTGAAGGCATTTTTTCAATACTCGGTGACTGTATAACCGAACTCAAGGAGGCTGTTAATGAAGTACACACCTTCAAACAATGAAGTTATTGATGCAATCCAAAACAAACTTCTTGTTATTACCAATCTCTTTAATTTTTATCAGACCCTAGAAGAACATAACATTCCCGTCAATTTTAGAAATAAATCTTTTGACGGTCTTGTAATAATTATTGATGATTGTATTGAAAAATTGGAGGGTTTAAAAAAAGAAGCAAATTAATATATAGATGAATAGACCTTGAGGAATTAAAAAGCTCCCAAATGCGCACACGTGTGCGTATTTGGGAAATATATATAACATTTTGTCTTAACTTCCTTTGGGAGAATCAAAAACAATAACAATTATTATTGTATTTGATTACTAAAAATATGTCTAAATGTCTTATTAAATTAAATCTTTGGAGGAATTATATGTCTTATAATCAAATTCAAAAGGGCGACCGCTTGCGGTTATACCGTGAAACTTTACGATTGAATCAGGTTGAATTTGCTGAAAAATACCATTCTAATCAAAAATCTATTTCCCGTTATGAAACCGGGCTTTCTGAAATACCCGCAGAACTTGAATATTCTTTAATTCAGGACGGCATAAACCTTAATTGGCTTTTTACCGGTAACGGTGAAATGATGGGAAGTAATGGGTATGAAATTCCCCTTTTGACAATGGATAAGGCTCTTAAGTTCGACCCAGAAAAAGAGATCCCAGACCCAAAAGCTCATTCAGGAGAATATCCAAAAGCTTCAACAATTTTTGTCCCTTTGCGGATTTTATCTTACAGCACTGATCTGCGGGCTATCGTGGTCTTTAACAACCATATGGCTCCGCTTTTTCATACAGGTGACATTGTACTATTTGAAGCTACAGGCTGGAATGGTGAAGGAATTTATTTGTATCAGATGGGAGGCAAGCTTTATATTAGTCACATCACGAGAAAAGGCAATTCTATTATTCTAACTATGGCAAAGAATAAATCAATTCCGTGTGATTACTTAACTTTCAAACCTATTGGGAGAATTGTGTCCGTGGTTAAAGATTTAATTTGGGGATATACGAAATAAGCGGGGGATTAATGAGTCAAATAAGATCAGTTGACAAGCTGCCAGATGTTCTATATTACAAACTTCTTGATATGCTAAAAAACCCAAGTTTTTCACTAGTAAAAATTGTGGATATAATTAACGTCGAAGCAGGTGAAAAACTTATCTCAAAATCTTCTCTTAATCGCTTTGTCCGAAATATGAAAAAACTTACAGGCATGCAGAGAGGACGAGAATATAAGTCCCCATCTATTAAAGAATCGCTGGAAAGAATAGCAGAGTCTTTAAAAGAAATTTCTTCTTCTTTAGAAAAGCGATAAACAAAATAGGTTAAAACATTATAAAAAGGGGTCAATTTGATCCCTTTGTTTTAAAAATTTAAATGCTAAAAATATTACATATTATGCAACTCTATTGAAAATCAAATCCCATAAAATTCCAGAAAAACCCAGAAATTCCCGCCTATTCTCTGCTATTTCCTAATCTATTCTCTGCTCTTATCAACATATCCTCACATTGGAATCAAAAGCCCTATTTCCAATATGTGTTGCAATAGAGTTGGGGATAGTTACGCTGGTTAGTTGATTCTCCGCAAATGCCCGTATATCAATATGAGTAACAGAATTGGGAATGGTTACGCTGGTTAGTTCACTTTCCATAAATGCACTGTCTCCAATTGCAACCACCGGCATTTGATTTATTCTTCTGGGTATAACTACATCTTTTGATTCTCCTATATACCTACTTATTATTATTTTCCCTTCTTCTTCAAGATATTCAAAATCACTTGCAGGATTTTCTATTTGACGGCTTTGACCGCAAGCAAGAAAAAAAGTAGATAAGAAGAACAAAATAAACAAAGCTTTTTTAATCATTTTCAAAACTCCTAATATTTTTTATTAATTTAGTCAAATGCTGAAACTTTAAATATTCTAATCAGGATTGCCCAAATTGGACTCGCCATTGTCTGTCCGAAGGCAGGTTTCAGAGGAGTGGATATCTGCAAGTTTCTGACACAGTTCCCGAACGTAATCTTTCCGGCTTTCTTCGAGCTTTCCAAAAATATCAACCAGAATGTTTAACTTTTCGTTTTTTTCCACGAAGCTACCTTTTGTAAACAAATTTAACTACATAGAAGACAATATTAAGCTACAATGAATATTTCGTCAATACAAAAAAACATTATCTCTTGCTTGGTCGCAGTCATGCTGTTACTATTAAACTCATTAAGAAGGGAATAGTTTTTGGAAAATGATGCGAAAATAAGCCAAAGAATTGTAGAAGTCCGTAAAGCTCTGGGATTAACTCAACAGGAATTTGCTGAAGGTATAAAAGTAAGCAAGTCCCATGCAGGGGCAATGGAATTGAGTACCCGCAAAGTACCAGACCGTATCCTGAAAATTATCTCTTATACCTATGGGGTAAACGAGAATTGGCTCAAGACCGGCAAAGGAGATATGTTTGAAAAAGGGAGAGATTACAAGCTGGAAGAAGTTATCAGTAATTTTAAAAAACTTGATGAACATTTACAGGACTATGTCTTAAAACAGATCCGCCTTGCCCTGGAGTATCAGGAAATCCAAAAACCAAAAAAATAACCATACCATGACAGACACTTTTTTAGGGCTAATTGCTAATGAAAAATTCCCCTATACCATGCAATATTTATTAATTGAGAAAAAGAGTCTTAATAATCTTATTCAAAAATAGCTACTAATCCAAGTTGTCTGTAACGCGGCATGGAGCGGAATTGGCCGTATGGATTTATTCCAAAATAGTAACGGACACCTATCCCGATTTTTGAAAAATAATTGCGCTTTTGATTATCATATCTGGCCCCTATCAAAATATTAAAACAGTTTACAAGACTAGTATTTTTATGTTTAACCTGAAGAGAATCGTTTATTGCGCCTGAATATAAAAATGGGTAATTATATCGCTCTCTTAAACGATACTCTAGCGAAGCAATCATCTGGAATCCCCGCGAAAAAAGCGGTGATTGAAACTGATACTGCATATATAATTCAAATGGGAACCTGCTTGGACCAAAAAGCTCTGGATTTGCTTCTGACTCCAGAACAGTATACCAGCCATCTCTAAAATTATAATTAAATAAAAAACCAAATCTAAAACCATGATTAAGACGGGTTTGCCCATCCGGGTCATTTATTGAAAAAATCAATTCAAAATAATTTGATAATACATCGACTCTGATTATATCCAAATTTTCATGCATTCTATGGATAGTAAGCTCATCGCCAATATGTGTAGATTCATGTTTTAATAATGAAAGTTTTAACGCCCAGTTGTAAATATTAAAATGTGGGAAAACCAACACAGGGGAATCAAGGCGGTATATAAAGTTAACATCAGGCGCCCCAAATCTGTAAGCTGTGTTTATAACCGGCGATGTTACCCATTCAAACCTGTCATACCATATATCAAGCATGAACGGTAACGTGATACTTAAACCATATTTTCCATCCGCAAAATTACCTGACCACAGAGGAATATCTACACCAAGATTTGTAAAAATATATGGGCGATAACTGGTATTAAAATTTCCCCAATCATAATCAGGGCTGTTGGTTGCATAAGCTATTTCAATCCTGATTAAAGTTGAATGCATATCTGCCCAAAAAGGCTTGCCAAAAACAGCAGGCCTGGCAATTCCTTCCCAAAAACTGCTATTTTTCTCCTGTGCATCTTGAGCCAGGCATACAACGCTTATAAAGAATAATAAAAATAATATTTTCAATATTTTTTTTACCATAATATTTTACTACCTGTTGAATTTCTCTTTTAAATCTCTAACTCGATTTTTTCAAATTTATTTTGAATAAAATACTTTTCATATTTCTTATATGGATCACTTCCGGCAATAACACATCTTGAAGCAGCTTCATACTGGGCTTTTAACCTGTTAGCTGCATCTAAAATATTTTTTGTTGTAGCAGCAAGCATAATATCCCTGTTTTTCTGCCTTAAATCATCATTAACCCCATATATTTTTCTTAAAGCATTTACAATCCCTTTTTCTTCCGGAGAAACAGGTCTTATCTCTTTTCCAACACTGTTTATCACAGATTTCAAAATAATATCATCATTCAATATTGTCCCATTGGAAGCGGAAATACTATTTAATGATTCATAAAATATTTTTTGAGTTTCCTCTATATGGGGGTCTCTGTAAGAAGAAAAACTAAAAACCCCTTCCATGCTATTGCTGGAAGCGCTTACACCATAAGCCCCACCTTTCATCCTGATATTTTCCCATAAAAATCCAGTCTCTATTATTCTTGAAAGGAGTTTTTCATATACAACTTCGTTGCTCCCTATTCTTGAAGCTCTCATAACTGCGCTATTATAATTTACAAGAGCAGGAACAATAATAGATGTTTTGCTTTGAAGCTCTTTCTGCAAGTGATTCGACTTAGTGTTATCTGCTGTTTTTGAAGCATTGGCGCTGGTGTAACAACCAGAAGCAAAAATGGGATCACCTATTTTCCCGTTACTTGCAGATGGAAGATAAAACAGTAAATTTTTGTAGCAATCCGATATGCTGTTTTCTTCGGAAGTAATATTGGAAATAACTTTACTTGAAGAAAAAATAGTTTTTATTTTTTTAAGTTTTTGAGCCAAATCTTCAAGGTCTTTTTTATCTTCCGGGTTAATAGCTGTTAGTTTTAAAAGCTGGGTTATTCCACCCCACTCTTCCATTTTAGCCAGGGAAGGGGTGTAATTTTTTGAAGCATAAAGAGATGCTATATAGTTTCCCCTTCTTATAATCCGAGCTTTAAAATCATTTACTGTTTCTTTAAAAATATCTTTTAGCCGACCAAGATCATCAAAATCTGCATTTATTATAAAATTAAAAACAAACTCTGCTGCTTCTTTATATTTTTCAGTAAGGGATTTAAAATGAAGAGTAAGAAATTCCAGGTTGTTTCCGTAAACAGTTGTTCCTGTTTCCGGCGAAGCATAAAAACCCCCTGTTTTTAACCCGAATATCTTCGCTGTTTCATAATACGGAATCCCTGGTAGCCCTGTTTCTCTTAAAAATCTGGAAAAAATAGGGAGATATATTTTTAGTTCTTCATCAAGTAACGATGTATCATAATAAAGGTCTGTATATGTAATGCCTGCTGTATGTACTCCATGAAGCAAGGTGCATAATCCATTATCATATTTTTCTTCGCACTCTATTGTTTCTATTTTTTCAGGTATATCGCTTTTTTTAAGAACAGGTATTTTTCCAATATCTGCTGCGCTGTCCTGACATAGCTGATACTTTTCAAATTCAGAAAAATCATTATCAACTTCCTGCTTTGTTGCAATATCAAGCGTGGCATTGTCAGAAATATCAGCCTGATTTGCGTTGTCTGGCATTACTGTTACTATTGACCTGTGATTATTCTGTATCAAAGCATTATTTAATATTTTTTCAAAATATCTGTCATCTTCCAAAACTGTTTTTCTTATTTTTTCCATATAGGGAGTAAATGATAAAAATAGAGCCGGGTCTTTATCATAAAGCCATGCTTTGCTGCATAGTTCCATAAGTTTTAATCCCTCTGGCCTCCCCCCCTTTATCTCCCTGTTTGAGAATTCAAAAAGACGCAAAGTCCCCTCAAGAAGGTCTTTGTCAAACCCTTTATCCCGAATCTCTATAAGTGAATTATTTACCAAATCAACAAATGCATCCCGCTTGCGGCTGTCTGTCCCCCTTATCCCTACAGAAAACATTGTCTGGTACATACCATTATCCATACCGCTTACAGGCGATAAATCTTCTCCAAGCCCTGAATTATTAATAGAAAGATATAACGGTGAACCAGAACTTCCTATAAGAAGCTCTCCCAATATTTCCATACTAAGTAGTTCAAATGGTTCTGTAGAATCTCCGCACAGCCAATTGATCGTAATGCTCGTAGTCCCTTTGCCATCATCCGACAAGGAGTATTTCTCAAGATAAACAGGTTCCGGAATATATTTTTGCGCTTTTACAGAAGCGCTTTTTTCCTGCTTGTCAAAAAATGAAAGAAATTTTTTATCGATAAAATCGAGTTGTTTTTCACTATCTATATTTCCGTAGAGAAATATTTTGCAATTGGATGGATGATAATTTTTTTTATGAAACTCTATGAACTCCTGATACCCAAGAGTTTTTATTTCTTCCGGCATTCCTCCGGAATCATATCTATAGCTTGTATCAGGAAAAAGCGACCTTCCAGACCATTCAGCAAGTATTGAATTATGGTCGCTGTAAGCCCCTTTCATCTCATTATAAACCACGCCCATATACTCATACGTTCCATCACTATTTTTTTGAATACGCACCCCCTCCTGCAAAAATGTCTCTTTGCGCAAGAGCGGAAAAAACACAGCATCCCCATATACAGACATTAAGTTAAAATAATCTGCTTCTACAATGGTTGCTCCTGGATATATGGTTTTATCCGGATAAGTTATAGCATTAAGAAACGTATGCATACTCCCTTTTAAAAGCTGCACAAATGGGTCTTTAACAGGAAATTTTTCAGAACCAGAGAGGACTGAATGTTCCAAAATGTGGGGAACACCCTTGCTATTTAGAGGAATGGTGCGAAAAATAAAAGAAAAAAGATTTTCTTTATCTTCATTAAACAGATGATAAATTTCACATCCTGTTTTTATATGGGTAAATAACCTTCCCTCTCCATTATGTTCAGGAAGCTGGTCTATGGCGGAAACTCTAAAGCTTCCTGTTATTTCATCTGTTTTCATGCTGGATTCCTTATTATTCCGTGGTATTGATCGCCCTGTTGCTATGCGCTACCCCTCCACAGAGGAGAAGCTTCCAAAACTTAATAACAGATAATAACATAATTTTTATAAACTGATATTACAAAAAAATAATATTCATTTTATATTTAAAACAGATAAAATATTATGACAAAAATTTCCTTTTTAAAAAACAGAGATAAAATAATAAAAGAGATAAGAAAATATTTTTCAGATATAGGATATCTGGAGATCGAAACCCCTGTTTTATCTCCATCTCTTATTCCTGAATCTCATCTTGAAGTTTTTAGTACAAAATCCCTAAACCCTTATGGCAGTGAAAAAGAGTTTTATCTTACCCCATCCCCGGAAATATGGATGAAAAAACTACTTGCAGAAGGGAGCGGGCCTATTTTTCAAATAACAAAATCTTTTAGAAATTCAGAGCAAACAGGGAGATTTCACAATCCAGAATTTACAATGCTTGAGTGGTATAGTACAAACGCAGATTACAAGGACTCAATCATAATTACAGAAAATCTTTTTGATAAACTTGCTGCAGCTTTTAATTGCAATTTTCTTAAATCCCCATGCTTAAAAATTTCAGTAAAAGAACTTTTCCTGAAACATACTGGCATTGATTTGGAAAAGTTTAAAACCGCAGAACTTTTAACAGAAGCAATTAAAGAAGCAGGATTTGGAGACAAAAAAAACTATACATGGGAACAAGCTTTTAATTATATATTTGTCTCAATTATCGAACCTTCTCTTCCAAAGGAAAAGCCGGTTATTGTTACAGATTATCCTATTCAAATTCCATGTCTTGCAAAAAAAACAGAAGATGGAAAATGGTTCCAGAGATGGGAATTATACGTTAATGGAATTGAACTTGCCAATTGTTATACAGAGGAAACCGATAAAACAATTATAGATGCTTTTTTTAAAGAACAGGAAAATCTAAAGAAAAACTCTCTTGTGAATCATTACATAGACAAATCATATACTGAAATATTTTCAAAAAATTTTCCTGATTGCTCAGGAGTTGCGCTTGGCATTGACAGGCTTGTTATGGCAATTACAGGGGCAAACAAGATACAGGATGTAATAAGTTTTACTTTTCAGATTTGATTTGTTGTGATACACTTTTTCAATGAAAAATAAAGAAGACCTAAAAGCCGCCATAGGCGGGCATGATAAGAGCGCACTGGTTGTCTGGGAAAATAAGTTTGTCACTAACATAGATTTAATTGACAAACAACACAAAGAACTTGTTAATCTTACCAATAATCTTTACCAGACCTGCATGGGCAGAGATCCTGACAAGGTTAAGGATGCTTTTAAAAAAGCTTTACAACAGATGGTGGAATATGTCCGCTTTCACTTTAACGCAGAAGTGGAGCTTTTGAAGCGAATCAATTATCCTGATTATCCGGCACATAAGGCAATGCATGACGAACTGATAGGAAAAATCCTTGAAGCTGCACAGGACTACAACAGTGGTAAACATTTTGTTCCCAACAGTTTTGTTCGAACCCTAAAAGACTGGGTATTTGGGCATATTGCTTTTCATGACAAAAACTATGCTTTATATATTGCAAATCAAAAGAAAAAAGGGTTACTTAACGACCAGCAGATAAATGGTTGATCCCGTTTTTCAACGGGATAACATGAAGGTTTGTTTTTCAATAAGATGACATAGGAATCCACTTCTCAATGGAATAAGTGGACTTGCTTTGGCAAAAACCGTAGGCTATATCCCTTAAATCTTTATCCAGGCAAATTCCCATGGCTGCAGAGTAATCTTAATTGAACCATCAGATACTGCAAAAGCAGAGGATTTTTTACCTGTTATGATATCTTTAAACTTGGCAGAACCCGATAGATCAAAATTTTTCCACTCAGGAGAATATTTTAGAATTTTTCCACTCATATTATAAATACACAAAACCGCGCCAAAGCTTATGCTGCATTTTTTCTTTGATTTAATACCTTTGGGAATCTTTAAAAAAGCAAAAAGATTATCTGATCCCGGCAATATTATTTGCTCTGACTGAGGGTGAAATGCTTTTTCTTTTCTTTTAACATCAAGCAATCTTTTAAATTTTGAAAGGATTATAGTTCTGCTGGATTTTTTATCATCAAGCTCTTTTTTAACAGTTTTATAATCAAATTTTTCCCTGTTGATTGTTCTGTTAGCTTTGGTAATCTCAACACCTTTGCTATAATTTAATGATCCAATAATGCTATGGACATAGATTCCCGGAACACCCTGCAGCGCAATCATTATAGCCTGCGAAGCAATAAACTTATTTATTGCATCTTTTTTATGCAGATCTTTCTTCTGCAGATTGCCTGTTATTGCAGAGCGATAATTTATATTCATTTCATAGGGAACTTGCCCATCTTTTACCGCTTTATATGAAATACGACCACCCCTGTCCTTGACAGCAGAAATCATATTTTCAATTTCTTCGGAACTTAAAATACCTCTTGAGGGGAGAACACCAATTCCATCATGCGATGAAAGGAAATTAAAAAAAGTAGTAGTATCTGAAAAATTCTTAAGATCAGATGCCCAGTTCCTAAGATGGTTAGCATCTTCCCTTATGTGAGCATCAAGAACCAGCGGAGGAAGGGCAAACTGGTATACCATTTGGGCTTCATCATTCCCATTTCCAAAATATGAAAGATTCTCTTTATGCGGTACATTTGTCTCTGTTATAATAATAACCCAAGGTGTAAAAATTTTCACAACTTCCCGGAAAAGTTTTACAACAGCATGAGTTTTTTCATGATGAAGGCAAGTGTGTCCTGTCTCTTTCCACAAATAAGCTATAGCATCAAGGCGTACAATACTTACACCGTTTTTTATGTAAAAAAGAAAAATTGAGAGCATTTCTTTCAATACTTCCGGGTTTGCAAAGTTCAAATCAACCTGATCTGCGCTAAAAGTTGTCCAAACAAATTTTTTGCCATCTGCTGTATCATATGGAGTTAAAAGAGGAAGCGCGCGGGGTCTGAATACCATTGAAAGATCTGTATTAGGGTCTGCTGTTATAAAAAAATCTTTGTACTTCTTGTCCCACTTAAGAAATTTTTTAAACCACACGCTTTTTGCAGAACAATGATTAAGGACAAGATCTGCCATCAACTTATGGGATTTTCCAATACTTGCAACATCTTTCCATGTTCCAAGTTTAGGGTCTACAGCTTTGTAATCTATTACAGAAAAGCCATCATCAGATGAATATGGATAAAATGGCAATATATGTATTGTTGATATGGAATTGCCTATATACTGTTTAATAAATTTCTTTAAAACTTTTAACGGCATTTCTTCTTTTCCACTAAATTGGTCGCCATAAGTTATAAGGACCGAATCTTTATGATCAAGCGGCAACTCTCTTTCAGAAGGAGAAAGAGACGAGAACCATTCAGGCATCTTTATTTTTGCAGCTTTTTTCTTAAGCATAGCCATTATTGAAGAAACAACTTTATTATCTTCTTCAACATTATAAATAAAACAAATAAGCTTTTTTATAGTTGAGTAATTCATAATAACAATTTTAATACATAAAAAGCTAATTGTCGAGTTTATATTTATGATAAATCAACAATATATCTGAAATAACGTGTTGAAATTAAGCAATATTAACTTATAATATATTAATACGCATTAAAAACAGGGGGCATTATAATGCTAAAGTGTGCGAGTGTTTGCACTTATGAAATTGACGACCCGGAAGCAGCTTTTAAAGAAATAAAAACCCAGCTTGATGAAAAAATATCACTTCTTGAACACTCAGTAGGGGTCATCTTGTGTCATCCTGAATTTATCACCAGCAACGTTGTAAAGCATATTTGCGAAAAATTGCCCTTTGATTTAGCAGGGATTACAACATCTGCGCAAGCTGTAAATGGCGCTGCTGGCGAACTTATCCTGACTATTTTTGTGATTACTTCGGATGATGTTTGGTTCAAAACAGGCATGACAGAGGGATTAGAAGAAAATATCGATGGACCAATCAAAACTGCTATTGATAAAGCTACAACAGGTGTTTCCGAATCACCAAAGCTTGCCCTTATATTCCCCCCACTTATCCTTAAGTATTCAGGAGATTCTTATGTTGACGCAGTGCAAAAAAACATCCCAAATATACCAATATTTGGAACTATTGCTGTAGATGATACACTCACTTATGACTTAAGCGAGACCATCTATAAAGGTGAAAATCATAGAACAGCAATGTCATTTATTTTGTGCTACGGCAATATAAACCCCCGCTTTATTGTCGGAACATTTCCAGAAAACAAAGCTACACCCTACAAAGGGGAAATAACAAAATCAAGCGGCTCTCTTGTGCATGAAATCAATAATATAAACGCACTTAAATATTTTGATAGTATTGGGTTCGTGGACAACGGCAACTTTGCTAACAATTTTAATCTTGTACCATTCGCGATCGACCAAAAAAAGCGCGCGGATTATGACGGTATACCGGTTATCCGTGGAATTGCTCTTTTTGGAGAGGATGGAACAGCAATCTTCCGCGGCAATGTTGATGAAGGCTCTACCTTTACCTTATTAACAAGCAAGCCTGATGATGTATTGCTGGCAACGCGTCAAAAAATCGAGCAACTAAACGACTTGTCTGATGTCAATGGAGTTCTTTTATTTTCATGTATTGCCCGCCGTATGATGACAATGTGCGGTAATCCTCTTATGGAGTTGGAAACCGTGGTGGATACGATTCGCTCCGAAATTCCCTTTATTATGGGCTATGCAGGCGGTGAAATCAGCCCGACCCTGGTCAGGAATTGCATACCAACCAACAGATTCCATAATTACTCGCTAGTTATCCTTATAATTTAATGTTATTATCTATCTATTAAATTATAAGAGGTACGAACCAGGAAAATGAGGAAAGATTATGTTGGGCGCCAATGAAAGCGAATTTGTTTCAAGAAGCGAGTACAATGAACTGACGCAAAAACTCAAAGCTACTGAAATTGAAAAAAACAAGCTTGCACGGGAACTCAGAACACTTTTGAAGCGTAATGAGATCAACAGGCTGAATGCTGATACTCAGGCAAGGCTTAACAAAATAATTGCCGATGAAAAAACAATGCAGGAAACATATGTCCATCTGCTTTTGAAATCAAGTCCTGATATTATTTTTGTTTTTGACGAAAACTTAAAATTCCTGTTGGGTTCCCAATCTATAGTTAAAATTATCGATATCAATGATGTTTCTCTGCTACAGGGGCGCGATCTTGATAATATTATAGAAAGATACCACCCTTCTGTTTTTACAAAAGAAGTAACCTCTCAACTAAAGAATATAATTTTAAACCACAGTGAGACTAATGCTAAGAAAAATTTTGAAGTCTCCATTGATATTGGTAAATATGCGGTCTATGTACTGCCTCTCTATAAAAAAAATACTGTTTTTATTGGTGTTTTTTTGCTTATGCATAACATAACAGAGATCGCAAAAGCAAAGGAAATAGCAGAGCAGGCAAACCGCGCCAAAAGTGATTTTCTCTCGAATATGTCGCACGAAATTCGCACACCAATGAATGCCATAATCGGCATGACTTCCATTGGAAAAGCTTCTTCCAATATAGAGCAGATGAAGTACTGTTTTACAAAAATTGACGATGCTTCCAAGTATCTGCTTGGTATAATAAATGATATTTTGGATATGTCAAAAATCGAAGCAGGCAAATTTGAACTCGACTCAGAAGAATTTGATTTTGAAAGAATGCTTCAAAGAGTTGTGAATGTCGTGAACTTTCGCATTGACAAAAAACAGCAAAAATTCTCAGTGCATATAGATAAAACCATTCCCAATACGCTGATCGGAGACAGCCAGCGCCTGGCTCAAGTTATTACAAATCTGCTTGGTAATGCTGTAAAGTTTACGCCAGAAAATGGATCCATTCACCTTGATACCCGGCTATTAAGCGAAGATAACGGCATCTGTACAATTAAAATTACTGTGACTGATACAGGAATCGGCATAAGTCCAGAACAGCAGTCCCGTTTGTTCCAGTCATTTCAACAAGCAGAATCAAGCACAACACGGAAATTCGGGGGTACAGGTCTTGGCCTTTCAATTTCCAAAAACATAGTAGAAGTTATGGGCGGTAATATTTGGGTTGAGTCTGAGCTCAATAAAGGCTCTTCTTTTAGCTTTACGATACAGGCACAGAAGGGTACAAATAAAAAACGCACGCTTTTGGATTCAGATATTGGTTTGGACAATGTCCGCATTCTGGTAGTGGATGATGACAATGATATTTTAGCATTCTTTATGCGGCTTATGCAGGAATTCGGTATTTCATGCGATATTGCAGCGAGCGGCGAAGAGGCTCTTACACTTGTCGAACAAAAGGGCGCCTACAATATTTATTTTATTGATTGGAAAATGCCAGGCATCAATGGCATAAAACTAACAAAAGAATTAAAAGAAAAAACATCTGCACCCGGCAAATCTGTTATAATCATGATTTCAGCTGCTGAGTGGAACACAATCGAGGCAGAAGCAAGAACCGCAGGAGTTGATAAATTCATCTCCAAGCCATTATTTTCTTCCTCAATAGCAGATATCATAAACGAGAGTGTAGGGCATATACAAAAACAAGTGGACGACTCACAGTTTCATGCTTATATTAATTTTGAAGGGCGCCGCATACTGCTTGCAGAAGATGTGGAGATAAATCGAGAGATCGTACAGGCAATGCTTGAACCTATGTCGCTCAAAATTGACTGCGCGAAAACCGGTATTGAGGCAGTCAATAAGTTTGTTGAAAATCCAGACCTTTACGATATAATCCTTATGGATGTTCAGATGCCGGGCCTGGATGGGTATGAAGCAACGCGCCGTATCCGGTCATTCAATAACCCAAAAGCAAAAGCAATCCCTATAATTGCTCTGACAGCAAATGTATTCAAAGAAGATATTGAGAAATGTCTTTTGGCAGGCATGAATGACCATATTGGAAAGCCGATCGATATCAATGAATTACTTGACAAACTTGGGCGTTACCTCCCAAAAAATCAGCAAAGATAAAATCAGCCCGTCAAAACTCAAAGCTATACTTTATATATATGGCATAAACCACCTTACTTGAGGCTCAGTCAAGGTGGTTTATAAAATCTATGCTAATGGCTTAATATTCCCAGCAATATAAAATTTACAATCCCCATTACAAGAGCAATCAATAATACGATACCAATGAGTTTTTTGTAAATCAATGATTCTTTCCCAACCTGCTCTGTCGCGATCGCACCCATCAATATGAGTGTTGGACCAAGCGCTACGCCTACTGCTCCTGATATTGACTGCACCGCAGACATCACCGCATCGCTTACACCCAGCTGCAATGCTATTGTTTGCTGAAAAGCGCCAAACAAAACATTTGAATTGGTGTTGTTACCTGTCAAAAAGCTGGCAAGTACGCCGAAAAATGGCGCAGCAAGAGGATAAAACCGGCCCATTAGAGTAGCTGTGTCAGAAGCAAGCCTATGCATCATGCCTGAATCCATCATGATCAAAGACATATTTCCCAAAGCCAAAAGCGCAAGAGTTGCAGGAATTCCTTTTTTAACAGTCTTTTTAACTGCGCCTTTGAAAACACCTGTATCCCATACCTTTGCCCGTTTGTATATAATAACTGCAACCAAAGCAGCACAGAGCAACTTAACAGCAGGATGGCCAAACAGCCTCATCCTTGCATAGCCTGCTTCTGCCTGAACCACATATCCCAAACCTGTCTCAAACCCGGGAAACCTGAATGAAAGCGAAATATCCCTGAGCCATGATGGCAATAATATAAACACCAATGATAATCCAAGGATAACTGCATAAGGCAATACTGACTGTCCCAAAGTCAATGAGCCTGCGTATAGACCACCTGCAGCCTTTGCTTTTGTCCGTATCTTGTACAAAAGAAACATTGTCACAAGCCCTGACAATGCTGTAGTTAAAGTAGCAAGCGAGTACATACCAAAGAAAATGGTAAAATATTGCACAACTGCCATAACAGCGGACACTGGCAATACATACGATATCCCTTTTTTTACCCCTTTCATTCCATCATATAACCAACAAACACCAATACCAGTCATTAAATGGGCAATCGTGTTGAATATCCACATTGGTATGCCTAAATCTTCTGGCGGAATACCTGTGATCATCTGAATGATAAAAAAAGCAGCTCCCATAGAACCAAACGTAACAGCCCAAGAGTGTCCGAGCAATGCCGCAGCCAGCGACTTTATTTTGTCAAACCCAAGAGCAATCAAAATAGGGGCAACAATAACTATAGGCACACCAAAGCCTGCCATACCTTGCAGCAATCCAGTAAAGAGCCAAGCAAGAAGCACAAATGCTACAAACTTATCTTCTATGAATATGACGATGTTTTTATTTATAACATCAATAGCTTTGAAATCATCAACCAAATGATAGAGAAAAAGCGCGCACCATACTATCAGTGAGACAAACAATGCCAGCGACAGAGCTTTTCCCACAGCAATAGACAAGCCAAACGTTGATAATCCAAAAAAACCAAAAGCAATAGCAAGAGCAATAGTCAAAGAAATGGCTCCAGCTTTTGCCACTGAAACCTTAATAACAATTAAACACAATAGTAGACTGATTATTGGCAACAACGATAAAATTGTCATCATATCACGCGCTCCTTATCTAAAAATTATAATTGCTGTACTATACAACATATACACAAACTTTTGCAATACCACGAAATAGCCTTATAATTAATCCAGCCCAAATTGCAATAGCGCGTTTTTTTTCACTATTTGTCTTAAAGATAGCAAGTTTATTTTTTATCTTGAAACATTCAGCAAACTTTGACAAAATATAAAAAATCTATAAATATTCAATTAATATATAGACAATAACTATAATTAATGCTTTAAATAGCCTGTCCATAATGTTTTTCATTATTGGATAGATTCTAATAAAAAGAGATGGAAAAAAAATGAAAAACTTAATTGATTTAATATTATTACCTACGGGTGGTTGCTGCGGTACTACAAATAACTCCAATGGAACTGGTGATATACATGATCCAGGCGAGAGAATAACTGATTGGGAAACAGCGCTAAAATTCTTAAAAGAAGGAAATAAAAGATACCTTAAAGACCTGACTATTAAGAAGGACACTCATACAAAGGACAGAAAAATATTAAAGAGTGGGCAACAACCTTTTGCTGTTGTTCTTACTTGTTCTGACTCCCGTACTGCACCGGAAATCTACTTTGACCAGAAGCTTGGTGGTATTTTTGTAATCCGAAATGCTGGAAATATTGCAGATGCAACAACATTAGGGTCTATTGAATTCGCAGTTGGGCATCTTAAAACACCATTGGTTGTTGTTGTTGGCCATAGTTCCTGCGGAGCAGTTATAAGCGCTTATAATGGCGGTGAATATTCAGAAAATTTGCAGGCGCTTCTTAACACAATTAATCCTGCGGTTAAAAAATGCAAAGACGCTGATGAAGCGATCCATGCAAATGTAGATTATGTTGTCAAACAGATCGGTAAAAATAAAATAGTTAAAAAAATGAAAGCAAAAGTATTGGGCGCTCATTATTGTATTGAGTCTGGTGAGGTTAATTGGTAATTAAAAGTTAAAAAGATAATAGGCAAGCTTTTTAATTTTTAACTTTTTGTAAATGAGAAAAGTAAAAATTGCACTATTTCATTATCATTTTCTCCCTGGAGGCATAACTACTGTTGCAGTAAATGCAGTAAATGCAATAATAAAATATGCTTCTTTAAATTCCTTCATTGTAGAGGAAATTGTATTTATATCCGGAAGAGAAGAAAACCTGGAGAGTATAATCCAGGAAAAAATCATAAAAGAAAAAACAGATACTGTTATAAAATATGATGTTGACAATACTGTAGATTATTCATCAGATAATGACAAATATAATGAGCAGGAAATCGAAGAAAAAATACTTCTATTATTTAAAAAATATGAAGGCTTTATCTGGTGGACACACAATTATCATCTTGGTAAAAATCCTGTTTTCACACGGGTAATAACAGAATATCTTCAAAAAAATAATAACCAAAATGCTATTCTGCAAATACATGATTTTCCTGAATGTGCCCGCCCTGACAATTACCGCATTCTTGTGGAAACAGAATATACAATCTACCCTCTCATAAATAATGTCAGATATGTAACAATAAATGCGCGAGATGAACGATATCTTAAAGAAGCAGGAATGCCTGACAATATGTCATGGCTTTTATATGACCCTGTTTCCGGACTTAGCAAAGAGCTTAGTCAGGATAGCAAAAATAAAAGCGCTATTACAAAAAGAGTAATAACTCAAACAGATACATCAGAATATTTACAGAAAAAAAAGGTATGCAAAGAAAAACTTGTAGAGCAATTCAAAAAATTTTTCCCTGCCCTTAATCCGGAAAACCCTTTTGCCTTATATCCAGTAAGAACAATACGGAGAAAAAACATACTTGAAGCAGCGCTGCTTGCAAAAATAACAAACAGAGGTTTTAACCTTATTGTAACTTTACCCGGAGTTTCAACCCAGGAGCTAAAATATTCCGACACTGTAAAAGAATGTTTTGAAAAAGGATATATCCCTGGAATATGGGGATGCGGAAGTAAAATATATGGGGAGCCTGTCCCTTTTGAAAATATAGTAAGCGCTTCGGACTTTGTAATATCCTCTTCCATTATGGAAGGGTTTGGATATCACATGATTGATTCTCTATTATGGAGTAAGCCTGTAATAACAAAATACCTTGATATACAGGAAGGGTTTAGCGATGTATTTAAAAATACCGCATCGTTTTTTTATGATTTTGTTACTGTTCCTGTAAAGCAGAATGACAGAGAAAAAATAAAGCAGCTATATTTTGACAGTATAAGAAGATATACAAAAATCATGGAAAAGAACTGCATTGATCTGGCATTGCATCAAATAGATTCTATCTTAAACCGTGACTTAGTTGATTTCTCATACTTACCAGTATATTTACAAATAGAAATTCTTACTAAAGTTTCACATGATAAAGTTTATAAAAAAGAAGTAAAAGCATTAAACAGCAGTTTAACAGAAAAATTACTAAAAACAATAAAAACTAAACAAAATTATGACCCTTTGAAATTAGCAGATTATTTTTCATTCAGATCATTTGCAACCACATTTTTTAAGATCATAAATTCTTTTGATAATAATTTGCCTAAAATAAATTTAAGCAAAGATGATTCAAATGAAAATGATAAAAGCCATGCAATATCACAAAATTTATTACATCTTTTCTTTAGACCGGAATTCCTAAGACTCCTTTTATCAGAAAGATAATTTCTTTACTTTTATATCTCAAAAAACGTATGATTTATTCACACTATCAAAAAAATAAGGGCTGTATTGCTACAGCCCCCGTAAAAATCAAAGTAATTAACTTACTTAGTAGTGTTACTTACATTTTTTGAGAAGTCTTTCCCATTTTTTATCTGTGAATTTTTGGAAATCTTCAATCATCCACTCAGCGCCTTTTTCAAACATATGGCTAAAACGGCCCTGAAGCTTCAGATAATCTGTAACTGGCAACTTGGTTTTTGGTTCATATGAAAGCTTCCACTCTCCATCAATAACCTCGTAGAGCGGCCATACACAAGTTTCTACCGCAAGCTTACACAAAGTCATCAACTCTTCTGGCGGATAACGCCATCCGCGTGGACAAGGCGCTAAAATGTTCAAAAACGCCGGACCAGGAGTGTAATGTGCTTTATATGATTTTTCGTGCATATCCTTACAATTGCCAACAAATGTAGTTTGAGCAATGTATGGAACATTATGCGCTACCATAGTCTCGGTGAGATCTTTTTTATGCTGCATTTTACCAGGAATAACTGATCCTACTGGTGCAGTAGATACTTCCGCAAACTTGGGAGTAGCTGATGAACGCTGTAAACCAGTGTTCATGTATGCTTCGTTATCGTAACAAACATATACCATGTCATGACCGCGTTCCATAGCTCCTGAAAGGCTCTGGAAACCAATATCGTATGTTCCACCGTCTCCGGCAAAAGCAATGAATTTGTAGGATTCTTTCATTTTCCCCTTATTTTTAAGGGCTTTATAAGCAGCTTCTGCACCACTTATCGTAGCTGCTACGTTTTCAAAAGCAGAGTGGATATAACTTTCCTGCCATGCGGTAAACGGATACAAGTAACTTGAAACCTCAAGACAACTGGTCGCAACACCGCAAACCGATTTATCTTCTTCGTTCAGTGCGCGAAGAACTCCGCGTACCGCAACTCCGGCTCCACAACCCGCGCACAAGCGGTGTCCTCCAACAAAACGCTCCGGCTTAGAAGCTTCTTTCTTAAGATTAAATGACATCTTATACCCCCCTCACGCCGAGATGGCGATAAATTTCACCGGATTTTCCTGTTTTGACAACCTCATCCAGCTTGTTGTAAACAAATGTAAAGTCCTCAAGGCGTACATCGCGGCCACCAAGACCGTAAATGTAATTGATAATTTGTGGACGTTTTTCCAAGTCATAGCAAGCAGTGCGCACATCTGCGAAAACAGGCCCGCCAATTGCAGAGAAGCATTCTGCTTTATCCATAACTGCAACAGCTTTAACATGGGAAAGAGCTTTTGCAAGTTCTTCAAGTGGAAATGGGCGGAAAACGCGAAGTTTAATAACTCCTACTTTTTCTCCCTTTGCACGAAGAGCGTCACATGCACATTTTGCAGTTCCAGCGCTGGAATTGAGGACAATAATAGCCCTTTCAGCATCTTCCATCTTGTATTCCTCAAAGAGGTCGTACTTGCGTCCGGTAAGAGCGCCAAATTCCTTAAACACGTCCAGAATAACCTTTTTGGAGTTTTTCATAGCTTGCGCTCTCTGGTATGCGTGTTCTGTATAGAACTGTGGAATATCCAGTGGACCTACTGATACAGGCTTGCCTGCGATCATCGACCATGCTGGTTTATATTCACCAATAAATGCTTTTACTTTATCATCTTCAAGGAGCTCAATGTTTTCAATAGCGTGAGAAGTAATAAAACCGTCCTGACAAACCATGATTGGAAGCATTATATCTTTGTGTTCGCTAATGCGTGATGCCATAATATGGTTATCATAAGCTTCCTGATTGTTCTCTGAGTAGAGTTGTATCCAACCAGTATCTCTTGCGCCCATAGAGTCGCTGTGATCGTTGTTTATGTTAATAGGAGCACTCATAGCGCGGTTAATAACAGCAAGTGTTATAGGCACACGGGTACCAGAAGCAACGTAGAGAAGCTCCCACATGAGTGCAAGGCCAGGACCGGAGGTCGCGGTAGCTGTACGTCCACCACAAGCTGCTGCCGCAATACAAGCAGACATAGCACTGTGTTCAGATTCTACTGCTACAAACTCTGTTTTAACCTTACCATCAGCTACGTATTGTGAATAATACATTGGAACGTCTGTTGATGGCGTTATAGGATACGCAGGCAAAACATCCAAATCTATTTGCCTTAGGGCAATTGCAACTGCTTCGTTGCCAGCAAGTCTTTCACGAATTCCCATTATTTATCCTCCTTTACAAAAGTAATCGCACCAAATGGGCAAACTTTATAGCATACGCCGCAGCCTTTGCAGTGCTTAAATTCAAAATCAAGGCGTTTTTCATTCTTTACAGGAATCGCGCTGTCTGCACAAACAGGGAAGCAAAGCAAGCATTGCTTGCACTTTTCTGCTACAAAACCCGGAATCATAATGCGCCAATCTCCAGTTTTAATCTCCAGTGAGGTTCCTGCCTTGAGAATAGTCCCACCCGGATCAATTTCTTTCCAAGAAAGATTTAAATATGCGTCTTTTACATAAATCATAGTCCTTTTACCTCCTGCATTGAGCGCTTTAACGCCTTCATATTGCCCTCAATTACCTGAGTTTTTGAGGCAAATGCATGTTTAAAAGATTGCTCCATGTCAGCGATGAACTTATCTTCGGGGATAACTCCGCTAACCTTTACCACAGCACCCAACATAGGGGTATTGGGGAAATTCCTGCCTAATTCCTCTTGGGAGATTTTGCCCGCGTCTATAGTGTAGACTCGGCCTTCGTAGCCATCCAAAAGAGGCTTTAAATCCGCAGGGGATTTATTGGAATTAATGATGATAGCGCCTTCTTTTTTAAGGCCGCTTGTCACCGCTACTGCCGACAAAAGCGTTGCATCTACAACAACGACATAATCGGGTTCGTAGATGTTGGAGTGCAGCGTAGTGCGCTCCTCGCTAATGCGATTGAACGCAGATATGGGAGCACCCATGCGTTCAGGTCCGTATTCAGGGAAACCCTGCACATATTTGCCAGTGTTGAACGCAGCATCGGCTAAAAGCAGTGATGCTGTCTTAGCACCTTGCCCACCTCGTCCATGCCAGCGTATTTCTACCATTTTTGACACAACAGAACCACCTTTAGTTTTTAGATTGTTTTTGATTAAGTTGTTATATGTACATATAACACATTTTTTTTATTTCAGTTTATTGTTCCAATTCTATCAAAATAAGTCAATTTCTTTTTCCAAAAATGCACTACTTATACAAATTTGTATAATTGTAATACAACGCCTTAAAAATGGGGTCATTATTATTTATTTGGAGAACTTTTTCCTGAGCATAAGCAGATAATCTACAAGGGATAAAAACGCGGCAACTGCTGAAAGTATGAAGAAAATCTTTGCAATAGCTAAAATTGGGTCAGAAAATGCTATAAACAAATCAGTTCTTATAATAGAAACATAAAGAAGGCCAAAAATCCCTGCCAATGCATAGCTACATGCTTTTAGCTTTCCCCCTACCCTTGCGCCCATTGCAAACCCTTTTTTCATGGCAAGTATTCTTATAAAAAGTATTATAAATTCCCTGTACATTATTATGGCAAAAACAAGAACAGGCATTATTCCTATTTTCATAAAACACAAGAAATATGTTATTCTGCTGATTACATCCCCAAAAGGGTCAAATATTTTCCCTAAATCGCTAACAGTATTTGTAGCACGGGCAGCCATTCCATCAAAAAGGTCTGATAGTTCCATATAAATGAACAGAACCCATAAAACTATTGCAATCACAAGAGGGTTTGTTTTTGTATATTCAGGAAGAAAAAATATAAGCAGAAAAACTGGAGACAACACAATCCTGCTTGCTGTTAAAATATTTGCCAAACTCATACTAAAACTCTAATAATAAAAAGCAAATATTGTCAAGTCAAAGGCAAGCTTTGTGTCAAAGTCGCCAAACAATGTTTGTTACCAAACACTGCTTGTATAAGAATGGTTTACAGTCCAAAAATTATCTTTGCGAATGAAAAGTAAATTATAAGCGAAACTGCGTCAACTATAGTGGTGAGTAGTGGCGCTGACATAATAGCAGGGTCAATTTTAAGGCGTTTTGCGAAAATAGGGAGAACACTGCCAACGGTTTTTGCCATAAGAATCGTACAGAACAACGATAAGGTTATGGTAAGACAAAGCAGTACATCCTGGTTGTTCATAATAAAAACCCTAATAAAATTAACCAGCCCAAGCCCAAGTCCGCATAACATTCCTATGCGTATTTCCTTCCATAATACGATGGCAATATCTTTTAAATTTATTTCACCTACTGCCATACCGCGAACGATCAGGGTTGATGACTGAGAACCTGCAATACCCCCTGTATTCATAAGCATAGGGATAAATGACATAAGGATGGGGAGAACCATCAGTCCATCTTCAAAGCTTGAAATAATAGTTCCTGTTATGGTCGCAGAAAGCATAAGGATTAGCATCCACACAAAACGGTTTTTTGAATGTCGAAGAATACTTGTTTTAAGATATGGATCGTCCGATGGGACAAGAGCTGCCATCTTTTCAATGTCTTCGGTATGTTCCTCAATAATAACATCTACAATGTCGTCAACAGTAATAATGCCAACCAGCCGTTTTTCCTTATCAACTACAGGCATAGCCAAAAAACCGTATTTTTGGAACTGGTCAGCAATGGTTTCCTGGTCATCGGTAGTGTAGGCAAAAACAACGTTTGTATCCATTATATCGCCGATACGGTCTCTGGGGCGGGAAAGCATAAGTGTCTTTGCAGAGATCACCCCCACGAGCGTCCTGTCTTTGCGCATTACATAACAGTTATATATGGTCTCGCTGTTAAGGCCGATTTTGCGGATAGTATCAAAGGCTTCTTTAACTGTGGCATCTTCGCTTAAATCCACAAACTCCGTGGTCATAATGCTGCCAGCTGAATCATCCGGATACCTTAAAATCTGATTGATTATTTTTCGCTTTTCTCTCTGAACATTTTTCAATACCCGCCTGACTACGTTAGCTGGCATTTCTTCGAGAAAGTCTACGGCATCGTCCACGAATAACTTGTCCATAATCTCGCTGATTTCTGTATGGGTAAGAGCTTCAATGATGTGCTGCTGATGGTCACTGTCCATAAAAGCGAAAACATCTGCTGCAATGGCTTTGGGCAAAATTCTGAACATCTGGATAAGTTGTCCCTCGTGCAGATCTTCAAAAACTTCGGCTATGTCCGCAGTATTCATGGTGTTCACTTCGGAAAGTACGTCTTTTAGCTGTGTTGTGTCAGCAGGGCCGCCGGTAATAGTTGATAAAATTTCTTCTTTCTTCATTTTGGTATCCTTTGGCTTACGCTGAACATTTTAAGGACACCGGACAATAAGAGCTTTTACAGAAAAAACTTTTGCTTAAATACGCATTTTAGCGACAGGAAGCGGCTGTTTCTGGTAAGCTCGCAGCATAGTTCTTACTACTGTAAGGGTCGCTGTCCGGGTTGTCAATTTTTCGCAAGCTCACCATAACCTCCGTACTTGATTTGGATTTCTTTATTGTAGCAGAAACTGATTTTTTGTCAACACTTGCGCAATATGATTTACTTCTTCCCTTTATTTTTCTATAATGCTGACCATGACAAAATCACCCAAAAAAGAAGCGATCGAACGCGCCATACTCCAGAAATTAAAGGGAAGCTCCCTTACGAATTTTGCAGAAGTTATTCTGAAAGACCCGGAGCTCAATGCTTACCAGGAATGCGCAAACGCGGTTTCCATTATGCGGCTCAAGTACAATGACCACGGTCCTGTCCACATGCGCAAGGTTGTACTCAATGCGCTCACTCTTGCGGAGCTTCTCCACGAGGCTGGTATCCCTTTAAGCCTGGAGCAAGAAGGGGCAGGCTCCTACGATGACTCCCGCGCAGCGCTTATTCTGGCAGGGCTTATGCACGATATTGGAATGTGCGTGACGCGTATGAACCACGAAAACCTGGGAGTTCCTCTTGCCCTGCCAATAGTGAGCCGCTTTCTGGAAATGTTATACCCGCAAGATATACGCAAGCAGGTTCTGCTGCGCGGTCTTTGCATTGAGTGTATTGTGGGACACATGGGGATCGTCAAGGTCAACAGCCTCGAAGCAGGGATAATCCTCATTGCTGATGGCGCAGACATGGAGAAAGGGAGAGCCAGGATCCCTGCCCTACTCTCACATGACGCAAAAGTGGGAGATATCCACCAATATTCTTCAGCAGCTATCGAGAGCCTTGTAATAAAGCAGGGAACTGGAAAGCCAATAAAAATCGAAATACAGATGAAGTCTGATGCAGGCTTTTTCCAGGTGGAAGAGGTGCTTTTTCCAAAGCTTAACATGAGTCCCATCAAGCCTTATGTTGAGCTGCACGCTCGTGTTACAGGCGGCCCAATAAAAAAATATCTGTAAGCAGGCCATACGCCCGGACTATTTTTATTACGTTGCCGATGTTGCATTAGCCACCTTCAAGACTGCTTAAATAACTTCTTTGTTCGCAATTTTGTTTTCTATAAAAGAGATTGCTTCTGCAAGCGGGATCGCATTCTTTTGCGTTCCTGTTCTTAATCTTATGGAAACAGAATTACTTTCAACCTCTTTTTCCCCGCAAACAATCATGTATGGAATTTTTTCATTCTGCGCATCTCTGATTTTCGCATTCATTCTTTGGTCACTTAAATCAGACTCAACCCGGATCATTTTTTCTTTAAATGCTTCTTCAACTTTTTTCGCGTAATCATCAAAAGCAGGCGCAACAGGGATAACCACAGCTTGAACAGGGGAAAGCCATACAGGAAATGCCCCTGCATAGTGCTCTATAAGTACTCCAAAAAATCTTTCGATAGAACCCAAAAGAGCGCGGTGAATCATGTATGGCCGCTTCTCTGCTCCATCGTTATCTACATAAGTCATTTTAAAAAGCTCAGGTTCATTAAAATCAAACTGTACAGTTGAAAGCTGCCAAGCACGGCCCATTGCATCTTTTATTTTCAAATCAATTTTTGGACCATAAAAAGCGCCGCCCCCTTCGTCGATCTCATATTCAAGATTTTCTGCTTCTATTGCTTTTTTGAGAGATGCAGTAGCTGCATCCCACTTTTCCTGCTCCCCAACACTTTTTTCCGGTTTTGTTGAAAGGTATGCAGTAATTTCACTGAATCCAAAACCCTTAAGCATCTTAAGGCTAAAGCGCAAAACTGTCAGTATTTCTTCTTCCATCTGCTGAGGAGTGCAAAATATGTGCGCATCGTCCTGCGTAAATCCGCGTACCCTCATAAGACCGTGAAGAACACCTGATTTCTCATACCTGTAAACAGTTCCCAGTTCTGCCCATCTGCACGGAAGCTCGCGGTAAGATCTTTTTTTGTTATTGTAGATCATAATATGAAACGGACAATTCATTGGTTTTGCATAATAGTTTGCATTATCCATAACCATTGGCGGATACATCCCTTCGTTATAGAAATAAAGATGATTCGAAGTTTCCCACAACCACGATTTCCCGACATGGGGAGAAAAAATCATTTCATATCCATTTTTAAGATGTTCATCTCTCCAGAAATTTTCTATGGCAACTCTTATTCTCGAGCCTTTAGGGTGCCAGTAAACAAGACCAGCCCCTGCTTCTTCATGCAGAGAAAAAAGGTCAAGCTCTTTGCCAAGCTTTCTGTGGTCGCGTTTTTCCATTTCTTCAATATGCTGGAGATGAAGCCTTAAATCTTTGGGATTTTCCCATGCTGTTGCATATATCCTCTGAAGCATTGGTCTGCTTTCATCGCCTCTCCAATATGCGCCGGCAACTGAAAGGAGCTTAAAAGACTGGGCATTAAGCTCTGATGTATTTTTTACATGAGGCCCCCTGCACAAATCTGTAAAAATTCCCTGCGTATAAACAGATATCTGTTCATCCCCTGAAAGGTTTTTTATAAGCTCTATCTTATAATCTTGTCCTGTGAAAAGTTTTAATGCTTCTTCTTTTGAGACAACTTTGCATACAAAGTCTGTTTTTGCTGCAATAATTTTCCTCATTCTCTCTTCTATTTCCAAAAGGTCTTCTTCTTTTAATGACCTTGAAAGATCAAAATCATAGTAAAAGCCATTTTCAATGGCAGGTCCTATTGCTATTTTTGCATCCGGAAACATCTGGAGCACAGCCTCTGCCATTACATGTGACATAGAGTGGCGTACTGTATCTAGTTTTTTTTCTGACATATATATATCTCCTTAAAGGGTTGTCTTGTTTTTTTATCCCGGATTCTTATTGTTCTGTATTATCTGGGACTGTAGCCAATTAAAAAGCCTTGATATTTTTCACCCGTACATATTGTAAAACACAGTTGCTTTCACTGCTATTTAGTGGTTGGTTTAAAATATTTATCCAATCTATATGTCTATACAAAAAACAGACTATTTCAATGCTTTTTTTAACTTTATAAAATATAATATATTTTTTTATTATTGTGAATCTATAACCTTTTAACACTAAATACTCTACTGACAATTTTGCTGGATGGAGCTTTCTTTAAAATCCTTTACGCATGGGGGGGGGGCTAATAGTAAGGCTAATTATTAGCCTTACCTTTTAAAAAATGAAATCTGGAAATTATTTCTTGTATTTTCCCAAATGCCGTGTGATAATTTTTATGTAATACTATTTTTATATAGTATTGAAATTAATTTTTTTAAAAAAACGGAGGTTAGAATGAATTTTGTGAAAAAACGCTTTTCCACAGTTATAGTGGTCATTGCGATTTTTAGTATTTTTGCTTTTACCACAGGATGTGCGGGTACAGGTACAAGTGGAAGTGTAACAGAGTTGCGGATAGGCTACCTTCCAAACCAGGCATTTCCAGCGCAAGCTCCATACAGGACTTTATTGGAAGAAGCTATGAGTAAAGCACTTGGGATTCCAGTATCAGACGTATTTATTCCTGATTATTATGCTGCAGTGGAAGCTCAGCGAAGGGGTGAAGTAGATATTGTTTTCCATGGACCTGTAACATATGTATTAGCAAGCGAATTTGCAGAAGCCTTGGCATCACCCACTGCGTTTGGCGATAGAGGTAGAGCTGGTTTCTATTCCTGGATACTTGTAAGAGCAGACAGCGATATTAGAACATTAACAGATCTTAGAGGCAGGGTTTTCGGCTTTGTTGATCCAAATTCAACATCAGGTTTCTTTGTACCAATGTTGGAAATAATGAATGCTAATCCAGGAACTACTGTTGAAGATTTACGCAACCCTGGCAGATTCTTCTCCAGAATAGAGTGGTCAAATAGACAAGTGCTTGGCTTGCCCATGTTATTAACAGAGAGAAGAGTTGATGCAATAGCTATTTCTTCTGCGGCTCTTGCAACTGAAGTCAGAACCGGACGGGTAAATGAAAATGATTTTAGAGTTATCCACAAGTCCCCTAGAATTCCACCTTCAGTAATGGCTATACGCAGAGACCTACCAAACAGTGTAAAGAGAGATGTAAGAAATTTTTTCCTTTCTTATAATGATCTAACTTACTTCCAGAATATGTATAACATACCACCAGATCAAGAGCCTAGATTCATAAGAATGCGGGATAGAGACTATGATTATGTTCGAGAAGTAATGAGAAGAGTAATGGATCAATAAAATAGAATTAAAAAGAAACCAAATTGATTCGTTGCTACTATAGCGCAAAGTTTGCACAAATAATGGAATGTCATGCAATATGGGCATTCCATTATTTTAGTTAATCCCTTTTTGCCTGCCTAAAAATATAAATCATTAAAAATAAACCTATTCCATATTAGATAAAACAAACTACGGTTTACTACTTTACCAATTCCATAGTATAATAGAATAATGAAAATACGAAGTGGGAATACCAGGTCTTGTATGAAGTGCCTCCAGCTTTCCCTGTCAGTGGGAGAAATGATCAACTTCGCCCAGCTGGTTAATCCTAAATACGACTTTTACAGACGATCAGGTTATAAAGAGGGAATGCCCATACCAAGTGATCATGCAGCAGAGCGTGTGGTTGCAGATATGGTTCAGGACGGGTTTTTCATTGATTTTGTGGAATTCCTGATCAAAGCTAAAACCGAAGGCTACATGGGGCGTCAGTATACCCTGCATGGTCTAAACAATGTGGTGGAAGGACTTCTTAGTGAAGGCTACTGTTTTGATAAAGCAACAAGCCAGTTTTTTGAAAATCAGCAGAAGCGGATAACGGAAAACTGGGGCAGATTGCTGGAAGGCGATGAGCGAAAAATGGCAGTGCTGCGGCTGGACATCAAGGGCAACTCTGCGCTGGTTAGAAACAATCCTCAGCCCAAAATCGAAAAAGCATATGATGACATTCGGCAAATTGTGAACAGGGTGGTAATTGTCCGGCTTGGAAGACTCTGGTCGTGGGAAGGGGACGGAATGCTTGCAGCCTTTCTCTTTGGCCCAATTGAACAAATGACGATCTGTGCTGGCATGGAAATTCTTCACGAAATCTTTTTCTATAACCGTCTCAACAATCCGCTGAACGCCCCTATCAACGTACGGCTCGGCGCCCACCTTGGCATGGTTCAGTATTCGGAAAACGAAGTGGGACGTTTAAAAAATGAAACCATCAAACACGCGACGGCTCTTGAGGCTATGGCAGCGACAAACTCGTTATGTGTTTCCTATAATCTTTACAACTCTATGGACTCCAATATTCTGAACTCTTTCAGCGATGAAAAGAGTGGCCGCTGCGGTAAATACAGGCTTTATAGTATAGGACTGGAAAAATGATTTATATATTTTCATCACAAAAACCTGCTAGCCTTGGGCTGAGCGATAAATCAACCTGGGCCAAAGTGCTGCAACTCCCGCATAACATGAAGATACTGGAGATAAGCGAAATTCAGGCAAATGATCAGGTTTATCTTGATATTTCCAGCCTTTCCTCTTCCGAATTAAAAAAGATTCTTGGCTCGCTTAAAAAAAGCCGACCTGGTTCTTTTTGGGGTATCATTGATCCAAAGGGCGCTGCCGAAGACCCTGCTTTATTTTTCTTTGATAGCGCTTGCGATTATATTGGCCCTGCTCTTGTTAAAAAGGGCTTGAACAAAAAGCGTTTTGACATTGCTTTTTCTAATATTTCTAAAGCGAAAGCTCCTAGTAGCACTGCAAAAGACCAGTCTCAATCTATGGGAAAACAAAAAAGCGCTACATCACCTTCAAGCAAAGTAAAACTGCCTACCAGTAAATTTGAGGGCTGGAAATCAATACACTCTGGAGCAACTGCACCCTTTTTCTTTCTTTTTGTGTCTCTCCCCATAAAATCCCAGGCAAGAGAAGCTGCTTTTAATGCTGTAAAAAACCGGCTGCGTGATGTGTTGCAGCAGGCTCTCAGTAATGCAGATGCCCTGCTCTGGATGGACAAGGAAAACACTTGTCTCTTTCTTGTCCCAGCCAGAGCACCTAATGCTATGGCAGCTATTGAAGCAGCCCTTAAAGTTATTCTGAACAGCCGTATTATCTGTGTTGAGAAGCTGGGCATTTCACATCCAGTTGATTTTACCTTTGCAATGCACTACGGTAAAACCCTTTTTCGCGCGCCTGGAAAAACCGGCTCTGTTGTTTCTGAGGCAGTGAATTATATTTATCATCTGGGAGAAAAACAGGCAGAAGCAGGGCGACTTACCATATCTGACGAAGTACCCGAAGAAGTGCTTCCAAAAGGGCTGCGGGACCTCTTTAGCCCTGTCGGAGACTTTGAAGGAATTGCTATACGCCACTCTAAGCGCTTTGTGTATCAGTAGCCGCCCATTGCTGAAATGTTCGCTTATTTACAGCCTCAAAAAAGCACTGTATAATCTAGTATATAATTATACAAGTGTGGTTTATAATACAAAAAGAGGCATTATAATTGAAAAAACTTATTGCAGTACTTGAAGGAGATGGAATTGGGCCGGAAATAGTGGCAGAAGGTATTAAGGCACTTAAAGCTGTTGAAGAAAAATTCGATCATCAGTTTGAACTGCTTTATGCCCCATTTGGAGCTGTTGCTTATTTTTCCCATGGCTCCCCTTTTCCAGAAGAAACAATAGAAATTTGCGACAAAGCCGATGCTATTATAAAAGGACCTGTAGGGCTTTCTATAGAAGAAATGAATAAAATCCCCACAAATTTAAGGCCCGAAACAGGGGCTCTTCTTCCACTACGAAAAAGATACGAGACCTATGCTAATTATAGACCTGTAAAACTTCCCAAAGAGCTTGCTCATTTTTCTCCTCTGAAAAAAAACATTATTTGTGATGGAATAGACATACTTATGCTGCGGGAGCTTATTGGCGGGATCTATTTTGGCAAAAAAACCGAAGGTGAATCAACAGGCATGAAATACTCAAGCGATGATTGCGTTTATACATGGGAGCAAGTTGAACGGATCGCAATAATAGCATTTGAAGAAGCAAAAAAAGGGGGCTCTCTTTTAACGAATGTTCACAAATCGAACGTTCTTGCTACCTCGCGGTTTTGGAGCGCTGTTGTAGATTCTGTGAGAGAAAAGTACCCGGAAGTTCCATATAGATCAATACTTGTTGATAATGCTGCGTATCAACTTATGATCAACCCCAGGCAGTTTAATGGCGTAATGCTTTTGGAAAATATGCAGGGCGATATAATTACAGACCAGGCAGGAGGTATTTTAGGCTCCATGGGGCTTATGCCATCTGCATGTATTGGAGCAAAAAAAGGATATGTAGAAGCAGCACATGGTTCTGCCCCTGATATTGCGGGAAAAAACATTGCAAATCCTTACTCAATGATAGGAAGTGTTGCTCTCCTTTTTGACAAGCTTTTTGGGCTAAAAAAAGAGGGAAAAATTATCTGGGATTCCCTTTTTAAGCTCTTTAGCGATGGTTATACCACTTATGAACTCTCAGAAGATAAATCAGCTGATAATATTTTAAGTACAAAAGCATTTGGGGATAAAATAACTTCGTATATTCTGAATAAATAAATTTAAATTTACCTAAAAAATCAATTACCATACTTGAAACACAAGATATAGTGTATTATCATACTATTTATTGAATAAAAACGCTATATATAAAGGGCTTTTAAAGCCGATAAGGTTGTATAGAGATGCGCTGTCCTTATTGTGGTAGTCTTGAAGACAAAGTAGTAGAAACAAGACAAAACATTTCCGGCACTGCAATAAGAAGGCGGCGGGAGTGTTATGACTGTAAGTACCGTTTTACTTCTTACGAGCAGATAGAAGAAAAAAAACTTATGGTTATAAAAAAAGATGGAAGCAGAGAACCTTTTGATATAACTAAAATAGCAAGAGGGCTTGGAAAATCTCTTGAAAAAAGGCCTGTTCCAACAGCGAAAGCAGAAGAATTGCTTCAAATGATAGAAGATGAAGCATATATGATAGGGAAAAACAGTATGGAAATTACAGCAGGCGAAGTTGGAGACCTTGTTCTTAAACACCTTTTTAATATAGACAAGGTTGCTTATGTAAGATTTGCCTCTGTTTACAGAATGTTCAATAATGTAAGTGAGTTCATAAGTGAAATAGAAAATTTCACAGGGAAATATGAAAAATAAAGTGGAGTGATGGTTTTGAGTATTAGTAATAGCAGGGATTGGAAAGAAATTCTTGATCTCAAAGATAAAGAAGAAAGAAATTTTACAGTTATTCGCCAAATTGCAAAAAGAGATGGCAAAATAGAGCAATATGACAGGCGTAGAATTACAAACGCTATAGGAAAAGCAATATTTTATACAAAAAATAAGGAAGATAAAGAGCTTACAGAATTACTTGCAGATAATACAGAGAAAAAAATCAAGGAAATGATGGGAAAAAGGCATACAAACTCTATTCCTGCTGTTGAAGAAATTCAGGATATTGTTGAAACAGTACTCATAGAAGCAAATCTACCAGAAATAGCTAAAGCATATATCATATACAGAGCAAAGCATGAAGCAATGCGCGATGCAAAAAAGCTAATGCTTGATATCAATAACACAATGGATGGCTATCTTTTACAGTCTGACTGGCGTGTAAATGAAAATGCAAATGTAAATTTTTCACTTGGTGGGCTTATTCTCCACAACTCAGGTGCAATAACAGCAAACTATTGGCTTAAAAATATATATCCTGATGATGTATCAATAGCACACAGGGAAGCGGATTTTCATCTTCATGATCTTTCCATGTTTTCGGGGTATTGCGCAGGGTGGTCCCTCAGGCAGCTTATACAGGAAGGGCTTGGAGGAGTGCCGGATAAAATAACATCCAAGCCATCAAAGCACCTTTCTACACTTATACAGCAGACTGTCAATTTTTTGGGTATAATGCAAAATGAGTGGGCAGGGGCGCAGGCGCTTTCCAGCTTTGATACTTATCTTGCCCCTTTTGTAAAAAAAGACAACCTCACAGAGGATCAGATCAAACAGTGTCTTCAAAGCTTTGTGTTTGGAGTAAATACCCCTTCAAGATGGGGAAGCCAGGCTCCTTTTACAAACATAACGCTTGACTGGACAGTTCCTGATGATCTTAAAAGTATAAAAGCAATTGTTGGTGGCGATGAACAGGATTTTACCTATGGCGATTGCCAGAGAGAGATGGATATTATAAACAAGTGTTTTATCCAGCTTATGCTTAACGGCGATGCAAATGGAAGAGGCTTCCAGTATCCTATACCAACATATAATATTACAAAAAGTTTTGACTGGGATAGTGAAAATGCAAAGCTTCTTTTTGAAATGACAGCAAAATACGGCACACCATATTTTCAGAATTTTATAAACAGCGATCTTAATCCCGGAGATGTAAGGTCCATGTGCTGCAGGCTGCAGCTCGATAAAAGGGAATTAAGAAAACGGGGCGGCGGTCTTTTTGGATCAGATGAGTTTACAGGCTCGATTGGAGTAGTAACGATAAATATGCCAAGGATCGGGTATCTTTCCAGTTCAAAAAACGAATTTTTTAAACGCCTTTCGGATTTAATGGAAGTTGCGGCAAAATCTCTAAAAATCAAAAGAAAAGTTATAAATCATCTTCTTCATACTGGCCTTTTCCCATATACAAAAAGATATCTTAAGCACCTTGACAACCATTTTTCAACAATTGGAATAACAGGGATGAATGAATGTCTTCTTAACTTTATGGGCAAAGATATATCTGTACCAGAAGCAAAAGGGTTTGCAATCGAAATTCTTGATTTTATGAGAAATAAACTTTCAGAATTTCAGGAAGAGACAGGAGATCTTTTTAATCTTGAGGCAACTCCAGCAGAAAGCACAAGCTACAGACTTGCAAGGCATGATAAGGAGAGATACCCGGATATAGTTACATCCGGAGATAAAGACCCATATTATACAAACTCCACCCAGCTTCCTGTAGATTATACAGAAGATGTTTTTGAAGCGCTCGATCATCAGGATGAGCTTCAGGTAAAATATACAGGTGGAACAGTTTTTCATGCATTCATAGGCGAAGCTCTTGATGACTGGAGTTCCTGCAGAGAACTTGTAAAAACAATTTCATCAAACTACAGGCTGCCCTACTTTACAATATCGCCAACATTTTCAGTATGTCAGATTCATGGTTATCTTCAGGGAGAACACTTTAACTGCCCTAAATGCAGGGAAGAAGAAAAAGAAAAAATAAAACATGAAATTAGAAAACTTAACGAAGAAAAAAAAGAAATATTAAAACAAACTATCGACAACAGGGGGGGGAACTAATATGGATAGGGTCAAAAAAATTGAGGATGAAATAAATCTTCTGGAAAAAGAACTTTCAGAAGTAAAAGGGAGGGAAACAGAAGTTTATACGAGAATTGTAGGTTATTACAGGGCTGTAAAAAACTGGAATAAGGGAAAAAGGGAAGAATACAATCATAGAGTGTGTTTTTCCAGCCTGCATAACGAAAAAGTTGTTTGGACTAATAATGATGAAGAAAAAAATGTCAATCCATTTGAGCAGAAAAGCGAAGATGAAATATCATCTTACTCTTATTTTTTCAGAAAAACATGCCCCAGCTGTCCTTCTGTAAAAAAATATCTTGATAAACTTGAAATCAATGGAGAGGCTGTTGATGTAGATACTCCTGATGGAATATCTATTGCAAGAGAGAAGGGCATACTTTCTGTGCCAACTGTAATTTTTTCAAATAATCAGAGAAAAGAAATTTACAGAGCAAGAAATATAAAAGATTTAAAAGAATCAGCATCTTCTTCTTTAGCTTTTTGTACTGTTTAACCTGTAGCCGGATGCTGCGCTTTATCGTGGCATCCGTGCCGCAGCGCATGACGCGGCATCCGTGTCGCAGCCACTAATTTATTTAGCTATGCAAATAACCAAAGCAGCTTTTCTTAAAACAACACTAATAGATTATCCTGAAAAAATTGCATGCACTATTTTTTTGCCTGGCTGTAATTTGCGTTGCCCGTTCTGCCACAACAAAGACCTTGTACTTGAAGATGAAAAAAATCTTCTCCCAATTGAAGAAATAATCAAATATATAAATAAAAGAAAAAATATTCTTCAAGGAGTATGCATAAGCGGCGGAGAGCCCCTTATTTATAAAGATCTCCCGGATCTGGTAAGAGAAATAAGATCCAATGGCGTAAAAAGTGTTAAACTGGATACAAATGGAATTCTTACTGAAAGATTATTTGATGCTAATCCTGATTATATTGCAATGGATATAAAAACAACTCCCGAAAAATATAATATGCTTACAGGCGATTTTTATGACCAGAATATTGCAGAAAAAATAAATAACTCCATAAGAGCAATTATGGAAAGCAACATTATGTATGAATTCAGAACAACTCTGGCGCCGGGAATTATAGAACATAAAGATATGGAGGAAATTGCTTTTATGGCAAAAGGGTGCAGGAAATATACCTTAAATAAGTTTTCAAATAAAAATACCCTGGATAAGGGATACTCTGACATAACCCCATACTCAGAAGAAGAATATAAAATTTTTCTTGAAATACTCAAGCAACACCAAATTCCTGCATTTTTCAGAGGCGCTTTTTAAAATAGTATTTGCCAGACTTTGTAATCAGGCTTTAAAGCGTCCTCATATTACCAAGCAGCTTTAGCATATAAAGCTCAATATACACCCTGAAAGCATCCTTGTTTTTAATACCTAGATTTGTCATTTGTATTAAAAGATCATCAGTCAACTCAGATATCCTTTTTTCATTCAGCGTCTTATAACGGACTAAAACACGCTTTCTACTCCGCAAAAAACCTTTTATCAAAGAATTAATATCCAGCGTAAGATTTTTTCTTGCTGTTTTGTCTACCATAAAATTCCATTTTTCAATAAGTTCTTCCAGTGTTTGCTCCAGATCTTTGCCAGGTGAAAGATATTTATTTCTAAGGTTGCTTATGGAGCTTAAAAAATCCTGGTTTTTGTCAGCTTTAACAGAAGCAGCCTTTTTAGAATTTTCATTTTCATTAAGAGCTGAACCAAATTCCTGAAAAACTTCTTCGCCATCAACATTTGTTCTTTTATCCTGATTGGATATATCGCCTGACTCTGCTTTCTTGCCTCCATTTTTTTTGAAAAGCATTGAAATAAAAAGACTTATTAGCCTGCCAAAAAAAGGGACGCTGTAATGCAAAGGAAGAGTTGCTCTTATTTCTTTTATAAAATCTTCTCTGTCAATATTAAGTAATTTATCAAGAGATCTAAATTTTCCCGGCTCCGAAAAACATGAATCAACAGACATTTTTATATTTTTATTTGCAGTAGATAGCCTGTTTGCAAGATATATAAGATCGGGATTTAAAAGAGCATTAAGAAGTTTATAATCACTCTTGAGAAGCACGTTAAGCGATTCATTAAAAGTAATATCGTTTTGCATATCTCTATTTGTTTTATATTTACGCAAAAGTTGTTCCCACTCTTTAAAGTATTTATCTTTTATCTCTTTACTGCTCTCTACAAGTGTTTTAAGAAATACTTGCGGCACCATATCGCGAGCAATATAATATTCTTTTTTTGGGTCTGCCGATACTTTTACAAGAGAAGGGAGATCTTCTTTTTCTTTTCGTGTTGTCGCTTTATTTATAAATTCCGTTACAAATTCATTAGAATATTTCTTGCTATAAGGGGTTCCTACATTATCTTTTAATTCAAACATCTCTGCTGTACTAAATATATATGGAGGTTTTTTTACTTTAAATGAAAGATCCTTCATATCAGATATTTTTTGAGCATCTTTTTGCGAAGAAGCTCTTCCATAAGTTGTAAAAGCCCTTAAAAGCGCCATTGCCTGATAATTAGCTATATCCGGAGCTGTTTTCTCACTTTTACCAGATAAGTCTTTAATAACCTTATTAGATAAATATGAAAAAAACTTAAAGGAAAAATCCTCTGGTTTTCTTATATGCTCTCTGAACCCAGGTGGGCCACTTAGCATTGATTGCATCATAGTTTTTACAGCACCTTCACTTTTTTCAAATGCTTTATTTAAATACCGGCCAAGATATGCAAAGTTATTCTGGTTTTGCACATAAAGGTGGACTTTTTTCAAAACAATATCAAAAAGTGTCGTATTTACAATTTCCGGAGGAATTATAATACTGGATACCCCTTCTCCAAATGTAATTGCTAAAATTTTTCCCCTATCGTTATTAACAAGTTCTGGAGCTTCCATAAAATTTTGCTGTGCATTATAAGAAATAAGCCAGTCATTGTGGATAGAAAAACTAAAAGTTTTTTGATCCGGAAAAGCGCACTCTGGTCTTTCTTCAATTATTTTATAGTGTTTCATTACAAGTTGCCTGTAATATTTATGTACCTGAAATGAACGAATATTGGGACCATCATAATCTATAGTACAAACTTCTTCTGCTTCCATACGTTTAATAGCAGGGATTGCTGAATTTATAAATTCTTCAAGATTTTTTGCTTCAACATGCTCTCTGTTTGATTCAAAGTAAGAAGCAAGCTGGTCACTAAAAAATGTGAAGTTTATTACTGGATTTTCACGTTTTACAACAAGAACTTTTATTATTTTTTCAATTATTTCATACATAAGTTTTTATATTTTAATATGTTTTTAATTTATCTGCTACTTCTTTTATTACCCATTCAGGAGTAGATGCCCCTGCAGTAATCCCTATTATAGAAAAATCTTTTACCTCATTGGGTATTTCATTTTCACTTTCTATGTGCCACACTTTTTTCTCCAACTTTAGCGCAGTTTCGTAAAGCCTTACTGTATTTGCGCTATTTTTCCCGCCTATTACTATAATCGCATCAACTTTGCCTGCCATATCAATAAGCGCTTTTTGTCTTTCACTTGTGGCAGGGCATATTGAGTCTGCAACTTCGATTCCAGGAAATCTTGCAGTCAAAATAGCGCTTATAGAATCATATTCTTCTTTGCTGTAAGTTGTTTGACTTATAAGCAGCGCTGGCAGTATTACAGAAATTTTTTCCGCTTCTGCTCTATTTTCAATAATAGAAACATTTTTCGCATAACCTGCGACTCCCTGCACTTCTCCGTGATCTTTATCTCCCACGATTATAACAGACATACCATCTTCAGATGCTTTTCTAACTTTTTTCTGTGAATTAAGAACCCTGGGACACGTTGCATCTATAAGTTCAATACTTTTTTGTTCAAGTTTTTTTCTTATATCAGGATGTATTCCATGCGCACGTATAACAATTACCCCTTCAACATTTTCCGGCTCATCAATTATCCCAACCCCTTTTTTTGCAAGATAATCAAGCACAAGAGGGTTATGTATAAGAGGGCCAAATGTTGATATTTTCTCCTTTCCGCCCTTTTCGATCAAACTGTAAACAGCTTCTGTTGCTTTTTTAACGCCCATACAAAATCCCAGATGCTCTGCCATAAGTATATCCATATTATATAATCCTATCAAAAAAACTCTGAAGATGCAAAGGGGATGCTTAAAGCTTTAAACTAAGTGTAAGCCCATGCCCCACGGGAATTATGGTCGAATACAGTCTTTTATCTGCAAAAACAATTTTATTATACTGATCCATATATTTTCCAAGACCTTTTCTTACTTTAGAATTGATATAAAAAAGGGTGTCATCAGCAATTATTACTCCTCCGGGTCTTACAAGAGTAAGAATTTTTTCATAAAGCAAAGGATAAAGATATTTACCACAATCCTGAAAAATAACATCAAACAACAAATTGCCATCTCTACACATAGTTTCGATAATATCTTCGGCATTACCAAAAGTCATTGTAATAACATCATCAAGCCCTGCATCTGAAATATTTTTTGCTGCTTCGAGTCTTGTAATGGGATGATAATCTATAGTTGTAAGTTTCCCTTTTTTCTCCTTTAGAGCCTCTCCGATCCAAATAGCTGAACTGCCAATCCCTGTACCAAGTTCAAGCACGTTCAAAGCATTAGTTAGTTTTATAATAAAAGAGAGGAATTTCCCTGTTTCAGGCTCAACACCTGGCTGGATATCATCTCTGCCAACACTTCCCTTCTCAATTCTATCAATAATATTGTTATCTGAAGTTATAAAACTTCGTAGGTAATCAAAGTCCATTAAAAAATATTAGGCTGATTAGGTATAATTGTCAATTGCGCGCTCTGGATAAGCAATCCAGTCAAATTCTTTAGAGGACAATGTGATGAAATCCAATAATTTACAGTCCCCATATTGACTAAAAAAAGAAATAATAAAATTATTACCTTATGAGTATTCCCAAAAAATTAAAAGAACGATATACATGGTTTAAACAACATTCTGCGCACGAAGAGAACTCTTCTCTTGCTTTTGAAATTATAAGCGAAGATAAGCGCGGACTTATTTCAGAAATTTCAACAAAGATTTATAATCTCGGAAGCGATATTTTATTTTTTCAGTCATGGAGTGAATATGATGGCAAATGCCATACAGTTATTCAGGTAGATAACAAATCCAACTTCGACGCAATATTAAAATCCATTCAGGAAATCCCTGAAATAATTTCAGTGGAAATAACTTCTACAAGCAAAAAAACATGGGGAAAAAGGATAATTATTATTGGCGGCGGCGCGCAGGTTTCAAGTGTAGCATCAGGCGCAATTACAGAAGCAGACAGACATAATATCAGAGGAGAAACAATATCTGTTGATACAATTGCGGTAATTGGAGAAGATGAAATTTCAAACACAATTGATGCTGTTGGAAAGCTGCACAGAGTAGGAATTCTTGTCCTCGCAGGCTCTCTTATGGGCGGTAAAATAACTAAATCTGTAAAAAATTTAAGATCTGTACATGGCATCCCGGTAATAGCGCTTAACATGGCAGGCAGTGTTACAAAAGTATGCGACCTTGTAGTTAGCGACCCTGTTGAAGCTGGCGTAATGGCTGTAATGCTTATAAGCAATATAGGAGCTTTTAACCTCCTAAAAGTACATGGTGATAAATACTAAATGATAACTGCAAATTATCACACTCATACATTCAGATGTAAACACGCTACAGGCGATGTAATAGATTATGCTGCAAAAGCTGTTGAGAAAAATCTTAAAATATTGGGGGTATCAGACCATTCCCCTTTTCCGGACAGAAGATGGAGCTCAGATAAAATGGATATTGATGAGCTTAATGATTATGATAAAGCATTTATAACTGCAAGAGAAGCTCATCCAGAGGTCAAGATATTAAAAGGGATGGAGTGTGATTGGGTTCCTGAATATAAAGATTATCTGATAGAGGAATTAAAGAATAAAAGAAAATATGATTACCTTATAGGCGCTGTACATCTTTTCCCTTATAAGGGTGAATGGGTTTGTTCTTTTACTCAAGAAGCTCAAGGCAAAACAATAGAATACGCTGATGCTGTAGTAAAAATGATAGAATCGAGGATTTTTGATTTCATTGCCCATCCAGATTTGTTTGGATTATTTACACTCGAATGGGATGCAACAGCCATCAGGGCAAGCAAAGAAATATGCGAAGCTGCCAAAAGTTTTAAAATACCGCTTGAAATAAATGGGGGTGGATTTCGAAAACCACTAATGCAAACCAAAGAAGGGATAAGGCACCCTTGCCCTGTTGAAGCTTTTTGGGAAATAGCAGCGGATTATGGGGTTGAAACTATTTGCAGTTCAGATGCGCACTTTCCAGAAGATGTGATAGCATCAATAGATCTTTGCAAAGATTTAGCAAAAAGAAAAGGGCTTTCAGTTATTCAGCAATTAGATTTGTGAAGGAAAAGAACATGGGGTTGAATCTCTTAAAGCTATAGGATATCCTAAAAAAGGCAGCAGCACGCTTCTTATATAGGAAAATGCAGCTACAATTGCTTTCGCCGTAGTTCTATGGAACAAAAATAATATACCTGGAGTTTTTATGGATACTTTGGATAAAATAATAACAGCTGTTTCTTCCGGAGAATTAGAAAAACTAAAAGAACTAATAGAAAAACATTCAGAAATGGTCAATAACGCTAATAGCGATGGCTCAACACCTCTTACAGTTGCCCTTATAAGTGACAAAATAGATGAAACAGAATTCCTCCTAAGCAGAAACGCAGATAAAAAAACGTGCATGAAAGATGGGAAAACAGCAATCGAATGGGCAAAAGAGCAGGACAATAACAATGCCGCGTTTTTCCTAATAGCGTGGGATTATCTTGACCGATTGTATGAAGCAACTGCTATATGGAAAAAACATAAAATAAAAGAATCATATTGTGATGTATGTCTTGGAATCGTAAAGCAGGAAGAAAGCACAATGCTTACTGTAGATGAAGTTTTTACTGTAGATGACTATGCCAGCAAAGTTGTTGAACAGGTAAAAAAACAGGAGCCTGCTTTGATCAAAAATAAAACTGATGATGAAATCAAACAAGTCATGAAAGAGCAAATCAAAAAAGCAGCTCCAACAGGCAGATACATTGTTTGCGAAGATTGTATCGATAAGTACTTTTCACAAGTGGTTTTTGGCAAAAACAAGGATAAAGTATTTGAAATCGTCGCAAGGATGTACGAGGAAAATAGTTAGGGTTTTTTTATATCATCCACATAACGGTAGTATCTTGCGCTTATTCTGTCAAAAACTTTATCGCGCATCTCTT
This sequence comes from Spirochaetaceae bacterium, assembly GCA_009780675.1. Classification (GTDB taxonomy): domain Bacteria; phylum Spirochaetota; class Spirochaetia; order CADAEX01; family CADAEX01; genus WQTU01. The sequence continues at coordinate 15,298 of WQZP01000008.1, read as the reverse complement.
TGCGGTCGAGATTTCCGGGAGCAAACGGATCAAGTATTTCTATGTCAACTTCAAGAGATTTTAACGTTAACAACTTTACAAACTGAGGGAAAAACCTCATCCCCGCATAATAACCAATTTCTTTAAAACCATCCGGAGTAAATGGCCTGTTGTTTATTTTTCTATACATTATACTCAACGGAAGAATTTCCGCTGGTGTGCCGGAAACCGCGCTCATAAGAGCTGCTTTAAAAGGTATAAGCTCCACACCATTTGCGCATGTGGATTCAGGAAAAAGACACACATTTACATTGTTTTTCAAAGCTTCACTTATTTCCGGTATCTCATCTTTTAGCGTTGTTATTTTTCTTCTGTCAACAAAAACACAGCCTGCCATCATGCAAATCTGCCCCAAAAGAAAACGCTTTTTCATTTCCAGCGAGGTAATAAAAACTGTTTTAAGTTTTGTTATTAGTATAAGAATATCCAGAAAAGAAACATGATTACTCATAATATACCATGTTTTCTCTTTAGAATAATTACTATTATTTATAAGGTTAACTTTTGTGTTTATACCCTTTATAAAAATAGTAGACAAAAAGCCATACAGCCTGCTAAGAATTCTTTTCCTCTTATATTTATTGAAAGGGAAAATAAATACAAAAAACGCAAAGAAAAAATAAAAGAAAACAATAAGAAGCGCAAATACTATTTTATATAATAGCCTCCACAGCTTAATAATCTGCATTTATATACCCCTTTGTGTAATATATATGATATAATCTATAACAGTTATACTAAATATATAAAATAATTGGTACTACCAATTATTTTGTGGGCATTCCCTGTTCGGGCATTATAGAGGAGCAGAAAAATGAAACCAGATACAGAAATTATCGTGAGATATGCAGAAACCGATCAAATGAAAGTAGTCCACCACTCTGTTTATCCTGTTTGGTTTGAAGCTGCAAGAACCGATTATATGGAAAAAGCAGGTTATCCTTATGCACGTATAGAAAAAGAAGGGATATTGCTCCCTCTTTCCCGTCTTGAATGTAGTTTCATGGAAGGCGCAAAATATGGCGACACAATCCTGGTAAAAGCATCTATAAAAAAACTTTCCCCTGTAAGGATTGAAATAAATTATAAAGCGCATAGAAAAAGCGATGGAGTGCTTCTTGCAGAAGGGGTAACTGTTCATGCATGGACAGATGAAAATCTTAAAATAATTAACTTAAAAAAACAGGCGCCGGATCTATATAAGCTATTGGAAAGCGGGTTAGAAAAGTAGGAAAAATACAACGCAATACAGCAAAACTATATGATTAAGTTCTTTTCAATATTAAAACGGACAGCCATAAACACAATAGATATATGCAAATCTCTTTTTAAAATAATGATACCTGTAAGCATTACAATGAAAGTAATTACCGAACTGGGGCTAATACCATATATTGGAGAATTTCTTTCACCTGTGATGTCGCTGATAGGGCTTCCCGGAGCTTACGGTATTGTCTGGGCAGCAGCCTTATGCACTAATGTATATGCTGCAGTAATCGCTATCCTTTCCATATCCCCGGAAGTCCCTATAACCACAGCTCAAATGACTGTGCTTACAATAGTTATATTATCTGCCCACTCTCTCCCGGTAGAATGCGGCATTGCCACAAAAGCAGGAATAAGGCTAAGTATAGCTATTATTTTTAGAATTTCCATGGGAATAATTGCCGGCATAATTTTCAATTTTATTTTTTCTTTTTTTAATCTTTTTAATACAGCTCCACAGATTCTTTTGCCTAATGTAACTCATACAGATACAACTTTATGGGGTTGGGCTTTGGGAGAAATAAGAATTTATTTAACCATAATAGCAATTATATTTCTTCTTAATATAATTATAAGAATTCTTGAAAAATCCGGAGCCTTAATTTTCCTGATAAAAATTCTAAGCCCATTCCTGAAATTTATAGGGATAGGGAAAGATGCAATACCAATAACAATAATTGGAGTTATTCTTGGGTTTGCATACGCAGGAGGGTTTTTCTTAAAAGAATCAAAAACAGGAAAAATCAAGAAAAAAGAGTTTCTTTACACAGTAAATTTTGTTGCAACGTGGCATGCTGTTATTGAAGATAATATGCTGATGATTTCTGTAGGAGGAGCTGCTTTTCCCATTTTAATAGGAAGATTCTTGTTTGCATACATAATGTGCATGATTTTCTTTTTCATTACACGCAATATAAAAGAAGAAAAATTCCTGAAAATTTTCTTCAGACAAAAACTGCGCCCTCAGCAGCGCGAATAAAAAATGTTCACCAACAAACGCGGACAGCGCTGCTTCCAGCTACGCCTGCAGCGTGGCTTCCAAATCAAAGGGGCTGCCATTACTTATCGGACAGCCCCTTTATTTTACCTTGCAAAATACAATCTAAACAGGCAACTAACGTTTTTTGCTTTTACAGACCCTGCATAAACCATTAAAACTTATATTGTGGTTTGTAATATCAAACCCATCCATATTTTTAATTCTTGCGCAAATGTCTGGAAAGTAGTCATCAATATCAAAAACCTGCTTGCACTCGTCACATATAAAGTGGTAGTGATTGTGACAATTATGGTCATAATGTGTCGACCCATCAAAACTACCTATATTTAACAACTCGCAGGACTCTGCCATCTGGCTGAGGTTTCTGTAAACAGTAGCCTTGCTGATGGACGGATATTTCTCAATAATATGATCAAAAACCTGTTCTGCCGTAGGGTGTATGCCTAACTCCCTTACTGCATCGAGAACTAATTGCCGCTGGATTGTATTTCTCTTATTGTCCATATTATTTAAAATATCTTTTAAGCAAGCCCTGAAATGCCATACCGTGTCTTGCTTCATCTTTACACATCTCATGCACAGTATCGTGTATAGCGTCAAGATTAAGCTGCTTTGCTTTTGTAGCAAGATCTTTTTTGCCCTGTGTTGCGCCATGCTCTGCCATAACGCGCATTTCAAGGTTTTTCTTGGTTGACACATCAACAACTTCGCCCAATAGCTCGGCAAACTTGGCAGCATGCTCAGCTTCTTCAAAAGCAATTCTCTTGTAAGCTTCTGCTACTTCTGGGTAGCCTTCCCTGTCTGCCTGGCGGCTCATGGCGAGGTACATTCCCACTTCGGTACATTCACCTAAAAAGTTTTGGCGCAATCCTTCTACAATTTCCGGATCAACGTCTTTAGCAACGCCGATTCTGTGCTCATCTGCAAAAGCCAAACCTGTGCCAGACTGCTCAATGAACTTGGCTTTTGGCGCCTTGCACTGTGGACAGTTTTCAGGAGCCCCATTTCCCTCATGCACAAAACCACAAATAGAACAAACAAATTTTTTCATAACCTTCTCCTTAATTAAGCTATTATTTGTATCAATAGCTAGTATTATATAGTAATTATTATCAATAGTCAATAGAATTAATAAAAAATATTTTTTTACGAAAAGACTGCCATTTTAGGTGGCCTTTTGGATTTAAAGTAGAAATTCAGATTATTACCCGCCGGACATGGCAGGCAAATGAAGGGTTAACTAAAAGGGATATGCCCTATTTATACATTGGAAACTTTGCAGTTAAGGCAAAAACTTCATCTCGTATGGAGGCAAGAGCGCTTTCGTTAGCTACATTATCAATAACTCTTTTAATAAAGTCAGCCACCATTTTCATTTCATTTTTACCCATTCCCCTGGTCGTAATAGAGGGAGTTCCTATCCTTATCCCGCTTGCAACCATAGGTTTTTGCGTATCAAAAGGTATTGTATTTTTATTTGCGCTTATCCCTGCTTTATCCAGCGCTGCTTCAACAACTTTTCCAGTAAGATTGTTTTTGGAAACATCAAGAAGCATCAAGTGGTTATCTGTTCCACCGGAAACAATCGAAACCCCTTTATTGATAAGTTCTTCTGCGAGTACCTTTGCATTTTCATTAACATTTTTCATATAAGTTTTGTATTCGTCTTTAAGGCACTCTGCAAACGCAACTGCTTTTGCTGCAATAATATGCATCAAAGGGCCGCCCTGAATACCGGGAAAAATATCTTTATTTATTTTTTTCGCAATTTCTTCGTTATTTGTAAGTAAATATCCGCCTCTGGGACCGCGCAGTGTTTTATGCGTTGTTCCTGTTACAATTTCTGCATACGGAACCGGCGAAGGGTGAAGCCCTGTTGCAATCTGCCCGCCAATATGCGCTATATCTACCATAAGGGAAGCCCCTACTTCATCGCATATTTGCCTGAATTTTGCAAAATCTATAATCCTTGGATAAGCGCTTGCGCCCGCAATAATCATTTTAGGTTTTTCCCTAACGGCAATTTCTCTTACTTCATCATAATCTATCTGATAAGTTTTAGGAGAAACCTGATAAGATACAATATTATATTGTGAGCCTGAAAAATTAAGAGGGTGACCGTGGGTAAGATGCCCACCATGGCTTAAATCCATTCCCATAACTTTATCGCCAATATTTACAAGAGACATAAATGCAGCCATATTAGCCTGAGAACCTGAATGCGCCTGAACATTTGCAAACTTTGCATTAAAAAGCTTTTTTATTCTTTCTATTGCAAGAGTTTCTGTTACATCAACATGCTCACAGCCTCCGTAATATCTTTTTCCGGAATACCCTTCGGCATATTTATTTGTCAGGACAGATCCATCAGCTTCCAAAACAGCCATTGAGACATTGTTTTCAGAAGCAATCAATTCAAGGTTTTTGTTCTGCCTCTCTTTTTCTTTCTCTATTGCAGACCATACTTCAGGATCACTGTCTTTAAGTCTTTTTTCAAAAAATTCCATCTTTCTTTCACCCTCCCTAACAATTTATTTAACCAGGAAGCTTATCTTTTTCTCTTTCTCTTTGGCTGCCACCTTGCCCCTTGTTGCGCTGCAGCAGGTTGTGGCGCAAGTTGTGGTTTAACTTCGTTACTTTCTCCTGCATCTTCTGCTGGCTCTGATTCAGCTGGAAGTTGTTTTGCTTCTGTTCCCGGCGGGAGCTTGGGTTTATCATCAGATTTTTTCTCAGCATCTCCCAATTTTCCTCTTTTAGTTGCCCACTTTATTAACAAAATAAGTATAGGCGATGCTATAAAAATAGATGAGAATGTACCAATAGCTATTCCGACCATAGCGTTTAGAGCAAATAATCTTATCGCGCCTGTAGCAAAAATAAATATCGCAGCTACCGCAAGAATTGTTGAAGAAGAAGTTATAATAGTTCTTCCCAAAGATTTTGTAACACTTATATCAACAATCTTGACAAAATTTTTCTCTTTCAGAAGCATTTGATTTTCTCTTATTCTGTCAAAAATTACTATTGAGTCATTAAGAGCATAACCAACTACCGTAAGAATCGCTGCAATAGTTGTTGTGCTTACTTCAAGCTGGAAAAGACCCACAAACCCTACCATAAATACAGCAACATATACGAGCGATGCAACAGATGAAATTGCATAAGGCAGTTTAAAACGGAACCATATATAAACAAGAATAAAAATAAGAGTAAGAGTCACAAGCATCATTGCGTGACCGCCCAAAGCTTCAGAAAACTGGGGGCCTACATAATCTATCTGTCTTACAATCAGATTAGATGCGCCATATCTGTTTCCAAGAGTTTCCATAAGTTGAGCAGTAGCTGTTACATTAAAACCTTCCGCACCATATCTGTTCTGCATTATTATAATAAATTCCTGGTTTATTGCTCTTCCTACTGTTTGAATCTTTATGGAACCAAGTTCCGAAAGAGTATTTCTTACATCAGATATATTAACAAATCTATCTGGACTTGTATTTACACGGTTAAGTACAACTACACTTTCTGTTAAATCTGTTGCATGGTTAAGTCCCAGTATCAATGAAGCTGGAACCTGAGTATTGCCTGTTTCCTCCGCTACTATCCCTTCAATAGCAGATAGCGCAGAAGCCAAACTGGAAATCGATGGGTAATCTGCAAGGGCAAATATATTTTCTTCTCTTTCAAGGCCGCCAGCTCTTATAATAGTTATCTGGAGAGCATTATCTCTAACATTTATAGTAGCTCTGTCTTCTCCAGCGTAAGAAACTTCCAGGACACTTTCAGCGATTTGAACCCTCATGGATAATCCGGAACTAAAGTCAATCCCAAGATTAAAACCTCCATGATAGATTGTTCCGCCTACACCAGCCAAAAGCATAAGTATTGCTAAAATAACTGTAGGTATTCTTAGCTTGGAGAAATAGATTATTTTCTCGTTCATTTTATCCTCCAACTAATGCTCAAATGCTTTTTCCCAAAGTAACTGAGTTTAAAGTCAAAAATCAATCTTGATACAAAAAGTGCTGTAAACATTGAGCAAACTATACCTACTGCAAGAATATATGCAAATCCCTGTACAGGACCTGATCCAAGCTGCGAAAGGAAAACAGCTGCTATAAGCGTTGTTAAATTTGAGTCCATGATTGTCCAGAAAGCTTTTTTGTACCCTGTATTAACAGAAGCTTCTACTGTTTTACCAAGCCTTAGTTCTTCCTTGATCCTCTCATAGATAATTACATTTGCATCTATAGCCATACCAACAGAAAGAATCAATCCTGCTATACTTGTCATGGTCAATGTCATATTGAAAGCCGAAAGTATTGCCAACATAAGGATCAAATTTAAAACAAGCGCAATATCTGCAATAAGACCTGCCCCTTTGTAATAAATAAGCATAAATACTACAACAAGAAAAAATCCAAGTACAATTGCCCGAAGACCTAATCTAATTGAGTCTTCTCCAAGAGAAGCTCCAACAGCTTGTTGGCTTTCTATTATAAGATCAACAGGAAGCGCTGCTGTTCTAAGAACAATAGCAAGAGCCGAAGCTTCTTCCCTGTCAAACCCTGTCATTCTAACCTGACCAGTTGGAATTGCCTCCTGTATAACAGCTCCTGCTCTTGCTCTGTCATCAAGAACTATTGCCATTGTTCTACCTACATTGGCAGCTGTTAAGTTAAAAAAGATATCTGAACCTTCCCTGTCAAGAGTAAAGTTAATAACTGGTCTTCCTGTAAGATGATCGCTTCCAACCAAAGCGCTTACAATATGCTGACCATCCAGACCTACTTCTTCCATTATCGCAACATGTCTGACAGCCCTGTCGATCCCATATTCATCTTTTTGCACAAATTCTCTTAAAACAACACCTGGAGGGAGAATTGTTGGGTCATGTGGCTGCCCATCTTCCTGACGAAGTGGGTTTCTGGTTTCAAGTATATATCGCATGGCTCTTTCAGTAGCTTCATCATGAACAATATGAAAATGGAGGCTTCCTCTTCCCATAAGAAAAGCATTTACCCTCTCTGGATCCGCAGCTCCGGGAATTTCAATAGAAATATAACCATCTCCCTGCCTGCGAAGAACAGGTTCTGTAACTCCAAACCTGTCTATTCTGTTATTAAGTATTTCTATAGCCTGCTCAATAGCAATTCTTCTATCATCTGCTGTAGGGGTGCGGCCAAGCCTTTGCCTAAGGCTCTCCATATCTGCTCTTAGAAGAACATTCATACCGCCAGAGAGATCCAGCCCCAGTTGCAAAATTCCTCTGCTTCTTTCTTTGAGGTCAAAAATTTCTGTACGATAATGTGCTTCAAGCGCATTAAAAACTCTATCTTCTGTTCCAAAACTTAAAAGAACTTCTGATACTGTCCATCTTCTGGGAATGTCTCTCCCCATGTTTCTATAATTAGTTCTGGCTTGTCTTACAAGAAATTGGTATTCGCCTGGAATTTCTCTATTCCCATCCACACTGGCCATTTCATTGAGTCTGTCAAGTTCTTGCGAAGCTCTGCTTATTGCATAACTTCTTATTTGATCTCTTGAGCCTAATGCAATATCTTTTTTGTCTTGCGGCACCATAAAGTACCAGCTCAATGTAGGATATAAGAAAAATCCGGCAATGACCAATACCAGAAGTACAACGAAAAATCTATAACGCTTATTCATTCAGTTACTCCGGTTTTGAAATTATTTATCTTTTTCCTCGCTGGATGAGGCATCAACTTTATCACTTTTTGGTTCATATTTTTCAAGAACAGAAGCAACAGCGCTTTTTGAAAATTCAATCTTTGTATTATCATCAACTTTAATAATAACAGTGCCTTCTTTTACAGTTTGGACAACTCCTCTTATTCCGCCAATCGTAACAACTTTGTCGAATTTTTTGAGTTCACTGATCATCCGCTGAGTCTCTTTTTGCCTTTTACCCTGCGGCCTTATAATAAGAAAGTAGAATATAGCAATTACTCCACCAAAAGTAAGAACAGTAGTAAACATTTGTCCGCCGCCTGCCTGTAATAGAGGGAGGCTCCCCATTAAGTCAATCATAGAATTTTCCTTATTTTTCAAAAATATTTTATTTAAATTATAGAAAAAGTTATCATCTATCGCAACAGTAGTCAATAATAGATTAAACTAGAACAATTTGTCTTATTTCTTTGGGAACTTTTTGTATCCCAATAACAAGTTTTAGCTGTTCCACACTATCTATTTTCTTCTCTGCAAAAGAATTATATTTTTCAAGAACAGCGCTTAATTCATCAGGGTTTTCTGAATATATTGCAGAACATAACGCGGGCTTGAAAAAACCTGCTTCCAGCAATTGCATTGTTGTCAGCCTGGAATATCTTCTTCTTGCTTTACTGTCCACTATTGCAGTATTCCCGTCATACCCTACTGTAAATATAAAATCTTCTCTTCTCATACCTTTAAACCCCAAAATTAAAAGAGGGAATGTCCTAAAAAGAGAACATTCCCAGCGGGATAAACCCCTCTATTAAGTTATTTTTTAATAAGCAAAAAGATGTTTTTACATCATTCCGCCCATTCCGCCCATGCCACCCATTCCGCCACCGCCTGGAGGCATCATCGGAGCTTCTTTTTCAGGAAGATCTGTAACAGTACACTCTGTTGTAAGAAGAAGGCTTGCGATCGAAGCAGCATTCTGCAGAGCAGATCTTGTAACTTTCGCAGGGTCAATAATACCTGCTTTAAGCATATCTACCCATTCCATTTTAGCTGCATCAAAACCAATCCCTTTTTTCTCATGTTTTGCTTTTTCAGCAACAACAGCTCCGTCAAGACCTGCGTTTTCAGCAATTTGCCTGATTGGCTCTTCAAGAGCTCTTTTTACTATATTAAAGCCTACTTTTTCTTCTTCCGGGAAATCTGTCATATCTGTTTTGGTAAGCGCATGAACAACTTGTATAAGTGTTACTCCGCCTCCAGGGATAACGCCCTCATCAATAGCAGCTCTTGTAGCAGAAAGAGCATCTTCTACTCTGTGTTTCTTTTCTTTAAGCTCAACTTCTGTAGCAGCTCCTACATTTATTACAGCAACTCCGCCTGCAAGTTTAGCAAGCCTTTCCTGTAGTTTTTCCCTGTCATAATCAGAAGTTGTATCTTCGATTTGAGCTTTAAGCTGAGCAATTCTGTCTTTAAGATCAGAAGCTTTTCCTTCGCCATTGATAATTGTGGTATTTTCTTTCTCGATTTTTATTGTTTTTGCCCTTCCAAGCATTTCAAGCTCTGCATTTTCAAGCTTAAGCCCAAGGTCTTCGGAAATTACCTGCCCGCCTGTGAGGATAGCAATATCTTCAAGCATTGCTTTTCTTCTGTCGCCAAAACCAGGAGCTTTTACAGCTACAGCAGAAAGTGTCCCTCTTATTGTATTTACAACAAGTGTTGCAAGAGCTTCGCCTTCAACATCTTCTGCTATAATAAGGATTGATTTTCCTGATTGCGCAACTTTTTCCAATATTGGAAGAAGTTCCTTCATATTTGCGATTTTTTTGTCATAAATAAGGATAAATGGGTTATCAAGAACAGCGGTCATTGTGTCCCTGTTTGTAGCAAAATATGCTGATAAATACCCTCTGTCAAACTGCATTCCTTCTACAAAATCTATATATGATTCAATTGTTTTTGATTCTTCTACTGTAATAACCCCATCTTTTCCAACTCTTTCCATTGCTTCGGCGATCTGTTGACCAATTTCCATATCATTATTAGCAGAAATAGAAGCTACCTGAGCAATTTCGTTCTTATCTTTGATGGTTTTTGCGATTTTTTTGATTTCTTCTACAGAAATTGCAACAGCTTTATCGACCCCTCTTTTAATTCCCATAGGATTGATCCCTGCAGCAACACTTTTTATCCCTTCTTTTGTAATTGAATAAGCAAGAACAGTAGCTGTGGTCGTGCCATCACCTGCAACATCATTTGTTTTTGTGGCAACTTCTTTAACGAGCTGTGCACCCATGTTTTCAAAAGGATCTTCGAGTTCTATCTCCTTTGCAACAGATACACCATCTTTTGTGACTGTTGGCGCGCCGAATTTCTTATCAAGAAGTACATTTCTCCCTTTTGGGCCAAGTGTAACTTTTACAGCGTTTGAGAGCTTCTCAACACCGACAAAAAGTTTTTTCCTTGCTACTTCGTTAAATTCTAACTGTTTAGCCATAATTATTTTCCTTCCTTTTCGTATTTCTTTATGTGTTTTATTTTTATTTTCAATACAAGATACAAATACTTTTCTAAATCATCAATATTTTATTATTCATATTTTTAGATTTTTTTCATAGCCTTAATTTAATTAAATGTATTAACAATGTTATTAATTGACAATCATTTAGAGGTCGATATACAATAAAATATTGATATTTTATAGAAAGATATTATCTAAAACTGAAATTTTGGAAGATTGGAAAAACTCAACGTATTCGTCCTGTCCTTTGAAAATTGGAGGTAGAGAATAAATGGCACTATCGCGAAGAGATTTCATAAAAAGTGGTCTCGTGGCTGCTGGAGCTGCCGCAGCTACACTTGGCGGGGGGATAGGCTGCGTGCGTAACCTGTTTGCAGACAGCGCTCCTGCCAGAGGGGGGGGGCAACCGCTAAGGTACCTTGACCTGGAACGCAGCGGCGAACTTGCGCGGCGCGAACAAGCGCTATGGGATTTATTCTCGCCTTGCCGCCTTTGCCCCCGTTTGTGCAATACCACCCGCGCTACAGGCAGAGCAGGCGCCTGTTCTGTTGCTGAAAACTTCAGAGTTGCCTCTTTTGGCCCTCACCATGGCGAAGAAAACCCGCTTCGCGGCACTCGCGGCTCAGGGACAATATTCTTCTCTAACTGCAACTTGCTCTGTGTATTTTGTCTGAACTGGCAAATCGCTCACCGGGGCGACGGGAGACTGACCACCCACGAAGAGCTCGCCAACATAATGCTTGATCTCCAGCGCAGGCGCTGCCATAACATCAATCTGGTTACGCCCACGCACTTGGTGCCTCATATTGTAAAAGCGCTTCGGCTCGCTATTGCACAGGGGTTGACCCTGCCTTTGCTCTACAACAGCAGTGGCTATGAAACACTTGAGGTGCTTCAGTTGCTTGACGGAGTTGTCGACATCTACCTGCCGGACTTCAAGTACCAGGACTCAGCGCTGGCTGCCCGTTTTTCACAAGGCGCGCCTGACTATACACTCCACACTGCTGCTGCAGTCAAAGAGATGCACCGGCAAGTTGGAGTGCTTCGGGTATCTGATGGTATCGCACAACGCGGAATGATTATCCGCCATCTGGTTTTGCCGGAAAATATGGCAGCTACTGATGTTTTTGCCCGTTGGGTTGTCTCTGAGCTGGGTCCAGATACCCATGTCAACATCATGGGGCAGTATATGCCAATGTTTCGGGCGCACGCACATCCGCCACTGGATAGACGATTGACGCAGGAAGAGTTCACGCAGGCAATGCGATGGGCGCGGGAAGCTGGCTTGAGGAACTTTCATTGATCCAAACTTCGAAGTATTAAAAGCATCATGTTCGCCAAAATGTCACAAGATGTAAAACTCCTTGTAAGCCTCTTTTTGCCTTTTTTCCTTATCCATTGTGTACAACAGATATATCTGACATACGCAATACTGCTTCGGAGCTATGGATTCTCGTACGAAGCAACAGGGTTGGTCATAGGCACTTATTCTCTGGCTGCAATGCTGACCCGTCCGCTTGGCAGTTGGTTACTTGAGAATTTTGGTATTCGCAAAATGCTTGTCTGGAGCGGAATGCTCAGCCTAATTGGTTGCTCACTTTTATTTTTTAAAGAATCAACAACACTGCTTTTGATTGGAAGGGCTGTGAGCGGCGCTGCTTTTGGCATCTACTCTATGGGGCTTTTTTCTCATCAGGCTCTTTGTGTGTCTGAAAAAAGACGCGGGGCAATGTTTTCGCTCCTGGTGCTGGGCAGTATTTTGCCAATGGGCGCTGTGGCTCCACTTGGAGAGTGGTTTCTGTACAGCTCGCGATACACGCTCTATCTGGCTATTGGGCCAGCTTTGAGCTTGCTCTGCTGCTTTTTTGGCGGAAGAGTAAACATAGCAATAACGCAAGAAACACACAACATCAGTAAAAAAGCATGGGGAACCTACTCTGGGCTTTTTTCATCGCGCGCTTTTTTGTTTCTGGCTTTAACAGGCACAGTTATCGCGCTTGTGGATGCGCTTATTATAAAACTTTCTCTGCTCGCCTACGAGCAGGGGCTCGTGACTTCCTATTTTCTCGTTGGCGCTTCTGTAACCGCAATAATAGTACGTTTGCCTGGCGCATCACTTCTTAACGCGCTTCCACGCATACCGTTGCTTGCACCTTGCGGCATTTTTATGTCCTGCTCCATGATTTTAGTGGCGCTTTTTCCATCGAACAGCACGTTAATCGCAGGCGGCATCCTCTTTGGCTTAGGCCTTGGAGCAGGATGGCCCATGTACCACGCGCTAATCAGCGATCTTCTTGATCCAGTGCTGCGGCCAAAGGGTACAGCAACAGCGCTTCTACTCTATGACACTGGGTTTTTCATAACACCTCTTATTGTTGGCTATTTTTTGCCCCGCTTTGGGACAACCGGGACATTTGCGACTATTGCTATTGTGGCAGGCAGCGCTCTCGTACTTCTCGAAATATTCTATTGGCTCCCTTTTTACCGGAAATCACGCTCTTCCAAAGAAAATAAAGAGATCAACTAAAAGAAATTTCGCCGCTATAGTACTTTTTTGTCTGGCCGCTTATTTCTTCTGTCATAATCAATTCACCCTCTTCCCCAATTCCCTCAATAATCCCTGTAATTGGGCTCTCTTTTTCAAAGTAAGGGTTATAAAAAACAACTTTTTTCCCTTTATTATAGAGTCGCCCGGAAACAACATCTTTCCAGCTTTGGTTATTCCAGTTGTTTTTCATAAAATCAAGAAGCTTTAAGAGAATATCATTTATATTTGATTTAATTTCTGTAAGTTCATAAATAGAAATCCCCTTTTCCTCAGAGATCTCTTTCATATTTTTTTGATTACAATTAATACCTATGCCGCATAAAACATAACCATGACTGTTTTCACATAAAATACCTGATATTTTTTTCCCATTTATAAGAACATCATTAGGCCATTTTATGGCGTTCTCTAGTCCAAACTCTTTTTTAAGAAGCTCGGATATACAATATCCAATAAAAAGGGGGAAAAGAGAAAGAGCGAAACTAACATCGTTATCTTTTATAAGGATCGTAAACATAAGGCTTTCCCCTTTTGCAGAAACCCATTTACGGCCTTTGAGACGCCCCTTCCCCTCTGTCTGGAGGGAAGCAAGAACAAGTGTTCCGGACGGCGGGTTTTGGGGGATTAGCTCCCTTACATCGTCCATTGTTGAAGAAGTTATTTCTTTATAATAAATTTCTGCTTTTTCGATTACACTAAAGGGATTTTCAAGATTTAATCTTTGCAAATAATCTCTCCACCTAATTGCTTGTCAACATCCCTATGGATGCTGACCACCTCGCGAGCAAGGTAAGCTTCGCTCGGTGTCCATGCCGCTGATAATCCCTCCGCCGAGAACAATATCTTCCTTATAAAACACAGCAGATTGTCCTGGGGTTATTACTGTTTTCTCTTCGAGAAAAACTGTCGCGCAATTGTTTGCGTTTATCTCTACTTTGCAGGGTTTTTCTGATGAGTTGTATCTTACCATTACGTTACATTCTATTGCGCTGCTTTCGGTTGCCTCTATAAACCAGTTAGTCTTTTCTATAGTAAATTTATTTTGCCCTTGCTGAAAATCGCGGCCTACAACCACTCTGTTTCTCTTGGCATCCACTTCAACAACATACCATGGCCCGCTTCCGAGCGAAAGCCCTTTGCGCTGGCCCACAGTGTAATATATATACCCTTTATGTTTTCCCAAATAATTGCCATCAGTATCTGTTATATTTCCTTGTTTTATTTTCGGGGTGTTTTCCGGGCAATTCTGCTTTATAAAATCACCATACTCCCCTTCTATAAAACAAATATCCTGACTCTCCTTTACAGTTTCAAAAGAATAGCCAAGCTCTTTTGCTTCTATTATAAGGTCTTTTTTATGAACAGTTCCCAAAGGGAATACACATCGTGAAAGTATTTCCCGTGGAAGCCTGTATAACATATAGCTCTGGTCTTTTGTTCTATCAACCCCTTTTTTTATAAAAAGATTTCCATTTTTTTCTTCTATTTGCGCATAGTGGCCTGTTGCGAAAAAAACTTTTTCCTGCTCTTTGATTTTATCTTCTTCCAAAAGTTTTTTTACAACAGTGTCATAGAACCATGTAAATTTAATGGTTTCGTTGCAGATTACGCAGGGATTTGGGGTAAATCCTTCTATATATTTATTGATAAAGTCTGAAATAATCGTTTGTTTGAATTCTTTAACTGCATCTACTACATAAAAAGGGATATTTTCTGCTTTGCACAAGCTTTCTGCTTTTCCAAGCACTTCCGGGCTGCTTGATTTTACCCCTTTGCACACAATGTGATTTGCCCCAAAAATCTCCTGCCACCCTGAGTTTTTGAGTTTTCTTATAGACATTCCAGAATCTACTCCGCCGCTTAGGGCAAGAATGATTTTTCTTTTCTCTTTTTGTTCCAATTTTATGCTGTTATCCTATCTGAGCAATTATGATTTGTATATATTATTTAAAAAAACAGCTCTTGACAACACTATCCCCAGGGTGGTATGTTTTACAAAATGAGTATACATAGTTTCTTCAATAAAGTTGATAGTTATATACAGCTTCATACAGTATATCAAGTACTTAATGCAAATTTGTATTTTTTGATGAAACTTATCAGCAATCAGCAATCAGCAATCAGCAATCAGCAATCAGCAATCAGCAATCAGCAATCAGCAATCAGCAATCAGCAATCAGCAATCAGCAATCAGCAATCAGCAATCAGCAATCAGCAATTATACCACAGCTTTGGC
>WQZP01000007.1 GCA_009780675.1 Spirochaetaceae bacterium | reverse complement strand
TTTGCATTCCCTGTATTAAGTTTTGCCGCAAGCATTACTTCTGCTATCGCAATCCCTACTGCATTGGAAAATCCTGCGCCCAAAGGGCCTGTTGTTGTCTCTACCCCAACTGTATGGCCATATTCCGGATGGCCCGGAGTTTTTGAATCAATCTGTCTGAATTTTTTTAAATCATCAATCGTAAGGTCAAACCCTGAAAGATGTAAAAGCGAATAAAGCATTGCTGACCCATGCCCAGCTGACAATACGAACCTATCCCTGTTTATCCACTTTGGATCCTGCGGGTTATAGTTCATGACTTCTCCAAATAACAGCGCTCCAATTTCCGCTGCCCCCATAGGTAGCCCTGGATGTCCTGAATTTGCCTTTTGTATCATATCTATTGATAGCGACCTAATACTATCGGCGACTGCTTTTACGATTTCTTTTTTCATTGGTTTCCTCCATACAGATTTATAGATGCTTAATTATGTAGTTTTCATTATATATAGATATTTTGCATTATGCAAGTTCGCGAATTGCCAGAAAAAGTTTGGCTCAATAAGAGTGGCTATGTAAAAGCATTTATTTTTTAAAAAATGCAGTATACTAAAATTAAATAACTTTTTAAAATACTGTAACGCACAAAAAAATATATGGGATAATGCAAAATAATTATGGAATATTTTTACGACAAACTTCTTAATATAGCGCCTGACAAACCTATACTTATAGGCCGCGATAAAAATTTTAAATCATCAGTTTTAGTCCCTTTTGTAAATATTGATGGAATAGAATATCTTCTTCTTGAAAAGCGGGCTCTTGACATAAGGCAGGGGGGAGAAATCTGTTTTCCCGGGGGGATGATTGACTTAAATGATAAAACACCAGAAGACGCAGCCCTGCGCGAAACAGCTGAGGAACTTGGGATTCCGGAAGATAAAATACAAATAGATAATCATTTTGGATATCTTGTTGCAAACATGGGAGCAACTCTTGATGTATTTATCGGAAAAATAAAAATAGAAAGCTTTTCGCAGCTTAATCCAAATAAAAAAGAAGTTGAAAAGATTTATCCTGTCCCATTCAGTTTTTTTGTTAAGACAAAACCTGACTTTTACTCACTGGAAACAGAAACCAAATCTGTATGTTATAATGAGTCTGGTGAGGAAAAAGTGTTGTTCCCGGCAAAAGAGCTTGGGCTTCCTGAAAAATACCATTTGTCGTGGCCAATAAAAAAAACAATAGTATATGTTTATAATTATGAAGAAATAATAATATGGGGACTTACAGCAGCAATAATACAGGAAGTAACAAAATTTTTAGAAAAAGGGGTTAAAAGTGAGTAAAAAAATTGTACTGGGCTCAGACCATGGCGGATTTAAACTAAAAGAAATAATAAAAAAATACCTTGAAAAAAACGGGCACATAATAACTGATGTAGGCGTATATAATGAAGATTCTGTAGATTACCCGGACATTGCCAATAGAGCATGTAATGAATTCAAATCAAGAAATTATGATTTCGGCATATTGTTTTGCGGAACAGCTCTTGGAATTTCCATAGCTGCGAATAAAATAAAAGGGATAAGATGCGCGGTTGTACACGATCTGCTTACAGCAGAGATGAGCAAGGCTCATAATAACGCGAACTTTTTGGCTTTTGGCGGAAGGATCGAGCACAATGTCACTGTTGAAAAAATGTTGGAGAAATTTATTGCAACAGCCTTTGAAGGGGGAAGGCACGAGCAAAGAGTAAACAAAATCAGCGCGCTTGAAAAGTGATTTTGTTTAACCTCCCTGGCACATCAATCAAAAAGTAGCTTTTGATTTTTATTCCTGGAAGAAATGCGGGTGGTTATTTTTTCTGTTCCGCTTGGGAAACCTGAAAGCAGTGGAGAGTATTGGCTGTGATTTTCCACTTGCTTTAAAACATTTTTTTCTGATGTTGTCGCATAACAGTAAAGGCAGCCATGTCTGCATGTATTGTACATTCCAATATCTACACTCTCAATACAACCACACGCTTTTCTTTGACCTGGATCTTTTTTTGCGTCAATGGAATATCCAGCAAGTTTTTCTATTTTATTTTTATCAATACAGGAGCAATGAGCAATCCCATAGGGACTTAAATCAATTTGTTCCGAGCAGGTAAGTAACGGCAAATCAAATTCTTTTGCTATTTGAGCGAGGCTGGCTGCCAGTTTATGAACATCTTCTTCTTTTGGTTCTGCAAAATACTTGCTGATATGCGAATATGGATCAACAAAACTTATAATACATCTATTTGTATATTTATGAATTTCACTACAGATATTGCGAAAATTTTTTTGATGCCACTCTATATCAAATTTTTCATTTATTATTATGGGGTCAAAACGCCAGTCAACACGGTCAGGGCCAAGCCTGCTGCTTAGTTGTTTAAAAGTTGTTATAAGTTTTTCTTTTGCTGGAAGATTTTTTTCAATATCATTTTGATAAGCTGTTAATGTAAATTCAAAATAATATAAATATTTTAATTTATCCAGTATATCAAGGTGAGGTATAAAAGGCGCAGGATTTTTTGTCCAAAAAACAATGCATTCTATTTTCTCCGGAGAAAGCTCTACTCTTGAAAGCAGGTTTGGGTTTCTGGGGTTTGGAACAAATAAAAAACCTTCTTTTATCCTGTTTAAAAACCACTCTGAATAAAAAGCTGGAATATCTGTTCTTCGACTTGCGCTTATAATCATATTTATTAATTTTTGGAATCATTTTCAGAATCAATAAAAAATTCCCACAAACAAGATTTTAAATCAACATTGCCATCTTCTTTAAACAACACCCCTTCCTGCTTAAGCAAAAATCTTTGCTCTTGCCAGCCTGGCACAGTCCTCCCTTTATGATTTACAACTCTGTGGCAAGGAAGGTCATCCCCCATTCCTGATGATAAAAATCTGCCAACCATACGGGAATTTCGCGGTCTGCCTGCCAGAAGCGCAATCATCCCGTAAGTACACACTTTGCCGTAAGGGATCTCCGCTATAATGCTTTTTACTTTTTTATAAAAATCTGTTTTATCAAAATCCTGAATATCAAACATTTACTTCCAAAGATCTTAACCTAAAAATCTAAAAAAAGAGCTACCTTTTGCGGTAGCTCTTTTTTTATTTAAACAAAATCTTTAAATTAAACAACACCCTGATCGCACATTGCATTTGCAACTTTTATAAATCCGGCAATGTTTGCGCCTTTTACATAATCCACATAGCCATCAGCCAGTTTTCCGTAAGTTACGCACTGTTCATGTATATTTTTCATAATAGCCTGAAGTTTAGCATCTACTTCTTCGCCTGACCATGGTAAATGCGTAGCATTCTGAGCCATTTCAAGACATGAAGTTGAAACTCCACCAGCGTTAGCAGCTTTTCCAGGTCCAAAAGGAATTTTTGCAGTCAGGAATAAATGCATAGCTTCAGGAGTACAAGGCATATTAGCGCCTTCTGACACACAAATAACTCCATTTGCCAAAAGTTTTTTAGCATCTTCTTCATTAAGCTCATTTTGGATAGCGCATGGTAAAGCAACATCTACTTTTACTTCCCAAGGTCTCTTGCCAGGATAGAAAGGAACTCCAAACTTATCTGCATAGTCTTTTACTTGATTATTGTTTGAATTTTTCATAGTTACCATGAACTCAAACTTTTCTTTTGTATTTACACCAGCTTCATCGTAGATATATCCATCAGGACCAGATAAAGTAACAACTTTTCCGCCAAAATCAGTTACCTTTTGCGCAGCTCCCCAAGATACTTGTCCGAAGCCGGAAACCGCAACTTTTTTACCTTTAAAGCATGTTCCTTTTGTTTTAAGCTGTTCTTGCGCAAAATAAACTAAACCAAAACCTGTAGCTTCAGGTCTGAATTTACTTCCACCCCAGTTTAAACCTTTACCTGTAATAACACCAGTAAAATGATTAGAAAGTTTTTTGTACATACCAAACATATAACCAACTTCACGCGCGCCAACACCAATATCACCAGCAGGAACGTCAGTCTGTGGGCCAATATGGCGGAAAAGCTCTTGCATAAAAGCTTGGCTAAATCTCATCATTTCGCCTTCTGATTTACCTTTTGCATCAAAGTCTGAACCACCTTTACCACCACCCATAGGCAATGTTGTCAATGAATTCTTTAATGTTTGTTCAAAAGCTAAAAACTTCAACTGTGAAACAGTTACGCTTGGATGGTAGCGAATACCACCTTTGTATGGTCCGATTGCGCTATTTTGTTGAACACGAATACCACGATTTACTTGTACTTCGCCTTTATCGTTCACCCATGGAACACTAAAAATGATGATTCTTTCAGATTCAATCATTCTTTCTAAAATATTGTTCTTTACAAAACGAGGATTACCTATGTAAGTCTCCCAAACACTTTCTACAACCTCTCTAACCGCTTGAATAAACAAATCTTCTCCCGGATTTTTTGCTTCAATTTTTGCCATAAAATCATTAAGGTTATTCATTCTATCAGCTCCTTTTGTCTTTTATATAATAGTAGATAATTATAATTATCTTAATTACCTACACATATTTAACCCTATTATCAAAACTCGTCAAGACCATAAAGGGGCTATATATAGCAGAATATTAAAATAGTTAGACTGATTAGCCTTTTTTAAGGCTAATTTAGTTAAAAACCAAGCTTTTTTTACCCCCAAAACAAGAAATCCGCCCCTTTTTAAGCGCATGCCTTAGCCACAAAAAAACGCTCGGGCTTTCAACATGTAAGCTGATAAACTGATGTATATTCACAAACTGCGGGCTCTCACCTGCATCTGCGCTGCCAGCTAAAATACGCTAGGCAGCGCTGTTTCCGGTTGCGCCCGCGACCGGGATTCACCAAGCGATTCCGCTCCCCCAGACCCACTAGCCCCCAACTTCCCCCTCTCACCAGGCACACCCTGTACTACCCCAACATACCATCAGCTTTAGACTCAATCCAACCCCAGTTTTTTGCGACAACGACATGCGTTATGCGATATTATTCGGAGATACAACGTTTATTGCCTCTAATATTCACAATGAATATACCGTTCTACATTTATTTAATTTCAACAATATTAATTAAAATAATACGGTCAAGATTATAAACAAAGCAAAATCGCGACTAATGAAGTCGCAAGAAAGCAATATCGCGCATAACGGTCACAAGCGCAAACTTCACAGGATTCCCGTAAAAATACATTGACATAAAAGCACATTGTGATAAAATAAAAATATGAATTTATATGAAATTCCTGAAAAGTATCAGGATGATATAAAAAGAGCCACACATTTTCTCAAAAACGAAGGGTGTAAAGATGTATTTTTATTTGGATCATTGATTACAGGTAAAATACATCAAAATTCCGACATAGATATTGGCATAACTGGATTACCCCCAAAGAAATTTTTTAGAGTATATGCATCTCTGGATAGAGAATTGGAAAATAAAGTAGACCTTGTTGATTTTGATTTACGTATTGATTTTTATCATCTTTTAGACTCACTGGGAGAGGTGGTCAAAATTGGATAATGGTTTAAAAGCAAAATTATTGTATGAAATATCTCAAATTGATAAATTAATTGTTAATGCTAAACCATTATTTGATTTATGCAAAATAAAAAAACCAGGCTTCATTGAAATATCAGCTGCATCAATGGTTCTTCATTCATTTTACAATGGGCTTGAGAATATATTAATACTAATAATTAAACATTATGAAGGTAAATTGCCAGATAGTAATAAATGGCATATGGAATTATTGGATAAAGCTTTTATAGCTGATGAAAACAGAAAACAAATATTCAGCAATGATTTGCAAATAAAAATAGAAGAATATTTAAAATTCAGACACTTTGTTAGACATGCATACGGATTTCAACTTGAATGGGAAAGAATGGAAAATTTAATAAACGGAATAGATGTTTTTTGGAGTAATATAAAAGAAAATCTAAACAATTTTATGTCATAATAATCTGTACAACTATACTCCCATATCACCAATCAGAATATTAAAATAGTTAATAATTATTGCTAGATGAACAAAGAAATATTATCATTAGAAAATGAATGATAACTTAGGTATTGTATATAATTTTAAAGAAACACCATTTGAAAAACTTATGCAGAAAAGGATCAGTGATATACTTCTTATCTGCAGCCAATATGACAAATTTATGCTTGATGAGGACGGCAGAATAGATGAGCAGCTTTTCCAGGAATATGTATCATTAAACCTCAGGCGGCCTCCAAGATTTACCCATGTTTTGAATGAAGAAGAAGCTTTTTTAAAGCTCAAAAACAGCAAGTATGACCTTGTAATAAGTATGCTCAACTACAAAGGGGCGCTTGTTTTTGACTTTGCTGATAAGGTAAAAGAAGCATATCCCGATATCCCGGTTGTTGTGTTAAGCCCATTTTCAAAAAATATTTATTCTCAGATGGAAGCTCTTGAAACAACCAAAGCAGATTATATATTCTCGTGGCTGGGCAATACCAGACTGCTTCTTGCAATTGTAAAACTTATCGAAGACAAAATAAATGTTAAAGATGATGTAGAAACAGGCAATGTGCAGGTTATTATTCTTGTAGAAAATTCCGTCAGATATTATTCAAGTTATCTTCCAAATATCTATATGCTGCTTTACAAACAGGCAACAAGAATAATGGAAGAAGGGTTAAATCAGTATGAAAAAAATATGAGAATGAGAGGCAGACCCAAAATTCTGCTCGCGACAACTCTGGAAGAAGCTGTAACTCTTTACAACCAATATAAACAAAATATTTTGGGAATAATATCTGATATAGGTTATAAAACAAACCTAAAGGACAAAGAAGAAGACCCGGAAGCAGGCCTCAAATTATGCAAAATCATACGCGAAGACAACCACGATGTTCCAATACTTTTGCAGTCTGCTCAAATAGAGCTTGAAAAGGAAGCCAAAAAACTCAATGCATCGTTTATATGCAAAGATTCTGAAACTCTTTTAAAAGACCTAAGAACATATATTATCGAAAGTTATGGATTTGGTGATTTTGTATTTCACAAGGACAATGTTCAATTTGATAAAGCAAGCAATCTTAAAGAGCTTCAGGAAAAACTTGAAGCCATTACCTGCGAAACAATAGCGACCCATATCCGCGAAAACCGTTTCTCAAAATGGCTTAGGGCAAGAGCATTATTTTCACTTGCTGATATTTTTAAGCCAATACAGCTTTCAGATTTTCAGGATTCGCTTGAGGAGACAAAAAAAGAGCTTGTAAATATAATCAAACTCTACCGCAAGTTTACAGGAAGAGGTTCCATAGCAAGTTTTGATGATAACAAGTTTGATGACTTTGTTTATTTCTCCAGAATAGGGGATGGCTCTCTTGGAGGCAAAGGAAGAGGTCTTGCGTTTATAAATTCAGTACTTAAAAACAAAGACCTTATATTTAAGTATAAAGGGATAAACATAACAATACCCAGAACAATCGTAATATCAACTTCTGTTTTTGAAGACTTTATGGAGCAAAATAATCTTTACAGCATAGCTTACTCTTCAGATGCCGATGATATAATATTGAAATCTTTTCTTGAAGCAACCCTTCCGGAATATTTAAGAGAAAATATAAAAGCTTTTCTGAATATTATAAAAGTACCTGTTGCTGTGCGCTCTTCCAGTCTCCTTGAAGATTCATTGTATCAGCCCTTTGCAGGGATATACGCGACATATATGCTTCCAAACAATAGTAACGACTTTTCCGAAAGATGCATCCAAATGGAACAGGCAATAAAATGTGTTTATGCTTCTACATATTCCAAAAAAAGTAAAGCTTACATCTCTGTAACAAAAAATGTTATTGATGAAGAAAAAATGGCTGTGGTAATTCAGGAGCTTACCGGAAAACAAAATGAAAACTATTTTCATCCTGATTTTTCCGGTGTTGCAAAATCGTATAACTACTACCCCATTACAGGCGAAAAAACAGAAGATGGTATTGTGGAAGTATCTGTAGGGCTTGGCAAAATTGTTGTTGGCGGAGGTAATAGCGTAAGGTTCAGTCCACCATACCCAGAGAAAATCCTCCAGTTTTATTCAATTGAGTCAACAATGCAAACCAGGCAAAAAAAATTCTATGCGCTTGATCTTTCTCCTCATAGCTTTACCCCTTCAATAGACGAGGAAAGCTCTACCCCGCTTCTTGATATAAAAGAAGCAGAAAAAATAGACTCATTTAAGTATATGACTTCCATTTATGATATGGAAAATCAGACCATAACAGATGATATTTATGCGAGAGGTCCAAAAATCGTAACATTTGCAGGAATATTAAAATATAATGCTTTTCCCCTGGCTGAAATATTGCAAACGCTTCTTGGAACCGGAAAAGATTTAATGAACTGTCCTATTGAGATTGAATTTGCAGTGAATTTAAGCGCCTCTCCAGCCCGACCCCATGTATTCAGTTTTTTACAGGTAAGACCCATTGTTGAGGGAGAAGAGGCTGCTGATCTCCATATCGATAACTACGAAAAAGAAGACCTTATAATTCAATCAAGAAAAGCTTTAGGTAACGGAAAGTATAAAGACATTTCTGATTTTGTTTACATCAAGCCTGAAAGTTTTGACCCTTCGCAAACAATAAAAATAGCTGCTGCTCTTGAGGAAATAAACACCAGGCTGGTTTCGAAAAATTTAAATTATATACTGCTTGTTCCAGGAAGGCTTGGATCAAGCGACCCCTGGCTGGGAGTTCCTGTATCATGGCCGCAAATAAGCAGCGCAAGAGTTATAATAGAAACAGGATTAAAGAATTTTCAGGTTGAACCAAGCCAGGGCAGTCACTTTTTCCATAATATTACTTCTTTGGGAATAGCATATTTTACAATAAACCCCACACATAATGACGGCTATTGTGATTTTAGTTACCTGGCCAGTCTACCAGCAGAACATGAAGATGAAGTTATAAAGCATATAAAATTCGAAAACCATATTCTTGTTGTTGCTGATGGGAAAAAGAGGGAAGGGATAATAGTAAAACCACAAGCTCATTTGGCTTGTGACAAAATGGTCAATTGACAAAATTTATTGGCTCCAATATTATAAATATATCAAACTAGGAAAAACAATGAAGTTAAGTCTGCGACCACTGGAAAGCAAAGATCTCCCTTTTATTCACGCTATTGATAATGAACGTCACACAATGGCATTTTGGTTTAAAGAACCGTACGAATCTCTTGATGAATTGACCATCCTGTACAATAAACACATACAAGATGATTATGAACGGCGTTTTGTTATAGATTCAGACGGACAATTTGCCGGAATTATCGAGTTGATAGATATTAATTTTATTCACCGCACAGCAGAAATTCAAATCATTATCAAATCAAACTTTCAGGGGCAGGGACTGGCAGAAACAGCCATGCTCAAAGGGCTTGATTATGCTTTTAATATCTTAAATATGCATAAGGTCTTTCTTTATGTTGATGCGGAAAATCATAAAGCGCTGCATATTTATAAAAAACTGGGCTTTGTGCAGGAAGGTGTTTTACGGCGGCAGTTCTTTGTTGAAGGCAAATATCACGACAGTATTGTCATGGGGATTTTCAGAGAAGAACTCCAGCCCATATCAACAAAACAAACAAAAAAATCCGGTACCATTTCCAAGTAACGGAAAACAATTTATAGAAATAATTTTTGACGAGAACTTAAAGATATCGTAGTAATTTACATATAGATAAAAGAAAGAAAAAAAATGGTTGAATATTTTAATTTTTATTATTTTCTATACATAACATTTGCCCTGGGACTGTTGCTGGGTCTTTATTTTTTGTTGCGAAATAAAAGCAAAAAAACTTCCCGGATAGTGCTATTCAGCCTTCTTCTTTCCAATTTTATTTTGCATTTTTTAAAACTTGCTTTTGATTCTTATCAGGAATGGATGCCTCAGGCAATAAGAACAATTACGCCAGAAAATATTTGCATAGTAAGTGTTTTGGTTTTCCCATGGTTTTTTCTTTCCAAAAAGAAAATTTTAAAAGACTATATGTTTTATCTGGGCATCATGAGCGGACTTGGCGCAACCCTTATTCCCATCGATGCAATAGGCCGCAATATTTTTGAGTTTGATACCATCCGGTTTTATTTTTGTCATATTATTATATGGGTCGCACCTTTGCTTATGGTGTTGTTAAAACTGCACACCCTTGATTATAAGCGAATAATAAAAGTCCCTTTTTTGTTATATTTTGTTTTGTGCATAATTCTTGTAAATGAAATAATTCTGATAGGCGCTGGATTTGTCCATATAAGTCATTTATACAGCAATGTAATCCGGAACAGCGCTCTTATTTTTGGACCATTAGCAGAAGTTGAGTTTGTGGGCATACTCTTTACTGCCCTGACACCCCAACTATTTTTAACAGTGCCAATAGGCCCAAACGCAGGCGCAGTTTACTACTGGCCAATAATATGGTTGATGATCCCTTCCTATATTTATTTTTGCGCAATTGCAATATTGCTTTCTTTACCCTTTGAATTCAAAAACATAAAAGCAGATATACTAACCTTAAAAACAAAAATCACACTACTTATCACAAACAAAAAACGTGTAAAATAGCATCATAAAATTCCGAAAAATGTAGAAAATATTCCCAGAGGAATTAATGCGCTACATCACAAGATAATTTACCCCAGTTGACTCAAACATTCCTTATATGTATCATTCTGGCATGAGTAAATATCCGTTTAAACAAATTGAAAAAAAGTGGCAAAAATATTGGGACGATAATAAAACCTTCAAGGTAACAGAAGACCCAAAAATTCCTGTTGAAAAAAGAAAATATATACTTGATATGTTTCCATACCCATCAGCTGCGGGCCTACATGTAGGTCATCCGGAAGGATATACAGCAACAGACATATATTCAAGATTTCTAAAAATGAATGGGTACGCAATACTTCACCCAATGGGCTTTGATTCTTTTGGCCTTCCAGCTGAAAATTACGCAATAAAAATGGGGGTACATCCCAAAGTCTCAACAGAAGAAAACATAATCCGTTTTAGAGAACAGATAAAATCTTTTGGATTCTGCTACGACTGGGACAGGGAATTATCAACCCACACCAGCGATTATTACAAGTGGACACAATGGATTTTTCTTAAGCTCTACGAAAAAGGGCTTGCTTATGAAGCAGAAATGCCTATCAACTTCTGCCCTTCCTGTAAAACAGGGCTTGCTAACGAAGAAGTCAAAGAAGGCAAATGCGAAAGATGTAATACACAAGTTGTAAGAAAAAGTATAAGGCAGTGGATGCTTAAAATAAC
This sequence comes from Spirochaetaceae bacterium, assembly GCA_009780675.1. Taxonomy (GTDB): domain Bacteria; phylum Spirochaetota; class Spirochaetia; order CADAEX01; family CADAEX01; genus WQTU01. The sequence goes on along the minus strand of WQZP01000007.1, from coordinate 85,937 downwards.
AGAATATGCAGAAAGGCTTCTTGATGATCTTGAATCTCTTGACTGGACAGAAGCTATAAAAAGCATGCAAAGAAACTGGGTTGGAAAAAGCGAAGGGGCAAATGCCATATTCCAGATAGATGGAAGTAACGATACCATAGAAGTATATACAACAAGACCAGACACCCTTTTTGGGGCAACATATATGGTACTTTCACCAGAGCACCCGCTTGTAGCAAAAGTTACAACACCTCAGCAGAAAAAAGAAGTAAATGACTATGTAGAGACAGCAAGCTTCAAGAGCGACCTTGAAAGAACAGATCTCGCAAAAACAAAGACAGGGGTTTTTACAGGAAGTTATGCCATAAATCCTGTAAATAATGAAAAAATTCCTGTGTGGATTTCGGATTATGTTTTGATAACCTATGGAACAGGCGCAATAATGGCGGTCCCTGCGCATGATGAAAGAGATTTTGAATTCGCGACAAAATTCAAACTCCCCATCAGACAGGTGGTTTCAAAAGATGGTTCGTTATACGAACTAAAAGAAGCATATATCGATAAGGAAGACGGGATTTCCGTTAATTCCGGGAAATTTTCAGGAATGAAAACACCCGATATGATAAGAGAAATAACAAAATGGCTTGAAGAAATAGGAAAAGGAAAGAAAGCCATAAACTATAAATTAAGAGACTGGATATTCTCAAGACAAAGATACTGGGGAGAACCAATTCCAATAGTCCACTGCTCAAAGTGTGGCATTGTCCCTTTGCGCGAAGACCAGCTTCCCCTTACACTTCCGGATGTTAAAAGTTATTCGCCAACAGGAACAGGCGAATCTCCTCTTGCAGCAATCACAGAATGGGTAAACACAACCTGCCCAGCGTGCAAAGCTCCAGGGAAAAGAGAAACAAACACAATGCCTCAGTGGGCAGGTTCCTGCTGGTACTATCTTAGATTCATTGATCCGCACAATGAAAAACAAATGATCGATCCCGAAAAGGAAAAATACTGGATGCCTGTTGCCCTTTATGTAGGCGGCGCAGAACACGCAGTACTCCACCTTCTTTACGCAAGATTTTGGCACAAAGTGCTTTATGATATGGGATTTGTAAGCACCAAAGAACCATTCCAAAGACTTGTCAATCAGGGGATGATTTTAGGCGAAGGCGGAGTAAAAATGTCCAAGTCACTTGGGAATGTAATCAATCCCGATGATGTAATAGCAGAGTTTGGCTCTGATTCAATGAGAATGTACGAAATGTTTATGGGACCACTAAGTGTTTCAAAACAGTGGTCAACAACAGGCACTTCCGGCGTTTTCAGGTTTCTTGACAGGGTATGGAGAATTACCGAAGAAAAAAAATTTTCAGACTCTCCCGCCTCAGTAGAGCTTGATAAACTTCTCCATAAAACAATAAAGAAAGTTACTAACGATACATCAAACCTTGATTTTAATACAGCTATTTCCCAGATGATGATATTTATCAACAGCCTTTACAAAGAAGACAATGTAAATATATCAATGTGGAAAACTTTTATAAAACTGCTCTCCCCTTATGCGCCGCATATTACAGAAGAATTATGGGAAAAAATAGGAGAAAAACCATCGCTCTACTTTGCGCAATGGCCGCAGTGGGATGAAGCAAAAACCATTGAAGATGTTGTTGTAGTTGTGATACAGATAAATAGCAAAAACAGAAGCGAAGTAAGCGCTCCAAAAGGGATATCAAAAGAAGAACTTGAAAAACTTGCAATTGAAAATGAAAGAATAAAAACTCTTCTCGAAGGGAAAACTGTTGTTAAAGCTATTGTTGTTCCTGACAAACTTGTAAACTTTGTCGTAAAGTAGATTAATGGACAATGTTTTTTTAGAGCGGCAGAAAAAAATATTTAAGCAACTTTCTGCTTCTGGTATTTTTGCCGCAGTTTTAAAAGATTTTAAAGGGACCAAAAACTCTTCTGTAAGATACCTTACAGGGCATCCGCAAGATGCAATTCTTTTTGTATTTGCAAAAGGGGCTACTCTTCTTGTGCCGTGGGATATCAATCTTGCAAAAGAAACAGCTTACTGCACAGAGATAATCCCATATACTGAATTTAACAGAAATTTTTCAAATGCTGTTGCTTCTATTTTTTCAGGTAATGTACCCACAAAATTTTCAAAATATCTAAAAACAAGTTCTCCAAAAGAGAAAATAGAGCTTCCCGGATCTTCTTCATGGCTTGAAGTAAAAGCGCTAAAAAAACTTATGCCAGATAAAAACATTCTTTGCAGAGAAGCCGGAATAGATTCAATGCTGGCTAAAAGCAGAATAATAAAAGACGAAAAAGAAATAGCTATTTACAAAGAAGCTGCAAAAATAACAGACAAAATAATAAATGAACTTGAGAAATATATAAAAAAATCTTTGAAGAATTCCAGCAAAAAAATTAGTGAATTTGAAATTGCGCTTTTCATAGAAAAGCTTGCGCGAAAAAATGGAGCAGAAGGGACAGGGTTTGAAACACTTGTAGCTGGCCCCAAAAGAAGCTGGGCAATACACCCCTACCCTGCTTTCTCCTCTTCCCCTGTTACAAAAACCGGAACAACAATAATAGACTTTGGCATTAAGTACCAGGGATATACAACAGATGTAACAATAACACTTGCAGGGAAAAATCTTACAGATAAACAAAAAGAAATTATAAATCTTGTAAGCGATGCTGCAAGTATGGCAGAAAAACTATTAAAACCCGGAGTTTCTGTATTATCTGTTTCAGAAAGCATCAGAGACTTTTTCGACCAATATGGATATTCAATGCCCCATGCATTGGGCCATGGGATAGGACTTGATGTTCACGAAGATCCCATTTTTAAAATAAGTAACGACAACAAGCAGATCCTTGGGGAAGGGATGGTTCTTGCAATAGAGCCTGGATTGTATGACCCTTTAGCCGGCGGAGTCAGGCTTGAAAATGACTATTTAATAACAAAAAATGGTTGCGAGAAAATCACCAACGCCCGGATAATATTCCTTTAGAATTAGAAAAATAAGCATGCCAGCCACTGCCATCCAAAAACAACTCTGCAAACTCTTTTCCTGTATCAGAAAAAATAAAAACATTACGCTTCGGTATATCATCAAGAATAAGCACCCCATTATTTTCTTCAAAAATTCTGGAATCACTTAAATTGGAAAGCACCCACCCTTTTTTACCTGAAACTTCATACGGGATCTGTAATACTATTTGATGGCTTTCCAGTCTTCTTACAAAATTTGCATTAAAAATGCCAAAAGAAAGCGCATATATAATATTTTCTTCATTATATATCCATGGGTTGCCCGAAGACCTATCAATTACATAGTTTTTTAATCTGCCTATGTTAAAGCTCTCAAGATTATAACCATTCCCAACCATTTTATATATTATCTCTGCAACGAACCCATCTTCCCAAGTCAGAAAAAGCTTGCCATCCTTTCCGCTTTCAGGGAAAATTCCGCCGGCAGGATAAAATGTGATATGTTCTTTACTATTTTTTTCTGTATCCAGGTACATATATGGAATTGCAACAACAGGAAAAACACTTAGCCCTGTGGAAAATGATGAAGATATAAAAACAGAACTACCTGCCCTAATCTCTTTATAATTATCCAGTATGGGCGTGGCGCCAGGGTACTTGAGTTCAAATCTAATATCGCTATAAGAACTCTTTATATGGCCAGGCAAATGCGGCATTATAACTTCAAGCTCATATTGTTTTAAAATATCACACCCTGCTAAAAATAAAAGCAGTATAAAAATCCGATACATATTTTAATAAACACCAAAATATTAAAAGTGCTTCAAAAAACAACGATTCTTTAGAGCTATATTTGATCTTCTATTTTCTTTAAATCTGACCTGAAAATTTCCCTTATTTCAAAAAATATTTCTGTATATTCCCTGCTTTGGTAATCTATATATGACCACGGTAGAGCTTGTATCCCTTTTTTTTGAAAAAGGAGTGTAATTTCACCATATATCCCTTTATCAAGCGGAACCCTGTGCGCATTATCTTTTGTTGAAGCAAGAATAAGCCTGCTTAAATTCAGTATACCTGGATCAAAATTGACTCTTCTTGATTCAACTCCACTTTGATTATTCTCTGTAAACTGTTTCTCCAGCTTGTTTGTTAGTATCTTTATGTCAGCAAGAGACGAAGGGTCTATAAGATTTTTGAAGGATACAAAAAATCTCTTTATATTATCCCCCATTTCCCTATTATAGTAATCAGTATAGTTAAAATCGATAAAAGAGCTTACATAATCGATCTCACCAAGCTCTCCGGACAACACTTCCAATATCTCATTTTTTTTATAACAAACTGTTGTTAAAACTCCGATAATAAGTTTATATGATGGAAAGCACTTTATTTCTCCCAAAATATATTCTCCTTGAAAATAAATATATTTCTCGCAATATAAACATTATGGGTAAACATTATGGATAAAATCAAGATTTTTAATGAAGAACTTAAATCCGCTATTGAACAACGTATAAACTACTTTGATACGGATTTTTTGCTAAAAACAAAAGAATCATTTAGATTATATTCCTCTGCTTATGCTGCAATATTTTCACTATTACTAAAAAAAGCGTTAATAAAAGAGGACCCATATAAACATGAATATAAAATAATAGAAATATCAATGCCATCAACCAATCCATTTCCAGAATCTGATAAAGAATCAGAACTTGGGATAAGATTATCTTTTTATAGCCTTCAACTCGAATATGTATGCAACAACTATTTATTTAACTGCGAGTATTTTTCAAATAAAAGAGTAAAAATGCTAAAAACTCTTATTTCTTATATTGATTGGAGCACATTATCAGAAACGTCGGAGAATTTGGTATCAAGGGTGCTTGCGGGAATGTTGCACAAAATAAGGCAGGGAACAGACCAGATCGCAGTATCTCTTGTAAATACCTCTGTCTCTCAAATGAGTTCTACAAAAAAACTTTTATTCTCAAACCTTGATGCAGTAAGAGATTTACACAATGAAATATATAAATTGCTTGTAAGACAAAAAGTTATTGATCATCCAAATATAATTAAATATGCTTCCAATCATTCGATCGAAAGCACCATGTCTATTGTAAAGAAAAAATTTTCAGAAGTGCTGGTTGACCAACCATTTGTTCAGGAACTTATAAAGGAAATAGTTGAGGAGGAATTTTCACCAGATTCAATTACTTTAAAAAATGCTCTTATAGCAAAACTTTCTTCTTTTAAGCATGAACTGCAGCAAAAAAAAGAAAAAGCTATGGCGAAAAAACAGCCTTCAATAAATACACTTTTAAATGCAGCGCTTACAACCTGCTCTATATCAGGTCATGTCAAAGCAATAACAGGCAAATTGGAAGGTAATTTTACAATACTTTCGCAACCTCAAGGGTCTGCATTTATGAGATGGCTTCATAAGACATTAAGTTCCAACAAAAATCAGGGGAAAGTTTTTGATATAGAATATATAGATGATAATTCAGGGATAAAAAAAATAGAAAGGCTTGATATCAATACAGCAATGCAGAAATATCAAATGTTGCTTTTAGGCATTAATAGCGAAAGAGTAAAATCAGAATTTTCCAATATTAGCCCCCCTGAGGAGAAGGAAAAATATCTTATTTCATTTGTTGATGAGTATAATAAAAAACTTAGATCATTTATTCAACAGGTAGATGGAATCGATAAATATACAAAAAATGCAGCAAAAAAACAGAAAATTTCTATAAGCCAGATAAAAGGCTCTCTTGTTGAAATAAATGCCATAAAAAATGCTATTATAAAATCCAAACAGCAATACCATGAATACATTGCTGATAAGGAAGAATATAGCCAGCTTAAATCCCTTGAAGGTGGAGCAGAAAAACCTGCTGTGCCTCCGCCAGTATGACAGAGATCATCACGAACCCGAGCTCTATATCTTGTAATTGTTACGAATTTTCCTTTGCGACTTGGCGACTTTATGTGAGATTTTTTCAAAATAAGTCACTGATGGGCATACACAATGACATACGCAGATAAAAAAATAAGTTTTCTTGGACTTGGCTGCTGGAGATTTGGCGAACAGGAAAACCCAGGGCGCTCCGCTAATCCTGGAAAAAATTATTGGAATGGGCAAAAAAGAACCGACTCCCTTAAAATTATAGACTTTGCTGTTTCAAATGGCATTACCCACTTTGACACTGCCCAGGCCTATGGCCTTGGGATTTCAGAGCAAACTATAGGGCAAAGGCTAAAAAAAACAAGGGATAAAGTAATTATCGCAACAAAGATAATTCCAACTTCAAATAATAGTGATGATATATTAAAAAAAATAAATTTAAGTCTAAAAAGACTTTGCACAGATTATATAGATATACTCTATCTTCACTGGCCGGATAAAAAATATGATATTAGATTTGCTGTTGAAGCTTTGGAAAGAGTACGAAGCTTGGGAATAATCAAAAATATAGGGGTAAGCAACTTTTCAGTGGCGGAAATTGAAAAAGCGCTTTGTGCAGGAAAAATAGATTTTTGCCAAACTGGCTATAATTTTTTGTGGCAGCACAGAGAAAAAGATATTATCCCTTTTTGTATTTCAAATAAAATCCAAATAATCGCCTACAGCTTTTATGCGCAGGGAGTAGTTTTAAAAAAACACATTGAGACAGATAACGCTATTTTTAATTCAGGGCGAAAAAATCTTGTATTTTTAAAAAAAGAAAATATAGAAACAGTAAAAAAAATTATAAATGAGCTAAATAATATTTCTTTATCAACTGGTTATACCATCCCGCAAATTTTAATAAATTGGGCTAAAACAAAATCATGGCTTGCAGGAATCCTTGTGGGAGCATCAATAAAATCTCAAATAGTTGAATCAATAAAAGCTTTGGACATATCTATTGACGACAATATATTCCCTGACCTTGAAAAACTGACTTCCATAACTCACAACATTGCAGATACCCAAAACATATTTGCCCACAATTTTGAAGAATAAACAATAGAACAGCTGGAACAGTAAATGTTATCCACGCCGTCTCCTTGATTTTCTTTTATTTATATTTGATAATTGCAAATATGCATAAAAAAATATTTATATATTTTTTGATTTTTCAGGTTTTTTTGACGGCAGCTATATTCGCCGACACAATAAAGCCATTATCAGAACCCACAGATAACAGCGCCACCCCCTTAAACAAACTTATTGTTGGGTTCCCCCAAGGAAACATAGAATACCACCCTTTATACAGCTACTCCTTTACCGAAGCACAACTCTTTACAGCTCTTTATGAAGGGCTTGTTTCATATCACCCATTAACACTACACCCAGTTCCTGCTGTTGCTGAAAGATGGAGTATAAGCAACAACAAAAAAGAATACACTTTTCATCTTCGAAGAGACGCCTACTTCTGGGATGGAACAAAAGTAATAGCAGAACATTTCCGCGACAGTTGGCTTAAAATGCTTATGCCAGGAAATAATTCAAAATATGCATTTTTACTGGATATAGTTGAAGGCGCAGAACAATTCAGAAAAGGGATAAATAAAAACCCTGAATCCGTAGGGATAAAAGTAATTGATAACTATACCCTAAGGGTAATTTTAAATAGCCCGGCAGAACACTTTCTAAAAATACTTTGCCACCACACTTTTGTCCCTGTCCACCCCTCTTTTCTTCATAAAAGGGATTGGTCAGGCCTCTCGTCTGCCCCTGGAAACGGGCCATATTATATCCTTAGAAAAACTGAAAATTATCTCCTTCTTACCAAAAATTTATTATACTGGGATGAAGGAATTGTGGAAATTCCTACGATTAAAATACTTTTTCTTGACAACAATCCACAGGAAAATTCCAGACTATTTAATGAAGGAAAAATTCATTGGCTGGCAGGCAGTTTTTTTATTGAATTAATAAGAGCAAGAAGACATATAATGTTTAATCCATCTTTTGCAACCAGCTACTTCTTTTTTAATTCCAGGAACGAGCCATGGGATAATGAAATTTTGCGCCAGGCTTTTGTTCTGGCTGCGCCTTTGGAAAGAATAAGGGATGATAACTTCCTTTTTTTTCCCGCGACCAATCTTGTTCCCGCAATACCAGATTACCCTGAAATTTCAGGATTCGAAAAACAAAATATAGAAAAAGCGCTTTCTCTTCTTAAAGATAACAACCTGACACTACCAGAAGAAGTGGTTATAAAAATTCCAGACTCACTTGAAAGCAGAAGAGTGGCTAATCTTCTAAAAAGAGCATGGGAAGAAATTTTTGACATAAAAGTCACGATCAATTTACTTGATTTTCAGGATTATTATCAGAGCTTGGTTGAGAATGACTATACCATTGCCACAATGTCATGGATAGGAGATTTTCCTGATCCATTGGCATTTCTCCAAATGTGGACAAGTTATAGCAATCTTAATTATGCAGGTTTTAGAGACAGCTCTTTTGATGCTTATATTACAAAATCACTATTCTTGATGGGAAATGAAAGATATGAACTTCTTTCAAAAGCTGAACAAAAACTTATAGATTCCGCGATAATACTTCCTGTAAGTTTTATACCAGCTATAAATCTTGTAAATACAGACATAATGAGAGGATGGTTCCCTAACCCAATTGATATCCATCCCATGAAGTATTTCAGATTCAGAAGAAATGTAATTCCTCATGGACTTGTTTTACTCAATTCTGACCCCAAATAGCCGTAATACAAGTAAATATTATCCATGAAGCAACTCGAACCTTTGACTTAAAACATTTTTTTATGTATACTATATCAATGGGAAAAACGTTAGACATTGCCGAACTCAATACAGAGTTTAAATTTAACCAATTCATTGTGTATCCAATACAGGGAGTGGGCCAGATAATATCAATAGAGAATAAAACCTTTAAAAATAAAGAAATTCCCTATTATATTATTTATTTTGAAGTATCTGATATGACAATAATGGTTCCTACAGATAAAGCAGTAGAGGTTGGAATTAGAAAAATTGTAGCAAAAAAAGAATCTGAAAAAGCTTTAAAAATAATATCAGAAAAAGATGAACCTCTTACAACAGACTGGAAATTACGGTATCAAATAAATCTTGAACTCCTAAAAAAAGGGGCTATAGGTGACATAGCAAAAGTTGTTAGGTCGCTTTACCACAGAAGCAAACAAAAAGAGCTCCCAATACTTGAAAGAAAGATTTTTGATAGCGCGATCAGACTGCTTATAGATGAAATATCTCATTCACTCAGCAAGACTAAAAACGAAAGTGAACAACTTATTTTTGCCAGGCTTGAAGCTGATGAAACTGATGATGAGAGTTAATGCAAAAAAACTATATTGCGCTAATAACTGCTGCTGGTGAAAGCCGCAGAATAGGCGGAACAAAAAAAGAACTTATAAAAATAGACGAGAAAACAGTAATTTATCATGCTGTTCTCCCATTTGCAAAAACAGGGCTTTTTAAAGCAATATTTATTACTTGCCAACAGGAATTTGAAAGCAAATTCCGCGATAGCCTTGGGGATATAATCAACAATAACGTTATAGAATTTACACATGGCGGAAAAACAAGGCAAGAATCTGTTTTTTTGGGATTAAAGGCAATGGAACATCTTGACCCGGAGATCGTTCTAATCCACGATGGCGCAAGACCATTTATAACAGAAGAGATAATCAAAAATGTTATTTCCGGAACCCTGGAACATGGCGCGTGCGCTCCGTTGATACCTGTTGTTGATACAATAAAAATAGTGGAAAATAATTTTATAACAGGGCATCCCCAGAGACAATCTCTTATGTCGATCCAGACTCCTCAGGGGTTTAAATTCATTGACATACTTGAGTGCCATACAAAAGTTAGAGATAGTGAAAAATCTTTTACTGATGATACAGAAATATACTCTTTACTCGGAAAAAATATTTATGTTGTTGAAAGCTCAAGAGAAAATATAAAAATCACCTATCCGGATGATCTTGAAAATTTCATCAAAAACAAGAGATAAAATATGAATAATATAAGAATAGGGCATGGATATGATATCCATCAGCTTGCTGATGGAAAAAAGCTAATAATAGGCGGAGTTGAAGTGCCACACAGTAAAGGCGCAGTAGCTCACTCTGACGGAGATGTTCTTTATCATGCAATTATAGATTCCCTTTTGGGAGCTATAGCAGAAGGAGATATAGGAAAACACTTTCCCCCTTCGGACCCTGCTTATAAAGATATTGATAGTGCTCTTCTTCTTGAAAAAGCATACAGCCTTATCCAAAACAGGGGATATGCAATTGGCAATATTGATACCACAGTTATTCTTGAAAAGCCAAAACTTCGCGGCCATATTGATTTTATGAGAAAAAATATTGCAGCTATTTTAAACACAGATATAAACAATGTTTCTGTAAAAGCAAAAACAAAAGAAAATTGTGACGCCACAGGGGAAGGTAATGCAATAGAAGCTTTTTCTTCTGTTTTATTAGTAGGTACTTGATTGGCTTAGGCGTCCCCTGCGGCAAGAGGCTGCCTAAAATTTATGTAACAAATTTTAGGCAGAGAGGATCATCCTTCGTCTATGAGAAGTGTTTTTGGGTCAAGAGAAAGCTGGCTATTTACTACACCAATGCCATCTTGATCTTTTACAATATCCATTCTTATCTTTTGATTATCATATTGAAGAGTAAGCAAAACATCTATACAATCCAGAACATTTTCAAGCTCATAAGGTATACCTTTTTCACTAAATACAGGATCATCTATTTTAAGAGATGCGCTTATCCATATTTCGAGGTTAAGTTTTTTAGCAAATTCTTTTATTGCTTTTAACCCTTTTTCACCTGCTTCATCGATTTTTAAGCCATCAATAATAACAGTTCCTGCCTTAAAATTCCCGCTTGTTATCATGGCTTCCAAACTCGAAAGTATTCTTGGAACATCAATATCCTGCTGATTGAAGTTCATAATAACTCTTTTTCGGATAATTTCTTCATATATATCAATTGCATTTTCAAGATTCTTTGTTTTTGATATTTCATTAAAAATATCATCATACCAGCTTATGATATGATCGGTTCTTTTGGAAAAAGAAACATGAATGACCGGGTTATCGCTGCATAATTTATCTGTTGCAATGTGTACCAGAAACGCAGTTTTTCCAATACCTTTTTTCGAAGCAATTACTCCGATATTTCCCTTGCCAAGACCACCATCAAGAACTTTTTCAAGAGTTCGTAATGGGCTTCTTTTAACTAGTTCTTCCTTAACCATTTTATAGCTCCTATGTCCCGGATTATGTTTCGGGAAGTCGTTTTTTTATATTAACATCATTAGTAATAGTTTCATACTAAATTATTTTTTTTCCTGGAACGTTTTCATTAGTTCTTCGGATACATTTTTTGGTACTCTGCCATATTTTAGGAATTCCATCGTAAATTCAGCTTTTCCCTGCGTAAGAGACCTAAGCACTGTTGAATAACCAAACATTTCCGAAAGAGGAACTTCTGCTTCAACATGAGAATTTTTCCCATCTTCAACTGAGCTTACGATCATGCCCCTTCTTTGGTTAATACTTCCAAAAATACTTCCCTGAAATTCTGTTGGACCATCAACAGCAACCTTCATTACAGGCTCAAGTATCTCGGGTCCGGCTTTGGCATAAGCCTGCCTAAAAGCTCCGATAGCTGCTTGCTGGAATGCCATATCAGAAGAGTCAACAGAGTGAGATTGCCCATCATTAATAGTCACTTTAACACCAACAATCGGGAATCCAATAAGCGTCCCTTTTTTAATAGCTGCCTGAAATCCCTTATCACACGCAGGAATATATTCAGTAGGAATTTTTCCACCTTTTATCTCATTTACAAACTCATAGGTTCCCTCAGCTAACGGATCCATAAACCCCACAATTTTACCATACTGCCCAGCTCCGCCTGACTGTTTTTTATGCGTATAATCAAAATCAGCTTTTTTGGAAATAGTTTCTCTATATGCAACCTGAGGAGCGCCTGTTTTAACTTCTGCTTTGTACTCTCTTTTCATCCTCTCAACATAAACATCAAGATGAAGCTCTCCCATTCCCTGAATAATTGTCTGGTTTGATTCGTCATCTACATATGACCGGAAAGTAGGATCTTCTTTTGTAAATCTGTTAAGAGCTTTGGACATATTGTCTGCTGCTTTTTTATCAACAGGTTCAACTGCAAGCGATATAACAGGGTCAGGAACATACATCGATGTAAGAGACAAATTAAGACCTGGCTTTACAAATGTATCTCCGGAAGCGCAATCAATTCCAAAAAGCGCAACAATATCACCACAACCAGCATCGCTTATATCTTCCATATTATTCGAATGCATTTTTATAAGTCTTCCGACTTTGAATTTTCTTCTTGTTCGGATGTTATAAAGTTCATCTCCTTTTTTAATTGAGCCCTGATATATTCTTATATAAGTAAGCTGCCCATACTGCCCATCTTCGAGTTTAAATGCAAGAACTACAGGAGGAAGAGTTGGATCAGATTTTAAAACAACCTCTTTTTCATTATCATCAAGATCAAGAGCAAAATTATCAACATCAATTGGTGAAGGAAGATATTTTACTACTGCATCAAGCAGGAGCTGCACACCTTTATTTTTATATGCAGAGCCCATAAAAACAGGGACAACTTCTCTTGAAAGAACACCTTTTCTGATTACACTGCAAACTAGTTCTTCTGGAATTTCTTTTCCTTCAAGAAACAATTCTGCAAGTTCATCTGAAAGCATTGAAATTGCCTCAAGAAGTACTTCTCTCATTTTTTCTGCTTCCTGTTTAAGCTCAGCAGGGATATCTCTTTCAACTACTTCAAGCCCATCATTTCCTTCAAAATAAGCTGCTTTCATTTTTACAAGGTCAACAACCCCTACGTGCTTATCTTCAAGACCTATTGGTATCTGTGTTAAAACAGCATTAAGCCCAAGTTTGTCAATAAGCTGGTCTTTAACCCTATATGGATTTGCGCCTGTTCTGTCACATTTATTTATAAATGCAAGTCTTGGTACATTATACCTTTTTAGCTGCCTGTCAACAGTAATTGACTGGGACTGTACGCCTCCGACAGAACAGAGTACAAGAATCGCTCCATCAAGAACACGCAATGATCTTTCAACTTCAACTGTAAAGTCAACGTGTCCCGGAGTATCTATAAGGTTTATAGGAGTCCCATTCCAATCAACATTTGTTGCAGCAGAGGCAATAGTAATACCGCGTTCTCTTTCAAGTTCCATAGAGTCCATAGTAGCGCCTACTCCATCTTTTCCTCTTACTTCATGGATAGCGTGTATTTTATTACAATAAAACAATATTCTCTCAGATAACGTTGTTTTCCCCGAATCAATATGAGCGCTTATGCCTATATTCCTCAATTTCTTTTCCAAACTCATTTACAAATACCTCTTAATCTCATTATAAAATATATTCTTTTATTATTTTTATGCCAGAAACAGCAGTTAAGGATAACTAAAAGCTATAAAGAAAAATAATATAATTTTTTCATTAAAATTTCAATAGGAATATAGCTTTATTTTTACGGTATTTCTCACAGGTAATATACCTTCAATGACTGCTCCTAGGCTGATGTACTCCGAACTCAGCAGCTACCCGCTTCGCTTCTGGAATCGATTGGCGGAGGTTATTGATTCTGTGAGGATGGGATGGATGTGTGCTAAGCCATTGAGGAGGGCTGCTGCCACCAAGAGCATTCATGCGTTCCCAGAAAGAAACAGCTTCATAAGGATTATACCCCGCAATGGCCATGAGAATAAGTCCAAGATGGTCTGCTTCGTCTTCGTTACGCCGACTAAATGGCAATGTACCCAAAAGCGTTGATCCTACACCAAAAGCAGTCATAGTTACTGCTGTGAGCTCAGGAGAAGATCCTGCGCCTTCCATAAATATCGAAAGTCCTGCCAGACCAAATTGTTGAAGCAAAGAAGCGCTCATCCGCTGCTGACCGTGGTTAAGAACAGCGTGCGCAATCTCATGCCCCATAACTACCGCAATCCCATCTTCGTTTTGGGTTAACGGAAGAATACCTGTATAAAATACGATCTTGCCTCCCGGCATAACCCACGCATTTATAGTATTGTCCTGAATTAAGGTGAATGACCAGGGAAAATCAGCAATGTCATTGGGACGCCCTTGTGCAGCCATCCATTTTTGGGTTGCCTCAACAAGCCTCCACCCCACACGGGAGAGCATCTCTGCCTCTGGAGTGCCGGTAACTACGGTGTTTTCATTAATAAAATCCCTATGCGCCTCGGCAGACATGGCAAAGAGCTGACTATTAGGAATAAAGGCCATGGTGCGCTGTCCTGTCAAAGGATTTGTCCCGCATCCAAGAAGTATAAAAGCAACAATAAAAATAATATATAGCTTTTTTATAGACAATATAGCGCCAATTTTTCTACTGCCTGTATTAGACATGAATTCTAAAAATAAATATTTTGAAGACAAATGCTTCATGGGAGCCTCCCGAAAAGAACTATTTTTATCCAAGAATAGCATGTTTTAATGTTTTCTTCAATTATCAAAATGTCTCTGGATATTATTTTTGTTTTATCTGAGGAGTCTGATTCGGATTTTTCAGTATTTTTATTATAAAAGCGCCCCCTTGATCGCATTTTATAAAATACAAAAAAGGGGCATTAAGGCTATTTTCTAAAGTTTTTTAACAATATCAAGCACTTGTTCAAGATTAGTAATTTCATCAACCTTAAATTCTGCTTCTGGCCAATTGCGCTTAACAGAATAGTGCTTTAACCAAATAGGAGTCAATCCTACTTTTTTACTTCCATCAATATCTCCCTTAAAATCATCGCCTACAAATATTGCTTCATCAGGGTTAACACCAAGTTTTTCAAGAGCGAGTTTAAAAGGAGCAGGGTCTGGCTTTGCAGGAATATCTCCTTCCCCAGCTATAACAATTACATCAAACAGCTTTTCAAGCTTTTTATATTCATCATTTTGAAGCGCTTTTGTACTGCCGTCTTTCTGGGAGTTTGAAACCATTCCAAGTTTATATTTTTCTTTTAATTTTTTTATTACATCAAGCGCTTCGGGAAAAAGTTTCATACTATTTTTTACAAATTCCCAATATTCATTTTCAAGTTGATTAAGAAAATCATTATCAGCAGGAACATTAAAATGCTCACACATCTTTATCCAAACATTCTTTCTTGAAAAATCACGCCTGTCAAAATGTTGTTTTCTCTCTTCCCGGTATAAATCTTTATATTTATCCCATGTATCTATCCCTAATTTTTTATAGAGCTTTTCCTGGGAATTTTTTTCAGCATCTTTATAACCCTCTGCAGCATCGCCCAGAGTTTGAACAAAATCAAATATAACAGCTTTTATCATCTTTTTCTCCGATAGCTTAAATTATATGTTTTAAAAAGAAAAAAGGACTCCGGTTAAGGAGCCCTTTTTTTAAAATTATCTAATTAATAAAGCTTTGGTGTATATGCTGGCATAGGAATATCTAATTTAGTATTCGCTATAATCTTTTTTGCATATGGTAAATATTTTCCAAAAACTTCTTCGTCTGTAGGAATATATTCTTTGAAATCACATGGAACCCATTTTGTATATGGCCATCCCAATCTTGTTTCATTTATAAAATTCCTGTAGTTAACATTATCTGTATTGTTGTTGCCTGCCCAAGTACCGCACGCAAGAGTTGTTGTAAATTCCTGAGCAGCATACCAGCTTCCGCTGTTTACTTTTGTGTTAGGAGCATTTATGTTAACTCTTCCTAATGGCAAAAATTCTGCCATTCTGTGCCACTGTTCTTGTTTTGTTGAGTGAAGACAAGATGAGTGCCCAACTCCAGAGAATTCAAGGTTCTTAAGAAGTGTTTTAAGTTCTGTTTCAAAATCTTCCCATTTCCATACAGTAAGTACGAGTGACATTTTTTCGTTAGAGAACATATCTTCTTCTCCGATTTTTGTCCCTTCTACCATAAGGAATTCTGTTGTTTCAGGAACTGTAATTCCAGCAAGTTTTGCAATGTTTCTAACTGGTGTAGCAACAAGGTCTCTGTTAAGTGAATGCCCATCAGGCCACATAGCTTTTCTGAGTTTTTCCCTATCGTCTGAGTTAAGCATATATCCATTAACTTTTTTAAGCTCTTCCATCATTTTGTCATAAATAGAAACATGAATGGAAATAGCGTTTTCTGATGAACAAGATGTAGAGTTATCAAATGTTTTTGATTTATGGATACAATATGCTGCATGTGCAAGATTTGCACTTGGGTCAATAATTGTTCTAACATTACCAGCACCTACTGTTATATTAGGTGTACCAGCTGCATGTACGTGTTTGATAAGAGCTTTTCCGCCTGTTGCAACTGCAAAATCACATGTTGACATAAGTTCAACTGTTTTTTCGCTTGATGGCTCTTGGATACAAAGAAAAAGATCTTCTGGAGCTCCTGCTGCTTTAAGAGCTGCTCTTCCCCATTGAACTGTTCTATATGTTGCTAATTTTGTTTTTGGGTGTGGTGAACAAATCATTGCATTTCTTGTTTTAAGAAGTGAAAGACCAATATGACATGTTGTAATTGTTGGGTTTGTACAAGGAACAACATTTGCAACAACTCCCATTGGTTTTGCATATGTTACCCAGCATTTGTCTCTGTCTTCTCTGATGATGCCGGCTGTCTTAGCATCTTTCATATCCCAGTAAATTCCTCTGATTTTTTTGTGCTTCATTTGTTTATGGTCATATCTACCCATACCTGAAGCTTCAGAAGCTAGTTTAACACACTCATTAGTAACATCTTCTCTCATCCAGTTAAAAGCAACAGCTGCAACTACTTCATTTACTCTGTCTTGATCCCAAAATTCAACCTGCTTGAAAGCTTCTCTAGCTTTTGCATACATTTCTTTAATGTTGTCATTATACATTTAAAACTCTCCTAAAAAGGGCTTTATATAATTTTACCCTGAGTTAGATCAGGGTATTTTTTTATATTAAAATAATTTATACATATCTCCTGCAAGATAATAATCTGCAGAAGATATTGTAAAAAATTATTTCTTCTTGTGCTGTTTCATAGCAGCTTTTTTCGGGTCTTCAATAACAAAGTCTACTGAATAGCCAGTACCTTTAAGGTCCATTTTCTTGAGCCAAGCAGCTCTCCATTCCTGAGGAGTCTGGTATTGTCCGCCTGCAATGTTTTCTCTTTCTTTGAGTGAAGGAACTGGTCTGTCTGCAGGACCATCATACCATTCTTTCGGAGTAAGTGTCTGACCAAGAACGTCCTGTCCTTCTCTTTCCATTTCTTCGAGACCATGCGCACCTGCTGCAATAGCTCTTGTAACAGCCATGAGAACCCATGCGCCGTCTGTTGTAAATCCAAGATCACACATACAAGCACTAAGAGCGCCAATCATATCTACGCAAACATCATTGCCAAGTTCAGCTTTTGCTGCTTTTTCAAGCGCATTAACGAAAGGAATGAATGCCATTTTCTTTATAGAAGATACTGCAGAAAGTTTTTTCTCAGCAAAATCAAGAAGTTTTCTTGGAGCTGGATCTTTTGCGTAAAGTTTTGAAATACCAAAATGAATTTCTTTCTGGCATTCTTTTACACAAAGTTTTGCAGCTTCATCAAGGCTCATACCTTCTTCTACTTTTGCAACATATTTTGTAAACATCTGTCCTGTTGAATCATATGAAGCATAAGCATGTCCGAAAGCAAGTATCGAACCACCACAAGCCTGTGTAAGATAAGATTTACCTCTTACAATAAGTCTTGCAATAAGAGCTGGGTTTGAAAGACCATCATCAAGGCCAAGGATCATACAATAGTCAAGTACTGCTTTTTCTTCGATAAGAGGAATTCTTGCCTGCCAGTTAACAAAAAGGAAGTCAGTTATTCCATAGCCAGCTTCAGCAAGCTCTGTTGTACACCAGCCTCTTGTTACGATTCTGTGGATGTTTTTGTATGCAAGTTCAGAAACCCATCTGAAACCTTCCCTGTTATCTGGGGGAAGTGTACCGATTTCTCTGTTTAAGTAATTATATCTTAACCTTGGGTCAGCAAGGTTTCCAACTGGTTTTCTATTCGCAAATTTCATTTGCGCAATTCTTGGATCTATATGGCTCATAGTACCCACCTCTTATATTCTCCTGATTCTAATTGTTTTTTTGCGTATTCCTGTCTTTCGGACAATGGAGGAGCTTCCCTGTCTTCTGGACCAATATATTTGATCATTGAAAGATCAAGCATCTGAACCATTGGTTCATTTCTTGAAGCTGACCAAGCTCTTGCTTTTTTAAGCTGATGAAGAGCATGACAAGCGCAACTCCAACCTCTTGAAACACTTCCGATTGTCCATGCTGCATATGGAGCAAATCCAATGTCACAAAGAATTGTGTTACCAGCGCCAACTACGTTTACGCCTACATAACCTTTTCCTTCTTCTTTTCTTCTTGCATGGAATCTTTCTTCAAGAGCTGTCTGGAATTTTCTGTATACACCAGTTACTCCAAGTTCTTCATGTTTGAGGTGCAAGGGATGAGCTCTTGGGTCGCCCTCAATATGCTGTGGCTGTCCCATACCCATAACTGCAAGACCCGCATCCATGTACTCGTCTACACACGCGCGAGCAACTTCTTCAACGGTTTTGTTTTCGTCAAAAGCTCTGTCAAGATATTTTTTTATCATGTATCCGTGCGCTGCGCCAGGACCATGAGCTCCACCAAAAGTTGAAACAGCAGCAGCAACTGCTGGTGGAAGCATTGGGTGACCATTCATAACACCAATAGCAGATACAGCTGATGGTGACATTGAATGCTCCATAAATACTGCTACTTCATAATCAAGTATTTTTCTTTCATTTTCTGCAGGAATTCTTCCTTGAAAAAGAACAAACAGCGCATCAATAAAAGTGTAACCTGCTTCTGCAAATTCAGTTACATTATAACCGCGCAAAACTGTCTTTTCTTCTGTTTTGTAAGAAATCGAAGTTTTCCTTTGGAACATCGGTTTCCGATCCATTCTCTCCTCCTAAAATTTAGTTACATTAACCATAATGTTTTTACCTGGAACTGTCGCAAATTGAGATAATATCAGGCAAAAATCAATATTTTTACAAAACCTTAGACTAATCACTACATAAAGTCAAGCTATTTATTTTCATTTCTTTAATAACTTAAGGTAATAGCTATTTTTTACTCTTTATTTATGATATTTCATCAGTTTTTTTATAATCTTCTATATTATATATAGTACAATATTAGAACTTTGTGTCGCAAGAGCCTTATATGTTTAATTTTAAAATAGTATTAAGCTTTGCTATTTCCATTATTCCCATTTTAGTATAAAGTAGGGGTAAATTTAACAAAAAATCTCTATTATAGTGAACAATTATAGAGAAAAATATAAAAAAATTAGTGATTTAATTATCCGGAGGGCACATGGCTGCAAGTTTTATTGAAAGAATGAAAGAAAAGATCTTAAGCAACAAAATAGACTCTAGTTTATATGCCAAATACAATGTAAAAAGGGGACTTCGTAATAATGATGAATCTGGTGTCCTTGTAGGGCTTACAGAAATTGGCGATGTGCATGGCTATACTTTTGATGAAGGGGAAATGCAGCCAGCAGAGGGGCGATTGCTCTACAGAAGCATAAATATAAATAAAATTGTGGCAGGGATGCTGCAAGAGGATAGGCACGGTTTTGAAGAAGTCATCTATCTCTTGCTTTTTGGAGATCTCCCTTCAAAATCAGAACTTGATGAATTTAATGAAGTTCTTGATTCGCACAGAGTTCTTCCTGCAGGCTTTGCCGAAGACATGATCATGAGAGCTCCAAGCCAGGATATAATGAACAAACTTGCCAGAAGTGTTTTGGTTTCATATTCATACGATAAAAATGCAGATAGCATTGCTATTGATAATGTATTAAGACAATGTATAGAGCTTATAGCAAGATTCCCGACTATGGCAGCTTATGGGTATCAGGCAAAATCCCATTATTACGATGGAAACAGCCTTCATATTCACACCCCGCAACCGGGAATTGGCACAGCGGAAAACCTTTTGTACCTTATCCGCGACGACAGTAAATATACAAAACTCGAGGCGCAAGTCCTTGATCTTTCTCTTGTTCTTCATGCTGAGCATGGCGGAGGAAATAACTCAACTTTTACAAACCATGTTGTCACTTCGACACATACTGATACTTATTCATCAATTGCAGCAGCATTATGTTCGCTCAAAGGGCCTCGTCATGGCGGAGCAAATAATAAAGGGCTAAGCATGATGGAAAATATTATGGAAAATGTAAAAAATTGGGATGATGATGATGAGGTGGGAGAATACCTTAGAAAAATAGTCAACAAACAAGCTTATGATAAAGCAGGGCTTATTTACGGATTTGGACACGCGATTTATACTCTTTCAGATCCAAGAGCAATACTTTTAAAAGAAAAAGCTTTTGAGTTGGCATCTGAAAAAGGGCTTGAACCAGAATTAAATCTGCTTGTCAAAGTGGAAAAGCTTGCACCGCAAATCCTTTTAGAGGAGAAGCACTCGGAAAAAAGGGTATCTGCCAATGTGGATTTTTACTCAGGTTTTGTATACAAAATGCTTAATATCCCGGTACCGCTTTTTACACCAATATTTGCAATTGCAAGAGTGGCAGGATGGACTGCGCATAGGCTGGAAGAGCTGGCAAATGGAGGCAGGATCATACGGCCTGCATATAGAAATGTTTCGCCAAAGAAAAAATATATTCCAATGGCAGAAAGATAGCCGAAGGCGTATCCCGTAGCTTTAAGAATAAGTTTACTTTTGTTCTACAAGACTATACGGGGTAGCCGAAGGCGTACCCCGTAGCTTTAAGAATAAGTTTACTTTTGTTCTACAAGACTATACGGGGTAGCCGAAGCAAAGGGTAGATATGGAGCTTATTAAGGCTGGAAAGACAAAAGATGTATACAAATTGCCGGATGGCAACTATCTGCTCAAATTCAAAGATACGATCACCGGCAATTCATCGGGCGAATCAGACCCGGGTGGTAACAGAGTTGTTGGATCAGTAGCAGGGGTGGGTTCAGGCGCGCTTAAAATGTCGGTTTATTACTTTGAGCTTTTAAAGAAAAATAATATACCAACACACTATGTAAGTGCAGATTTGTCAAAAAACGAAATGATTGTCCGCCCAGCAACACCTTTTGGGAATGGCCTGGAATTTGTGGTTCGATATAAGGCCACTGGAAGCTTTATAAGAAGATTCGGCCTCTACTGTAAAGAAGGTGAAGAACTTCCAAAGGTTTTCGAAATCACCTTAAAGGATGATGGCCGCGACGACCCTCCAATAACTGGCGAAATACTTGTCGCGCTTAAACTTTTAACTTCTGCCCAGCATAACGAAATACACAACAAAACAATAAAAATATGTGATCTTATTAAAGACGATCTTAAAACTCGTGGACTTGAGCTTATTGACATAAAAGTAGAGTTTGGCATGGTTGAAGGTAATGTTGCACTTATTGACGAGATAAGCGCTGGCAACATGCGCGTGTATCAAAATGGCAAGAAACTCGACTACCTTACCCTCTCAAACATGGTACAGTAAACCACAAACCTGTTTTGAGGAAATTCCATTAACTGATTATATCCAAATAAGTATTTGCCAATAGAAGGTTTTCTCTGGCAAGCATATATTCTTCTTCGGATAAAGCTTTTTCATAATATTTTTTTGCATTCAAAAAATCATTTTCTTCAAAAAACAGAGAACCAATATTATTATATATAATTGCTTTTGAATGGCTTGAATCTGCACAGGCAAGAGCTTTATCGTAATATCCATACGCTTTTTCTTTTTCCCCGCGCTGCTGGTGAGCAACAGCTATTTCTATGTAAATATCGCAGTCATTGGGTTTTAATATTTCTGCTTTTAATAATAACGGAATAGCTTTATCTGGCTGACCTGAGTTTATGTAAAGAACTCCAAGATTATAATATGGAAGATAATTATCAGGAAAGTCTTTTAGGGCATTAAGAAGAATTGTCTCCCCTTCTTCGAAATTCTCTTCAAGGGATTTTTCAATTGCATCAATAATAATTTTGTTAAGTTCTGAATGATCCATATCAAAAAATAAGGGAATTATAAATCATTAACAACAGTAACATTTTTATCAAAATAATCTTCGAAAAATGCTACTGCTGTTTCTTCGTAACCATCTATTCTGCCAAAATCCATGCTGTATCCAGAAATCCTTACTTTGTCGCTGGATATTGCAACAAATGCGCCGCCTGTTACATTAGCTCTGTCAATCAAGTTTGCATCCGCAATATCTTTGTGATAAAGAGAGCCTTCGCCGTATGTTTTTTCAAAATTTACATGAAGCGCAGGGTCAAAAGCTACTTTCCCGTTGGCCACAATAAATTTTATAAAAACCTCGCGCTTTTTAAGAGTATCATAATTTATTCCCAAAATATTTTCTGCAAACTCTTTTGTAGACATTCCCATGTGCAACTCCCCTTATTCTTATAACAAAACATATTACCCTATAGTACAATTATTTACAGCTTGCCAGATTATCAATATATGAAACAAAAGCATTTGTAATATCCATAGCCTCATCAGCCATTTCCCTATCTAAAATAATAAAATTATCTCCTGGATAATTGGTCTCAAAATAATAGTCCCCAACAATTGATAGGTCTTTATACATTTTCTTGTCATAATTGGGAATAACTTTAATTAGTTTTTTCAAATTATGAGTTCTTTCCAATTCCTCTGTCAGCAAATGATTTTCCTGCAAGTAATGTTTTACATACTTTTCACAAGCCTGCTGACATTCCCGACCCACTTTATTCCATAAACCAAATTCATAATTCGCTTTCGCTGATTGAATATCGTATAACGCTAAGTCCTTATAATTGTTCATATAACACTAGTCCTTTTTCATTAACACGCTTAAACACCAAATTGTCATTTGACAATTGATTCTTTGAACAAAAAAGTAAATCTATATTTTCAAGATCAATTGCTTGCTTGTATAAACGCCTATGCTTAATATCTGGTAATTCATTTAATACAACCATAATGTCAATATCGCTGTCTGGCTGATATTTACCTGTTGCAAAACTACCAAACAATATAATTTTATTTATATTGAAACGGAATTTCGCTAATAAAGCATTAATCGATGTTTCTATATCGTCTTTTACTTTGATTGGAATTTCCAAATTAGCTATTGATTGCATGTATTATCCTATTTATGACAATATCTCTTTCTCGTACGCATCGCAAACTTCTTCTGCAGTTGGCAGAATATCCGCATATTCTTATGGCCTCTTATCTTTATTTAATAGTTTATTTTTGACATCTATTAATTTTATAATTTTCCCTTCGCTTTCAAATCTTTCACGTATTTTTTGGAGTGGCTCAAACTCATATATAGTAATTAACGCTTTTAATACGTCACTTACTTCTTTATCTGTTATTTTTTGTTCAAATCCATATTTAGCAAAAGCATATTTGTTTAATAAAAAACATTCATTTTCTATTTTAATAAAATTTTTATCAATATTTTCCGCTGATTTTCTTAAATATGTTAAATTATGTATTTTTTCCACATTTTTATTACTTCCAACAATATAGCCCTTTAAATATTTTTCTACTGCTTGTGTAGCATGAAAGCAAATATTCTCATAGGAATATTCAACAGGATATTCCCTGTTATTTACTGCGCTTATTATTTGAACAATATCTTTATTTGCCATATCAATTAATTGTGACGACGACTCTGTAACATAATCTTTAGCCATAAAGCAATATTCCCTTTTCCATTATAGTGTGTTCTACACCTTTTGGGTTTTTAGCGCCATAAAAATATTTTTCATTACAAACTACTAAGTCAAAAAGGATAATATCATTATCACTCAATTTTTTAGCAATTTTTAAATAAATATCTGTTCTCTCAACAGCATCATCAATAACTACACATATATCTAAATCGCTTTTTCCATTTGGCTTACCATAAGCATACGAGCCAAACAGGTATACCTTTTTTAATATATCTTTATCAACGCTTTCAAGAATAACGGAACGCACTAAATCTATTTTGTCTGTATAAAGAGGTGGATTGCTTTTTTTTAATATGACATTTCCATACATATCAAGAACATTTTATCATATTTGCTTAGACTCGGCAATTAAGAAAATCTCTTACCTGCTTCTCGCAGCAACGATAAAACTTTATCAATCTACTCATTATATGTTTTTGACTGGCTTAAAAAGAAATCAAGGTCATAAGAATACCTGTCTCTCTTTGGCTGCTTTATCTATTTTTTCAAGTGTATTTTGGTCTATATATAGTGTGATATTTGCGGCATAATACACTTCCATAGTAAACACAACACAGTACAAGTATAATTGCCATTTTTTTGGTTGAGTTTTAGGGGTTTTTAACTAAACCGATTATGGCAATATCTCTTTCTCGTACGCATCGCAAACTTCTTCTGCAGTGCCTGTCATTACCAGCTTACCTTTGTTCAGCCATAATGCTTTTTTACATACTTGTTTAACCTGACTATTATCGTGTGACACAAAAAGCAAAGTAGTGCCTTCGCCTATCATTTTATTTAACCGTGTTTCGCATTTTTTCTGAAAAGCTGCATCCCCTACAGCCAACACTTCGTCTATAATGAGTATGTCGGGTTTTACCAAAGTTGCAATCGCAAAACCTATACGAGCGCGCATTCCCGAAGAATAATTTTTAAGCGGCATTTCCATAAATTCGTGAAGCTCGGCAAAATCAACTATTTCGTCGTACTGTTCCCGCATGAACTTTTTGCTATGCCCCAGTATGGATCCGCCAAGATAAATATTTTCTTCGGCAGTTAAGTTATCGTCAAAGCCAGCGCCAAGTTCTATAAGCGGCGCTATGGAGCCGTGTATCGTAACTTTTCCCTTATAAGGAGCAAGAATTCCACAAATAAGCTTAAGGAGAGTAGATTTGCCTGCGCCATTTCTTCCAACAACTCCCCACGATTCCCCTTTTTTGATTTCAAAACTAATATCTTTTAGTGCCCAAAATTCTTTAAAATGGAGCTTCCCGCTTACAAGTTTTATAAAATATTCTTTTAAGTTATCTGTTTTTTCAGATGCCATATTAAAAAGTATTGATGCATCTTCAACTTTAATTACTGTATTGTCCAAAATATGATCCTTCAAATATGCAGAATAAATTTATTTTTATTTAAATTAAAGGTCAATGCTCCCAAAAGCAAAACCACAATGGCTAGCGCTGCGCCATATAAAAAATATTCCGGCTGCAAGGCAATGCCAGGCAGAATGCATCCCCGAAATGCCGTTATATAAATATATAATGGGTTAAATCTCATAACTATCCACTGCAAAGTATCTGGCAATAATTCAACTGGGTAAAATATGGGTGTCAAATACATCCAGGCTGTGCACAAAACAGTCCAGATATATTGAATATCGCGAAAAAAAACCGCAACCTGCGCAAGAAACAGCCCAACTCCCAAACAGAATACATATAATTGAATCAATGGTACAACTATAAACAAAAAATACCAGGTAAATGGAACGCCTGTTGCAAGTATAACAAACAGCAATGCAAATAATGCAAACAACAAGTTAACCAATTCGCTTGTTATCGCAGACATGGTAAAGATATATTTAGGGACATACGTCTTTCTTATAAGCGAGGCATTATCTATTATGGAATTAAGCGCCCTAATGGTGGCGGTCTGCATAAAACCAAACAGCAGGGTGCCAGTCAGAAGGTATACAGGAAAATGTTGAATTCTAAAGCGAAACATATGTGAAAAAACTATTGTCATGACTATCATGATCAAAAGAGGGTTAAGGATTGTCCATAAATATCCCAATACACTCCTGCGGTATTTTAATTTTAAATCTCTCGATATAAGATTAAAAAGCAGTTCTTTATATTTTAGATGTTTTAAAAGCAACTTCATTTATTTATTATCTCTCCCGCATTTTAATAATTTTTACTTACACTTTACCAGGGAATTTTATACTTAATTTTTTTATCTGTATAGACTTCGCTCTTTTTCAGGAAACTCTAAATATGGATAATCATCCTTTCGTGAAAAAGCGAAAAGCATTATTTTTTACGCAAAAAACGGGCAATCATCCTTAAGGGTTTGGTAATACGCCAAGATATAGATGCCTGCATATTCTCTTTTTCTGCGACAAGATCTATTGTTTTTGACTTTATCTTAAATAACAAAGGAATATCATCAAAGTTGAATTTGTATGCATTGTAGGATATTTTTACTTGCTGAAAAATTCTGCCATTAAAATCAATAATGATCTGAGGGTCAATGGTATCAAAAAGAAAAACCCCACCAGATGCCATACCATTTGTATATGCATATTCTATCACGCCTTTATCTGTTAATATTTGCAGGTTATCAATAATACAAGCATAACCTTCGAATGGATCAAATCGTATTCTTTTAACATCAGGAGATAGCGTTACATCTACTTCAAAATGATGCTTTTTATTTTTATACACTGGCCTTGTTGTAAATTCATAAGGATTAAAATCAGAACCAGTATCAAAATATATTATACATGAAGACGATGTTTTATTTTCGTATAATTTCTGAATCACACAAACATCCTTATTTTCCAGATAACATCTTTTTTTCACACATTTAAAAACAAATTGATAAACATTCGCGTATTCTTTTTCTTCAAGAATTTCTGTATTGCCATTAAGACTTCCATAATTGCTTTTAAATTCTGTATTTTCCGGCAATATCACAACAGCATCTTCAACAACAGGAACAAGAGAATTAACGTCAAGCATTTTTGACAAAGAAGAATGTGTAAAAAATCTAATATGCTCTTTATTTAAAACCCCTAGATTTTCATATTCGAATTTATTATTAATAAGATTAATAATTACCGCACTGTGGGCAATATTATAAGCAGAGAGCAATACGCTACCATCATCCTTAAGAAGCGATAAAGATTTTTCCAGTACTTTTTCAGGATCAAATAAATATTCCAATACATTTGCTAAAATAATATGATCAAAAGAAATGTCTTTGAATTCATTAGCCCATGTAAAATCAAGGATATCTGCACATACTCCTGCAGCAGCATATTGTAGAGAATTTTCATAAGCTTCACGGTCAATTTCTACAATGTAGACTTTACAACCAAGAACTTCCTTTAAATATTTTGTCATTCTTCCATAAGACGAACCAAATTCAAGAACAGTAGAATTAGATCGAATATAATGAAGTATTTTTCCATCTCTTGTGTTGATATTTGCGCTTGGCAGGAAATCGTCTTGTTTATCCGACATTATAAAACCTCAATTTTATACTTCATATTGATTAATAGCATCAATGATATATTGAACACATTCATCATTCAACACTTGGCTGATTGGAAGACTTAAAATTTCTTCATGAATTTTTTCTGTTATTGGAAAAGATAGAGAATTCCATTGTTTGTAACATTTTTGTTTATGTGGCGGAATGGGATAGTGGATTATAGTCTGTATGCTCTTATTAGCAAGATAGTCCTGTAATTTTGCCCTATGATATGTACGTATCGGGAAAACATGAAAAACATTACTCTCCCAGTCAGATACTTCAGGAAGAATAATTGAAGTATTTTTTATTCCATTAAGATACATTTTAGCGACCTGTCTTCTTGATTGATTATCTTTATCCAGATGGCGTAATTTAACATCAAGAACAGCAGCCTGTAGTTCATCCAGCCTGCTGTTTCTTCCTTGATAATCATATACATATTTTTCAATGGATCCATAATTTGCAATTGTCCTGATAATTCGCGCGAGTTCTTTATTATTTGTAGTCACAGCGCCTCCGTCTCCAATGGCGCCAAGATTTTTCCCGGGATAAAAGCTATGTCCTGCTGCATCGCCTAAAGAGCCTGTTTTATATTTTCCTTTAAACAAGCACCCATGAGCTTGCGCGTTATCTTCTATTAAAATCAAATTATATTTTTTACATATTTGATTTATTTTCTCTGTATACGCGCATTGCCCATATAGATGTACGAGCATTAGAGCTTTCGTCTTTTTTGTTATGGCATTTTCGATATTTTGGTCATCAATCTGATAAGTGCGAATATCTGGCTCAACAAAAACAGGAGCAAGATTGTTTTCTGTGATTGCCAATATGGAGGCGATAAAAGTATTCGCTGGAACTATAATCTCATCATTTTCCTGAAAGATACCAAGCTCTTTATATGCGCGCAAAATGAGCGATAACGCGTCAAGACCATTTGCAACTCCAATACAATAATCAGTGCCAATATAGTCGGAGTAATTTTTTTCAAATGATTTCAACATATCACCAAGAATATACCATCCAGAATCAAGTGTATCGATTAACGCTTTGCTTAATTCGCTCTTGTGTTTATTTGTAATGTCTTTTATTGATAAAAATGGTATATTCATCTTACTTTACACTCCTAATATGCAAGAAACATTTTCTTTAATATTTTTATTTTTGCTTCATATTCTTTCATACTTACTTCAGCATTTTTACCACATTGTTCAAACTCTTGTTTCCATTGCTCAAGATCTTGATTGCATTTTTTATTCTTTTCGGCGCCAGAATATGTTGTTATAAATTCATAAAGCAGTGTTTTATATGTATAATAGCCAGGAATAGTGGAGATAGTATTTTTTCCATGATTTCTATAGTAAAAAAGTGTGTCTGATAAATATTTCATTTTTGCATATTTTGAAATCTGCAGCATTATCCAATAATCTTCCAATGGAGCTTCTTTGACATATAGATTCGTTTTTTCGAAAATAGATTTCCTTATAAGATAACCATTTGGAATATGATTTCCATATTGTATTAAATTATAATATGAACCGAATTCATCTGAAAAAAAATCTATATTTGGAAATCTTTGAATCAATTGATCGGAAAAAGATAAGCAATAGGCTTTATCTGCTTCATAAACAACATTAAAATTTTCATCCCAAAAAAATCGACGACTGTTTCCATCAATATTATCGTTATTTCCAACACAAAGCGCATAATCAGGATTGTTTTCAAGAAAGGAAAGCTCTGTTTCTATCGCATGAGGAGCGGCAATATCGTCAGATGCAATAAGAAAAATATATTCGCCCGCAGACATATTAATAAGGGTATTTAAAGTTTCGCTTATGCCCTTGTTTTTCTGTGAATTGAAATAAAAGGACTTAAACCTTTTCCTGCATAAGACTTCTAAATCACAGATTTTATCATAAGTAGAATCTCCTGAGCCATCGTCAACGATCAAAAGCTCAATATTTTTATATGTTTGATTAATAATTGAAAAAATTGTTTCACAAATATATTTTTCATGATTGTAAGCTGGAATAATTACTGAAACAAGAGGGTTAGTCATTTATTCTGATAAATCCCGTTTTTTGCCTGTTTTATCACAAAAAGAATTATCAAGTAAAATACCTGATTTCGTTATATATCCTTTTTGCTTAGCAGGGTTTCCATACCATATTGTATGCGGCGGAACATTCTTTGTAACTACACTACCCGCTCCAAGAAGCGCATATTCTCCTATTATGTTGCCTGCTATTATAACACTATTAGCGCCTATAGAAGCCCCTCGCTTTATTACTGTTTCTACAAAAGAATCTGGATATTGTTTTGAACGTGGTATAATATCATTTGTAAAAGTTACATTTGGGCCAATAAAGACATCATCTTCAACTCTTAATCCATTCCATAATTGAACACCGGACTTTACAGTAACGTTGTTACCTATTTCTACATCACTTTCTATTAAAACATTCATGCAAATATTGCAATTATTTCCAATCCTTGCCCCATCTAATACAACACAAAATTGCCATATTTTTGTGTTTTCGCCAATTTTTTGAGACTTAACATCAGAAAGAGGGTGTATCATAACGCCTTCCATTTTAAAAATTCTTCATATTCACGAATATAATCATTTTCATTATATTCTGTTGACGCCAAAACAAGACAAACCGAGCCAGAAGAAAAATTATCAAGCTCCCGCCAAATACCAGGAACTATTGTTAATCCTATAAAAGGACGGTTTAAAGTAATTGTGCGCGTGTTTTTTCCATCAGATAAAATAACATCAAAACTACCTTGCGCTGCTACTATAAGTTGTTTTAATTCTTTGTGAGCGTGCCCGCCTCTAGCTTCTCCTGCAGGAACATCATATAGATAATATATACGGCGCACATCAAAAGGAATAATCTTTTGATTTTCTATCACCGTGATATTTCCCTTATCACGGTGATTTACAGGCAGTTCAATAATTTTGCAATCGTTAACAGAAGTATTAGCCATTATTGTTCTTTTTTAACATACAAAAATCATTATAATCACGGATATAATCATCAGCGCTATATTCTGTATTAGCGACAATTAATGCAAGAGAATTGGTAGAGAAGTTGTTAATTTCCCGCCAATACATTTTTGGAATATATAAACCATAATATGAACGATTCATGTTAAACACCTTTTTTTCAAACCCATTATCAAGGATTATATCAAAACTACCAGATAAGGCTACAATAAATTCTTCACTCTCTTTATATGCGTGCCCGCCGCGGGCTTCTCCGCCAGGAACATCATATATCCAGAAAGTTCTTCTTATAGAAAATGGAATGTGATTGTTATTTTCAAAGAAAGAAAGATTTCCGCGCTTGTCAACGATCTTTGGGAGTTGAATTATACATGGTATTTTCAGCTTTTCTGTCATAAAATTAAAAACCTTATAATTTATTTTTTCCAGAAAGAGAAAAGCTTGCGTTTTTTTTCTTTTATTTTTTGTTGCTCTTGTTGCTTCTCTTGAATTTTATTAATTATAGTACTCTTAGCAGCATTTAACTTATCTTTTGTAATATTATTATTTGTATTGGCTATTGCAATATCTATATTTTTTAATAATGGTTCATATAAGTCAGAACGTTCCTTTATATTCTGAGGATCATTTTCTTCCGCCATAACTAGATTAAATGTAACATAGTCAACTAAATCTTCATAAAGCTTGAGCGCATCTGGTATTTCATGATAATTATCAGAAGTAATTGTAAAATTAGCATTTAATTTTAAATAAGGTTTTTCTTTTTTTAGTTCTATAAATTTTTTAATATTATTAATTAAATTGTCAAAATTACCACCTTGACGAATGGATTCATATACATGTCTTGATGCAGCATCAGCTGATATATGGACAGATTGAAGATTAACATGTTTTAAGAGGTCGAAATCGACGAATTGAGCATTTGTAACAATACGTACATTAAATTTATAAATTCCATCTGAAAACCTTTTTAGAATTTCTCTTCCAGCTTTGCAAACGAATGGCTCTCCTCCAGATAAATGACAATTCAATAATGTACTATGTATTTGATCTAATATTTTCAATATATCATATGGATCTGGATGATAATCTAAATTTCGTTGGTAACAATATTTACATTTCAGATTACATGAAGAGCCGCATGCCACTATTGAGATAACTGGCAGATGGTCAACTATAATTTCATTTCTAAATATAGAAGAAATTGCTGAAATATAATTTTCAGATGCTGATTGTTTTTGATTAAAATCCTCAATTTGTATTAATGAGTTTGTAAAATGTGTTTGCAATAAAGGAAATGTCGGCGTTCCAAAAAATAAACATTTATTACAATAATCCGGAATTTCACCATTTAAATATTTTTTTCTTGCATCAACAAAATTCTCATGATTGAATATATTTTTAATATTTACATCGCGCGGTGTTTCTTTAATATTACCAAAATCCATGCTATAACAATTTGGACAAAAACTAAAATTGTTCCATCCAAGCCCTAAATAAAGAAATGGATAAACGCATATAGGAAAATTAAAAAATTGTTTATTCGTATTTGGAGAGGTGAGTGAAGTATTCATCTATAGTAATCCTTATTAAATATAAATTATTGAAGTATTTAAATATTTTTCCAGAAAAAGATAAACTTACGTTTTTTTTCTTTAAATTTCTGCTGTTCTTGTTCATCATTTATTTTATTTAATAAAATGTTTTTTATTGTATTTAATGAGTTTTTTGTATTAAAATTATAAGCGTTTTCTATACCTTCATTTATTTTAAATAAAAATGAATCATATAAATCTTTTCTTTCAATTATATTCTGCGGACAATCTATATCTCTTTGAACTAAATTAAATCCAAAACTTAGACCTAAATCTTGATATAATTTTACTGCCTCAGGAATTTCTATATAATTATCAGATGTTATTGTATAATTTGATAAAATATCTAATGTAGGCTTTTCATTTTTTTTTAAGTCAATAAATAATTTAATGTTTTTTATTAAATTTTCAAAATTTGCTCCAATTCTAACATTTTCATAAGTCCTTTTTGTTGCTGCATCTGTTGAGATTACTACTGACAACAAATTGACTGATTTTAAAAGATCAAAATCAAAATATTGACCATTTGTTTGTAGACATACACCAAATTTATAAATGCCTTCATCAAATTTTTTTAATAAAGATCGTCCAGCTTGTGTAATAAGGGGTTCTCCTCCAGATAAAGTTACGAATATTAAAGTTTCATGAAATTTATCTATAATGTTTAATAAATCTTTTGCATTTGGGTTATAGTTCATGTTTCTGTTATAACAAAACTTACATTTTATGTTACAATTTGAACCACATATTATATGTAAATAAATCGGCTTACTTTCAATATAAGTCTGTTTATTTATAATAGAATCAATAGTTCTATTATAATTCTCCAAAGCTCTGTTTTTTTGATTTTCATCTTTTATAAGAGGTAAATAACGAAAAAAATAGTTTCTTATACCCCATGTCCTCTTTAGTGAACAATTAATACATATTGATGGTAACTCACCATTTATTAAGTTATTCCTTAATTTTATAAAATTTTCATGATTCCATATATCTTTATGAAAATCACTATTATTAGAATAACTTATAATTTCACCAAAATCATATCCATATCCACCCCTACAACACATATTGAATTGATTCCAGCCAAGACCTAAAAATATCCATGGTTCAAGGCAAACAGGAAATTTACTAAATTCTTTTTCCATATTATTAAAATTATTCCTTTTATGGTTTATTATTTTATAATATTTATGATGTAACCCATCTTTCGGGAACAACATCATTTTGCGCTAACTCATTGACCCAAAAAGAACCAACACGGCAGCCTTCACAGTATTTTAATAATTTTCCATCAAGAGAATCTTTTCTGTATTGAAAAAATCCTTCACTATTAAGAATTTCCCAGGGTGTCCCTATTCTAGGTATATTATATTTTTCTATAATTTCCAGACTTGGTTCAAGAGCAATATTACCGCACCAGCGAGAAAATTTACCTTCTTCGTCATATTTAACAATACCATGCCAGGGTTTTGTGCAATATTTATGTAAACTTGTATCATATCGTGACGCATCTTCAGATACACTATCATTAAAAATCGAAGGTGTTTTAGGATTAAGGTATTTACGTACTTCATCTGGGGCATCCAAGCGAATTCCGGTTTCTTCTGAAGCTTGAAATGCTTCTACTATATGTTTATGAACATAATCATAATCCAAATTTTCAAGTTGATGAGGTCTTAAAAACTCTTTTTGTTTTTCTGGCATATGTTCCATTATCATTAGAGGGTTAGTATAAACAGATTCGAATTCTCCTATTTCTTTTGCAAGACGAATTATTCCTCCAAGTTCGTGAACATTCATTCCAGAAAGACATACCGACATCCTGAGTATAGTATCGGATTTATACTTCCTTTTTGCTGCAATAAATGCTTTCATCAAATTGACTACTTTATCGAACTTAAATGTTGTGCGAATTTTTTCAAATGTTTCCGCAGTACATCCATCAATTGAAAATGATAAAATCGACAAATTCTTAACTATTTCAAAATTTTCTGGATAAATACTACCACTTGTAAGCAAAACAGTTGTAGAATTAGGCAGTGTCCGTTTTGTATATTTTAATATCTTATGAAAATCCTTATTTAGAAAAGATTCTCCTTGATCAAATCGAATAGTTACATTACTTTCATAAAACTGTTTGTTTGGCCATAAAAATCTCGGAAGCATTCTTGGGCTAGATAAATACTTTTTTTTATATTCTTTAAAAGAAAGGCTCCAGGGGCTTGCGTTTAGATAGGTTTGGTTAACTGAATCTAAAATAAGATTGGGACACATGATACACATACCATTACATTTATTTGTTATAACCATGATAATTTCATTCAAATTCACTTTATATTTACCTTCTAAACCAATTTCTGCTCGGTCATGTAAAACTTTTACATTTTTCAGTAACTTATCATTATTTATATTCATAAGCTCTTCTTATTCAAATATTGAATTCATTAATAAATTTTTCCAATATCCATATATAATATTTTTGATCCCCAGTCATGTTTATATGACAGCAAGGCCAAAACTCATATCGTTTTGGCCCATTCCAGCTTTCAAGCCATTCTGCCATTGGGCGTGGCATAGGTATTTTCTTTGGTATTTCTACTTTAGGATATAAACGTTTGAACAATTCTCTTACCAGATACTTGCTTTCACCTTCCCGTATTCGTTTTATATCAAGCGGGTAATGTACAAGACCCATATATGCTCCAGAATACTTTATATCTGCTGCTTCACACGCATTCGTATAAGAGTTGATATCTTCCCAAAAAAGATGATTATCCAAAAAACCATGTACATTTATATACCCATCATTAGCCCATTTTTTAAAAGGTTCAGTAATTACTACAAATTCTTTTAAAGCTTTATATGGCATAACACATGAGTATCTTTCAACAAAGTCTCCAAATGTGTATTCTTTTGATAAAAGTTGATCAAAGCCTCCAAAAACCAAGTCCGCAGGTTCGCCAAAAATTATTTTTTCGAAACCATCTTTTTTTGCTTGTAACGCTGCTTTATATATTTGAACTTCGATAGAATGAATAGGTGCTTTCTTTCTTTTCATTAGTATTGGGGAATATCGTTCATAATCTTCCCAGAATATTTCTACAATACGTTGTTCTAAACCGTATATATCACAAAATTGCCTAGCTTTCGTAGTTTCGTCTATAACTTCTTTATCTGAAACTACGCATCTGAACGTATATGCAACTGAACCTTTCGGCATAAACGCAGCGCATATGGCGCTGTCGATTCCGCCACTTAAAGCAAGAGCAGTTTTGCCACCGGCTGATTCCCGTTCAACAAACGATTTAATGAATTCATATAATTCATCAGATGTATTTATTGGAGTTCGATTCGCTGAAAATGAAACATCTGCTCTGCGAGGTAATTCAATTGTTTCCGAGAATCTAATGCTTAGATCATATACAGTGCGAAATTGCAAAAAACTGCTCATTGCATAAATTTTATCAACCATCAGGTATTTCCATCTCGTAAATAAATTAAAGTATTATTAATTAACGTTGATGATGTTCCTTTTGTATATGGAAAATAAACCACATCAACATTAACTTTTTTAAGTTCATTCTCATAAATAATCCAGCTTTCAGAACCTTTCCAATCATCACCTACAAAAATAACATTAAATTTATATTTATTCCATGCCTCCAGTTTGTCAATACTTTCTTGTGGAACTGCAATGTCTACATACTTAATGGCGCTTATAATTTTGATCCTTTCTTCAAAAGGGATAACAGCTTTTTTATTTTTATATGCAACTAAATCATCTATAGTGACGCCAACTATTAAATATTCACATTGTTCTTTTGCTCTTTGTAATAAATTTAAATGACCAATATGAAATAAATCAAATACACCAGAAGTATAACCGATTTTATATCCCATTGCTGCATTCCTTTGTGAAATCCGAATAAACCTGATTTTTTATATATTCGCCATTACCTTCAGGATTTACTTTCAACATTCTTTTTGCAAATGAAATCCTTTTTTTCTTAAACGGATCCAGTCCCTGACAAATATTATCCAGCAGCTGGATGATATCACCTTCATCTCTTGCTATATACATACTGTCAAATATCTCATCCTGAAAGTAGATGTCTCCATTGCCTTCTTTTGGCGTATATATAATGGGCTTTCCTGTATAAAGATATTCAATTAGAAATGAAGTTCCATCGGTTATAATTGCATCGGATGCATAAAAAGAATTTCTATAATCTGGAGAGCGGTCCAGTATTATATTTTCTCTATTTTCAATTGTTTCAACTAAATTGTTTACTTCAATTTCTGTCATTGAATCGCTGTTTCGCAAAGAACTAAACATAAATGGATGAGGCCGCCATAATAATACAATGTCATTATGGTTATTAAAATATGAAAATACTTCTTCCCTCCATTTTAAAAAAGTTCCTGCTCCGATCCCTTCTTTGATTGTATGCTGTGTATTCCATAAAATTACTTTTCGATTGTTTATCTTGTTTTTCCATTCAAGAGAAATGGGTTCTCGTTTTTTTTCCAAGTCAATATAATAATCAGCTCTTGGGTGTCCCCATGCAACTATATTTTTCCCATTATTATAGCTGTATTTTTCTGCTAATTCTTTTATTGTATCTCCATAAAGAATAAATTTCCAGGATACTAAATGTATTGGAAGATTGAAATGATAATCTTTATTCCATGCTGCTATTTCAAAACCATATCCGATATATATACAACGTCTTATTACTTTATTTATAGCTTGAAAACTGAAATTCGGAGGAACAAGATCATAAGGCTTCACAAATACTGCAATATCCGGACATTCTTTGGATAGATCATACATGGTGCAAGGGATAATTTGATATCCATTTTGCCAATAAGGTTCCATTCTGGAATTTGGAATTGCTTCTCCTTCAATATAAGGATCTTCATTGGAATTTGGATGATTAAAAGGAACATATACAAGCTGTGCAATAAAACGTTCATCATTTTTACATGCATCATAAAAAGATTGAAGCGATGGCCAAACTGAATACTCTTGTGCAAAAAAAACAATTTTTATTTTACTTTCAGAAAAGGTCTTCAGTTGTTTCAAAAAAATACCCAAATTCTCTTTTAATAATATATAAGACTTTCTGTTTTTTAAATTCATTTCTTGAATTATTTCCAATAATTGTTGTAAATATAATATTAATGTATAATCATTTTTCGAAAGACCCCATAATCCTATTGGGTAGGCAAATTCATTTATAAGTTTATTACGAATATTTCGTTCAAAAATATAAAAATAATCCTTACGCTTCCATAAACTTGGTATGCTGGCAACCAATTTTTCAAGCATCCGATAACTGCTATAATTTAAGTATACTTCTTCATGCTTTATCCAATTTGCTTCGGTTAATAGAGGTGTGATGCCTCGAGCCAGATTCAATGCTCTCCTTATGGATATTATTGTAGAATCGAGTTGAATAGAGATATCAGTAATATTAGCAAAAAAAGGAATTGTCTCGTTGCCAGAAGAAATATAAAAAAATGATTCTTTTTGTAATTTCGTACAAGCCTGAGAAATAGCATCAAGGCTAATAAATATTTCGTTCGGACATAAAATAGTAAAATTGCAATCTTTTGCAACTTCGACACATTGCTTAAATACTTTTTCTGCTTTTTCCTGATGATTATTTTTTTGTATTTTTATGTCTACTTTTTTTTCTGTACTATATTGCCGAATGATTTCA
Organism: Spirochaetaceae bacterium; assembly: GCA_009780675.1. Lineage (GTDB taxonomy): Bacteria > Spirochaetota > Spirochaetia > CADAEX01 > CADAEX01 > WQTU01. The sequence goes on along the minus strand of WQZP01000007.1, from coordinate 48,223 downwards.
ACTAGGTGCGCATAATCAAATCCCGGGCAGGCATTATCTAAAATAAATAAACGCAAGTCCGAATAACTCTGCTCAAAAACAGATTGCAATATATCGCCTGCTTTTTCACCAAATCGAGAAAACACTATACAAACACAAAAAGTTATATTCATTATTAATTACACCATGAGGATAAATATTTTTTTAAATAATTAACATCTATTTCAAATGATTCATGTATACTATCTATCTTATTTTTACCTCTTGTTGCTTCCTCTGTAATGTATTTTAAATCAACGCCTGCAATATGTGCTATTGTAGAAAATATTGAAAGCGGTACTGTAGATTTTGCAAATACTAAACACTTACAATGATCATTACAAAATAAGATATTTGTAAAAGCAGCTCCAGAACCACCAGCAATATATTTTACTTGATGAAACATTGCTATTTGATCTTTAATAGATAATGTTTCAGGATATACGATTTCAAATCCATCATTTAAAAATATCTCTTTTACTTCGTCTTCATTATAATTTCTGATTTTATTTGCATTTTTTCTGGAAATAAATATTTTTTCCGGAAAAACATTTTTTGATGAATATGATAGTAAATAATTTCTTAATTCCATTAATAGTGATACATCAAATTGAAAATCCTCGGCTTTAATATCGTTATCATCGATAAAATTTACTGGAATATAATTAGGGCAATTAATATAGTACAATTCTTTTGTTATATAACAATAATCTGGATGGGCAGGCAATAAAGGATATTTTTTTTTATTCACTAGTTCAAGTAACTCTCTGTATTGTGGCACATCAAGACATATTTGGTCTACAAAAACAGGTATTTCTGTAGAAATATTTAAGGTTTGTAATTTCAAGAATTTAATAACATATTCATACATAAGATGATAGTAATTATATGAAGCGCAGCCCCCCATCCATATTGCCCTATCTATTCTAGCCTTTTGATTTTTCCAAAAAGTAATTTTACTTCCTTTAACTTTTATTATTTGAGGATCTGTATAATTATATCTACGGTCCATATCATAAAATGGCAAATCATACACCACTTTATTTTTCCATATAATAAGACTGGAACACCCAAAAAACATTGCGCTTTCTAATTTAACCGCATATTGGGCGTATAATTTATCTTCATATATTATTGATTTTGATACATCATTATCAAATTGCGGCTGTGTATATGACAATTTTAATTTCTTGTGATATAAAACACTTTTATCACTACACACATCTTTAAAAGAATAAATTCGCTTTGAATCTCTGGCTCGTCCTTTTTTAAAAAGAAAAACAATAATCCTATAACAAGCAATATATAAGTTAAGTATTTTAAATATTTTTCTAATATATCTTTTTTTTGCTATATACTTTTCATATATTCTTTTAAATCTTGATAGAGTTGAAATAACATGAGGATATAATTGGAAAATATTTCCAGATATTACAATTGTAGAAATAACTCTTTGATTAAAATCAATGGCTACTTGTGGGTCAAGGTCATCAAAAAATAATACGTTATCTATTTCATTGCTATTAGTATATGAATAATGGGCGGGATTACCATCTATAAATATTTGCAAATTAGTTATTATACAACCATACCCTTCATAAGGATCAAAACGTATGCGCTTGGCATTTGAAGTTGGTTGAATTATTGCACAAAAACGGCTTCCAATTTTATTAAGCAAAACAGATGTGGTTTCTTTTTCGTTAAAATTGTTTCCGGTATCAATATATATAACACATCCTGTTTTATCAAAATGTTTACCAAAATTCTTAAAAAAGATAAGAACTTGCAAACAAATAATATGTAGTTTGAATATTTTCAATAATTTTCTAATCCAGGTTGTCTTTTCAATTTTTCTCCTGTATTTTAAAAGAATTGAAAGATTGGCAGGATTAATTCTATAAATTTCCCCTGATAATATCACTGTACTAATAACTTTGCTGTTAAAATCAATAGCTATCTGCGGATCAAGGTTATCGAAAAATAATACGCTATTTATTTCATTGCTATTGGTATATGAATAACAGGCTGAATTGCCATCTATTAATACCTGAAAATCAGTTATAATGCAGCCATACCCTTCATAAGGATCAAAGCGTATACCTTTTATATTAGGAGTAATATTTATACTTACCCTAAACTGATTTCCATATTTACTTATCGAAAGTAATAAATATTCGTCTTTATTGAAGCCGTTGCCTGAGTCTAAAAATATAGTGCATAAGGATGATTGTTTAGATATATTCATATCCTTTTAAAATTTTACAAAATCTAACCGAGTCCATAATTTCTCCAAAAAATCTGATGAATACATCTCAATCTAGTCCTCCAACTTAAAGTCAGAACTAAAATTAATTCTTTCTTCTTCAATAACAAGAGGTCGATTCATGAGCCTGAGCCTTGTGTTTATAGCCATTATATACTCACCGATGAAGCCAATGAAGAACAACTGAATAGAGCCAAAAAAGAAAACTCCGAGAATCAGCGGCGCAATCCCCATAGGAAAATCATCCCAGTACATTAATTTCAACACAAGGTATACGAGCGCTACAATTAAAGTGAGCCCACCAATTATAAATCCAGAAATAGTTGCTATCCTAAGTCCAGTTTTTGTATAAGAGGTAAAACTGAGCATTGCCATATCATAAAGTACATACCAATTAAATTTTGATTTTCCGGCCTTTCGTTTTTGTTGCTCGTATTTGATCTCTTTCCGACGAAAACCCATCTCTGCAACTACACCACGAAGGTGTGGCGTTGGATCATTAAGACTCTTCATCACATCAATAAATGATTTATCGTAAAGTCCAAATCCGGTAAAATGTTCTATTTGATCGACATCAGACATCTTCTTGATTGTTTTATAATAACATGAACGCATAAAACGGATCAGTTTATTTTCCTTGCTTTTTGTCTTAATCGCAGAGATGATTTTATAGCCATTTTCCCACTCATGGACGAAAGTGGGAATCAATTCAACCGGTTCTTGAAAATCTGCAACTATCAGAATAGTACAATCTCCAGACGTCTGGCACAGTCCATAATATGGAGAGGAATTCGGTCCAAAATTCCTAGCGTTGAATATTGCTTTTATCCTTTGGTTTTGCCTGCAAAGCTCGCGCAACAGCGGTCTTGTGTTATCCGTGGAGAAATTGTCGACGAATATAATCTCGTAGTCGTAAGACGCAAGTTCGGTTTTAAAGATTTTCACTATCTCGTCGCTTAGGGGAACGACATTTTCTTCTTCGTTATAGCACGGTATCATTATGCTTATTTTCTTCATTAATTACCTTCCTTGTTACTCTTTGCCAGTCTAAATGCCCACCGCTTGTTTAAAAAAAAATTAAGCGGAACGGTAACAAATAATGCTAAAAGCGGCGCGATATATTTTGATAGCAACAGCACATCTATGAAAGTAAACAGCAAAACATTCTGTACCACAATGCCAGTAAAAGCGTAGGATACATAGGTTTTTATCAGCGAATGCATAACATTGCGTTTACCGCCAGTTTCGTCTTTGAAAACGAACCTGTGGTTCCAGAAAAACGCATTCAGCACGCTGACAGCGAAAGACGTGATGCTGGCGACCAAATAGTGAACGCCGAAGTATACCAAAAAAAAATAGATAAAATAGGCGATCGCCGTGTTGGACAATCCAACGACTACAAATTTAAAAAACTGAATCGAAGTACGACCAGAAGATATCATTGCGCGCGACATGTATTATACTCTTTCTGCCCCAACACCGTGTTTTTTAGTCCTTCGTAGAGCCCTACGGTTGGTTTCCACCCAAGTGCCCCCAGTTTGCTGTTACCCATTATGATTCCGGGCTTTCTGGATTGGGCCGGCTGGCTCTCGTAGATTACTTTAATTTTGTTGGACAGCTCTTCGCATGAGACTTTGGCGATGATTTCCGCAATTTCATCTATGGCTGCAAAATTACCTAAAGCTCCTCCAGATGATATGTTGTAAGCATCTCCCGCCTCTCCATTTTCCATGAGAGTAAAGAGTCCAGAAACCGCATCATCGACATGAATGTTATCACGTCTCGGCATCCCAGATGATTTAAAACGGATGTCTTCGCAGCGAAGTGCGTTGTTTATGAACTCAAACATGGCGGTTTCCGGGGGATAGAGGGTCGCACCGTAGACCCATCCGAGGCGAGCAATTACCGCATCAACATTATATTGTTTTACATAGGCCCGTGCTATAACTTCGGTCATACGCTTGGATTCGGCGTAAGGTGCGTTCCCACTATTTAAACCATCAGAGCATTGTGTATCGGGCTCACTCACTGTGATATCGCTCTGCGAGTTTACCCCATATACCGTTGCGGAAGAAAATATTATCAGCCGACCATTGATCCCGGTTTTGTGCTTTTGGTCGACAAGTCCGTCTAAAAGAGAGGTCGTGGCAAGAAGATTCGGCTTGATGACATCCACCGGGCATTCGGTGATTATCTTGCCAGATATCGGGCTGGCAGCATGGAAAATAACGTCAACAGGAGAATTTCTGGTGATAGATGGCAAATCAAAATCAGTACCGATATCTTTTGCGACACACTCCAATGAACCGTTGTTGATATGCTTGCTGAACATCTCTTTCTGCTTTGTTTCGCTGCGACTTAGGGCGATGATGTGTGCGTTTTTCATACCCAGCAACTTGTTTATGATATTGCTGCCAATAAGCCCTGTCGCCCCTGTCACTAAAAAAGTTTTTTCTTTCAACATAAAAACCCTCTTCTATTTGTTCAGAATATTTTTGCAAACATTAAAAATACTGTCTGGCGACATTCCATAAAACTCCAACAAATCCTTGTGCCAGCCATATTCTGTGCAAAAAGTATCCTTGAAACCTATTCTTTCGAACGACGTGTGGATATTGTTCTCGCACAGAACCTCGCTTACCGCCGAACCAAGCCCGCCTATGATTTGATGTTCTTCGACCGAAACCACACGTCCTGTTTTTCGTGCCGAGCGGATTATTCCCTCAGCATCAATCGGCTTGATTGTGGACATATTTATCACGTCTGCCGTGATCCCTTCGTTTCTCAGACGTGCCGCAGCTTCCAACGCACAGGTTATGATGTTGCCTGTGGATATTATGGTGATGTCATTCCCGGATTGAATCAGCGTGCTTTTGCCTATTTCAAATTGAGGCGCGTCATCATAAATTTCCGTTTCGAACGCCTTTCCCAATCTGATGTAGACAGGCCCGTTGTGTTCGAGACTTTTTAGAAAAGCAGTCGACACCTCTTTTGGACTGACCGGCGAAAGTATTGTCAAATCAGGTAATACTCGCATGACGGCGATGTCTTCGGTTGCGTGATGGGTAGGCCCGAGGTTATTATTCTTGACGCCGGAGCATACGCCTACGAGTTTAACATTCAACTTTTGCATACAGATGTCATTTCTGATGAACTCGTAGGCTCTGTAGATCAGAAACGGGGTCATAGTATATACGACCGGTATGAGTTCGCCGTCGCCTTTTCCAGATGCCTTTGCCAGTCCGCCGGCTGCTGCGACCATGTTCGACTCGGCGATGCCGAAATTGAAAAAGCGACCCGGAAATTCTCTTTCGAATTCTTCATACAAATCAAAGACGCTGTCAGCCAAAAAAAGGACGATTTTTTTATTGATTTTCATTTGCTCATAAAGAGAGGCTTCAAAATCCTTTTTCATTTTCCTGCATCCTTCGGCATTCTCAGTTGCTCGTATATGATTGCGTAATCATCGGCGTTGGGCTTCCTCCCGTGCCATTCTGGTACATCTTCCATTAACGGGACGCCTTTGCCTTTTATTGTGTTAGCGATAATTGCTATCGGTTTGGCAGGAAGATTGTTTCTGTCTATTTTTATAGTGGACATCAACTCATCATAGTTATGACCATCTATGACCTTGACATCAAAACCAAAAGCCTTAAGCTTTTCATCAAGTGGATCCAGATTCATCACCGCATTGATGCGTCCGCAAAGCTGTATATTGTTCTTGTCGATTATCCAGACCAAATTGATTAAATTATAGTGAGTGATGAACATTGCAGCTTCCCACATACTCCCCTCCTGGCACTCGCCATCACCGGAAAGGGCGATAGTAAGATAGTCGGCTTTTTCAAGTCTAGCGCACAGTGCTGAGCCGATGGCAAAAGAGAGGCCGTGACCCAAAGAGCCAGTGTTGCACTCAACACCGGGAACGGATGAAGTGGTGTGTCCACCGAATATACTTCCTTTCTGACAATATCTATCGACATCCTTTTGTGATACGAAACCTGCATCGACCAAAACATTATACAGGGCCAACGTGGCATGTCCCTTGCTGAGAATAAAGCGATCTCTTTCTCTCCATTCTGGTTGCTTGCAGTCAATACGAAGTATGCCGCCGTTATATAGGGCGTTCAAAATATCTATTGACGAAAGAGACGATGCGATATGACCCGCTCCTGACATTTTACTTACTGAAATAACCCTTTTCCGCAAGTCAAGGGCCTTTTGTTCCAAATCTGTAGACATAAAGCGTTTCACATCCTTTCTAATCTTTCATAAAGTACCCCGTCTATTTCCGGGGCGATATTTTGCATCGGATACCCCACTGGCAAATGAGGAATAATTTCTTCAGTCTTGTCAACCAAGATTTCGATTATAACCGGTCCATCATCACCAAGCATAGATTTTAATGCATTGATATCAGTCTTATTATCGCAACGATGATAACCCATTCCAAACGCGGTTGCAACCTTTTCAATATTAGGTACACTGTAACCATCATTAAGCGTCGTACACAAAAATCGCGAATCAAACTTTTTCTCTTGCTGATCACGAATCATGCCGGACGAAAAATTATTTAGTACAACGATAACTATCGGCAAATTCTCTTTGACAATGAACTGAAGTTCCTGAATGTTCATCTGTAAGCCCTGGTCGCCGGTAAAACAGAGGACTTTGCTTTTTGTTGAATAAAATGCCCCAATTGCTTTAGGCATAGATATGCCGAGCGGCCCGAATGATTTTGAATATAATATCCGATTCGTCGCTCCAGAAAGGGTATATGCTCTTGAGAGCAAAAATTCATTATTACCGACATCGCTTGTTATTACTGTTTGAGAGCCGACACTTTTTATTACCTTAACAATGACGTTCACTGGAAAATCTGAGTCATTGGCATACAAAGTTTCCTTTGTTTTTTTGCAGACAGAACCCCACTCAGTGCTATCCTGCCACTCGATATCAGCGTCAACAAGTAATGGGATAACTGCTCTCAGATCTGCGGCAAAGCATACGGAATTGGGGATTTCTCTTAGAAACTCATTTTTGTCGACATCAATCCTTATTATCTTCGCCCTATCGGTAATAACTCCAAAAGTTTTAGATGATGGCTTAAACATAAGCCTATTTCCAAGCGAAATGAGCAAGTCGCATTTAGACAGGATAAAATTACTATATCTTATACCGTGACTGCCTATGTATCCATAATAATTCTTTGAGTCAGGAATGATGTCCTGAGCGGAGCGGCTTGAAAGAACGGGGATATTCCATTTTTTTATTAACCTCTCGACATATTTTGACATACCGGACTGCCGTATTCCGTTACCGATCAATACCGCCGGCCGTTTCGCTTTACTTAACTCCTGCTTTAAGCAGTTTGCAATCATTTTGGCGGACATTTGCCCATCATTAATATCTTGTTCCGGTATAAATGGACGCTGTGATTTTGGATCGATGTCGGCCCTTAGTACACTCAACAAAAAATCAATTAACACCGGTCCGGGGCGCTCGTTCAGTGCAAAATAACAGGCTTTTTCAATCTCATAACGCACGCTTTCAACATTCTCAATCTTTACGGCATATTTAGTTACTGACGACAACATCTTGATCGTATCAAATTCCTGTTCTTCTTCAATTCGTATATCCGATAAAAAGCTTTTATGAGAATGTGCGGTTATAAAAAAAATCGGCAGCGATTCGCAAAAGGCATTGGTAATGCCAGTAACCATATTTGTTATTCCTGGTCCGCGCGTGGCATACGCGGCTGCCAATTTTCCAGCAATCTGTGCGTAACCACAGGCTGCAAACGCCGATGCCTGTTCATTGTAATTCAAGTGTGCTGCTATCTCGCCTTTTCTCTTGCCCACTGAGTCTAAAAAGTCAAGCACAACTCCGCCGGGTATTCCAAAGACATCCGCAACACCTTTGTCGATAAGAAAATTTACAATGTAGTCAGACGCTTTCATTAGACACGTTATTCCTAAATTAAATTTGTGTAGCCAAACATCTTTAGCAAGTCTTTAGTGCCTTCAGGGGTGTAACGATCCCTGTACTTTCCAGGCATATTTTTTAAAATGTTATGTATTTCTACAAAAGAAAGTTTATATTTATTCCTCAAGGTTAATGAAATTTTATATGCTGATTTATTAATTGCAGGAAGAAAACGCGTTAGCGAATAACCCCATAAACTTGTATTTGAATATTTTTCTATTATTTCACAAGCCATGAGTACTGCATCATAATTATAGGAAGTTCCATAATACTTATTCAGGTGATCAACTATAATCTCGGTTTGGAGATTTCCAGCTCCTTGTCCCATGCCGAGGCAGCAGGAATCAACAATAAGTCCTCTGTCGGACTCTTGCATAATAAAAGCAAGTACGTTTGAAAACGCCAAATTCATGTTATTGTGAGCATGAAAACCAATTTTTATTGATGCATTCAAGCCTTTATCAAATGTTGAAAAGAAATGCTTTACATCCTGATCAAGCATATACCCGTAACTGTCAACAAAATATAAAGCATAGGCGGACATCTCGTTCGCATCATCAATAAGCATTTGCAGCTCATCCTTTGTATAACGCATTGTGACCATTGGTTGTATAAATACTTTATAGTTCTTCTTTGAAAGCTCTCTGCAAAAATCCAAAGATTTTTTAAGTTCTGAATAACGCAGTATTACTCTGACTGCTTTACAATAAGACTCATTCCAATATGGAATGTCTGATAAAGGTGTATCAGGGCCTCTGTATAAAGCAGCATACATTTGATTAGGATTGTACAGCTTAGGTATTTCATTGGAAATGCTTTCCATATTTTGATATATAGCCATGTTTCTTTTATCATCATTTGATATTTCTATTGAGCCAATTTCAATGATATCTATACCAGAACGGCTCAAATTGTGTGACACACCATCCATGTCATCTTTGGAAAATACAAGGTCAGCTTCTTTGTTTATCCTTGCGTCCTCAAGACCAAGTCCGCCGTCCCTAAGGGTACAGTCCAAAATTTGAATGCGCTTATTCATAATTTACCAATCATCCTTACAATTTTCTTGCATACACACAATACTGTGCGCCGAGCGGGATGAACCATAAAAACCGTTCAATAGCTGTAAATAGACTGCTTCGCCAAGGGAAGAAGTAAGTGTAGCGTAGCCTTACGTTATTGCAAGTTACTTTAATCTCTTGATTCCTCACCAGTGTTCCATAAAACCTGCCTTTCACGAGCTGCTCACAGTATCTCGCGTCAAGCATTATCGCTTCTTCATCCCCTTTTGACCCTTTAACAACTTTTGCCGTTATCGGGTTTTTTATATTGTGTTCAAAAATTACCAGATAGTCCCCGCTGTTCATTGCCAAATGAAGCCCGTTAATCCACTTCTCATGTTCAACAGACGGTATATGATGTAAAACGGTGCTGACAAATATTACATTGATTTTATCTCTGAACCGCATCAGCCCTTCCGGCGTATTCACAACTGAGAATTCGCAGTATGGAAAATTATCTTCGGCGATCTTTATTGACTCCGATGATACATCACAACCGAACAGATTTGCGTTTGGAAAATATTTTTTCAAATATGGTACATTCAATCCTACTCCACAACCAAAATCAAGTATTCCTTTCGGCTCTTTTGGCAAAATGTATTTTAGGTATTGGCTTTTGTATAGAAAAGCAGTATTGCGGTATTTCTCGAAATTTCCCAAGTCCTTTGCAGCTTCATCAGAATAATTTTGAGCAAATTTATCGAATTCAGCCAAAGTACGCTCCGATCTGCCGGTCAACGCAGGCGCTTCTTTCATCATCGGCAGTGATTTTTGCGAATTCTACAGTCTTTTCAACTGCAGTCCTTATGTCCCAACATGGCTTCCATCCAAGTATTGACTTTGCCTTTGAACAATCAAGCTTCAAAAAATTAGCTTCATGCGGACCGCCGTCTCCCTGGACGCGCCACAACGCATCTCCCCCCCACGCATCACAAAACAAATTGACAAGCTGTTCGTTCGTCACGCAACTGTCGTCATCAGGTCCGAAGTTGTACGACCCCTCGAAATTCTTGTTATTATACTGCTTTTCCGCAAGTAGTAAATACCCATACAAACATTCCAAGACATATTGATACGGGCGCGTGGAGTGGGGGTTTCTTATGATAATCTCTGTTCCTGCTCCCATTGCTCGTACACAATCAGGAATAATCCTGTCTTCAGCGTAATCGCCACCACCTATGACATTACCAGAGCGTGCAGTGGAAATAGCAGAAGAGCCTTTATCCTTAAAAAAAGCATTGCGATAACTATACGTCACTAGCTCAGCACATGACTTACTGTTGGAATAAGGGTCAAAGCCACATAAATTCTCATTCTCGCGATAACCCCAGCACCATTCTTTATTTTCATAAACCTTATCTGTTGTAATATTCACGAAAGATTGCACCGAAGATGTTTGCCGCACTGCTTCAAGAATATTCACAGTTCCCATAATATTTGTATCATATGTACCAACCGGTTCACGGTAGGAAAGCCTCACAAGAGGCTGGGCTGCTAAGTGAAATATAATATCTGGTTTTGCATTCTGTACTGCCCAAACAAGAGTATTACGATCTCTGATATCAGCTATTATAGAATTTATATTTTTTTCTGTTTTTGTCTGAACAAAAAGCGATGGTGTAGTGTGTGGTTCAAGAGCATATCCTGTAACATTGGCTGCTCCAGCCTGTAAAAGAATTCTGGAAAGCCATGCGCCCTTGAATCCTGTGTGTCCTGTTAAAAAAACATTTTTATTTTTATAAAAATCAAGCATTATTTTAACCACATCGCCCATGGGGCTGTCCCCTTTGTCCACATATCAGTTAAATCATTTTTATCTTTTAAAGTATCCATTGGCCGCCAAAAACCTGTATGTTTATAAGCATTAAGCTGTCCTTCTTCTGCCAAAGTCTCAAGGGGCTTTCTCTCCAAAATAGTATCGTTGCCTTCGGTCAAATAGTCAAACACATTGTGTTCCATTACAAAAAAACCGCCATTAATCCAGGCATTATCACCATCTGGTTTTTCTTTAAAAGAAGTTATTGCTCCATCTTCTTTGATATCCAACGCACCAAAACGCCCGCTGGGCTGTATAGATGTTAATGTTGCATACTTTCCAGAATGCTCGTGCGATTTAATTAAATCAGGAATATTGACATTACTTACCCCATCACCATAAGTTAACATAAAGCGTTCTCTTCCAATAATATCTTTTGCGGCAAGTAATCGGCCCCCTGTCATGGTTTCCTGCCCTGTATAGAGCATGGTAACCTTCCAGGGCTCGGTCCTATGGTTGTGTAGTTCAACCGAATTATTTGCCATATCAATTGTAATATCCGAATAACGTGTATAATAATTAATAAAATAATCTTTAATGACATGGGATTTGTAGCCTGTAAGAATAATAAAATCATTAAAACCCCAATAAGAGTAAATTTTCATTATATGCCATAGAATTGGGCGCCCACCAATTTCTACCATGGGTTTTGGAATCAAATTTGTTTCTTCTGAAAGACGGGTTCCAAGCCCGCCGGCTAAGATTGCTACTTTCATGTTTTTTCCTTTGTACTTTAAAATTTGACAACCAATACATCATTTATTCTTTTTATTGATCCTGGCTCCGGATAGCGTGGCATAATATATAACTCTTGCTTCTCGATATTATATAGTTCAAAATGCACGGGCTCGAAGATCTTAAGACCATCTCTAAAACCAAGATAATTTTGCATAAACGGAACATAACTATAACTCGCGGGAAGATTGGGCGTAGAACCAGTAAGCCATTTAAATTTATTAAAAGCAGGATGCTCGTTTATGGACGCACCGCGATCACCATATAATAAAACAGGAATATCCATTGTATACCCATCTGTGCTTTGAATACGTGTTGCTAACTCAACGGAATAAGCATACCCCTGTTCATATACAATATGAGCTTTTTTATATATTATGTTTGCAAAAATTACATAATTATAAATGCAGAGTAAAAAAGAAATAGATATCATCCAACAAGCTATGCGCTTAAAAAATTGGGTAAATTGGCTTCCATTAATACACATATTTTTTTGAACTGTCTCCAATAACACTATTACCGCTATTGGTACTAAAACAACCCCGTAAATCATATTTAAATAAATAAAACTGGCATTCATTAAATATATAACATTGCTGGCAATAGGAAATAAAATAGATAGAAAAATAAGAAGAAAGAAATGTGCCCTCTTCTTTATAAGCTGTTTTTCTTTGACAATTATAACAAAAATTATACAGGATATAAAAAATAAAACGGATAAGATGTTTGGCAAAAAGAAGCTGTGAGCATTATATATGTCGTTAACAAAAAAATGATATATACCGGCATATGCTTGTTTTATAAATAGAGGAAGCATAGCAATAGGTATTCTACCCATTTCGTCAATCCCCATGTAAGTCGTCAGTCCTGCTTGATAATACTTCAATGACATTTTAACCATTATAAAATATGCTATAAGACCTAATAGCAACATTAAAAATAAACGCATTCCTTTCAATAATATTTTTTTTACCGGAATGTTCGTCTGCAGTATATCGACAATAAGAATTCCAACTGCAAGACCTGCGGCAACAGAAATAAACGCTTGATAAATACCTAGAGACATAGCAATAAAAACAAATCCTATACAGAAACCAAAACGAAACCGAGCGGTAATATAGACTGCAAGGCAAGCAAGAAGTAGTGAAAAATAAAAAGTATCAGCAAAATACAATAACGCAATGGTAACTGAAGGAAAAGAAACCATTAGACCTGAAATTAAAACACAATTAAGGTTATTATTAATTCTTAGACATTTTATGACAAGACAAGCAGAAATAGCTATATAAATAATTGTCATAAAACCGCTAACCCATGGTAATATATAATAGCTGTTCAACCGATCCGCTATAGAAAAAAACCATCGCCCCTGGGTCACTATCCAGCGTGAATCGTGATATACGAAAACAGAATCATGATTGGGCAACATGTTAGTAATATGAAATAAATAAGCAATTAACCCTATAATTATGGTTGAAACAAACGTAATCTTAACAGGAAACGTAATACTTTTCCATAACTTTTCCAGATATTCGGATGGGTACATCGTACTCAATTTTTCAGCCGCTTTATTCATACCCAATTTTATAATCGAGATAAATTCCATTAAATGTTTCTTTAAATAAGCTATTTTAAATACCAAGATAAAGATACCCCACCAAAGGGCATTCAATAATACTCCCAGCAACATATCCCTTGGGGACGGCCTAAATTTATTCGTTAACTCAACCGATCGCACAGAAAGCGCAACTCCTTCTATTTCTGTTAAATCAAGCCTTATGCCTCTGTATTCTCGAATGGGAATCCTAATATGGTTTACACCGTTTCTTAATATTTGTCGCTTTGAGTTAGCTTCTGAAAACCATTCTTCAGAGACAGACCAATAAAAAAACTGTGCCCACACTCTCTCTGCGCCAAGTAAGTCAATATCCAGTCTTATATATTTAAATGGTTTTACACTAGTTGTATCCAAAAAAATCCATGGATCATTGCTTGTAGAAATTATCACGCTTCCTTCAATAGAAAAATCTTTAAGATTACTGTACAATTCATCTTGTGTATATCTTATTACGTATTGTTCTCTTACAAGCATATCCCTCAAATCACCTGAAGTAAGGAATATTTGCGTTATTGCCAGACCGGATAAAATTATTAATAAAAACACCAACACTTTTTTTTGAATAATATTTTTGATCTTCGAATTTATTATGTTTATGCTGTACAAGTATAGCAACAACACTCCAAAAATAATAATAAAAATTATTGAATAATTAAAAACAACAGAATCCCAATGAGATACATTCAGCGCTCTATGCATCACATATTTTTCCACAAGGCTTATAAAAAATAATCTTGATGAGGAAAAAAGTGAAAACAAAATATTTATACATAATAATATGGCAGTTATTACCTTGAGACTTAATAAAATTTTACAAAACCTAACAGAAACCATCATTCCTCCTTTAAAACTATTTAATTCTTCCAAGATGCAGCATTACAGTTTGCATATATTGCTCACAACCTCGATGCTAAGCGTATCGCTTGTTTTTTATGGTTGACTCAATACACCTACAGCATGCCGAGTATGCTAATTCATTTTACTGCAAAGATTCACAGAGATAAACCTTCTCATGGGAAAATCTTTATACAGCACTCCTCTTCTCCATAGATTAAATCCATATGCTGATAAATAAAAAGTCTCTGTATCTTCATCGGATTTTTTTAGAACGCTTTCTAATTCTTTTTCATCCAAATGTATTTCACTGCAAATCAATTTCATTTTTTTCCGACTTTCCTCATCTCCAAGCCCTCTCTGAATGTGGTCAATAGCATGAATTGTGTATCCGTCTTGTTTTAAATATTTTTTTACTGCATCAAAAAAAACCGGAAAATCTTCATTCGATATATGCTCTAATACCGACACAGAAAATATGCAGTCAAATTCATTCTCTTTAAACTCACTCATGTTAGTCGTAAAATATTTACGAATTATTTTTACATCTGGATATCTTTGTACAAAATTTTCATATTCCACAGGACCATTGCCTGTACCATCATATGGATCAATCACATATACGTCATACCCCAGTTTAGAAAGCATATTTGCTATTAAGGGTTCTCCTGCGCCTATTTCCAAAAGCTTTGAGCCAACTGGCAGTAGTGACAAGATAGCTTTAAAAATCCAGGGCCTTTGAACATCTTTTAAATCCTTGTGAATGTCAGTCAAACATCTTATATTATCCATGCTATCGCAATAATCTTCCACTTTACCATAATCAATTTTGTCAACTTTGTAATTTTGATACTTTGAATAAGCTGCATGGATGTCTGCATTCATCGAACCGAGTTGCGCATTATTGCACCCTTCCAGGATTTCAATCCGCTGTCGCAAATTTAATATATCCTGATAAATTCTTTTTATCGGCGGAAATAAAAGAGCAGCTCTTTTATAAAATTTCATTTTTTTTAATTCCTTGCAAATTTTTATTTTGGACAACCTTAAAGCGTGTTATAAAATTCCAGAACCTTTTCAGCATTTTTCTTCCATGACAAATTCTTTTCATAAAATTTTCTCGCTCCTGTAGCAAGCGTTCTATAGAAATCCTTATCATTAACAATCTCTTTTACTGCCTCAACAATGCTTACAGCATCCGCAACATCCAGCACATATGCCTCTTCTTTATGAACTAAGTACTTTCCAATATTCGTCTTTGGTAAAATAACCGGTTTCCCAATTGAAAAAAACTCAGGTAATTTACTTGGGAATCTGTATTTATTAAACGTATCATCTCTTCCAGGTTGAATAAATATATCTGATAAAGACATAATTTTCGGGATTCTATTTCTTTCAATGAATCCAAGACTAATCTCATATTCACTGTACCACGATTTATCATTTCCCCAAAAATTCACATAATCAATTCCTGTTCTAATAATCTTTACAGGTATTCCCTCCCTGTTTAGTAAAGCTATTGCGACATACAGACTCCTCACTTCAAGATAATTGGAATTATGCGCATTGCCATTGTAAACAACTGTTAATTCATTCGATTTTATTCCAAGCTTTCTTTTTTCTTCATCATCTATATGTTCATTTTGATAAAAAATATTATTATCAGCTGCAGGCCAGAAAACACAACTAGGTTTATCTTGATCAATAAATTCTTTTAAATCATCTATTAACAATGTGTAGCCATTTGCTTTCTTTATAAATTCTTTATAGTATACAGGATGCGACAAAGCAGATGGCATATTTTTTAACTGCTCTAAAGAGGAATCATTAACTTCCTCATGGGATAATCCCAAACTGTTCATTGTTATATTTATTTCATTATCTTCCAAATGAATTATTACTTTAGCTGCTATGGATTTTATTTTCTCATGAAAAACTCTGTTCACTTCTCTTGGTGTCCAATAATGAATAACATCTGGATTCCATCTCATTAGCTCTTCATAGTCTGAAAATAAATAAACTTCATATAAATGTTCCGGCTGAAACCAGACTGATTCCTTGTTGGCGGGTATGGCAATAGCACACTCATTCCCTAACTTTACCATCTCATTTGCTAATGAAGAAGCATGGTATGCGCTATTACACGATAAATCACCATATAGGACAAAAAGTATTTTTTTTATGTTGTTCTCCAATTTGATAGTTCCCTTTCTGCAAATCCAAATTCACATTATAATACCGATCTCCTTGAGCAACGAGCTGCCAGAATTTGTCCAAAAAAACATACCTATCTACCATATTATATGTTTCACTTCCAGCACGAGACTCATAATGCTTTATTATTGCATTAGGATTAATTATATTTTTATACCCCGCTGACAAAAGCGTACAGCATAAATCAACATCGTGATAACAAGCAGCGTAATGCTGATTAAACCCATCTATATCAAAAAACAGCCTCTTCTTTATCATCAGACATGCCGTCGAAACAGCACTCACTTCTCGTACACACTTAAGAGATCCGTAATAACCATCTGCTTCATATGGGAAACCTTGCATCAAATGACCCGCTGCCCCCCCCATGCCTAATGCTATTCCTGCGTGCTGCACTGTCATATCAGGGTAAACCAATAACGCTCCTACTGCTCCAGCGTCATTTCTTTCTGCATAGAACAACATTTCTTCCAACCAGTTATCTGTCACTATCTCAGTATTGTTATTTAAAAATACTAAATATTCTCCACTCGAGTTTTTTGCGCATAAATTTTTTATTTCTGAGTAATTGCAGTGCTTGCTGCATTCTACCTCTATAACATTGCGTGAACTTATTTTTTTTCTACCTGTCGTGCCGCTGTTACCTATTATTACTTCAAAATTTGGATAAGAAGTCTTACCATATATAGACTGCAGACACTTGCTAATTAATTCAGGAGCAGTTTTATTCGGAACAATTACAGATACTTTGGGATAATAACTTTTCTTATTTGGAATTATTCTCAGCCTATGATATCCTACTGAAACAGCAGTTCCTCCTACTTGACATCTTAACAAATGTGCATTTACAGCTTTTCTTTGAAGATCATCTATAGTGCTTTTTGCATTGATATTGCCAGCTATACTGCTCTCTGATATTCTCCAATGATATAATATTTTTGGAATATGATATACTTGACTTGTTTTTTCAGAAAGCCTTAACATTAATTCAAAGTCTTGCACACCGTCATACGTTTTATCAAAACCATTTATCTCAAGCAAGAGCGCTTTTTTTACACAGAGCAAGTGCCCCACATACATTACACTCCGAAAATACTCCAACGACCATTGTGGCTTGAAAAATGGCTCTACTCTTTTTTCTCCATCTTGTGTAATTTTATCTAAATCAGAATAAATTACATCTATCTCCTTATTATTAAGCGCTTTTACAACTTCATATAATGCAAAAGGCGATAAAGTATCATCATGGTCAAGAAAAATTACATAAGCCCCTGTGGTCATTTCGAGGCCTTGGTTAGTATTCTCTGATATACCTAAGTTGCATTCCAGTTTTTTATAGCGAATATTATTGTATCGCACGGAGTATGAAGATACAATTTCCTGTATGCTTGACTCATTTTTTGCATCAACTAAACATAATTCCCAATTTGAATATGTTTGCGAACAAACCGACTCAAGTAAATCTACCAAAAATTTTTGTGGAGTTAAATACAGCGGAGTAACAATGCTTATTTTGGGAGCATATGCAAAAAGCACTTCTCTTTGTTTTTGTAATTCTGCATCATTATACTCGTTTTTTGCTATCCATTCTTCGTATGTTATTACCGTTGCTGCTTCCCGCAGTCCATCATCAACACCATAAAGCGCAGTCCTTCCTCGCAGCTTGTTAAAAATGGCAAATACAAAACCACGCAATCCGTATCTTCTTAAAATTTTTATGACAGTATGAATTTTTGTTTT
Source organism: Spirochaetaceae bacterium (assembly GCA_009780675.1). Lineage (GTDB taxonomy): Bacteria > Spirochaetota > Spirochaetia > CADAEX01 > CADAEX01 > WQTU01. The sequence continues at coordinate 29,939 of WQZP01000007.1, read as the reverse complement.
AATTTTAATCATAACATTATTTCCGCTCTACCAGAAAAGAATAAATTTTTTGTGCTGCATTAAAAACCTTTGGATACTTTTTTAATTTATGCTTTATACAATCTTTTAAATGTATTTGCTTATCTGTTGTGACCGGCTGATTCAACTTTATATGTGTATCAATAAGAAGATAGTTTAGTGAAGTTAATTCTGCAGCCGCAAATTGTTCTGTCATAACCCATGCTGAATAATATCCTTCACTCTGCGCAGCAAAACAATATATTCTCTCAAGCGCATGACTAAAAGTTCCGTCAATAGGCATTGGCTCAACATGGAAATCACTATAATCCCAATTCTGGTCAATAAGTTTTTTCAATGCTTTTGTTCTGAACCAGAAAATACAACCAGCAGGAAAAACAAGTCCTTGCTCATCCATGGGCACATTAATGTTTAGCTTCCTTGCTAAATCTGTTGTGTTTCTATAATTGGTACACCATAAGCTCGATATAATTGCACGATATGGTCCATGCATAGGCGGTGGGGGAAACAGCATTCCGAGACGAGGGTTGTCGTGGAATGTGCTCAATATGTTTAATACATATTCTTTGCTCGCAAGCGTGTTTTCAAGGCACTTATATGCAAAGTCACGACCAATTGTTAGTGGTTTATCCTGAGGAGATTTTTTGTCATGAATGAAGCAAATATAATCATAATCAACTATATATGGTTTCAGCGCCACCCAAAGCGCAGATACATCTCTACCTCTATTTTGATGTAAAACAATGACTTCAAGTTTACGGCAGTTAATTTTGCCGAATCGCTTAATAATAACATTTTTCATGTGTTCGGAATGCGTGGTAACAATAATGTCCGCATTATCTATAATGGAAGCGGCATAATTTGCACAATACTCAATCTGATCTTCATAATATATATGAGCAAATAACGCAACTTTAACATTGGCAATATTGATAGTTTTACCAGATACATATTTTTGAGGAAGTATATAGTTTAGATGCAAATTATCTTTAACATTTTTGAAATCCATCGTGCGGAGAATATTTTCCCATATCAAATCTGCGTCATATTCTGTATATCCCTTGATATAGTCAAAGACCTTCTTAGTGCTATCGCCAACAGTATAGCGAAAACTAGTAGAATACTTTTCTGAAAAATTTCTACGCTTTATGACAGGCGCTCTATAATTTTTTATTAGCTCATAAGGCATTCGCTCAAGTAAACTTACATCTGTAAATTCCTTAAACTCTGCGTCTGTATTAATATAAACATCCCAAGTAAATCCCAAATCTGAAAAATATTTTGTAAATCTGAGCTCAAAAAAACATATGGTTTCTTTTCGCGTATATAAATTTGGCAAATTGCTCCAATACGATTTGAATTCCGGGTACAAAAACATTTTTCTGTTAATTGCGAAAAAATATGATTGAATATGTTCTGGCAATATACCGCTCTGTGTCACGCCATATGGATCAGCACACTCTCCATGTTTTGTAATCCCCCAGAAATCAAGATTTTTTTTAGCCATTTCATCAAACATGATTTTGAATGGGTAAAGCGGGCCATATACTGTATCATTTAGCAATATTAGCTCATCATACTGCGCCAGATCACCCCAACCCAAATATTCAAGTCCTGTTTTAAAAGCCCAAGCATCAAAACCTTCATTTTTTCTCTCCAATATATCTGGCGTAAGCATACTAAATGCTTCTCTTCCTTCAACAGACAATTTTCCATTACATACGATAACGAGTCTATTGACTACTTTTAATATTTCTTGCAAAAGATATATTACATAGCGATCAACAATTCCATCTTTATCATAGAATACAAATATTGCCACCCTGTTCATGATATTTTTTCACCCTCTCGTTACTATTTTTTTCTGGTTCCCGCAATTCTCTTTATTAATCCTGACAAAAGCCGCAATGGCTTTGTTGAGGTTTCAAAGTTTACTACAATAAAGGCTTTTACTCTCTGTCTATTTTTAGAGGCTCTGGATATTTTGTTTCCCCAACAATCTCATTTAAATTTATTTCTTCCCAACAAAAATTATTTACTTCATTTATTTTTCTTCCAAAATACTCAACATGACAGTATAACCCCGTAACAGGCTTGTATCTCAAGTATTCATCTGCTAATGATGAAAACCTCCCTACTATAGGATTTGAAACCCCTGCTTCAATACATTCAAATCCCAATGCAGATGAAAATAGAACTTTTAATGCCATATCACTAAATTGAAAAAAATGCCATGGTCTTTCATGTGATGAAAATGTAAAATGTGTTTCTATCATTAAATATCCGCCTATCTTTAACATTTTGGCTATTTCCACTGCCGCAATCCATGGCATGGCAAAATGTTCGAAACATGCTGTTGAAAATATAATATCAAATTTTTCATCTTCTTTAAAATATTTTGATAATTTATGCACATCTCCAACAACATCAACATTATTACCAGGATGAAAATCAAATCCAATATAAGTTGCGTTTTTCAAGTTACTTCTTACAAATTCTTTTCTTTCTCCAGTAACCTCACGACTACCTATTTCCAATATTCGAAATCCTTCTTTGTTTCCCAATTCAAATAATTTTTCCCACTGATTATTATGTCTAAATTGCGTTGATAATGGTACATCAGCATGCAAATAAGCATTATCATTTTCAACTGGAACAGAAACAATATTTTTTTGCATACATTCTAATTGTTCTCTTAAATTATCTAATTGTTTTTGCATGTTAGTAGTCATTCTATATAATGGGCTAATACTAAGTAATATATTTTTGAATAATTTCTTTATTCTGGTACTTACCATATGGAAACCTCTACTTCTTCAGTTGAACATATTATTATTGAAATCATTTATCGCACTTACCTCTCCCCATAATTTTTCTCTACCCAGCGCTTGTACTCCCCGCTCCGTATGCCATTGATCCATTCTGTGTTGGCTAAGTACCAGTCAACAGTGCGCTCAAGCCCTTGCTCAAAGCTTACTGTTTGCTTCCAGCCAAGTTCGCGTTTGATTTTGGAACAATCAATGGCATAGCGGCGATCATGGCCTGGGCGGTCTTTGACATAGGTGATTAAAGATCGTATTGTTTCTGCGTTTTTATTTATTTTTTTCGCTACAATATCAATAAGCACATTGAGAAGTTTAATATTCTCCCACTCGTTATCACCGCCAATATTGTACTCTTCCCCTATTTTGCCATTTTGAATAATATTCCACACCGCGCTATTGTGGTCATCCACATACAACCAGTCCCTGATATTTTTTCCATCTCCGTAAACCGGAAGAGCTTTGCCTTCCAGCATATTGAGGATCATCAAGGGGATAAGTTTTTCCGGAAATTGAAAAGGGCCGTAATTATTGGAGCAATTGGAAAGGGTAATGGGCAAGCCATAAGTATGATAATAAGCCATTACCAGATGATCGCTTGAAGCTTTACTTGCTGAATATGGCGAACGGGGGTCATAGGGGGTGGTTTCTGTAAAGTATCCGGTTTCTCCAAGAGAGCCGTATACTTCATCGGTACTAACATGGTGGAACAGTACTCCATCAGCGTCTTTCCAAATATTTCTGGCAACATCAAGGAGCGTAAAAGTTCCCAGCACATTGGTTTTAATAAACGCTTCGGGGCCCAGTATTGAACGGTCTACATGGCTTTCCGCTGCAAAATGTACTACTGTATCAATTGCGTACTTTTCAAAGATTTTTTCAACAAGAGTGCGGTCGCCAATATCACCCTTTTCAAAAAAATATTTCGTCTCTTCAAAATTTTCATTTATTTCTTTAAGACTTGTTATGTTACCTGCGTATGTAAGGGCATCCAGATTTATAATACGCCCTTTAAAGTTTGATGTTTGCGCGCACTTGCCAAGAAGATAACGGATAAAATTTACCCCTATAAACCCGGCGCCTCCTGTAACAAGGATATTGCTTAACTTACGCATAAAGAAATCTCCTTAAACTTTCATCCCACGATGGAATAGTTATCCCCAGAGTTGTTTTGATTTTGGACTTATCCAGCACTGAATAAGCAGGACGCTTTACCTTGGCAGGGAAATCAGCGCTGGTACAAGGTTTTACTTCGCAGTTCTTTGTCAAAATACCATTTGCCTGGGCTTGGGTATAAATCTCTCTGGCAAAATCAAACCAGGTAATTTCACCTTCGTTGGTAAAGTGATAAATCCCATAAGGAATTGTTTTACCCTCAGCAGTAAGAGATATAAATGCGGATATTGTTTCCGCAAGATCACGCGCCCATGTAGGGCTGCCTTGTTGATCGTTTACCACAGAAATGCTTTCCCGCTCCTTCATAAGCCTGAGCATGGTATGAACAAAATTATTGCCATATTTACCGTAAAGCCAGGCTGTCCGGATGATATAGGATTTTTCGTTTTCTTCCAAAACCTTTATCTCTCCATCCCGCTTGGTAAGGCCGTAAATGCCTATTGGATCTGTGGAATCTTCTTCGGTATAAGGTTTGCTTCCCTGTCCATTAAACACATAATCTGTAGAGATATGAATCAATCTTGCGCCAAGTTCTTTTGCTTGCGCAGCTATGTTTCGTGGCCCTGCGGTATTAAGCAGATGGCTGTTTTCTTTATCATCCTCTGCCTTGTCAACTGCAGTGTAAGCAGCGCAATTTATTATCCATTCAATGGACTGCTCAATAGATTGCTTAATGGACTGCGTTTGGGAAAAATCCCTAATCGCAACAGGATTAGTAATATCCACTTCCTGATCCGTTCCAACAAAGGGAATACCCAATTTTTCGAAAAGCAGGGAAAGTTCTGTTCCCAACATTCCCTTGCTCCCTATCAGCCATATCATCGTTATTTACCTACTTGCGGACAACGACGAAAAAGAAGGAAGTTTTTTGTCTTTATCCGATAAAATGTATTCCATCCCCAAATCCGGCCATTTAATGCCAATATCTGAATCATTCCAGATAATACCGCCTTCATCTTCGGGGTAGTAAAAATCTGTGCACTTATAGGCAAAGATTGTTTTGTCTGTTAATGCCAAAAACCCATGGGCAAACCCGGGTGGAATATAAAACTGGTTTTGTTTTTCGCTGCTTAGTATAACAGCGTGCCACTTGCCTCTGGTCAAGGAATCTGGCCGCATATCCACTGCCACATCAAACACTTCGCCCTCTATGGCCCGCACCAGCTTTCCCTGAGGATGTGTTTTCTGAAAATGTAATCCCCGGAGAGTACCCTTGCCTGATTGAGACTGGTTATCCTGTACAAACGGGAGCATAAGTCCGGCAGCGTTAAAATCCCGCTCCGAATAGCTTTCAAAAAAGTAACCCCGCTGATCTCCAAATATTTTTGGCTGTATTTCATATAAGTCCGGTATTGGGCATGGGATAAAAGTAAAAGGCATTTAAAAGTTCTCCGCAATGTACCGCAAATACTCGCCGTAATCTGTTTTGTAACCTCCGGCAAGATCTAAAAGTTTCTTTTTGGGTATCCACCTATTGGCATAAGCTATCTCTTCTATACAGGAAACATACATACCCTGCCGCTTCTGGATAGTCTCAATAAAGTTGGCAGCTTGCAGAAGACTGTCATAGGTCCCGGTATCAAGCCATGCCATTCCACGGCCCATGGTCTCCACAGAAAGTCTGCCTCGTTCAAGATATACGTTATTTACTGCAGTAATTTCTATTTCTCCCCTGGCAGAGGGCTTAATGTTTTTTGCGATATTTACTACTTCATTATCATAAAAATAAAGTCCAGGAACAGCATAGTGACTTTTTGGATGAACAGGTTTTTCTTCGATAGAAATGGCTTTCCCTTCTTTATTAAATTCTACGACTCCATAGGCGCTCGGGTCTTTAACATAATAACCAAAAATCGCCCCTCCCCCTTCTTTCTCAATGCGGCTTTTTGCTCCTCTGACTGTATCACTAAAACCCCGGCCGTAAAACACATTATCACCCAATACCAGCGCACAACTTCCATTGCCGATAAAATCCGCTCCTACAATAAACGCGTCTGCAAGGCCCCTGGGCGATTCCTGAACCTTGTACTCAAAATTCATACCGAGCCAATCACCTTGTCCAAACAAGCTCTCAAAAAAAGGTAAGTCTCGTGGGGTAGAAATGATCAACACATCCCGGATCCCAGCAAGCATCAACACCGAAAGGGGGTAATAGATCATGGGTTTGTCATAAAGAGGCAATATCTGTTTGGATACAGCCTTGGTAATGGGAAAAAGTCGGGTGCCAGATCCTCCGGCGAGAATTATTCCTTTCATTTTTTATACTCCTTTTGACATTTTTTCCAAAGTAATAAATAAAGGGTTGTCTTTATCCTGATTATCACAAAAATACAAAGCAAGATCAAAAGCAAACTTCCACATCAAGTCTTTATACATTGTATCGATTACCTGCCTGCGCAAATCAGCATTGATTGATTTAAAATTCACAGCAATATAATTTCGTAAGCGGACATCAAAGTAATGCTTTTGTGATTCGATATATGAAAATCCATCAAGATTTATTTTTGGAAAAGATATTAAAACCATCTGAAAAAAATCATCTACTGTGGAATCAGAGTACCATGAACCAAAAGCAAGCGCTTCCTGCTCACAAAAAGTTTCTTTTAAACTGTTGTTCCAAAAATACATAACAGAATTGAAAAATTCAGAGATGCTTAAATCACCTTGCAAAGAGTGAATATATGTAAAAAGTTTCTGCAAATGATAATATGCGCAAAAAGCAGAAGCAATTATTTCTTTCAAGGATTTATTACTATGATAAAGATCCGGAAAAATATTTTTATTTGTCTTTGTATCAATATAAACATACCGCAAATAATATGAACATGAACGATCGTGAGAGTGTATTGTTTGAATTGATGATAAAAGAGCAATCTTGTGTCCTGCCTGGATCAAGCGGACACCCAAATCAAGATCTTCCCCATATTCACCTTGATAAAAAAATGTTGTGAAAACATCTTTTCTCACTGCGCATCCTATATTGTTCAACAACGCGTTTCGGCGAAGAGAATAACTATCTTTTTTATTGCATGGCAAGTAAGCTATTCTATCGCCATTGTTTGCGCCAAAGTATTGCCTGAATCCATTGTTTGCCAAGCAGGCAAAAAGGGTGCTTTTCTCTTTTACTTTTTCAATACCTGTAGTTGCTACTACTCCATATTCCAGAATAGGCAAAATCATTTTAAAAACCCATTCTTTATCCATAGGTAATGCGTCTTGTGTCATAAAAAGCAAAATAGCGCCCGTAGCTTTTTTCGCCCCTAAATTTCTTGTTCCTGAATGAGAAAAATCCTTGTTAGGTATTTCAGTAAGATTTACATCTTCTTTTTTTAGAAACTCTACAGAGCCATCAACACTGCCTGAGTCTATTGCAATTATTTCTATTTTTCCTACTTTTTCTTGCTTCTTTAACATGGCTATCAGATTTTTTAAATCATCGCCACCATTGTATACAGGGATTACTACAGAAACTGTTCCATCAAAAGATTTAAGGTTCCCTTCTGTAAGAATTTTATTCGCAATATATCCAGCACTTTTTTTATTATGCTTTTTTTTGGATGCCTGTTGCTGTATTAATTTCAGAAAAAGTTTTACTACATAGTAAGGGGAAAAAAAATATGCCCTTAATAGAAGCTTTATATTTCGCCTGGGAAGAAACTTATTATATGTTATGCAGAAAATTTTGAATATATACCAGGGAATTAAAAAACAAGTTCGCAAAGGAGATATGCGCAAGTCATCTTTAAAACGTTTAACAACTGTAAACGCCTGATTGCTCATTATATCACCCAATCACTTTTTCGTATGCTTTCTTTAAAAATGCTCTTCTCTTTGATCCTTGAGGGAAAAAAGGCAAAACAATTTTTTTTAATACTGACTTGGTTGTTTCAAGCTGCAGAAATAATTTTGTGTCATTATTTTTTAATGCTATTAATTTCGATTTATCATTCCGGAAAATATTAGGACACTTTTTTATAGAATCAGTGGAAATATCTATTAACAGGTCCGAAGCGATTTTAACAGCAGGATCATAAATTGACTCAACACCATATCTAACCACTGACCGCATATATGCAATAACCAGCCAAAGAAAAACATTTGTCTCATAACTGCCATTTAGATTATTTTTCGCTAAAAAATTTTTTATATCTTCCAAAATTTTTATATGATCAATTGCTTTGGGTGTTTTCCGAAATGTTTCTCCCATAATTGAGTTTTCACGCCTGATGTATGTATATAAACATTCCGGCACACAATATATTGTTTTGGATACAAATAAATACTTGCTAAAAAAACACGCGTCTTCATAATACAGACCAACTGGAAATTTTATATTGTACGCGTCAATTATTGATTTTCTAAATATTTTGTTCCATGCATGCACATTGGTATTTTTGAATACAGCCTCATTAATGGTTGTCAAACCTTTGCTTTTTATCCGGTAATATTCATCATCACCCGGAACAATATGGCTCTGCTCATAAATTATTCGGGTTCCGGAAACTGCAAGATCTGCGTTCGATAAAGAGATAGCAGCGTGCAACTTTTCGCACATTGATAAATCAAAATAATCATCAGAATCACAAAACTGTATGTATTTCCCCTGTGCGTGTAAAAGACCAGTATTACGAGCCGCGGAAAGTCCCTGGTTTGTTTGTGACAAAAGGACAATACGATCGTCTTGCTTTGCATAGTCTTCACAAATCGCCAGCGCATTATCCGGTGATCCATCGTTTACGCAGATAATCTCTATATCCCTAAAAGTTTGATTGATAAGGTTTTCGAGACAACGGGCTATGTATTTTTCTGTATTATAGACTGGAACTATTATGGAAATAATAGGCGCTTTCATGCAACTCAACTTTTAATTTACAATAAATTCGTTTTAATATTTTCAATATTACACAACATTCCCAAAAAAAGACACCTCGCCCCTTAGGGTAAGGTGTGTAAAATTTTTATAGAAAAACAGCCGCTGCCGCAACATGCTGGCTGCCCGGAATCATAATGTTCAAACATCGAACATTATAACAAATTTTGCTGCTTTACAACAGGTTTTATTTAATAAATTTTAATTGTTTTAAATATAAAAACATCAATTCATAAAAATACTTTTTCAAGTGACTCATTTAATATTTTTTTTCGGTCTTCTCTCAACCCTGAAAGAAAAATTGCCAAAAACTCTAATATAGACACGCTCGTGGTTGATTCGCACCAGAAAAAAATTTCGCATAAATTCTTTTAGCGCTGTTCTAATAAATAAAAACTGAAACTTTTTCCATGCTTTTCTCTGGTCATTTATTAACATCATAATTTTTGATTTGTTTAAATATTCAAATGCACTCTCGTCCAACTCCCTGTTTTCATAATAAGTTTGAAACTCTTTTACAAACTTTCCAAAAATTTCTTTTTTGTACTCAGGAGCGAGCCTTTTCAAATTCCAAATGTAGTTATCGTATTGCTTATAAAACTTGCATCCTTTATATACTTTTTTTAATTCAGGGCGCTCATTCAAAAGCCTGTCAATTTCCGCATACTCTTTGAGAATAAACTCACCACCATCTTTTCTTCTGGCTGAGGAATTCAGATTATCATGGCGATAATAAACATACGCATTATTTGTAATATAAATATCTTTTGCAAGCACAACCACTTTAAAGGTGAATGATATGTCCTGAAAACTCGCGCCAGGAGTTTCTAAAAAACGGATGTTATTTTTATTTAAAAAATTTTTATTGTAAAGCGATGACCATACCGCCGGAGGACATTTTGATAGTTTTTTCTTCTCTTCAACATTTGATATTTTGCCAGGCTTTAACATGGAAATAAGTTGTTCACTTTTAAAGACCTTTTTGCCTTTACCCCAATATTCCCACCAGTCGGATTTAGCAACATCGCAGTTATTCTCTGTAATCAATGCATATAAGTCTGAAAACATATTTTTGTCTGCAAAATCATCGCTCTCAATAATCCCGATGTAATCTGCAGTTGCAGTGTCAAGCCCAAGGTTACAGGAATGTCCGTAACCAGAGTTTGGTTTATGGATAACTTTGAAGCGGCTGTCTCTTGCCGCGTATGCATCCAGTATTTCGCCAGAGCTGTCGGTTGAGCCATCATTGATACAGATTATTTCAATATCCTGCAGGGCTTGTGAAACCAAACTTTCCAAACACTCATGCAAGTATTTTTCAACGTTATAAACCGGTACTATAATTGAAACTTTAGCCATTATTTTCCATATTTTTTTTAAGTACCAAAATACAAAAATATTAAAAAACATACAATAGCTGGAAGATGTTTTTCCATAAAAAATGGATTTTACGTCACCTATATTTCTACATTTTCTTTTTCGTCTATTTTCTCAAGCAGATTATTGATTTTAAGCTTTAAAACATCTCCACCTGCATCCTGTGGCAAAAAATCTGCAAGCCCTTTTATATAACTAAATGTATTTTCCAAATCATCTTTTGTAATATTTTTTATGCGATTCCTTCTATCCAGAAAATTTCTTCTGTCTGCGGCTCTTCTATCCTCTTCACTTCTTCTATCTTCTTCACTTCTTCTATTTTCATCTTCTCTTCTTTCTTTATTGGCTCTTTTTTCAGGCACAACTTCTTTTCTTTTAGGCTCATCTTCGCTTTCGTCTATGCCTCCGCTGCTTTGGGAAAGAGCATCAAGAAGCCCCTTGTTTCCATTAAGTTTCCGCTTTAATGCTGCAACTTTAAGTTTTATTACGCTATTTTCATACTTATCTTTTCTGTCTTCAGTAAGATAATCTGTAAGGCCTTCAAGGTTATCAAACAATTTGGCAATATCTTCGTTTACATACTCAAAGCTGTCTTTAAGATTATCTGCAAACGATTCTCCATCAGGTTCTTCAATCCCATCATATTTTTCCAATATATCGTCTTGCTCTTCATCAGCTTCCTGCGGTGGAGCGGGCTGAGGTTTTGCTGCCGGCGTTGCAGAAGGGTTGTCGTGTTGAGGAGAAAAAGCAGCAGGCTCTGGTCTTGAATGCTGCGGATGCGGATGGTGCGAATAATGCGGCGGAAGATAAGAAGGGACTGCTAAAGGACTCATGGGCTGATACATAGGTGGATACATAGGTGGATTCATAGCTGGATGCATAGGCGGGCTCATGGGAGTATTCAAAGGATTGGGAGACAAATGCCGAGGATTTTCTCTTTCAATCATTTTTTCAACAAATTCTTTTTCGATTTTTTCTTTTACTTCCTCATAAAAACCAAGCCCTTTTTCATCATCAAAAAAATCTTCATCTTCTTTTAGAATACGCATCTCTTCTTCTTCATTTATTTCTATTACAGGCTCTATTCCTCCAATATCAATTATCTGAACTTGTTCATCACCCAGCCCATCCATAGACCCAATAAGAAAACTCGTTGCATCTTGCGGCGCAACTTTTTTCTGCTCATTTCTGACATATTCTTTTACAAAACCAGAAAGCCGCTCCTCTATTCTTTCGTTATTTAAAAGTTCATAAGATTTTGATGCTTCTTCAAATAATTCTATCCCTTTACTCAGGAAAGATATATCAATCTGGGAGTTGTCTTCTCCCATCTTTCCAAGAAGTTGATTGGAATATTCAAGAGCTTTTTCTGTCTGCCCGGATTTTTTGTAAATATCAGAATATTCCGTTATTGTATCATTATAATATTTGTAATCTCCTTTAAGAGAATCGAGAACAGAAATAGCATCTTCAAATTTTTCCTGCTCTTTGAGAATTTTTACAAGCTCAAGCGACGCTTTAAAATTTCCTTTATTTAAAGAAAGAATATCTTTAAATTCATTTTCTGCTTTTTTAAAATCACCCTGATGCTTGTAAAGCTCTGCCTTGGCGCTTTTAAGATAAAGATTTCCAGGTTCAGAAGTATCTGCTTTTTCAATATATTTTGCTGCTTCTTTTGCATCACCTTTTTTAATACTTAAAAGCGCTTTGAGAGCAAGTGCAGCAGAAACGCTCTTGCCTTCACTTTTTACTGAGTGATCTATAATTTTCTCTGCATTATCAAATTCGCCTTTATCAAAATAAACATGCGCTTTATGAATTTTTATCTCTTCATCTTTAGGGCTTATTGTTTCAATCCTGTTTAATTCTTTTAGCGCGCTATCAAAATCACCTGTTTCTCTGTATAAGTCGCTAAGATTTAACGAAGCTTTTATATATTCAGGGTTTTGGGAAATTGCCTCTTTATAATATTTTTTTGCTTTTTTTTCTTCCCCAACTGATTTATATGTAACAGCAATATTATTTTTAACAACAGGATTGCTTGGCTCAACATCAAGAGCGCTGTTAAAAGTTTTTATTGCTTTTCCATGCTTGTTGGATTTATGATATGCAATACCCAAATTATTAAGGCTCTCTACCCATAATGGCTGGCTTACAATAGAGTGTTTAAAGAATCCTATTGCTTCTTCGGATTCTCCCTGCAAATCTTTTATAACACCAAGATTGTATAGAAGTCTGGGATGATTTTTATCTACAGAAAGGCCCTGTTTTATTATATCTTCTGCTTTTTTAAGCTCGCCTCTTTCAATATAGATAGAACCAAGGTTATTATAAGCCTGCGCAAATTCCGGATGCAGCCTGATAGCTTCCAGAAACATTTTTTCTGCTTCTGCACAAAGTTTTGCCCGCTTGTATGCGTTACCCAAGTTATAATAAACATCTGCCCTGTCGCCCGCAAAAGACAATGCTTTTTGTAAATACGAAATAGCCTTATCCATATCGCCCTGCTGTTTATAGATAAGGCCTATGTTACTGTAAATATCCGGGTTTTCCGGAGTAATTTGCAAAGCTTTTTCATAAACATCCAGTGCTTGCTGTTTTTTGTTTTTGAACGAATATACATTACCCAAAGTAAGATACAGAGTTTCTTTGTCAGGATTTTTTTCTATGAGTTGTTTAAGAATGTCCTCTGCCTCGTCATACTCCTTTTGCTTTATAAGAGTAAGAACTTTTTTAAACAATACCTCTTTATTCACTCCAGAGCTCCATATATATTAAGAGGCCTCGCGCTTACTTCAGCAGAGAAATTTCCACCTTCGTTTATAATTGCAGTTCCATAGCGGGTTGCTGATCTGCTGTATGAAACAACAACAAAATAATATATTATGCCATTTTCAAGATTGCGTATTATTATCTCGTTGTTTTTTCCTGCATTTATAGGAGAAGTTACGTTATTTCTTGCACAGCCAAAATATCTCCCTGGCCTTTCCCCAAAATAGACATAATAGCCGTCAATATCCGGGTCTCCTACTTCTGACCATCTAAGCCGAACACTGCCATTTCCCGGCTCTGCTCTTACAACTCTTGGCGGAGAAGGCGGGTCTTTTTGATCAAATCTTATATTTATCCTTGAAACAGATGGGGATATGTTTCTTTCTCCGTCTGAATACAGTATAGCTTTAATGCTTAAAAAACGCCCGCCTCTTGCATTGATCATTCCTGGCGAGAACCTTTGCCATCCAGGACTATTTTCTGTAAAGTTTTGCCTCGTATCACTAAGACGGTAAAAATATAAAATATCTGTGTTAGCAGGAATCATACTTCTTGTTTCAATAGCAATAAGCGTAGATTTACTGTGTCCCAAATCTATAGGCCCTGATATATAAACGCCTGTATGACTTCCCAACATCGGCGCTATATCATTATCAACCCAATCAAGTTTAAAACGGAACTCATCGATCAAACCTGTAAAGTTGTTGCCTATTATAATTCTGCCCCTGGTTCCGGAATATAAAGGAAAAATCTCACCAACTTCTCTGCCAGATGATGTAATATATGCAACTGCCTCTGGTCTGCCATCAATAAGATATTCCATTAAACCATTTGCAGCATTGTATCTAAGCAAATGATGGGTCCACACACCAGGAATAAGCTGTCTTTCGCTGGAAATTCTAAATTCAAACTCTCTTGAGCCAAAGGGGATAAAAAAGTTTTTTATATTCCAGACAACTCTTCTATTTTGAATATAGCACCTGATAAGTTGCGGAATAAAACCATTGCCTATATCTGCAAAGCCATCTACAAAAAAAATAGTTTCTCCATCAGAAAGATTTTGTCCATAAACCCAAAATTCTATACTGAAATCATTTGAATAAACTTGTCCCGGGAAGATTCCTCCTCCCCTGCGGTCAAGGATAATACTATTTGTTTCTCCATTAAACAGAGCTGCCCCTGCGCCAAACTTTCTTATTCCAGTAGATATGGAAGATTTATTCTCTATTACCCGAAAATTACCTGTGGCATCAACAATAGGGAGGGAATTAAAATGGAGAAGAAGTTCTGTAGAACTATCCACTTGAAATTCGCCATTTTGAATAAAAAGCGCGTTTTCCCCAGCTACATTTCTATTGATTTCCAGGTTTTTTAACAAAAATGGCTGCCAATTATCTCCAGCCAAGGTAAATTCCCGATCAATTGAATAGAGAGGCGTTATAATGATAAACAGAAATACTACTATTTTTTTCACTATTATCAAATTTTCTTTTATAATTTATAATAATATCGGAAAATAATGAAAGATTCAAAAGAAAATAGAGCAAACCTTGAAGAAAGGGTAAAAGAATTACCCGAAACTCCCGGTGTATATATCATGAAAAACCAGAGGGAAGAGATAATATATGTGGGAAAAGCAAAGAATTTACGCTCCAGAGTAAGGTCTTATTTTTTAAAATCAGCAAACAAGGAAATCAAAACATCTCATCTTGTAAAAAAAATCGCCTCTATTGAAACTATAACAACAACTACAGAATATGAAGCGCTTATCCTTGAAAACAACCTCATAAAACAATGGAAGCCAAAATATAATATAAGCCTTAAAGACAATAAAACATTTCCTGTAATAAGAGTTACAAATGAGGATTTTCCGAGAATTTTCAAAACAAGAAGGATAATCGACGATGGCTCGCTCTATTTCGGGCCATATCCAAATGTGAAAAGCATAGATACCTACCTTGAGCTTGTAAAAAAACAGTTCAAGTTAAGAAAATGCAAAGGAATTCCTCTTAGACAACGAAAAACACCGTGCCTTTACTTTCACATTGACCAATGCTGTTCTCCATGCACAAGTAAAGCAGATAAAAAAGATTATGAAAAAGAAGTTGAGACAATTATAAAAATTTTTTCTGGCAATATTAATGACCTTGAAAAGGAGCTGGAGAAAAAGATGCAACAGGAATCAGCATCTTTAAATTATGAAAAAGCAGCTGAACACAGGGATATTCTTTTTTCAATAAGAACTCTTATTGAGGAACAAAAAGTGCAGGATTTTACTACAGAAAAAAAAGATTTTATCTCGCTTTTATCAAACGGGATAAACTGCGCAATAGTCGTACTACAGATGAGGGAAGGAAAAATCTCCGGGAAATCTGTTTTTAGCTTTACCACTTATTCAGATAATGAAGAAAATATGAGTCGCTTTCTTATTCAATATTATGATGGCTATTTTACGGGAACAGAAAACTCTATTTTTCCCGAAAAAGCGCTGGTAAATATTGTTCCGGAAATCGCGCTTTTAACAAAATTCTTCCTGGAAAAATTTCAGATAAGCTTTCAGGTAACTGCTCCAGGGGATGAAAAAGAAGCTTCTATAATGAAAATGGCAGAAGAAAACTGCCGTCTTGAACTTATGAGAATAGAAAAAGAACTTACATATTCAGAAGCTCTTGGAAAAATCAAGGATTCTCTTGGGCTAAGCAAAATTCCATTACGGATAGAAGGGTTTGATATTTCGCACCTTGACGGGTATAACACAGTCTCTTCCATGGTCTCGTTTTATAATGGGAAGCCTGATAAACCTGAATACAGAGTTTTTAGAATAAAAACTTTGCAAGACCGGGAGGTTGATGATTATGCTTCAATAAGGGAAGTTGTTGCAAGGAGATATACACGGTTAAAAAATGAAGGCCTTCCCATGCCTGATCTTATTTTAATAGATGGGGGCAAAGGGCAGCTTAACGCAGCAAAAGGTATTCTGGAAGCTCTTGGCATTGATGATATCAACATAGCCAGCCTTGCAAAGCAGGAAGAACTTTTATTTGTTCCGGAAAAAGATGAGCCTGTAAAACTTGAAGAAGGGACTTTGCCTTTGCGGATATTGCAGCATGTGCGGGACGAAGCGCACAGGTTTGCAACAACTTTTAATAAAAATATGAGGAAAAAAGAGCTTTCTTTTTCCATGCTTGAGGAAATACCGGGTATAGGCGCGGAGCGGAGCAAAAAAATACTGATGGAATTCGGCAGTGTGGATAATATAAAAAACAGCGACAGTTATTCGCTATCAGAAAGAGCGCAACTCCCAATAAAAGTCGCAGAAGCTGTAATCGAATACCTCAGGGATAATGACTCGCATCATTAGGATTTGCCAATAAATTCTCACCTTTGCTCACAATAATCGAGTACAGAAAAACAGGCAACATAATATGCTGCATTTCTGTTCTTATGGATCTAAAAAGCAGCTCATAATGAGCAGTAAGCGTAATTATTTTTTCAATATCTTTTATTGAATAATTTTGTATTGCGCTGGAGTATACTCCCTGCATTTTTTTTGTTCTTATATTAAGCTCTGCACAAGCTTCGGAAAAAGATTTTTTCCTGGCAATAATTTTTTCAATTTCATATACATTTCTTATCTGCCACAAAAGACCGCCAAGCATCTGGACAAACGTGCTTTCGCCAGAAAGAATTATATTCTTTGCAGCAGTAATAGACCTCTCAAGATCACCTTGCGCAATATAATCAAAAAGAGAAAATATATTTTCCTCTTTTCTGTTATAAAAAAAATCTGCTATTTTTTCTTCGGTTATAACTTCATCCTTCCCAAAAAAAAGAACAAGATTGCTGCACTCTTTTTTCAAAGATTCAGTATCCCCTTCCAATATATCCACAAGAAAACCAACAGCATTATTTTCAATTGAAATTTTCTCCTTGTGAAAAAAATTAACCACCCATCCTTTCTTTTTGTTTTCAAACATTTCCCAGAATATTTTTTTACAATCCTCAGATACAGCTTTTTCAATTACAGGGTCTGCTTTTGTATTATCAGATGTAAGAATTAGAACACAATCTTTGGAAGGATTTTTAATATATTCAGCAATTAATGCAGCATCCTTTTTTTTTAAATCATGACAGTTTTTTATTAAAACAAGTTTAGCTGCTGCGAAAAGGGAAATGTTTTTCATTATCGAAATAATCTCAAGAACATCTGAATCATAAGGGTAAAAACTATATGACTCCACTTCTCCGCCAAAAGATTTTGCCAAAGAATCCTTTATACCCTGTATAAAATCATTTTTTTCTCCAACTTCCGGACCAAGAAGAAGATAGCTCGCCATGTTAGATCGCGCTAAAGAACTTTTTACCTTAGTCATAACTCCTCAATATAAAAATGAGCTTTCCCAGAACTTTTACATTCTGTGTATAAATCGGAGGGTAAACAGGGTTTTCTGCTTTAAGTTTTATTCTATTTGTTTCTCTATAAAATTTTTTAAGGGTGATTGCCTCATCATTCAGCATAGCTACTACAATATTACCATTCTCTGCATTTGACTGCATAACAAAAAGCGCAACATCTCCCTCAAGTATTCCTGCATCCTTCATGCTGTCCCCTTTTACGCGGAGAGCAAAGTGTTCTCCTTTTTTCAAAAAACGGAGCGGAATAGAAATATGACCATCGAGATTTTCTTCTGCAAGGAGCGGAACACCTGCTGCGACATTGCCAAGAATAGGGACACTTATGAGGTCGTCAACTTCTGCGGATTTAACAATTTCAATAGAACGTGATCTTCTTAGATTGCATTTTATAACTTCTTTTTTCTCAAGCGCTTTAACATGGTCATAAGCAGCTTTTACTGAAATTTCAAAATACTCCGCAATTTCGCGCATGGTTGGCAAATAAGATTTTTTACTCCTGTAATCTTTGATAAAGTTCAAAACTTCTGTTTGCCTGTTTGTTAAAGCTTTCATTTTACATTGATCCCCAGTTTCTTTATTTTCTGGTGAAGATTGCCAGGATAAACACCCATATCCTTTGCAGTCTTCGCTATATTATAACTGTTTTTTTCAAGTTTTCTAATAATAAAATTCTTTTCAAAGAAATCTTTTGCATCATTTAATGCAAGAGCAGAATCAAAAAATATAGGAAATTTTCCAGGGTCTCCCCTTTCTGCAGCAGAAGGAACATTTGTTATCTGCGTTTCATCAAGATAATACCTTATTGTCTCCGGAGATATAACAGTTTCATCGCTCATTACAGATATTCTTTGCAAAACATTTTTAAGCTCTCTTATGTTGCCGGGCCATGGATATTGTTTTAAAATATTATACCCCTCATCGGAGATTGCTTTTTCAGCTACAGATTCTCCTGGCTTCCCTTTGTTATATTTTTTAAGAAAATAATTCGCAAGCAGTAAAATATCTTTTTTTCTGTCGCGCAGGGGCGGTACATTTATAGGTATAACATTTAGCCTAAAGTACAAATCTTCCCTGAATCTTCCTGCTTTTACTTCTGCAGCAACATCTTTATTTGTAGCGCATATTATCCTTACATCAACCTGAACACTTTTTTCACTTCCAACCCTTTCAAAGCGCATCTCCTGAACAGCACGCAAAACTTTTGACTGAGCATTCAAAGACATATCTGCGATTTCATCAAGAAAAAGAGTCCCTTTATCTGCAAGCTCGAACTTCCCTTTTCTTCCGGAAACTGCTCCTGTAAAAGCCCCTTTCTCATGCCCAAAAAGTTCACTTTCAATAAGCGAGTCTGGTATTGACGCGCAGTTTACTTCGATAAAAGGGTAATCGTTCCTGTTGCTTTCTTTGTGTATTTCGCGCGCCACAAGTTCTTTGCCTGTTCCATTTTCTCCGGTGATCATTATGCTTGCATCAGAGGCTGCCACTTGCCTGATTGTTTTTCTTATCTTTTCTATCTGAGCGCTTGCGCCTGTTATTCTGTCCTCAAGAAATAACGATTCCTTTAATGCCCTGTTCTCTTTTTTAAGACTTTCCAGTTTCAATGCATTTTTTACTACAGTAATAACTTTATCAAGAGAAAGCGGTTTTTCCAGAAAATCAAAAGCCCCTATTTTAACAGCTTTTACAGCCATGTCGATATTCCCATGACCAGAGATAACAATAACTTCGATATCAACAATTGTTTTTTTGATTTTATCCAGCACTTCCATACCACCCATTCCAGGCAGCCACACATCAAGTATTACCAGATCATAAACCCCGCTTTCTGCTTTTTTAAGCCCCTCTGGCCCATCTTTTGCGCTGTCAACAGAATAGCCTTCATCTTCGAGTATGCCGGACAATACTTCCCTTATGCTTTCTTCATCATCAACTATCAATATTTTGTTCACCATCTACTCCAATCGGCAAATCAATAAAAAATGTGCTTCCAAGCCCCTTTTCTGTTTCAAACCATATCAACCCATTATGGTCAAAAATAATTCTTTCAACAATAGCAAGACCAAGCCCTGTCCCATTTTCTCTTGTTGTAAAATATGGGGAAAAAATCTTCTCGGCAATATCTTTATCTATGCCGCGTCCTGTATCTGCAATCTGAATTCTATAAAACGGCCTGCCCTCTTTTGTGATTTTATCTGTTCTTATGCGAATAACGCCCTGCCCGTCCATTGCGTCAATGGCATTGGTAAAAAGATTTATAAGAACCTGCTTTATTTTTTCGTTATCCGCTACAATGATCGCACCCTCATCTATGTCGGCAATATCAAAAACAATGGATTGGGATGATGACGAAAAAATATCGCACGCTTCTTTTATGATCTCAGCTGGCTTTACTGGCAAAAGCAAAAGGGGCGGCATTCTCGCAAAATCGCTGAATTCTTCCAGAAGGCGATTTAATCTGTCAACTTCTGTTACAATAACTTTTACCGAAGAATTAAGAATTTTACCAAAGTTTGGGTCCTCGGAATTATATCTTCTAAGTACACGTTCTGCAGAAAGTTTAATTGGAGTAATTGGATTTTTTATTTCATGAGCCATGCGCCGGGCAATTTCCTTCCACGCGCTGATTTTGTCTGCCTGCATATTTTTCTTTCTTGAAGATTCAAGTTCCTTTATCATCTGGTTAAAAGAGCTAATAAGCACCGAGATATTATCTCCGGGTCTTGCAAGAAGCCTGAATGAAAAATCGCCCTCTGCAACCCGCCTTGTAGCTTCTTCAAGTTGCGCAATGGGATGAAGAATTTCTTCTGATAGCCGAAAGCTTACAATTATGGATAAGAGAAAAATAGGCAAACTAAAAAAAATAAGTACACCAATAATTATAAGCCTGAACATAGCTTGATAATTTTCGAGTTGGAGAAAAACATCATAAGATGTTGTAAGGCTTTCCGCTCTGGCATCAAACCTTTCAGGAAGAGATGAACTAAAAATAACTGAATATACTACCCCCTGTGTTCTAAAAAACCCCTGCGCTCTTAAAACTGTAATCTCTTCTATTGCATCTTTTGCCAGAAGCCCTCTTCTCATGGAATATACCCTATAATCCGGAACTCTTCCCTTTTCATCTCCATTAAAATAGATTGTCCTCCCATCTCTAAGGACCTGCATACTTGATATAAATGGGAAACTTTCTTTATACATTATCCAGGCTCTTTCAGGATCACGCGGTATAAAATTTGCAACATGAACAAAAAATGGAGAATCTACAGCTGCTTCAAGCGAGGTAGTCCTCTCACTGTAATAATTCATTGCAATTTCAAGACCCCCTCTTACAGCTCTTGAATGTTCATTTGCAAGCCATGATTTCATGGCAATATCAATAAAATTTATTGAAAGAACTGCCTGAGGTATAGCAGCGACAAAAGCAACAAATGAGAAAAAAAGAATCAACTTGATTTTAAAAGTAGCGCCTGGCCTTTTTCTTTTTGTATCTCTTAGTACTTTTACAATATTTACGATAATATTACTTGCAAGAAAAAGAGGCAGAACAACAGCAAAAGGGAGCAAAATAAACCTTGCGGAAACATCCTCGGTCGAGAGGTCTGTCATTATTTGTCTTGATAAAAAAAGTATTAAAAAAATTATAAAAGCATAAATAAAGAGTATGCTTAAAAGACCTGCTCTTGATTTTATTAAAGGATAAGGCCCTTTCATTAGTATATCCTGAATGTACCAGCTTTTATCCAATCTGTTTTTGTTATAATACCAGGAATAATACCGGATAAAAGATTAAGAGGGGGAATTAACCTGATTGTTTTTATTTCAATGCGGCTCATTATATAATATTCCCCTTTTCCAGCGCCTCTCATATCTATTTCAATATCAGTAGCAGTAAAAAAAGAACTAAAAAAAGACTCTTCATCTTCTTTTACAATTCTCTGACCACCAGGTTTTGCTATTGTAAATGTTCCGTTTACAAGGTCGCGTGTTGCAACATAAGACACCGAAGCTCTCCCTTCGACCCGCCTCCTCATAAAACGAAGCAAGCTCCTCCTGTTATTATATACCCTGATAACAAATTCAATTTCTGTTCTATGTCCTGTTTCCATTGAATTCAATAGATTTCTGGCCTTAATTGGAGGAGAACTTATTGAGTATAAAAAAAGCATATTATTATCAAATTTATATGACACATTCATGGCAGAGATATTAAATAGTGGAAAAAGCAATAAAAAAAACAAAAAACTATTCTTCTTCAAATTTATTCTCGAAGAGATTAAATAATGCATCAACTGCAGCCTCTTCATCTTCCCCTTCTGCTATTATTTTTAATTCTGTTTGAAATGTCGCTGCCAGTGTTATTATACCCATGATAGATTTTGCATTTATTTCATCACTATCTTTTTTTATTTTTATCTCTGACTTAAATTTAGTGGCAAGTTTTAC
The DNA here is from genome assembly GCA_009780675.1 of Spirochaetaceae bacterium. GTDB lineage: Bacteria > Spirochaetota > Spirochaetia > CADAEX01 > CADAEX01 > WQTU01. Next base: position 8,045 of record WQZP01000007.1, on the reverse strand, counting down.
TATGCTTGCAGCAGGCCTTGCGTGAATACCTGCTCTGTTTTTTACAACAACATCTTTTTCAATCATCTTGTCATTTCTCCAAATTTACAAGCTTACTCTCTGGAGTTGCTTGCAGAATTAGTTTCCAGCCATTTCATTACAGTTTGATTAAATTCTCTGGCAGAATAATAACCCATTTGTTTTAATCTTTCATTCTTTGCGGCTGTTTCAATTAATATTGATATATTACGGCCAGGCTTTACAGGCAATACAAGACATGGCACATGAACACCCAAAATTTCTTCTGTCATTTCAATTGTCCCGAGCCTGTCATATACTTTATCAGGGTCCCATGGCTCAAGGTTAATAATAAGTTGTATTAACTCGGAATCACGTATTGAACCCACCCCAAACAAATGAGTAATATTAATTATTCCAAGCCCCCGTATTTCCATGTGGTGTCCAAAAAAAGCATTTGCCCCTCTCCCCTCCAAATGATTTCCTCTAACACGCTTTATTTCAACAGTATCGTCGGCAATAAGACTATGCCCTCTTTCTATAAGTTCAAGCGCTGCTTCGCTTTTTCCAACCCAGCTTTTCCCTCTTATCAAAATACCTATTCCAAAAACTTCTACAAATACACCGTGAACAACCTGACGAGGAGCAAAAATATGTTCAAGCGCTCTGGCAAGACGATTAAAAATTTCAGCAGAAGGGAGCGGAGACTGCAAAACCGGACACCTTGCTCTTTCTGCCTGCTCCATAAAAAAGTTTCCAGGTGTTGCGCCATACGAAAATATGCAGCATGGAAAAGGGAAAGTAAAAAACTTTTCTATTGAAGCTAAATTATTTTCATCCATTAGCCTTTTTATAAACGCAAATTCACCCCTTCCAAAAATCTGGATACGTTGATATGTAAAATTATCAAAATATCCCGCAAGCTCCAGGCCAGGCCTGTCAATATGCGGTAAAGTTATTTCTCTCCCAAGCCCTTTTCTACCTGCTATACATTTTAGCTGTAAGTCGTCATTGCCCTTAAGGTCAAAACCAAGCAGATCAAGTACTGTTATTTTATTCATACTATATTATTTTATAACAAGAAAGTGAATATTATGGAAGAGAACTTATCAAAAAGCTCTCTTCCAATTTTTAGTTTGATTCTTTTTACAGAATTTTAATAAAAAATCACAATTTTTCTGTGTGATCCTGAATTTTTTCTTTTTCTTTTGCAACTTTATTTCTTATTTTTTCAATTATTTTATCTATTCCATCATAAAGATCATGATCTTCCACCTTTATATGATGGCTTAATCCCCATCTAAAATTAATATTTACAGAGATAATATAAATGCCTTTTTCCCGCTCAATTCTAAAAAGCAGATCCATAATCATATCTGACGCAAAATCAAGCTTTTTTACTTTTTTTTCAATCTGTTCAGTTGTTCTATCGGTTACCTCATAATGAATCCCTTTAATTTCCAAATTCATATTCTTCTCCTTATTTTGAATTTACCTTTCGTATGAAGAGGCTATATCTAGTTCTTTTCTGTATTTTGCTACTGTCCTCCTTGCAATTTTAATCCCTTTTTTATCTTTAAGAAAGTCTGCAATACTTTGATCAGACAAATGTCTCCCTTTTCCTTCTTCATCAATTATTTCTTTTATAATATGCTTAACACTTACACGGGAAACCATATTTTCCCTATTATCGGTCATTGAAAGAGCTGTGGAGAAAAAATATTTTATTTCATATATTCCCCAGTCTGTTTGAACATATTTTCTGTTGGAAATTCTTGAAATTGTAGTTTCATGAACACCTACTTGCTCAGAAATATCTTTTAATGTGAGCGGCGCCAGAAATTTAGGCCCTTTTAGAAAAAAATCTTTCTGAAAATGGATTATGGCTTTTGCTGTTTTTAAAAGAGTTTGCCCCCTTAGGTTGACAGCTTTTATAAATGAATTTGCTTCTTTAATTGTTAAACCAACAAATTGAACTGTTTTTTTATCTGATAGCTTATTTCTGTTTTTATGAAGTTTGCCAAACTCTGAATTTATTTTCAAAACAGGAATTTCCTCTTCATTAAGCTTAATAACAAGTTCATTATCCGAAGTGGTAATCATTAGGTCAGGTATTACATATATAGTAGTTTTTGTTGAAAATTGCCTTCCTGGAAAAGGGTTTAATGTCTTGATATAATCAAGAGCAGCTATTACTTTTTTTTCACTGATTTCTATTTTTTTTGCTATTTCTTTGTACTTCCCTTTTTCCAAAAGCTCGAAATAGTTCTCAATAATTTCGATTATATAGGGAGGGACATTGTTATTTATTTTCGCCTGAACAGCAAGCGATTCTTTAAATCCATACGTGCATGTTCCCTGAGGGTCAAGCATTCTTACAAGAGATATGGCTTCATTAATATCTTCTGGAAGATGTTCTTTTGTAAGAACTTCAATTTTTTCGATATTAAAGCCATCTTCATCAAGATTTTGTATAAGCAACTTTCCGATGTCTAAAATAGCTTTTTTTACAGGTTGCACAAGAAGCTGTTCAAGAAGGTAATCCTGTAAGGATTGGGGGCGGGATAATGCCCCTTCTATAAACATCCTTTTGCTGTCGCTATTATTGTCGGTTTGCGAAAAAGCTCCCGGATCAAAGCTTTCTTCTGAATAATCATCTGCATCATTGGTTTTTTTGGAAATATCATCAAGGGAAATATTGGTATTGTGTTCTATTGCTTCCAGCGCAGGGTTTTTTTCAACTTCTTCGGCTATTTTTAGTCTAAGCTCCTGAAGGGGCAAAGCCATCAATTGCATTGTTTGATACATTTGAGGGCTTAACTTCATTTTTTGTCCCTGTATTATTACAGGTCTCTGGCTCTGCAATTATATCTCCTATAGGGTGACAGCCACCTTATTATGATATCCAGTAAATTTAAAGTTGCAATCTGATTTTGTCAATGAATATTTGCGCCTTGATTAAAAGGGGAATTTCCACTATACTTTTTCATATATGGACAAAAGAATTACAATAATTCGCCAAGATATTATTAGTCGCGAAAACTCTGGTTTCGTTCCTGGAACCGCAGAAGAACGGGTGTCCATGGTCTGGCCACTGACTTGCGAAGCAGCTTCCTTAAGCAAAAAATACGATGTTAAACAGCCACTACAAAGACATATTGTTAATATTATCAGAAAAAAAAGTTAAATTTCTCCTGGTCGGCGCATATGCCATGGCTGCTCATGGGTATCCCCGTTCCACTGTGGATATTGACTTATGGATTATGCCAGATTTTGAAAATGCCCTTTTGGTTTTGCAATCGCTTGAAGATTTTGGCGCGCCAATAGGTGATTTGTCTGCAAAAGATTTGCAAAAAGATGGTTTAATTTTTCAGATTGGCGTGGCTCCATGCCGTATAGATATTTTAACATCAATTGATGGCTTACAATTCAAGGATGCCTTTTCCAGATCAGAAGTAACAGAAATTGAAGGAATCCCTATCCATGTTTTGTCGATTCCTGACTTAATCATAAACAAACGAGCTACCGGAAGAACAAAAGACCTGGCTGATGCAGAAGCACTGGAGGAGTTGTAAGGTGACAGTCACTCTATTGATGTGTCCAAAGGGAAGAGTATAGAAATATAATGTAGTCCTGAATGTTTTTTAGATCTTGCTTTGCTTCAGCAGACAAAAAAGACTTAAGCATTGTTAATGCCGAATTCTTTTCTTATTTCTTCAAGTGTATGCCAGCCTTCTTTTTCTCCAGAGAGTCGACCTCTTTCAAGTTCTGTCAACAATTTAATAGCAGCTTCTTTTCTTTCATAATCACCTATTTCCTGGATAACATAACAGCCTCGCCCATTTTTGGTAAGATAAACAGGAGATCCAGAACTAATACTTTTTAAGACTTCTGCATAATTTCGCAAATCTGATACAGGCTTAATATTCGGCATATACTACCTCCATGATGTAATAATTGTAGCCTTATTTGACGTAAAATTCAACATAAATTATGGGCTGATGCAGAGGCGCTAGAGGGATTGTAATAGGCGACTCCTGTCACATTTGTATTTCTGATTCTTCTGATATAAGGCTTATAACACTTGCTTTTACTGATTTAAGGACAACATCTGAAACACAAGCAATATTTTTTACAACAATAGCTTGATCAAGCGTATATATTTTATCACTTCTAATGATTGATGGTTTGGGTAACTGCCCCTTTATCATGTCATTTGTTGAAATATGTATGCCCGGTTGCGCCAGATTCGATGTGACAGCAACAACAATCATATCTTGATTTGTTTTATTGTGACTATTATTTGAGATTACAAGGACAGGTCGCTTTTTTGACGCTGACAGGTCTGAAAATGGTACAGGGATTAGGACGATATCGCCACGGCTATACATTATCCCATACCTCGTCATCTGGATTATCCCAGAAGCCAATACTGCTCATGCTTGCTGCTGCAATATCTTGTATTACCATTTTGTCATTTTTTAGCTTCAAGAACATCAAAAAGTCTATTATCTCGGGTAATTGGTTTTCTGGCACGTCATTTATAAGATTGTTGATAATTTCGATTTTACCCATTGCGCAATCTCCTCTGTTTTTAGTATATCATGTGTTTATAAAGATATGTCAATGATGTTGTAATACCATAAAAAAAGAGTGTCTGAAAACAGACACCCTTGTAAATTTATAGTTTTTTACAAATTAAAGGCTAAAACCATAACCTACACGGAGAGAAATAGTATTAGCTCTTGCATTGTGTTTGTCTCCAGTTCTACCTAAGTAGCCTGGGTTATAACCAGTCACAGCAGGAGTGCCACTAATTTCAGTCCAGCCCATAGTAGGTGAAAACGCTCTTCTGTATCTTGCATCAAACATAATAAATCCGTCTGCTGCTGGAAGCACATAGCTTGCGCCAATAATACCTGCGAATGCCACACTTGGTCCAAATTCCGAATCACCAACTCTAGTAATCTCTTGACCATTAGTTGTATTTATATAACTCCTCATTCCGCCAAATGGATTCACTAAGAGAGAAGGACCTGCTAAAATACCTAAGCTACCTGGACCTGCTTCAAGATTAACTCTTGCAAGCACTGGAATTTCAAACCATGTTTGTCTAATGGTTTGTGTTCTTTCTTGACCTGTTATTTCAGAATACATTTTAACGCTTGTTTGAATAATATTAAACTCTGGCTGAATAGAAAACATTTCATTTATTGCTATTTGGAAAAAGAACCCTGCTTCAAATCCTGCAGTAAGCGATCCTCCTGCATCAAAACCAGGTGCATTAAGCGCGTGCCAAGCCCAACTTGGTCGAGCAAAATCCCCATCTCCAGAAACACCATCACGCATATCTTTCCAGTCGCTACCAGTTATAAAAGTGTTGTTAAGCCCTAAAGCAAAACCAAATTTGTTTGTCTGCGCAAATGCGGATGTCGCAATCAGCAGACACATTAAAATCAAAGCAAGTTTTTTCATATAAACTCCTCTTTTTCATGACAACCCGCCCCGATCTTATGGGAACGGTTAATCATGGTTAATTAACCGTCCTCAAGAACAGTTGATATGTAAAAGCAGGTGATTCTGCTGTTTACGCAATAATAATGAGAAAAATTTGTTATTTTTTTGTGAAAAAAGAAAATCCCCACCATAGAACATCAAGTTCATGTTTGTAATATATAAATTTATATAAAAAAAGGCAATAATTTTTTTAAATTCATAACAAAATATCATACCTAAATCTCTTACATTGAAAAATTTCTGCCAAGATAAATATGGCGCGCTTGCTCATTCGCGAGAATTTCTTCACGCGACCCGCTTGTAAGTATTTCTCCCAAACTTATAATGTATGCTCTGTCAGTTATTTCAAGCGTGTCTCTTACATTATGGTCTGTAATAAGTATACCTATCCCTTTTGCTGCAAGGTTTTTAACAATCTGCTTGATCTCATACACAGCAATAGGGTCAATACCGGCAAAAGGCTCATCAAGAAGAAGATATGATGGCTTTATGGCAAGAGCTCGCGCAATTTCTGTACGCCTCCTCTCGCCACCGGAAAGGGTAAAGGCTTTCTGCTTTCTTATTGCAGATATCCCAAGCTCATTAATAAGAGATTCAAGAACTTCTTCTTTTTCTTCTGCTCCTATATCTTTGCGTATTTCAAGTATTGCTTTTATATTAACTTCTACTGAAAGTTTTCTAAAAATCGATGTTTCCTGGGGCAAATATGATATCCCAAGCCTTGCTCTCTTATACATTGGATAATCTGATATATTCTGGCTTCCTAAATAAACACTGCCGCTTGTTGGCTTTATAAATCCTACAATAAGATAAAATACAGTTGTTTTTCCTGCGCCATTTGGCCCCAAAAGACCTACGATTTCTCCCCGTTCCATAGAAAAACTCACATCCACAACAGCTATTTTTTTCCTGTAAACTTTTCGAAGCCCTTCAACACCCAGCCTTGTTTCGCTTTTTATACTTTTCTTCAATTACTGCTCCTGTTATCTCATTGTCACATTCAGACACCACCCTACTGGAAAGGGATGGTCTGCATGCATCATTCGTCACTATGTAATGCATCATTCGTCACTATGTATTACGCCGGAAACATTGCCTTCCAGCAAAATATCATCTGTATCAAGGTTTATTGTTATTTTAAGAGCTCTGTATTCATCACCTTTCCAGTAAACAAAAGGGAGACCCGAAAGAATAAGGATATTGGTCTCTCTGTTATAAAAAGCGAATTCAGAACGGCATACCATATCTTCTTTTAATATTCTGACACCTATTTGAATAGTTGCAGTTTCTGTTGCTCCTAAATATTCAAGAAAGCCCCCTTTTACTATTACCTCGTTTCTGAGGTCTTCCATTACAACAGCGCCTTCAAATCTGAATATATCTTCGATTCTGTCAAAGACCATCCTGTCTGCAACTATATGGAGCCCTTTTTGATTATCAACTACCCTTACTCCTCCGGAGCTCTCTGCAAAACGGTAATTACTTCCAAATAACTCTATTCTGTCGGCATTTATGGTTGTAGAGCCTGATACTATTCTTGCATTTCCGGAAAGTACTGTATATTCCCTGCCTCTTGACATTATCGATGAAAAATTATCACCGCTAAATGTAAAGGTATCTGAGGCCATACAGTAATTTCCGGAAATCATAAAAATTAAAAAGAGAAGTAAAAAAGCATTTTTATTCATCGTCAGAAATATAAACTCCTCTTGCTCCAAGCTCAAAGTTAAAACTGTTGTCAGAAGCTCTGGCGCTAAATCCTCTGCCTATTATATAAGAACCATCTTCTTTGCCCATAGTTACTTCCATTTCTAAATCAGCTTGAAGGATTCTTTCGCTTCCTATCCAAAAAATCGATTCTCCCTCAATAAAGTAGCCTTGTTGCAGGGATTCGATCCTGAAATTTCTATCAAATATTATGTTTTCTGTATCAGAATAAAAATATGCATAACCAACATTCCCTTTGGTTGCTATTTCGCTTTCTCTATCATATTCAATAAATTGAATATTTGTAAAAATTGTAAGGTTTCTTTGGTTAAAAGCCTCTGCTCTGTCAGCTGTTAAATTATAGGTTATGAGGCCTCTTCTTATTACTGTTTCATTTAAATTAATAATAATAGCATTAGGTGTTCCGCCAGCAAGCTCTTCGTCTATCATTGCTTCTCTATAGTCAAAAGTGCATGCTGTTGTCAAACCCAATAGCAAGATCAACAAAAAGAAAAAATTATAATTATTTAACATTCTCCTTGCTCGCCTTTACAAATTGCACAAAAAGAGGATGAGGAGAAAAAGGTTTGGATTTAAATTCCGGATGATATTGGACCCCTATGCCCCACTTATGGTCTGACCACTCAACTGACTCCACAAGCGCTTCATTAATACTATATCCGCTTATTACAAACCCTGCATCTTTAAAAGCATCTTTGTATTTATTTGAAAATTCATATCTGTGCCTGTGTCTTTCTGTAATTATTTCTTCTTTATATACATCAAAAATTTTTGTGCCATGATCGATTTTTGTATCACTGTTT
>WQZP01000006.1 GCA_009780675.1 Spirochaetaceae bacterium | reverse complement strand
AGAAAGACTTGATTTCTCCAAAAAATGGCTGTAGAGTCTCTGGGTGAATACAAATAGGATTGGCTGCGACAGCAGCTACCGTTGGGTCATCGCTGCTCTTGTCACGACCTCTTTTTTCATGACATTTATCTCGCGCTTTGCCTGGCCACCTCTTGTGCCTGTTGTCGCGCCTGTCCTCAATATCGGCCTGACCGAGGCCATGGCATACATGACTGCGTTTTACATAGGCTATGTCGTTATGCAAATTCCTGGTGGAATACTGGCTGACCGCTTTGGCCCGCGTTTGGTTCTGGCAATTTCCGTAGCCATACAGGGAGCAGGAACCATTGGAATAGGATTTATCGAAAGTTATACAGCTGGTTTTGTTTTGAGAATTCTCTGCGGCCTGGCAGCCGGATGTGTGTTCTCTTCCTGCATTAAGGCTGTCGTTACCTGGTTTTCTCCTGCGCAGAGAGGGGTTGCGATGGGCTTTGTTATGACTGCGCCAGCTATGGGTCTGGCTGCGCCCAATTTTATTATGCCTGTATTGAATGATTTTTTTGGCTGGCAAGGAGCTTTCCGCCTTGTAGGCACCCTTATTATTGTGTTCGCCGCAGCTATTGCAGTTTTCATGAAAGATAAAAAAATTTCTGTTTCTGGTCCTCGCAAGAACTTTTTAACAGGCCTCAAGTTTGTTCTCAGCAACAGGAATACGCTCCTGATTGCTTTCGCTGGCTTGGGTATTGTCTGGAGTCAAATCGGCTTCGCGAGTGTCGCAAACCCCTATATGACTGAATATCTCGACCTCTGTCTTGTTGGAGCAGGCCGCCTGATGATGGTCTACGGTCTTATCGGCATACCTGTAGCTGCGCTGACAGGCTATATATCAACAGGTAATATATCAAAAAAGAAGACCATGATTATTGCCAGTTATTGTTTGACAGCTGTACTGCTTATCATTTTTGGACGTTTGGACAGCTATGTTGGAGTTTTTGTCGTTATCTGTGTTTTGGGCATTCTTATACCCTGTGCCAGTGCGCTCGCTTCGATACTTCTTGCAGACAGCGCAGGCCCCGAATGGGCAGCCACAGCCGGAGGAGTGGGTAACTGCATTTTTCAGATAGGCGCGCTTCTCTCGCCGCTCCTCATAGGCATAGTCCGTGACACTGCTGGTCATCACACATGGACCTGGGGAATACTGGCTGCAGGCGCGGTTTTCGGCATTTTTTTCGCAATGCTTGTCAGCGCTTCTTCGCATCCATCAGAGGAGACAAACTGATGTCTGTAATTTGCGGAATTGATGAAGCCGGGAGAGGCCCCCTCGCAGGACCTGTTACTGCAGCAGCAGTAGTTCTTACAGAAGATTTTCCCAAAGACTTGCTTAAAGATTCAAAAAAACTTCCACCCAAAACCAGAAAAGAGATTTGTTTGCTTTTGATGCAAAAATGTTGTTATGGGGTGGGCTGGGCATGGCCTCTTGAGATAGATACGCTGAATATACATAATGCAACTCTTCTTGCAATGAAGAGAGCGTTTGAAGAGCTTAAAACTGGTTTTGAACCTGGAAAAATAACCCTCGTACTTGTTGATGGCCTTTTTGTTCCTGAAGTCGACTGCAAGGCAGAAGCAATAGTTAAAGGAGATGATAAAATCCATGAAATAAAGGCTGCTTCCATAATTGCAAAAACAGTCAGAGATTGCTGGATGATAAGATATTCATGGATCGAGGGAGATTATCTTTTTGAAAAACACAAAGGGTATCCTACATCAGCCCATAGGGAGATAATAAAAAAAATAGGCTACTCTGAGATCCACAGAAAAAGTTTTAAAGTCAATTAAGGTAATTAAACTACTTTGATTTGCTTTTTTTGATATAGTCTACTGCTTTGGACATTTCCTTATAAAAAGCTTCTATATCTTCTTCGTAGACAATTATTGAGTGCCTTTCAAAGCCATCTTCCCCTTGCTTTTTGCTTTCAACAACATTCATGAAAAGATCGCCTTTTCTGTTTTCTTTTACATTAAAAAAATAAGTTCTCTTTTCTGTAAGAACTTTTGATGAAAAAACTTCGCCACGTATTCCCATTTCCCTCTCCACACCCTCTGATAACCAGGGGAGTAATTGAGAAAATCTAACTTATAGTGACTATTTATGCAAGTAAAAAGTATTGACAATAAAACGGTTTTTTATTTATATTATTTCTGTACAGAAAAAATGCGCCTGTCGTATAATGGCTATTACCTCAGCCTTCCAAGCTGATGATGTGAGTTCGATTCTCATCGGGCGCTAAACTCACCCTTCATTATAAAAAATCAGTATTATTTATATTTATTAGAGTATATTGTTATCCAAAAGCCAAAATATAATCTATAATAGAGAATTATCAGGATAAGGAGAGTGCAATGTTAAGAAATGTTATAAGTAAAGCGCTTATCGCGGGTATATTATTTGTTATTCTGTTATTTTCATGCCAAGGTGGAAAAACAGCAAAGGCGGAAAGAAATATTGACCCTGGGCTAAGAAGTATTGTCTCTGAAACCCGAAACAATATAATTTATACACGTATAACAAACCGAGAGGGAGAATTTATCGATATTATTTTTAATAATGCAAGAAATGATGCTATTCTTCTGCTTGATGGGCAAGAAATTCCACTAAGAGGGGTAGTAACAGCATCAGGAACAAAATACAGTAATAATCAGTATACATTTATGCAATGGAAAGATTATATTGAGCTGACAAAAGATGGTGAAACTATTTTTCTGTACTAGTTTGTTGATAGCCCCCGAATAACTTGTGGAACAAAAATAAATCTGTTTTTAAATCTACGGGAAAGTCCCGTACTTGTTACGGGGTACTCCTTCGGATATCCCGTATGCTTCTACGAAACAAAAATAAATCTGTTTTTAAATCTACGGGAAAGTCCTTCGGATATTGACCATGTGAGTAGAATATCAGTATAATTCATAAATCTCGGGATGTTGCCTAGTGGCTAAGGCGCCAGTTTTGGGAACTGGAGACCGAAGGTTCGAGTCCTTCTATCCCGAATCGCGCGTCCATAGCTCAGCTGGATAGAGCAACGGCCTTCTAAGCCGTAGGTCAGAGGTTCGAATCCTCTTGGGCGTAATTATGGCGAAAAAAACTTCGAGCGGGACTGCTATAACTTTAGAGTAAAACGGTTTATTGACTTTTTAATACTTCCAACATTATTTCAGCTTGCCATTCAAAGTACGGATTAAATGTCAGCCGGGCGTGAATTTTCCCTTTTTCCCTATATCCATAATCTGAATACCAAACATCTTCTCCCAGGAGGCACTTTTCATAATCTCCCCGCTTTTGGCCGTTCCAGCAAAATCTTCGGCGGCCTTCTCTGCCATACTCTTCATTTTTGGGAGAAAAAAGTACGCTGGAATGGGAGAACTGGCTTATTTTCCACTCCGGCAAATAGTCGGAACGGGCAAGTACTCTGGAAGAAATTTTAGCTCCGGCTGGAAGGTCCCCATACCAAATGAGCCTGCTGTCAGGGTGGGTAAATTTTGACTCAAATAATTTAAGAATATACCTGGAGTTAACAATATAATCGTGTCTTGTCTGCACAATTAACACGGGTTTAGTATAATAGTTTTTTTTCAAAAGAGAGCGGGCAGATACGCTTGAAGAATAAAATTGCTTAAGCGCGTTGGTCGGCATATTAATATAGCGGTATAAAAACTGCGCAGGGTGTTTTTTGGGATTAAGCGCCCATTTTCTGGTCTTGGCAAGAACAGGAGCTGTAAAAGCCCAAAATGTTTTTGCTTTTATGGCAGAAGAAAAAAGCAAAAGCCCTTTTATCTCCGGCTGATTCATTGCATATTCCAAAACAAGATTGACTCCGCCCGAAAACCCTCCAAGATAAACATCTTTAACTTCTTTGGAGAGTATTGCTATTTGTTCCCTGATTGTTCTTCTCCAGTCATCGATAGTGACATAAAGCATATCAGAAGGTTTAGTGCCGCACCCTGCAAGGAGGACTGTTCTTACAAGAAAGCCATTATTGGCAAGAACCGGGGCTATATCTACAAAATCCCACGAAGAGTTGCCAAGTCCATGTACGAGTAAAATTCCCTTTTCTGGGCTTATATTGTCTGGCCGCCATTCTCTGGGAGCAACCCGCAAAGTTTCTTGCTCCCTGTCTTCGGTTTGAAAATCTCTATGTTTTTCTACCCAATTTATTGCTTCCAGCCGGTATTGTTCAAAATTATGTTGTCCCATAGGATTATTTTCCGGCTCTTATTCCAGCATAATTTAACAAAAAAGTAAATATCTATAGCTATTTTTTAGAAATCATAAAAAATTCTATAAGGACTTCTCCTGCGACAGCAAATAAAAAAAGAGGCAATGAATATCTAAATCCAAATATCATTCCCAAAGTAACAACCAATGCTGTTGTAAATAACCATAATGCTCCTGACAAGAGCCCTCTCTTCATGGATTTTTGGGGATTATTATATAGTTCACCGTGTTTCATAATCTCAATTTCTTGCTTAATTGCCCATGGCTTGCGATGTTCTTTCTCTGTCAAGCCAAGAAAAACAAGAAGCATCAAACCAGGAAGCGCAAAAGGGATAAGGGTTGCAATAGCTTCGGGGAGACCTGCCTCTGACGTAAAAAACATCATGGAGAAAACAATCAGTCCAAAAAGTATTACGGCTATTGAAATAACGTAGAAAACAGCTCTTTTCCATGGAAAAGGGTATCTTCCGGCTGTTTCCTGTGTGAGTCCCATAAATATAAGTCCGCAAACAGGAATTATCATAAATGGGATCAATGCCCCCAGCCCTGCCATTGGATTATCAGTAGATAAGTATGAAAGGACTGATAAAATAATTCCAAGGGCCAGAAACCCTCCAAACAATATATATAAAACTGCTCTTTTAGTGCTTATATAATTTCTTGTTTTAAGATACATATCTGCAAAAACTTCTTTCTGCTTTTTAAGGCTAAGCTGCTGTGCTATTTCCGAAATATCAGTTAATTCTGCTGTAGCTTTTTCCCATGCATCCTGTTCAGAAGTTCCTTTTGATTGCAGGTAACTTATTCTGTCTTTTAAATTTGACTCAAGCTCCTCTTTAAAGTCTGATAATGTTTTATTATCTTCATAATCTGAAAATAATTTATCGATATATTCTCCGGTATTCATTTGCTTTCCTCCAAAAGGCTATTAAGAATTTTTTGTGTAAATGCCCAATCTTTTTTATTTTGCATATATAGTTTTTTTCCCTTTTCTGTAATGTGATAATATTTACGCCTGCCGCCAAGAGTTTCGTCTCCCCAATAGGCTGTAATATACCCCTCTTTCTCAAGCCTCTTATAACTTGAGTATAAAGTTGTTTCTTTTAGCTCATATTCTTCATCTGTTTTTTCGAGAATTGTCTTATAAATTTCAAATCCATATTTGTCTCCTCGCCAAAGTATGCCAAGGACAATTGTATCTGTATGCCCACGCAAAAGATCGGATGATAGTTTTGGATCCATAATATTACCTCTTTTCAAATGCCCTGCACTTGCTTCAGGATCGCTATATTGCTTGTCGTGATATAGCATATATCATGGTACTACGACTGTCAAGTGTTGTTTGAAAAAAATAGCACCCTCCTCAGAAAAAAAACTGAAATTTCCTATTCCCCCTCATATATTGGCGAGTTAAACAAAATATTTCGGCGATATGTACAAAAATGTTCTTAGATTTTATTATAGCTCATGTTATAATACCTGCTATTCAGAGGATAAATGATATTATGAGGCTGGAAAAAATATATGAGCGAATCCTGTTACAACAAGAAAGCATTGGATGAATTGAAACGACTTGTCATTGCCGGTAAAGCTGGCGATTTCTCTGCTGCTCTTAACTGCGAAGGGTTATCTCCTGAGGAAATAGAAACTATCCGACTGATAAACGAGGCTGTCTGCAATTACCGGACAGCGATCGAATATGACCTGATGAAGTACAAACTAACAAGCAAAGCTCTTGGTATCGCTCTGTGGGATATGGATGTTGTGAACACAGAAAATATCAACCCCAACAATGCAGTTACATGGTCAGATGAATTACGAAATATGCTTGGTTATAATAATGAAAACGACTTCCCCAATATTCTTGGCAGCTTGATCAGTAAACTCCATCCAGAAGATAAGGAGATGGCATTAAACGCAGTTACAGCTCATTTATACGACTACTCAGGAAATACACCGCTTAACATAGAATATCGCATCATGCATAAAAATGGAGAGTATCGCCATATTAAAGCTTTTGGAACTACAGTGCGAGACAGCGTGGGTATCCCGATCAGAATGGCAGGCGCATTTATGGACATAACCGATAAAAAGCATACACAAAATCAACATATGAATCGGGAACGCCTGCTGCAGGCTGTTAGCCAAGCTGCAGCATTACTGCTTGAAGCAGATGTAAGTGAAGGTATTGAATCCACGCTCATGGCAAGCATGGAAATTATAGGCCACTCCACAAACGCTGACCGCGTCCACATCTGGCGAAGCACAATAGCAGATAACGAACTCAACTTTTTCCACGCTTATAACTGGCTTAGTAAAACTGGTGAGAAAAAAATTGCGGTTCCTGCGAACAATATGACCCCGTATATAAAAATGTCTGAATGGCAAAGCAAATTCAGGCGCAATGAATATGTTGGTGGACCTATTTCAAGCATGACACCGGAAGAACAGGAGTATTTCAAAGCTTTTGACATAAAGTCTGTTTTTCTTATCCCACTCTACCTGGATGAAGAACTTTGGGGATTATTCAGTATTGACGACTGTACGCAAGAACGGAATTTTACAAAAGATGAAATCAATATACTAGCATCGGTAAGTTTAATGATGGCAAGCGTAATAAACCGCCAAGCTTTAGTAAAGAAAATAAATGAAGCTAACGAACGTTTAATACTAATGCTTGACACATCACCGCTTTGCACCCAGATATGGAACAGGAGCCTCCATACAATAGACTGTAATGAAGCAGGTGTAAAACTGTACGGATTTAAGGATAAGCAGGAATACATAGATAAATTCCTGGAGTGCTGCTCGCCCGAGTACCAGCCGGATGGCCAGCGATCCGATGAAAAGGCAGTAATGCTCGTGAATAAAGCCTTTAAGGAAGGCATTTGCATTTTCGACTGGATGCATCAGTTACCCAGCGACGATACGCCAATTCCCGCAGAAGTCACTCTTGTCCGGGCAAAATACGGCAACGATAATGTTGTTGTAGGATATACGCGCGATATGCGCGAGCATAACAAGATAATGGAGGCCATCAGGTACCGGGATAACTTGCTGCAGGTAGTAAATCAAGCAGCTATCCTGCTGTTAAATTCAGATACAGGTTTTTTTGAATTAGCTTCACAACAAAGCATGAGGATGATAGCCGAGGCTGTAAAAGTTGACTGTGTATCTCTTTGGGAAAATCATATAATCGATGGGGAACTTTATTGCTTTCAAGTATTCGAATGGTCTCCGGAGAAGACAAGATTTGAGGATGGTGTGCCATATAAATACAGCGAAGTTATACCAGGATGGGAAGAAAACCTGGCAAGCGGAAAATGTATAAATAGCCTGGTGCGTAGTATGTCACAAAAAGAAAAGGATCATTTAAGTCCAGAAGGAATTTTATCCATTCTGGTAGTGCCGATATTTATAAAAGATCAATTTTGGGGTTTTGTTTGTTTCGATGACTGCCACAGAGAACGGATATTCACACAAGAAGAGGAATCAATATTACACTCTGCCAGTCTGTTAATAGCTAACTCTTTTATTAATAATGAAATGATTAAAAACATACGCGATACTACTGAGCAGCTGAAGCAACGGGGAAATTTAATGCAGGCAGTGAATCAAATGGCTGGCTTATTGCTCAATTCAGATATGGATTCTTTTAACAAATTTTTAAGTCAGGGAATAAGCAAGATAGCCAAGGTTGTAAAAGTTGATTGTGTGTATATTTGGAAAAATCATATTATAAATAGAAGGCTTTACGCTTATCAATTATGTAAATGGTCTAAGCAAAAAACTATATTTTTTGCAAATAAAAAAATGTATGGTTACAGCAAGACTTTTCCAGGGTGGAAAAAAATTTTATCAAACAGGGAATGCATAAACGGTTTTGTATCCAATATGTCTGCAGAAATACAGGCGTTTTTGTCACCTGCTGGAATCATTTCAATTCTGGTAGTTCCAATATTTATAAAAGAACAGTTTTGGGGCTTCATTGGCTTTGATGACTGCCATAACGAGAGGATATTTACACAAGAAGAGGAATCAATTTTACATTCCGCAAGCTTGTTAATTGCCAACTCTTTTATTCGTAACGAAATGACTCATGACATTCTTGATAAATCCAGGCAATTGGAAATCGCAGTAAAGGAAGCCCACGAAGCAACTATAATAAAAAATAATTCTCTCAGTGTACTGGAGAACATACTAAACAGCATTGACGCAGCTATCTATGCAACTGTTCCAAGCACCGGCGAGTTACTCTTTGTCAATACTTATTTAAAGAAGATTTTTAATATCAAAGGCGATGAAGCTATCGGAAAATATTGTTATAAAATTTTACGGAATGGCGCTGAAAAGAGGTGCAAATTATGCCCATGCTTCCAGCTTGACAAAGAGCCAGACAAAATTATTGTATGGGAGGAATATATACCAGAAACAAAGAGATACGTTCGCCATTCAGATTGTTATATTGACTGGCCAGACGGAAACAAGGTGCACTTGCAGCACGCGATCGATATAACCGAAATGGTAAAGGCAAAGGAGAAAGCCCAGGCTGCTAGCCAGGCTAAAAGTGATTTTCTGGCGAATATGAGTCATGAAATGCGGACACCTATGAACGCCATCGTTGGTATGACAATCATAGGAAAAAAAGCAGGGAGCATAGATGAAAAAAATCATGCCCTAAATAAAATAGGGGATGCATCATACCATTTGCTTGGCGTAATAAACGACATACTCGATATGGCAAAAATCGAAGCAGACAAACTAGAGATTTCGACCATTGAGTTCCATTTTGAAAAACTGCTGCAAAGGGTACTGACAGTAATCCATTTTCGCGCAGATGAAAAAAAACAGAAGTTAACCGTTAATGTGGACTCCCGCATACCGCAGCTCATCGTGGGAGATGATCAACGCCTGGCACAGGTAATAACGAACTTGTTATCAAACGCTGTGAAATTCACGCCCGAAGGCGGTGAAGTCCATATTGATACGTCCTGGACCGAGGAAGCTGACAACAGTTGTGAATTGCGCGTCGATGTAATTGACAGCGGAATAGGTATATCAGCCGAACAACAAGAGAAACTGTTTGGCGCATTCGAACAGGCACAAAGCGGAACAAGTCGTGAATATGGAGGCACAGGGTTGGGGCTTTCAATTTCCAAACGCATTGTCGAGCTTATGGGCGGCAGGATTTGGGTTGAGTCAGAGCTGGGTAAAGGCGCAAAATTTTCTTTCACAGTAAAATCAATGCGCAGCAAAAAAGATGAAGATACTGAAGACAAATATTCAGAAGCAGACAATATCCAGGAGAATGATGCAGTACGCCCCAACGAATTCGAAGGCAAGAGGATGCTGCTTGCAGAAGACATTGAAATAAACCGCGAAATACTTATAGCTCTTTTAGAAGATTCAGGTCTTATTATTGACTGCGCTGAAAACGGCAAAGAAGCGCTGGATATGATTATTGCAGACCCTGAAAAACACGATATTATCTTTATGGATTTGCAAATGCCGCAAATGGGCGGACTGGACGCTACGAAACACATCCGCGCCTTGCCCCCGCGACAACGGGGAAGATTGCCAATCATTGCAATGACTGCAAATGTATTTAAAGATGATATAAACGCTTGCCTCGCTGCTGGCATGGACAATCATCTTGGTAAACCTCTTGATATCGACAAAATAACCGTGATATTACGTAAATATTTAAAGGCAGGTTAAAAAATAACCCACAGATTTTGAAAATGGCTCTGCTTTGATCTGATAAATATTTACCAGCAACTTCATAAAACCGCTTATCATATTATTTTTTTCATGCTATATTTACAGATATTATAAAATTTAAACCAATTAAAAAAAATCAGGAGAATAAAATGAAAAATTTTTATTTATCAGCTATAATTATTGTAATAACATTTGCCTTAATTTCCTGTAATTCAGGTACAAGGGTTACTAGAGTAGATTTAGATAGTCATATAGATTTGAGCGGCAGATGGAATGATTCAGATTCCCAACTGGTTGCCCAGGAAATGATAAGAGATGCTATCAGCCATCCATGGATTAATAATTTTGCCAGAGTGAACAATAGAACTCCGGTCGTAATTGTAGGAGAAGTGCGCAACAGGAGCAGAGAACATATTGAAACACTTGCATTTACAAAAGACCTTGAAAGAGAACTTATAAATTCAGGCAGGGTAAGATTTGTTGCATCAGCAGATGAGCGACAAGGTATAAGAGATGAAAGACTGGATCAGCAGACTCAATCCAGCGCAGAGACCATGAAAAGGCTTGGGCAGGAAACAGGAGCAGATTTTTATCTTGGTGGAGTTATAACATCTGAGGGAGATGCTATTACCACAAATCGCGGACAACAGCGTGTTATTCGTTATATAACCAATCTGGAACTCACACATATAGAAACAAATGAAAGAGTGTGGATAGGCCGCAAAGAAATAAGAAAATTTATTGAACAGCCGAGAAGGGGCCGCTAGAAAAAATTATTAGCGGGCTGAATTTTGTGAATGAAGCGGAAAAGGATAAATTGAAATTAATAATAAACAAAAAATTACTAACTCTTTTATTAATTATTTTTTTACTTGCATCTGCTTCATGTAGAACAACACGTAATATAGGATTTCTGGAATCTGATGGATTGGTTGCTTCCCGCGAATTTCTGGCTGCTGCAGAGGGGCTAAAACACGCGACAGGCAGAGCAAGTCAATACAGGGATAAAGATCAAGTATTAAGATTTCTTGATATAGGTATGTTGTTTCATTTTGCAGGAAAGCCTGAGCAAAGTATTGCTTTTTTAAATGAAGCAGAGAGACTTATTGAAGAAAACTTTACAAGAAGCATTACAAATGCTGCGGCATCTTTTCTTGTCAATGATTATCAACTTGAATATTTTGGCGAAGCTTTTGAAGATCTTTACATAAATATATTTAAAGCAATTGATTTTATGAGGCTTGGCAGTTTCGATGGCGCATTTGTCGAAATCCGCAGGCTTACAGATAAATTAAATCTCCTTGAAGATAGATATGGAAATTTGGCGCGAAGCATGAATACCTCAGAAGATGCGCAAGGAACTATCAGGGCAGGCAGGACAGAATTTCACAATTCAGCGCTTGCACGGTATCTTGGAGTATTGCTTTATCGGGCAGACGGCAGAAGGGATAGCGCTGCCATTGATCTGGCAATGCTCAGACAAGCATTCAGGGATCAGCCTAATATTTATAATTTCCCGGCGCCAAAGAATCTTGATAAAATGCTTGAACGAACAGATAACGCGCGCATAAATATAATTGGCTTCACCGGGCAAAGCCCAATAAAAAGAGCATCTACTTTAAGAATTACAACACTGGAAAATCTGATTTTAATAACACAGGAACGCGAAGATGATTTTGGAAGGATGATCCTTACAGATCTTACCCCTATTCCATTTCACGGTGTTGCCGGAGGATATAATTTCAGAGCCCAGGTTCCAGAGATGATAAAGAGGCCATCAAGCGTATCAAGAATTCAGATACTTATAAATGGTGTTCCTGCCGGAGACCTTGAGCTCCTTGAAAAACTTGACTCAGTTGCTGTGGAAACTTTTAAGCTTAATCAAGGAATGATTCTTTTCAAGACAATTGTACGGACTGTAACAAAAGGGGTTCTGACCAGACGAGCAAGATCAGCAGCCAGTGCCGCAGCTGCCAATGCAGGTGGAGTAGCTCAGTTGCTTTCATTTTTAGGGGGCATTGCTTTGGGCGTTGCGGTTGATGCAACCGAACAGGCAGACTTAAGAAGCGCCCGCTATTTTCCTGGGCAGGCCTATGTTGGGGAGTTCTGGGTTGAGCCAGGAGAGCATATCGTAACAGTTGAGTTTTTTGATAGATTAAATAGATTGCTGTATCGTGAGACTTTTCCTGCCAGAAACTATATACACGGAGAGTTATATATTTTAACTTCTTATAATTTGCAATAAATAATTAAGAGAGAAATTTATGAAAATTTTTGTAATTCTTATTATTCTGATTTTATCTATTTCATGCGCAACAAAAGGATCTAAAGCAACCGGTTCTCAGGCAACTCCCCTATGGATGACTAATCTTGAAGCAGAGTTTCCCAACTCAAGATATCTTGCGGCAACCGGGAGCGGGGATTCCAGAAGAAGGGCGCAGGAAGACGCAGCAGCATTTTTAGCGCAGCAGTTTACTGTAAATATTAAAGTAGATACTTTAGCGCAACAAAAGTATGTAGAGCTTGTTAGAAATGATACAAGTTATAGTGAATCAGAATTAATACTAACTCACATAATAGGGGCACGGGCAGATGAAGAGCTTATAAACTTGAGATTTTCAGATGCTTATACAGACAGATCTGGAATAACCCATGTTGTTGGTTATATTGAAAGGCAGCCTACATCTCTTATCTATAGAGATTTAATAAGAAAAGATTTGGCAAAAGCAGAAGAATTCTATGGCAGGGCAAACTCCGCAACTGGTTCTCTCAGACGTTATGCATTTTACGATGCTGCATATACAGTGAAACTCAATGCAGAAAGAATGCTTAATCAACTACGCATTATTTTTCCACCAATGGTACCAATGCTGGAAATGGATTTTAATTTTAGAAAAATCGCAGAAGCAAGAGATAGAGAAGCAGAAAACTTGTCGTATAGCATATCAATAACAGGTGATAATAATGGAAGGATTGCAGGAACCATCCGGGAAACAATGAGCGAGCAGTCAATATCTTATAACCCCAACAACGCCACAATGGTTTTTAGAGGGGACTGGTCGGTTTCTCCTGTTTCTGTAAATCCAAATTTTAAATCTGTGCAGTGGACTGCAAATATATCTCTTTTTGATGATTCAGGCGCAACCATCGCAACTTTCTTTAGAAGCGCGCGTGAAAATGCGATAACAGAAGAACAAGCAGAAATTTTTGCATACAGAGAATTTCAAAGACAGCTTTCCAGAGACTTGGGAAGGGATATTCAGTCTTATTTGACAAGAGTTGTTACAGGAAGGTAGTCTGATTTTATATTTCAAGAAACCTTTTACAAGATTTTTAAATACTAAAGAAGGATGCAGGTATATGTGTAGAGTAAAACTGGGATTATTTTTATTATTTTTTTTAAATGCTGTTTTTTCAGTTTGGGCGCAAGGCAATCAACCCTCAAATGTTGCCAGGATAACATTTGCTGCTAACGAAGTTGCTTATATTACACGAGCAGATTATTTATTGAGCCTAAATGAAAATGAACAACATAAAGGCAGAGCATTGACACAAGATGAACGATTGATAGTTGTAAATGGGTTAATCAATGAACTATTGCTTTTGCGCGCAGCAGATTTATGGTTTGAAAAACAAGAAAAAGAAACTATCTTGAATGAAGTAAAAACTCTTCATGAAGAAAAATTCGCTAAACCATATAATAGAATGTCTACTTTAGAAATGAGAGAAGTTAGTGAAGCTCAAAAAGCAGCATTGATACAGGGATACATAAATTCCAGAATGATCAGTGTGATACCAAAGCCAACAGAGCAGGAAATATTAAATTTTCATAATGAACACAGGCAAATTCTTGTTCAACCCAATACAAACAGAACAATGGGTTTAGATGAAATGTTGCCTAATGCCAATATAACAGTCCGCACATGGATTTCTAACCACCTGCACAGACAAAGATTTTTAGTATCTTTTATGCCAACAGAACAGGAAATATTAAATTTTTACAATGAAAATAGACAACATCTTGTTCGTCCAGGTACAAATACAATACTTGGCTTAGATGAAGTGTTACCTAACTCTAATATGATAGTCCGCAATTGGATTATAAACTTTATTACCGGAAATAGAATTGAAGCCAGCACTTATCGCCTAACGTTATCTATTGTGCAAGAGTTCCGCTCGAATGTAAGAATTGATTATTATAATGAAAATTTTTGATGCATCAGGGTTAGACCCCAGCTTTCGCCGGGGTCGCCAGCCACATATTATACAAGCTGCAAATCAATATCAATAAAAATTATCTGCACAGAATCACAGCTACATCATTGACATTGGTGCCAGTGGGTCCTGTTTTAACAAGGCCGCCTGCAACAGCCAGCCCATTGTACGCGTCATTGTTGTCGAGAATATCCCGAAGCTTAAGCCCTTTTTCCTTTAGCCGCTGGACTGTTGCGCCGTCGACTATTCCCCCAGCTGCATCTGTGGGGCCGTCCGTACCATCAGAACCAACTGAAAACACAAGAAGCTCCTCTATCCCGGCAATGCCCTCAGCTGCTGCCAGCGCCAACTCCTGATTCCGGCCGCCTTTACCCTTCCCTTTCAAAGTTACCACTGTTTCTCCCCCCAGTATGATCGCGCACGGCCGCTTGAACATATAATCTCCGCCATTGATTTGTTTCGCAATAGAAGAGATCAAGCGTCCTGCTTCTCTGGCCTCACAGTTCATTTCGGAACACAGAACATGGGGGGTGTACCCCAACTCAGCAGCAACATCCGCAGCGCTGGTACACAAAATGCGCACACTGCCAGTGATAATGCTTTCCACATTATCAAGTGATTTTGGGGTCTCCTTGGACAAGTACCCCTTCACAGTATCGCTGAAGTTAAGATTGTATTTTTGCGTGACTGCTGCGACATCAGCCACAGTGGACATATCAGGTGCTGCTGGTCCGGAAGAAATGGAATCAAGCCTGTCTCCAAGTACATCGGAAAGCACCACAGTAAATACTTTTGCAGGAGCGCAAATCTGGGCAAATCTGCCAGCCTTGACACTTGAAAGGCGCTTTCGGATCATGTTTATTTCTACAATATCCGCGCCGCAAGCAAGCAACTTTTGGTTGACATCTACAATGTCAGCAAGGGTCAAGCCTGGCAAAGGATCCTCAAACAACGCAGAGCCGCCGCCGGAAATAAGAAACAAGAGTTCATCCTCAGGCCCAAGGCTCTGCGCCATTTCAACAGCTTTTTTTGTGCCGGCAATAGTATTTTCATCAGACAGCGGATGTGCTGCTTCAATAATTTCCATGCCGGGAATATGTCCCATAGAGTGACCATACTTAGTAATGACAATACCCCGCTTTATTCTGCTTCCCAGCTCCTCCAGTGCAGAATGTGCCATGGTCCACGCTGCTTTGCCAATAGCAGCCAGATAGATGTTTCCGGCAAAGTTATGGTTTTTGAGTGCGTTACGCACTGCCTGTTGTGGCATATTTGCCTCTATTACCCGGTCAATTAGAATCTTTGCATCTTTATACAACTTTTCCATAAACACAGCTCCTTTGATATGATGACTGTCCGCGTCAAGTTTTTCTCTTATAACTTCAATTTTACTTGAGGAACCGGGCTTTTTTCAACTCATTTTTTATTTCATCAGCAAGTTTGCGCAGCGCCTTATAAAGATAAACATTGACAAAATCATGTTTAAAGACATTTAATAATGATATGGCTTGGTTTTTTGAGAAAAAAAAAGAAATCTCCAAAGAAGAAATAAAGTCTCTGGTTTTAAAAAGCGCAGAAGAATGTTTAAAAAAGATATGCGCAAATCCAAAAAAAGTACTTCTCCTTCCCCCTGATATCACAAGAGCATATAGTGGCTGTGGCTGGATCGCAGAGATTTTGTATAATTACTTTGATAAAAACGCTGATGTATTTGTTATGCCAACTCTTGGCCAGCACATCCCACATACAGAAGAGCAAAACAAAAAAGTTTTTGGGGCTATTCCAGAAAGCAGGATATTAAAACACGATTCTGTAAAAGATGTAAAAAAAATTGGGGAAATTCCTGCGGATTATGTAAAAAAAGCAACATCAGGAGCTGCTGACTGGAAAATTCCAATAGAAATAAATCCTATCCTGTTAACTAACGAGTGGGATATAATAATAAATATAGGGCATGTTGTTCCGCATGAAGTACTTGGTTTTGCAAGTCATAATAAAAACTATTTTATAGGTCTTGGCGGGAATTCGACGATCAGCTCTACCCATATTGCATCTGCTTGTTACGGTATAGAAAATATATTGGGATCAATTATTTCACCAATAAGGGACTGCCTTAACAAAGCAGAAAGAGAATTTCTTGGCAGCTTGCCGTTTGTACATATTTTGCTTGTAATGGCATTAAATGAAAAAGGCAAACTTAGCCATACAGGGTTTTACTGCGGTAATGATTTTGAAACATATCTGCTTGCAGCAGAGCACTCCAGGCAGGAAAACATTGTAGAAGTTCCGCCTCTTAAAAAAATAATAGCTGTTATGGATAAAGATGAATTTGAAAGCACATGGGTTTCAAACAAGGCAATCTACCGCACCAGAAAAGCGCTGGCAGATAACGGAGAATTGATTATAATAGCTCCTGGCTTAAAAAGATTTGGAGAAAACCAGGAAGCAGATAAAATAATCAGGGAATACGGATATTCAGGAACAAATAAAATTATTGATCACTGGAAAAAAGATAAAAAACTGCAAGATATGGCCCATGTTACAGCTCATCTTATACATGGCTCTTCTGACCAAAGATTTAAAATTTATTATGCTCCGGGATATTTAACAAAAAAAGATATTGAAAGTGTAAATTATAATTACCTTGATCTATCTGAAACATTAAAAAAATATCCTATAGAAAAAATGAAATATGGTTTTAATATAATGGGTGATGGGGAAAAAGTATATTTCATCAATGCGCCTGCATCAGGATTGTGGGCAACTAAAGAAAAAATCAACAACCTTTTCTAAAGAACGCCAATAAAAAAGGCGCTTTTCTGTCAGAAACCGTAAAAGCCCAACAAAAAAATGCCTTTTTAAAAAACTATTGTGAGCTACCTCATTCGGTCACGTGTGAATTGAAAATAGACACGCGCTCCTTATTCGAAAGCCAATCAAAAAATATGGTTAGCTCATTTTCCCTTGCCCTGTTTCTTCTCTATTTTTGCCTGTTTTTTTTCTTTAGCGCTTTTTAAGGGTTTTTTCTTTTCTTCTTTTTTTGCATCTTGTCCTTTAGACATGGTTATCCTCTCCTTGCTTTTATTAATTCTAATATATAATAATTTTATTTTTTTTCAACAATTTTTTTTAAAAATAAGCAAAAAAATCCAGTAAGAATTTTATAGTTACTTCTTTTTCCTGGTTTTACTCTGAGAGCCACCCCGACGCCCGGATTCTTTATTTTCAAAAACTGACCACCACTGCGATGCATCTTTTGGGTCCTTTCCTTTTCCCCCAGCGCCTGTAGCAGGGAATTCTTTTTTTCCTCTGGGTTTTTTCTTGTCATCAAAGTAAATATCATCGTTATATTTTTTTTCTTTAGTTTCTTTAAAATCTTTTTTCTTATATTTTAAATCTTTAGTCTTTTTTTCTTCCTGTTTTTTAGGTTTTACATATTTTTTACTTTCTTCTTTTTCATAACTTATCTTGTTATTGCTGTCTCTTCTTTTATTTTTACTATACTCACTATTTTCTGTTTTTCTTGCTGATGACCTTCCCCGACTGCTGCTCCCTCTATCACCTCTATCACTTCTATCGCCTCTACCACTTCTACCACCTCTATCGCCGCCTCTATCGCTTGGCTTTTTCGACTTAGCTGAAGCCTTAGTGATCTCAAAAACCTGGGATTCATCATACCCTTCATTTTTTCCTGCCATGGTAAGCTTTAATAAAGCTGCGGCAATATCCATAGATGTATATTCATCGCTCATCATATTTTCAACAATATTTATATACCTCGCAAGCTGCCCTGCCTGTATTGCCTTAATAATTTTTTCGCCCATAACTTTTGCTGCTGTACTGTCAAGATCACCAATTGTAGGAATTGTGCCGCGTGTAACTTTTAGCCCATTTACCCTTTCTATGCGCCTGAGATTATACATTTCCCTGCCAGTAACAAATGTAAAAGATCTTCCGCTCTTGCCTGCTCTGCCTGTTCTCCCTATTCTGTGGATATAGTCTTCATCATCACGCGGAAGATCATAGTTGAACACAGCATTTATATCATTGACATCAATGCCTCTTCCCGCAACATCTGTAGCTACCAAAATTTCAACAGCCCCATTTCTAAACCCAGACATTACTTTTTCCCGCTGCCTTTGGGACATATCGCCATGGAGCCCTTCTGCAAAATAACCGCGCGTTTTCAAAATTTCAACAACTTCATCTACTTTTGTTTTTGTATTACAAAATACTAAAGCAAGTTTTATGTTGTAATAATCTATAAGCCGCGCAACAGCTTCGGGTTTTGCTCTTTCCGGAATTTCAAAGTACATCTGATCAATAACAGGTGAATTTATTTTCTGGCTTGTTACATCTATAAAAACAGGGGTTTTCTGAAACCGGTCTGTAAGTGAAAGAATTTCTTTTGAAACTGTTGCAGAAAACATTATAGTCTGTCTGGCAGGAGGAGTTTCGCTAAGTATAAATTCTATATCTTCCCTGAAACCCATATCAAGCATTTCATCAGCTTCATCAAGTACAACCATTGAAACATTTAAAAAAGATATTGAGCCACGCCTCATGTGGTCCATTATCCTTCCCGGAGTGCCTACAACAATAAAAGGTTTTTTCTTAAGCGCTTTAAACTGCCGGTCAATTTCCTGGCCTCCATATACTGCGACAACCGCAGAGTCAGGGTTCTTTTTATTAAACTTCATAAGCTTCCTGAACTCTTCTGTAACCTGTATTACAAGTTCACGCGTAGGGCATAATATAAGAGCCTGAATAAAGCTGGAATTAGGATCAAGTTTTTCTATTACAGGGATAGCAAACGCAGCAGTTTTCCCAGTACCTGTCTGGGCCTGACCTATGACATCTTTTCCTGAAAGTATTACAGGTATTGTTTCCGATTGTATTGGAGATGCTTCTTCAAATCCCATTTCTGTAACAGCATTTAGAATATATTCAGAAAGCCCAAGCTCATTAAAACGCAATTTTTTCATTAATTTTCCTTATTATTTATTTTAAATTTTTGATTTTTATATATGTGTCTAGCCATAAAGTCGTCTGGCCAAAAGCCGGATTTGTGGACGGGCACTAATCTATTATGTATACGCTATCATATTGATAATAATTCTGCAATGGATTGCAACATAAATCATATTATGTAAAAATGTTGCCAGCTTTACAAACTCAATATAAAATCAATTAAGAGGTAAAAAATATGTCCAATTCCCAAGGAGAATTAATTAAAACAGAAATTGATAACAAAGTTAAAAGTAAAACCAGAAATTCAATCAAAAAATCAATATTAAACCATTTGACCCAGACGCTGGCAAAAGACAAGTTCAGCGCAACAAAGCTTGATATGTATACAAGTGTCGCGCTTACAGTAAGAGAGTATCTATCTGAAAGATGGTCAAAAACTCAACGGGCTTACCATGATAAACAGGCAAAAAGAATATATTACCTTTCCCTTGAATTTTTAATGGGAAAAAGTCTTATCAATTCCCTTGTAAATTTGGGGTTATATGATGAGTTTGATGATGTTGTAAAAGAATTTGGCACTACCCTGCAGGAAATAGATGCTACTGAGTTTGATGCTGGTCTTGGTAATGGAGGGCTTGGGCGGCTTGCAGCGTGCTTTCTTGATTCCATGGCAACAATGGGGCTTCCAGGTTATGGATATGGGATAAGATATGAATATGGGATATTTTTCCAGAAAATTGTAAACGGGTATCAGATAGAAACTCCTGATCCCTGGCTGCGCTATGGGAACCCGTGGGAAATTCCCAGACCAGAGCTTCTCTATCCTGTAAAATTTTACGGGTATATTGCTGAAAGCACTGATGCTGAAGGCAAACATCACTGCGAGTGGAAAGATGCCAGCGAAGTTATGGCAATGGCCCACGATATTTCGATTCCGGGATATAAAAATAACACTGTTAACAATTTAAGGCTTTGGGCTGCAAAATCAACAAGAGAATTCGACCTTAGCTATTTTAATCACGGCAATTATGAGCAGGCTGTTTCCGATAAAGTTATAACAGAAAATCTGTCAAAGGTGCTTTATCCTAATGATAATATGCGGCAAGGAAAAGAGTTGCGGCTTAAACAGGAATACTTTTTTGTTTCAGCAACACTCCAGGATATAATAAGACGTTATAAAAAATACTATGCAAAGGATTTTTCCCTCTTTCCGGATAAGACAGCAATACAGCTTAACGATACACATCCGGCAGTAGCCATTGCAGAACTTATGAGACTTCTTATTGATGGTGAAAAGCTTACATGGGATGAAAGTTGGGCAATCACAACAAAAACATTTGCATACACAAACCATACGGTTCTTCCCGAAGCTCTTGAAAAATGGTCTGTAGAGCTTTTTGCAAAAATTCTTCCAAGGCATATGCAAATAATATATGAAATCAATTCAAGGTTTTTAAATGAAGTTGCAAAGAAATTCCCAAAGAATAGCGATATTTTAGGAAGAATGTCTATTATTGAAGAAGGCGAAGATAAAAAAGTTCAAATGGCACATCTTGCAATAGTAGGCAGCCACTCTGTAAATGGGGTCTCTGCTCTTCATTCAGATATTATTAAAGATAGCCTTTTTAAAGATTTTTATTTAATGTGGCCCAGTAAATTCAATAACAAAACAAACGGCATCACACCAAGAAGATGGCTTGTAGCATGTAACCCTGCTCTTTCAAATCTTATAACAGAAGCTATAGGAGACAAATGGGTCAAAGACCTGTATAAACTAAAAGAGCTTACTCCATTTGCAAACGACAACAGTTTTCTCGAAAAATGGGAAAAAGTAAAACTTGAAAACAAACAACGTCTTTCGGAATATATTTTAAAAGCTAATGGGATCAAGATTGACCCAGAGTCTCTTTTTGACTGTCAAATCAAAAGATTGCATGAATATAAAAGACAACTATTAAATATACTTCACGCAATATCGCTTTATAATATTTTGAAAGAAAACCCAAAAGCAATACAGAGCAAAAGAACTATTATCTTTGGGGGAAAAGCAGCGCCAGGTTATCATATGGCAAAGTTAATAATCAAACTCGCAACCTCTGCTGCAAATGTAATAAATAATGATAAGGACATAGACGGGATGCTTAAAATCGTCTTTCTGGCAAATTACGGGGTAAGTCTTGCTGAAAAAATTATTCCAGCTTCAAATCTTTCAGAGCAGATCTCAACAGCAGGCACAGAAGCTTCTGGCACAGGCAATATGAAATTCGCATTAAATGGAGCGCTTACAATAGGTACTCTTGATGGCGCGAATATTGAAATTCTCGAAGAAGTGGGAGAAGAAAATATATTTATATTCGGGCTTAACAGTGCGGAAGTAGATCAGCTAAGAAATAAAGGGTATAACCCTGCTGACTATTACAATTCAATAGATAGTCTGAAAAAAACTATAGATATGATATCTTCCGGCTTTTTCTCGCCAGATGAAAAAACTCTTTTTGAGCCAATAGCAAATTCTTTGCTTTACCATGACCGTTACTTGCTTTTTGCAGATTATGAAAGCTACATAAAAACACAGCGACAAGTTGAGAAAGAGTTTTCCGATAAAAAAATATGGACAAAAAAATCGATTTTCAATGTTGCTGGATCTGGAAAATTTTCAAGCGACAGAACCATAGCGGAATATAATAAAAATATATGGCGTTTAAAATCAGTACCTATAAAAATGGGCAGGAAGTAAAGTTTTAAGGTATCACCTTTGCACTTCGGTGATACCTTAAATTCTATTTAAAGTTCAAAGTAAGTGTATCCCCTCATCCCTTCTTCAAAAGCAGACATTATCTCTTTTCTTTGTTTTGCGGTAACTCTTTTCTCTTTTACACCTAATTCCGCGAGAGTTCTTATCTGCTCAAGCAAAGACTGAGGGTCATATTCAACATAACTTAATACATCAGAAACAGAGTCTCCGCTTATTTCTCTTGTAAGCTCTATTTCTCCATCTTCATCCAATACAATGCCAATCACATGAGTATCTCCAAAAAGATTGTGAAGATCCCCCAATGTTTCCTGGTAAGCTCCTACAAGGAAAACCCCTAACAGATATTCTTCGTCTTTCTTTAATGGATGAAGCATTATGCTCCTTTTTATATCATAGAGGCCAATAAATTTATCTATTTTACCATCACAGTCGCAGGTGGTATCAGCAATTATAGCATGATTTGTGGGCTGCTCAGCAAGTTTGTGAAGCGGCATAACAGGAAAAAGCTGGTCAATAGCCCAACAATCAGGCAGCGATTGAAAAAGGCTAAAATTGCCATAGTAGATATCCGCCATAACTGATTCGAGCATTTTCATTTCTTCGGGAACATATTTAAGACCTTCTGCAAGAACAGAGATTTTTTTAATAACTCCCCAGAACAACTCTTCGGCAATTGCTCTTTCCCGTAAGGTTACTTTTCCAAGCTGAAAAAGCTTGCGAAGCTCATCTCTATAGAAAATAGCATCGTGGTAATGTTCCTGAATATTTTTTATATTCATTATATCCAATATTTCTTTTAGATTAAAAATATTTTCATGCGAATTCTCAGGAACATCCGGAGGTCCATTTTCCGGTATAAGACTGTTTACATCAAGAATATTAAAAACAAGCATAGATGAATATGCAGTAACAGCGCGCCCTGATTCTGACACAATATTTGGATGCTTAACACTGGCATCGTCAAATGCCTCTTTTAAAAGATCGATTACGGTTCTACAATACTCTTCCATAGAATAGTTTTTACTGCTTTCAAAAATAGTCCTTGAACCATCATAATCAACCGCAAGACCACCACCTATATCCAAATACTCCATAGGAGCGCCTTCACTTGCCATACTTATATATATTCTTGCAGCTTCACCTGCTGCTTCTCTTATGTCCCGAATATCCGGAATCTGCGAGCCCATATGATAATGGAGGAATCTTAAGCACTCCATCATTTGTTCTTCTCTTAGGAGGTCTATAACACTGATTATTTGAGAAGCAGTAAGCCCAAACACTGAATGGTCTCCAGCAGATTCTGCCCATTTTCCGCCAACAGAGGAGGAAAGTTTTGCTCTTATCCCAATATTTGGCTTTACTCCGATTTTCCTTGCTCTTGAAATAATCGTATTAGCTTCGTTTGGCCTTTCAATAACTAGGAAAATATTAAGCCCAAGTTTTGTCCCATAAAGAGCAAGGTCTATAAATTCTTCATCTTTATATCCATTGCAAATTATAAGAGGCTCTTTTGATTTTATTGACGCAATAGCTATCATAAGCTCAGGTTTGCTTCCAGCTTCAAGTCCGTAGTTATAACGAACTCCGTATCTTACCATCTCTTCAACAACATGCTGCTGCTGATTAACTTTTATAGGATAAGCGCCCCTGTAAAACCCGGTATAACCACACTCTTTCATTGCCTTGTTAAAGCTTCTGTTTATTCTGTCTATACGGGTAAAAATAAGATCCGGAAAATGCATAAGAATTGGCATAGTAATGCCTCTTTCTTCAAGCCCTTTTACGATTTGGTAAAGACTCACAGGCTCTAAAGAATCCCCTCTTCTAAGTGAAACTGTAACTTCTCCATCTTTATTTATGTTAAAGAATCCTCCGCCCCAGTTCTCAATACCATACATCTCGATAGAATTCTTTATACTCCAGTTATTTATTCCTGCTGTTCTTTTTTTCATTTTCTATCTTATTTTCTCCATAATTGCCTTGTCATACTGATGAAAGTCAGTACCCAAATTCAAGGAATGATATTTAAAAAAGGCAAAATGCACAATAGAATAAGGTAAAAACAGTAAAATAATTGAGGTTGAGGGATGTTTCCCTTGAATGGCAAGTTTTGCATGATTTTTATTGACAACTTAGTCCAGTCTGGACTAAACTTATTACATGAAAGATGATGAATTTATTGCCGGAGAACCCAAGGCAGCTTATACAATAAAAACAATCTCTATACACGAAGCCAAGACTAATCTGTCAAAGCTAATTAAAAGAGCAGCAGCAGGCGAAACAATCTACATTGGCGCTTATGGCAAGCCAGAGGTGGTGCTTACAACTGCTAATCAAAGAAAAATCAACGCAGAGCTTCGGGCAGCAGCCTGTGGCTGCATGAAAGGCCAAATGGAACTTCCTGAAGGCTGGGATGATCCGCTTCCAGATGAAATAATCGATTTATTTTACAGTGACGAAGATTGGGAGGAGTTTATAAAAAAATGATAAAATTTCTTTTAGATACAAATGTTCTGTTATGGTATTTTGAGGACTCAAAACGAATTAATTCTATAAAAAAAATCATTTCATCTGAAGATTCAGATATTTATTACAGTGCAGTTTCATTTTGGGAAATACTTATAAAAATGCGAATAGGTAAATTAAATATAAATATAGAAGAACTCCATTTTTTTGTTAAGCAACACGCATTTAACGAACTCCCCATAACCAGCGATCATGCAAAAGCATACCTTAAATTACCATATTTACATAAAGACCCATTTGACCACATGATTCTGACTCAGGCCATTACCTGCCCCATGCGCTTGATAACAGGCGACCCAATCCTCGCAAATTACTCCTCTTTAGTGATGGTGATATAAACTTATAAGAGAATTCAAAGCTTTCAATTTATTTCAATATGTTGGAATGGCTTGTAAATGGGTAGTGCAAAGCCATCAGCCCTCTCCAAAATACCTTAAAATTTATTCTGTAGTTAATTTATTCTTGAAAATAAGGACTTTACTCTGATATAATGCAAGATAAACATATAACTAAAGCGTATGTTTGTATATACATTTAATACAGAACATCCATTATTACATTTTTATTTTAAGGAGTAGCAGATGTCAAAAGTTCTTATAATAGGCGCCGGAGGCGTGGGACAGGTTGTTGCTCACAAATGCGCACAGCTTCCAGAGGTTTTTACAGAAATAGTTCTTGCCAGCAGGACCGAAGAAAAATGTAAAAAAATAGCTTCACAAATCAACCGCCCTATAACAACAGCACAGGTAGATGCAGAAGATGTGCCTCAGCTTGTAGCTCTTATAAAAAAACATAAACCAGCTATGATAATAAATGTGGCGCTCCCGTATCAGGATCTTACAATCATGGATGCTTGTCTTGAAACAGGGATAAACTATCTGGATACAGCAAACTATGAGCCAAAACATGAAGCGAAATTTTGCTATAAATGGCAGTGGGATTATATGGATAAATTCAAGGAAAAAGGGCTAATGGCTCTTCTTGGAAGCGGCTTTGACCCAGGCGTTACAAATGTGTTCACAGCTTATGCTCTCAAACATCATTTTGATGAAATCCATGAGCTTGATATTATTGATTGCAATGCTGGAAATCATGGTCAGCCTTTTGCTACTAATTTTAATCCAGAGATAAATATAAGAGAAGTTTCTGCTGTTGGAAAATATTATGAAAACGGTGAGTGGAAAGAGACAGAGCCCCTTTCAATAAACGAGGTATATGAGTTTCCGGAAGGGATAGGTCCAATGAAGATATATCTCATGTATCATGAGGAACTTGAA
Source organism: Spirochaetaceae bacterium (assembly GCA_009780675.1). Classification (GTDB taxonomy): domain Bacteria; phylum Spirochaetota; class Spirochaetia; order CADAEX01; family CADAEX01; genus WQTU01. Next base: position 74,747 of record WQZP01000006.1, on the reverse strand, counting down.
TCTCTTGTAAAACATATACCAACGATCAAAAGAGCAAGATTCTGGATGACTTTTTCAGATAATTATCTTAATCACCTTAAAGTTCTTGAAAATGTTGGAATGACAAGGATCGACCCTGTTATGTATAAAGGGCAAGAAGTTATTCCGCTTCAGTTTCTTAAAGCTCTTCTTCCAGACCCTGCATCGCTTGGCCCTCTTACAAAAGGGCGAACTTGTATAGGGTGTCTGATAAAAGGGATAAAAAACAGAAAAGAAAAAGAATATTTTATTTATAATATTTGCGACCATGAGGAAGCTTACAAAGAAGTGCAATCACAGGCTATATCTTACACAACTGGTGTTCCTGCAATGATAGGGGCAAAAATGATGCTTACAGGAAAATGGAAAAAAGCAGGGGTTTTTAACATGGAACAGTTTGATCCCGATCCATTCATGGAAGATCTTAACAAGTATGGCTTGCCGTGGAAAGAAGTATTTATAACAGGATAGATCCTCACAAATGTCCATCACCATCGTTTGTTGTGGACAGTGATGATCTTGAGACAAATCTCAAAATTCTTGACTCTATTCAAAAAAGAACCGGGTGTAAAATACTTCTCGCGCAAAAAGGTTTTGCCATGTTTCACTTTTACCCGCTAATAAGGAAGTATCTTGCAGGAGTTTGCGCGAGTGGATTGCATGAGGCAAAACTTGGAAGAGAAGAATTTGGGAAAGAGGTACACACATACTGCCCTGCTTTTAAGGAAGATGAATTTGAAGAAATCGCAGATATATCTGATCATATTGTGTTTAACTCTTTTGTTCAGCTTAAAAAATTTCTCCCTGTGATCAAAAAAAAGAACAAAGATATAAGTGTTGGAATAAGGATAAACCCGCAGCATAGTGAAACAGAAGTATCGATTTATGATCCATGCAGAAAAGGGTCAAGGCTTGGAGTAACAATCCAGAATTTTGAAGAAGAGCAGCTCGACAATATCTCCGGGATACATTTTCACACATTATGTGAAAAAAATTCCGACTCTCTTGAGCGCACGTTAGCAGCCACAGAAAAGCAGTTCAGCAAGTTCTTCAGCAGAATAAAGTGGGTTAATTTTGGCGGCGGGCACCATATTACCAGAGATGATTACGACATAGAGCTTTTATGTAAAATAATTACAGATTTTAGAAAGCGTTACAATAATATAGAAGTTTTTCTTGAGCCAGGAGAAGCTATTGCCCTTAACACAGGGGTTTTTGTCGCAACAGTTATTGATATCGTACATAACGTTGATCATATCGCAATACTGGATGCTTCTGCATCAACACATATGCCCGATGTCCTGGAAATGCCTTACAGGCCAATGATAATAGGCACAGGATTGCCTGATAAAAAAAAATATACATATACTGTTGGCGGGTGCTCGTGCCTGGCTGGAGATATTATTGGCAGATATTCTTTTGACAAAGAACTAAAGCCGGGGGACAGGCTTGTCTTTACAGATATGGCGCACTATTCAATGGTAAAAACTACAACTTTTAATGGTGTCCCCCTGCCTGCTCTTGTTGCGGCAAAAGCAAAAAACGGGGAATATACAGTTATACGAAAATTTGGATATAATGATTTTAAGGGAAGATTGTCCTGATGCAGCAGTTTATGGGTTCGGAATTTTCATTTGATGCTGATAAGGCGCTATTTCATATTATTCCCGCGCCTCTTGAAGAAAGTGTCTCTTACGGAAAAGGGACTGCAAAGGCCCCGGACGCAATAATAGAAGCATCGCAGCAACTTGAAAAATGGGATGGATTTTCAATTCCCGGGGAAAGGGGAATATATACAAAACATTTGGGTCTTGGTCTTGACGGGAAAAAAGCTGGCAGCTGCGCAGAAGAACTGCTTGGGTTAATAGAAAAAGAAGTTCTTGATTCTATTTTGGAAAAACATATACCAATAGTGCTTGGTGGAGAACATACGGTTTCTTTAGGCGCATTCAGAGCAATCAACAGCAGCAAATCGCCATATAAAGGGAAAACAGGGATAATCCAGTTTGACGCGCACGGAGACCTGCGCGACGAATATGACGGGAATAAGCTAAGTCATGCGTGCGTTATGCGCCGCGCATTTGATCTAGGGTTTCCGGTTTTCCAGATTGGCGTAAGGAGCATCTCTCTTGAGGAGCTTGATTTTCGCAAAAATAATAAAATAAATTATATTGATGCGTATCAGGCAGTTACAGAAAATATCAACAAAATAAAACTGCCGGATGATTTTCCGGAAAATATTTATGTAACAATAGATGTAGATGGTTTTGATATTTCTGTTTTTCCTGCAACAGGCACTCCGGAACCTGGTGGCCTTGGCTGGTATCAGGTTTTGTCTATTATAGAATCTGTTGCAGCGCAAAGAAAGATAATAGGCTTTGATGTTGTTGAGCTTGCTCCGCAAGAGGCTCTTCATGCTTCAGAATTTGCTGCCGCAAGGCTTGTATATAATTTAATGGGGATTATAGAGAGAAAGTTATCATAAGTGCTGGCTTATGACTAATTATGACTAAAGACCCGCTGATTTTCGCGGATCTTTAGCTAACGAACTTCAGCTGGGAAGAGACTATATTTATCTCTGCACCCTGCCGCTTCCGCCGGATTTAAGAAGACCCAATACTTCAGCCTCGGTAACAAGAGGAAGATCTCCGGGAACAGAATGTTTTAAGCAGGATGCTGCAACAGCAAAATCAAGCGCTTCTTTATCAGTACCATATTTATTGAAACCGTAAATCAGCCCTGCAGCAAAAGCATCGCCACTCCCTATTCTGTCTACAATATCATTAATATCATAACGTATTGATGTTAAATATTCTTTTCTATTATTTACAACAGCAGACCAACCATTAGTGTCTGCGGAATTGCTTTGCCTTAGCGTTACTGCCACTTTTTTCAAATTAGGGTATGCGGAAAGAACTTTTTCTGTTATTTCTTTATAAGCTTCTTCTCCGAAGCCTGCATTATCTGTTGATATTTTAGTTTCTATTCCCAAAGATTTCTGGCAATCTTCTTCGTTACCTATTACAATATCTACATACCGCATAACTTCGCCCATAACTTCCGGAGCTTTTTTGCCATATTTCCAGAGTTTACCCCTGTAATTAAGGTCACACGAAACCTGCACACCTTTCTTTTTTGCAAAAGAAACAGCAGCAATAGTTACATCCGCTGCATTGGCAGATATTGCGGGAGTAATTCCAGTTATATGGAACCAAGAAGCGCCAGTAAATATTTTTTCCCAATCATATTGATCTGCAGGCGCTTCGGAAACAGATGAATGTTCCCTGTCATATATTACAACAGAAGATCTCTGGCACGCTCCCTGCTCAAGATAATATGCTCCAAGTCTTTTGCCTGTTTTTATAACCAGAGAAGTATCAACACCATGCCTGTTAAGCTCCCCAAGACAAGCCTTGCCTATTGGATTATCCGGAACAGCTGTTACATAAGAAGAATTTATTCCAAGATACGCGAGTGAAACTGCAACATTTGCTTCGCCACCTCCAAATGTAGCTTCAAGCATAGGGGACTGCAAAAATCTTTCAAAACCAGGTGATTTAAGCCGCAGCATTATTTCTCCAAAAGTAATTACCTTCATAATAACTCCTATTTCCCACTTCGCAACTGGGATATTATATCAACAGCTTCTTTTGAAAGCCTGTATATCTCATCATATTTTTCATTTTCAATAAGTTCAGCGCTTACCATCCAGGTTCCGCCGCAGGCAAGAACATTCTTGCATTCAAGATACTTAATTATGTTACCCGCACTTATCCCTCCGGTAGGTATAAACTGCACATTATAAACAGGCTGCAATGCTTTCATCATTGCTATCCCGCCTGAAACTTCTGCAGGAAAAAATTTAAGTATTTTAAGCCCTTTGGAAAGAGCCACTTCAACCTGTGAAGGGCTGTTCACACCAGGATATATCAATTTATTTAAGGCTAGCGCTTTTTCTACAATATCGGGGTTATACCCGGGTGTAACAATAAAATCAGCACCTGCTCCAACTGCTCTATCAAGTTGATCTGGCGTTAAAACAGTTCCTGCGCCAACAAGAATTTCGCTTACATTTTTCTTAAGAAGTGAAATCCCTTTTTCAGCAGCATCTGATCTGAACGTAATTTCTGCTATTGGAATTCCTGCTTTTAAAAGCGCCTCGGCAAGAGGAACAGCTTTTTCTGCTTTGTCGATTTTAATTACAGGTATTATACCTGTATTATAAAAAATTTCTTCTTGCTTCATGTTCTTACCTTCATATTACTATTTTATTTTCGATATTATATCAGGAATAGACTAATAACGCCAGTCTATTATAAAAAAACAGAACTAAACTTGAAGAAATTTAAAAAGAGTGTTAGCATCCTTTAATAATTGTAGCATAAAACTTTAGGGTGGACCATGAGCAAAGAATATACAAATGAGCTTTTACTTGATTTTGGGAAAGATGGGAAAAACCTGTTGCCTGTTGTAACTCAGGATGCAGAAACCAAAGAGGTCCTTATACTCTCTTTTGTGAATCTTGAGGCATTTGAAGAAACAACAAGAAGCGGCTATGCAACTTACTGGAGCAGAAGCAGAAATGAGCTTTGGAAAAAAGGGAAAACTTCCGGAGATATGCTCAAAATAGTAGAAGTAAGAGTAAATTGTGAACAAAACTCTCTTCTTTTTCTGGTAAAACCTGAAGGAAAAGGAGCATGCCATGCTAAAAAGAAAAATAATATGCCCTATACAGGCTGCTATTACAGAAAAATAAATAACAATAAATTGGAATTTATAGAGGAATAACGATTATGGATAACAAGCTTATTATTGGTATGCCTGCTGGTTCGCTGGCAAATACAACGCGGGGCGGAAATCTTGTGAAATTTCTTGAAAACTCAGGGTTTACAACAAAAGGTTACGAAACAGGGGGGCCAACTTCTTTTCCAGCAGTAAAATTCCTTTTGGGATGGGATGGGAGGCCACAGGAGTTTGGGACTCAACTTTCACTTAATGAACTTGATGTTGCTATCGCAGGAGATGACTGGATAGAAGAAAGAAAACTCGAACTAAAAATAGAGTATAATATTGATATCAGCCTTAAAAAAATTCTTTCTCTAAAAAGAGGGAATGTCCGCCTTGTAGGTATTGTTGACGGAGCTACTAAAGAAAATAATGTAGAGAATTTTTTAAAAAATCATTTTAAAGATAAAAAAATAATTACTGTAGTTTCAGAGCTTCCGTATATGTCGCTTAACTGGATCAAAAATAAAATGATATCTGCTGGACTTGATGATTTTGCAACAACATGGTCTGTGCAAAAGTATAAAACTCCTTCCAAAATAGAAAAAGGCATCCTGATATATGAGACCTGGGGGAAAACAGAAGCGAAAATAACCAATATGAGCGCAGATATAGGACTTGAGATAACGCAATCAGGCAGCGCGCTAAAAAGTTACGGCCTTAAAATAATAGATGAAGTGTTTGTTTCTGAAACAGGGATATGGATCAATCAAACGATTTTAGACAATAAAATAAAAAAAGAGCTGCTGGAGATGTTTATCATAAATCTTCATGGTTCGCTCCATGCTGAAAGCAAAGTATTGCTTATATTTAATATGCCGTCAGAGAGAAAAGGGGTTGTTGAAGAGTTTCTTTCAAAACATAATCTATATGCAGATGAGCCAACCATTATTCCAGGATCAAAATACGCGCAATACACTATTCAGGTAGCGACAGACAATATAGAGATGCCTTTGGCAAAAGTAAGGTATGAGCTTGTAAAACTTGGGGCAAGAAGCATAGAAACAATACCTCTTTTGTCTTCGATACCCGACATGACCTCTATTTTGAATTTCTAGACACTTTTGCAATGGAATAACGACAACCATTGTTCATACAAATAACGCGCTCCGGCAGTAACGCCGCTCCCCGGAGCGTATTTTTTAACCGTTAAACGCAATAAATTTAAAAAAACCAACGTTAATATTGACAAAATACAATTATTTATAAATTAATCTATAGATAAGAGAAGTATTTTTATGGCAAAAATGTACGTTATTTCCGATAATCATTTCTATGGCAAAGAATATTTAAGGCCAAGATTTAAGCAAATGCATAAACATGATGTATTCAAAAAAAAAGAATTTACAAACAAATATATAAATGAAGAATACTACAATGACTATACAATTGATGATAACGAAAAAATAAATAACTGGAATAAGGAAATAACCTCCAGTAACGACATAGTATGGATTTTGGGAGATTTTGTAAAAACATACCACGCATTCTATTGGGATGTTTACAGGTATTTTTGGCACAAGCTGAATGGGAAAAAGATTTTAATACTTGGCAATCATGAACTTGAACTAATATCCAAAGACTATGATGCAGCCGGAGAACCGCAAATTGCTGGAATTTATCCTGTATTTGCCAATCCCTTAATTATCAATAACATTCTATTATTATCACATAAACCGTATGATATTATTAATGCTGAATATGTAAATTTACATGGGCACTTCCACAAAATTTTTAATGGCGGCCGTTTTCATAATGACAATTATATACCTCAGGATAACTCCCCTTTTTATTATAATTGTTGTCTTGACTATAATGATAATAAGCCAATATTACTAAATGATGTTATTGATAGTATTATTTCAAAAGCCAAAAAAAAGCGTAAATTCAAGAATGATAAAAGAATAAAATTAATTAAAGAATGTCTTTTAGAATTAGAAAAAGAAAATATGACTGTTACTAAAACAAAAATAGTAAACGAAGGTAATAGGGTAATAAACAAAATAGAGGTAATAAAATAGCGATTTACGCAAAAGTACATACTAAAGTAATTAAAATATAGACATATTCCACGCCTGAATGACAGGGTTTTCGAAAAAATCAAGATAATCTTGCTCTTTTTTTCTCTTCTGTGTTAAAATACAAAAATGAGAGTTGTTGGAACAAAAACGTTTGGCCTTAGAACACCAATTATTCGCGAATCTGATGATCTTGTGGCCATTGTCTGTCAATCTGTAAAAGATGCGATAGAGTATGAAAGTATAGTTATTAATGATGGTGATATTCTGGGAATTACCGAAGCTGTTGTAGCGCGCTCCCAGGGTAATTATGCAACCATTGACCAAATCGCTGCTGATGTTCGAGCCAAGTTTCAGGGCGGCCATATTGGCGTTGTGTTTCCGATCATGAGCAGGAACCGCTTTGCCATGCTTCTAAAGGGTATTGCCCGGGGCGCAGAAAAAATAACTATTCAATTAAGCTACCCTGCCGATGAAGTTGGGAATCAACTTATAACATGGGAAGATATGGATGATAAAAACCTCAATCCGTATTCAGACTGCCTGGACGAGGCTGAGTATCGCCGTCTTTTTGGTTATGATAAAAAACACAGGTTCACTGGCGTTGATTACGTTGCTTATTATAAATCTTTTGGTGATAATATAGACATAATTTTTTGTTCTGACCCTAAGCGCATATTAAAACACACAGATCAGGTCATTGCCGCTGATATCCATTCAAGAGCCAGGACTAAAAGGGTGCTATTAGCTGCTGGAGCAAAAAAGGTTATTGGGCTTGATGAACTTCTGACAGAGCCTGTAAATGGAAGCGGCTACAACAAGCAATACGGCTTGCTTGGCTCAAACAAGGCCACAGAAGAACGGGTAAAGCTATTCCCCAGAGAATGTGATGTTTTTATCCAAAAAATGCAGCAGGCGCTTAAGAAACTCACCGGCAAGACTGTGGAAGTGCTTGTATACGGTGACGGCGGATTCAAGGATCCTGTGGGCGGTATTTGGGAACTGGCAGATCCAGTAATATCTCCGGCATATACTTCGGGTTTGGCAGGAACCCCAAATGAGATAAAATTGAAACTCCTTGCAGATAATAATTTTGCCACCCTTTCCAGGGATGATGCCAACAAGGCAATCAAAGAGGCCATACACGCGAAAAAAACCGGACGTGACCAACTGGGTAAAATGGAGGCTGAGGGTACTACGCCGAGGATGTTTACAGACCTACTTGGCAGCCTCTGTGATCTTGTAAGCGGGTCGGGCGATAAAGGGACGCCTATTGTTCTAATTCAGGGTTATTTTGATAATTTTGCAATGTAATAAATATAATGATGCAGATCCTGCACCAGCGAAAGCAGTATTGAAGTGATTCCTAAAAGCCGGACAAAAAGCCTGATTTTTTGGGGATCACTTTATATTTATTAAGGCGACAAGGACCTTTTTTTTATTAACTCGGAAAGATCATTTACTACATTACAATAAACAATATATGCATCGTATGGAGTCGTAAAGTAATTAAAATACTTATGCACATCTCCATCCTGAAAACCTTTTGTAGACATATAGTAAAAATGGTCGGATGTCTGGAGCCTTCTCCAAAGGTGCGTTATATCTTTATCATCCAGTTTTTTTATATTTTTTTCGATTTTATAAATCATATTAAGGGCAGATTTTTGCATTGAATTTCCGGCCCAGGCTGAAAGGTCTCTTTCTTTATCTGCCCATGAAATATTATCAGGCACATCTATTTCTCCGGATTGTTTATGTTTTTGGGAAACTTCCTTTGGCATAATAAATTCCAAATCTGTTTCATTGATAACTGCAGATACAAAATCTTCAAGAAATTTTAATATGCCTGTTTCGCTGGAATGGTGTTCTCCGAATGTTTCATAATCCATAAATAAATTAATAATTTCCCTTTGAGTTATGGAGAGCGCATCAGAGAGCCATTTTGTATACTTTTCCGCAGTTAATGGATATTCTTTCCATTTTTTTTCAGAAAACCTGAATGCAATATCATCAGAAAACCTGTAATTCCTCAGGAGAAGGTTCATATCAGGCAGCCCTTTGGGGCAATAAAGCTTATAGGGAAAGCTATGGTTGTCAGATGTGTTACCATCTGCAGATAACTGTCTTAGGATTTTGTCCGCCCCTTCTGCAAGTATATTTTTAAACCCCATATTTTTCGCTTCCAGAGCTATAGCATTGCTATAAACAAGCTCTGTGTTTCTGAATGTCACAGGATTCTCACCAAAAAGTTCTGTTATTGTTTTTTTATGCTTTTCTGCCTGGTGCCTGAATTCTTCAGGCGAGAACAAAAATGCAAGTGAATGGTAATAGGTTTCTGCAAGAAATTCAGCACATCCGCTTTGATAAAGATTTTTAAACAGATCCAGTACTGATGGGTCAAACTGCTGAAATTGCTCCAGAGCTGCTCCTGATATTGAAAAACTTACTCTAAATTTGCCTTTAAATTTTTCAACAAGGTCAAGTATCAGTTTTGTTGCGGGGATATAACAATTTTTACTTACTTTGTTAAAGATGCTCTTGTTAAGGGAATCATCTTCATATATGTGGTTGTTTCCTATTTCAAAAAAACTATATTTTGTCTTGAGCCGGAACGGTTGATGGATCTGGAAGTAAAAGCATAATGACGCCATACGCTATTGCAACAGGTTATATTATGGCAAGTCTGTTATAAATTTCTATTATTCTCGCTGCAGAATTTGCCCAGCTTATATTTTGCATATCTTCTTTACACTGGCTGACTACTGCCTCTCTGAGCATATCATCTTCAAGCAAATTTATAATAACAGCCGCAAGTTCATCTGTATTGTCAAAATCTACTTTAGGCGCATTTCCAAGTATTTCCGAAGCGCCAGACTGTTTTGAAATTACTATAGGGATATCATATAAAAGAGCCTCAAACGGAGATATTCCAAAGGGTTCTGAAACAGAAGGCATAACGTATATGTCGCTCATTGCAAAAATTTTTTCTACCATGGTGTCGCTCAAAAACCCGGTAAAATGGAACTTGTCTGCAATATCATATTCTGCCATTTTGGAAACGATTTTAGGGAACATATCCCCACTTCCACTCATAACAAACCTTACATTATCCATTCTATTTAAAATTTTTACTGCTGCTTCAAGAAAATATTCAGGCCCTTTTTGTTGCGTAATCCTGCCCAAAAAAAGAACTATTTTATCATCAAAACTTTTTCTGATTTGATACCTCAAAAATTGGGTATTTTTATTTACTGCATTGTAAACAACATCTATTTTATCGGGGTTTATCCCGTATTCACTCACGATTATATTTTTTGTATAATAACTTACGGCAATTATTTTATCCGCTTTATCAAACCCTTCTCGTTCAATATCAATAATACCTTTACTTGGGTTTGACCACGAACGGTCATATTCAGTTGAATGGACATGCACAACAAGGGGTTTTCCACTTGCTTCTTTTGCGCATATTGCTGCAGGATAGGTCATCCAGTCATGCGCATGGATCACTTCAAAAGATTCATTCTCACCAAGGGCTTTCCCAATATAACGATATTTCATAACCTCTTCAAAGAGATTTCTTCCATAATTGCCTTCAAAATTGAGGATACTGTACTCTTTCTGCGAAGATATTTTCTCTATAATATTTTGTTCAACTGTTTCGTGTGATAAGCCTTCATAAGAAGTATGATATGGTGAAAAATCACTAAAATTGATGGATTTAAATTCTTCAGAATATTTTTCATTAAAATTTTTAAGATACTTTTCTATAGGAGTATATTTGTCTGCACAAATTACTCTTATTCTGCTATCAAGAGCAGACTCTCCTCCCCTACCAGTAGGTATAACAAATATAAGGTCAATATTGTTTTTGGCGAGGCTATCTGCAATACCTTTACACGCTGTGCCAAGACCACCGCTAATGACAGGCGGAAGCTCCCAGCCCAGCATTAAAACTTTCATTTGTATCCCCCTCTTATACTATAAAATACTTCTTTATTTAGATAAAGAAAAGACCTAACTGCAAAAAAATTAAATATTTTAAAATTGCCTGCCCATAATATGTATACATTATAGAGGGGTGAGGGAAAATTTTGATACATTATGTATACACAAATGTGCATAATATAATGTACTTACGTTATGTGCATACGTTATGTACCTACAACATCATGAGCAGGCTTTTTTTATTGTGAAATGAAGTATATAAAAAATAATAATTTTATTCAACAAAAATTTTAATAAAAATATTTTTAACAAGCAAAATTATTTTTATTACTTTTTCCATTGTTTTTCCCATGAAAATTATCAAGCCGGCGTATAAATTCTTTGACTATTGCATCATAAAGTTTATCACCAAGAACTCTATCTTCGATTCCCGCCTCTATGCTTGGATTATCATTTATTTCTATAACTTGTGGTTTTCCATCAATTACTTTAATATCAACCCCGTATAATCCACGCCCTATTAGGCCTGTAGCCTTACGAGCAATGTCAATAACTTTTTTTGGCGTTTCAGCGACTGTAAGAGTATCAACAAGGCCTGATTCATCAGCTGTCCCTTTACTTGCATGGTTATATATTTGCCAGTGCTCCCTTGCCATATGATATCTGCAAACAAAAAGAGGCTGATCATTAAGGATACATACGCGCCAGTCAAAATCTGTGGGAGTAAATGCCTGTGCCAAAAGAAGGGCTGATTTTTTAAAAAGGCCTGAAAGAGCGTTTTCGAACTCTTGTTTTGTTTCATATTTAAAAACACCCTGGGAAAAAGAACTGTCGGGTATTTTTAGAACACAAGGAAATCCTATCTCTTTTTCCACTTTTTCGATATTATTCTGACTTATTATTACAGTAGGCGGAATTGGTATTTTATTCTTATTAAGAACTTCTGTAAGATATATTTTATTTGTACAGCGCAAGATAGATATTGGGTCATCAATAACAACAAGACCAGAAGATTCAGCTCTGCGGGCAAATCTATATGTGTAGTGGTTTACAGCTGTGGCATCTCTTATAAAAAGAGCATCAAATCTGTCAAGCTGAGCAATATCATTATTTGTTATAATTTCAATCCCTACTCTATTTTTATCAGCAGATTTCATTAATTTGATAATAGCTTCTTTATCTGATGGGGAATTTGTTTCAGTATCTGTTCTTAAAATTGCCATTTCATACTTATAAAGAGTGGAATCTTTTTGATTTTTCGCAGATTTTCTCCCTACATAATCAATCATTCTTTGAACAGCAAAATCAATATGGTTTTCGGGGATATCTTTTATTGTAATAAGACTTATTGAATCAAGCTGCCACCTGTTTTTAACTTTAAGAAAGCTTGCATTAAAAAACGGCAAAGGGAAAACATTATAAATCATGTTAGAGAGCCTGTTATGGGTATTGCTGGCATTTCTCCCAAAATAGATATTTAATTCATAATTTTCACCCTGAACATGTGCAAGGCTTTTTTGTATCTGGGTGTGAAGATCATGTGATGCCCGTTTGATTATAAGGCTCTGTTTTAGATCCTGGGTTGCTTTTACAGAGGGGATTGGATAATGTCCTCTTGCAGCAGCAATAAGAGATACATAATATCCTATTGTCTGATATTTATAAGACCTGCATAAATTAAGCACTTTTACATTTTTAAGGTAACTGAATGATTCATTAGTTACATAATCGTTAGCTTTGACAATATCCACACCCGGAATATTCAACTTCCAACTGGAAGGGTTCTCAAGAACCAGTATAGTATTCATAATAATCCTTAACCACGGGCCTATAATTTTAATTCATTACTTCATTTAATATGTATATAAATTTATTCATATAACAATGATTGTCAACCTTTTTTGATCTCTATTTATAAATATCGTATAGAGATTTTTATCTATATTTATGCTATAAACGAGCATGGCTGATAAATTTAATTGCAGACCTGGCTGTGGAGCTTGTTGTATAGCTATTTCAATATCTTCGCCGATTCCGGGAATGGAAAATGGCAAACCTGCTGGGGTAAGATGCATAAATCTGGATAATAACAACCTATGTCTCCTTTTTGGAAAAAAGGGGCGTCCCAGGGTTTGCACATCGCTTATTCCCTCAAAAGAGATGTGCGGGGATAATTATTTTGAAGCTGTAAAATATCTTGAAAAAATCGAAAAAGAGACAATGCCCGGGTAATCTATTTTTTTTCTGTCACACCGGAAAGTTTGCGGCCAGAACCTACATTAAATAGCCTTTTAAGGTCGCTCTCTTTATTTTCCCATGCCTTTAGAACTCTTGCAGTAATAATTATATGGTCACCAGCCGCATATTCACAATCAAGCACGCATTCAAAATTAGCCACACTATCTTTTAAAATAAGGCAATCTATTGATTCTGCTTTTTCTGTTGGAACAGGCTTTTCTTTGAATTTATCTGTATTGTCTCCGGAGCAGGAACCGTAATAAGCTACTTCATCGGCCATTGACTCAGAAGGAAATGAAATAACAAATTCGCCGGCTCTTCTTATAGCCTCTAGCGAATAACGTTTAGTGGCAAGGGCAAAAGCAAACATAAGAGGCTCACCAGATGCTACCATTGCCCAGCTGCAAGGCACAGGATTATATTTGCCATGTTTATCTTTTACAATAATCAAAATTACTGGTTCAGGATATTTTCTTTTTATCGCAACATTGTTTTCACTTTTTTTCTGCATTTTTTCTCCAAATATTAATGCCCTGCAATTTATTTTTTAAAAATTGCATTAATTCCCTCAAACATTTTCATTAATTTTTCTTTATCATCTACAGATTTTTCTTCGCAATTTTTTAACAAACTTTGTGGAAGTTCAACAAGAAATCTTGAGGGTTTTGGTTCTATTGTATCTTTCAGATATCTTCTCTGTTTGCATGCTGTAATATAGAGTTTGTTTTTAGCCCTTGTTATTGCAACATAAAAAAGCCTTCTCTCTTCCTCTATATTGGTTTCATTTTCCTCAATAGCGCGCGCATGGGGAATAATAGTATCTTCTACACCCGCGAGAAAAACAATATCAAATTCAAGACCTTTTGCTGCGTGAATAGTCATAAGATTTACTTTGCCATCTTCATTATCTTCAATATCATCACGCGTTATAATAGTTATTCTGTTTAAATATTGATATATGTCTGGCTTGATATTATCCGGGTCTGTCTCCCATCTTGCCAGAAGGTCTGTAAATATCTGAACATTCTTATATTTCCATTTTGCGAGTTTTTCGTTTTTCTGATATTCATTTACAAGAAATCCCCAGTAATCAATGTTACTAACAAACTCCTCAAGGGTTTTTGCCATATTTTTTCCTGACAAAAATCTTGCTTTAAAAAAATTTATCAAGTTTAAGAACTCCTGCAAACTTGCCTTTGTTTTATCGCCTAACGCAGAATCCCCTGCAACGCAAATCGCGCATATAGCAGAAAATAGCGAGCATTTTTTATTTTCCGCAACTGAATTAATATATTCAATTGATTTTTTTCCCATTCCTCTTCTGGGAGTATTGATGATTCTTAGAAGATTTACATCATCTTCAGGATTTGTCATAACTCTTAAATAAGCTATAATATCTTTTACTTCCTGCCTCTGAAAAAAACTTGTGCCGCCCGATACTTTGTAGGGAATACCTGCGCCAAGAAGAGCATCTTCGATAGCTGCTGCAAGGCTGTTTGTTCTTATAAGTATTCCAAAATCATGATAATGGATATTATCTTTCTTTTTTAAATAACTTATCATGTCCGCAATAAATTCACTCTCTTTTTGTTCATTCTCGGGATAATAAATTTCAATCAAATTGCCGCTTTCTATACCTGTCCAGAGCTCTTTGGTTTTTCTGTTTTTATTATTTGATATAAGTTGGTTCGCAGCCTCTAAAATATTACCTGTAGACCTGTAATTTTGCTCCAGCTTAATTTCTGCAACTTCCGGAAAATCTTTTTCAAACTGTAATATATTTGAATAATCAGCGCCTCTCCATGAATAGATAGATTGGTCATCATCGCCTACAGCGCAAATATTGCGCGATTTTTCTGCAAGAAGTTTTACAAGGTCATATTGGACTCTTGAGGTATCCTGAAATTCATCAACCATTATATATTTATAACGTTCTCTGTATTTTTCAAGAATATCTGGATATTGATTAAAAATTTTAACAGGAAGGGTAATAAGGTCGTCAAAATCAACTGCATTATAAATGCGTAAATGCTCTATGTATTCTTCATAAATATTTTTGTAAACCTCTGTTGTACTGTTCCACTTTGCAATATCTGTTTTTATTAATGAAAAAATGGATGCGAGAGAATAAAGGTCAAGGGTATTTGGGTCGATTTTTAGCTCCCTTGCAGTATTTTTTATAAGAGCTATTTTATCTGCCTGATCATAAATGCTGAAATTTGTCCTGAACCCAAGACATTCAATATCTTCGCGAAGTATTTTGACTCCAAAAGCATGAAATGTAGAAACAGTAAGGTTTATTAGTTTTTTTCCTGTAATTTTCTTTACTCTTTCGGACATCTCTTTTGCAGCTTTATTTGTAAAAGTCAGCGCAAGAATCGAAGATTGTGGTATCCCTTTATTAAGCATATAGGCCATTCTGTAGGTAATTGTCCGCGTTTTCCCGGATCCTGCGCCTGCGATAATAAGAAGAGGGCCTGGTATTGTGGTAACTGTTTTATATTGTTCTGGATTAAGTTCTTTTTTCAATCTTTCTATGTCTGTCATTAAGGTGAAACCTTTTTAGCAAAATCAAAAGTGGTCATTTATTTTCCTCACAGGTGAAGATTTTAACGCAACAGAGTGTTGTTTGGGAATAGGATTTAACTTGATTTATTTTATATCTATAGCCTTCACAGGGCATACTTCATGGCAGCAATAGCAGGTAATACATTTTTTATAATCAATAATTATTTTTTTATGTAAATAGCTAATTATTTTTGCCGGGCAGATTTCAATACAGTTGTCGCATTTTACACATTTTTTGTGATTTATAACAGGTTTTTTTACAACTGCTTTTCTTAATACCTTGTAAAGTATGGAAGGCATTCTGCTGCGAAACATCGTTATATCATTTAAAATTTTTATCTTTTTAAAATCATCTATTTTTACATCTTCAATTTTTTCACCAACTACATCAAAGCTTGAAACTTCCTTAAACCACTCTTTGCTCTCCAGCGCCTCTGTAATAGTGGGAATTTCTTCCGGATTATATCCCATAATTGTTACAGCCGCAATATCAAGCGCAAGTATATTGTTTGACGCAAGAACAACTCCAACATGCCTGGGGTCTCCGCTGCCTGGACCCGGGCCTTCCATTGCAGTTACAGCATCCATAATTGTAAAAGCAGGTTTTAGGGCAATATTAAGATCAACAACCATTTTCGCGAAAAGTTCCCTCTCCTGAAACCGGAGATGAAAAGCAGATTTCTGCAAACCAGGAACCATTCCAAAAAGATTTTTCATTCCCCCTGTATAGTAAAGAAGCTGATGGGTCTTCATTTTGGGAAGAGAAACAATAATATCTGCTTTTTTTACAACAGATGCAAGGTTAAAGCTTTTTACCAGCAGCCCTTCAGGATTCTTTACTTCTATGTTGTCAGAAAAATCTTCCCACTCTCCCCCTGCCTCTGTTACAGCTTTCATTATTCCTGATTTTCTGCCTGCATAATCACTGCTTTGGTACCCTGGCGAATCTCCTGCAATAACTTTTTCCGCCCCCATCTCTTTGATGCAGATAATGCACTGCTTTACAAATTCAGGGTGGGTCGTTACTGCTTTTTCAGGCGCAGCTCCTGAAAGAATATTAGGCTTTAAGAGAACTGTTTTTCCTTTAAACATTGTAGCTGAATTATTTCCCCCTTCTTTGCTCAAAGAAAGAGAGATTGCTCTTTTAATGGAGTCATAAAGTTCCGAAGGAGAATAAGAAGCGCATTTTACAATTGCAACTTTATCCTGCATACAATATTTGATCTCCTGATTACATATGAAAATAGAACCTATTAATCCGTGAAATCTGCGCAATCATTGGGCAAGTTCTTCATATTCCTTTTTCAGCAGCAATTCGACTGCCTGCTCTTTTGAAAAAGCAAAAGTTATATTGTCCCGCCCACTTAATCTAAACACTGCGGAGATCATAATTTTTTTTACACCATCAAGTCCTATAATGGCTCCGCATTTTACATAAGGCTTATTATGTTCTAAATATTTTATAGCAAGTTTTTTCATGCCTGTATCAAATCTGATATTTTCAACATTGGTAATCGTATAAAGTGAGCGCATAGGATATTTTGCAATTACCAGCTCAGCCTGCGTCATCAGTTCGATAAAATCTTCACTTGTGTTTATATTGGAAAAATCAATATAAACAAATTTTTTTTTATCCCGCGTAAACTCCTCAATACGCACTTGCGCCATTATTCAATCTCCTTTAATAATGACTCTGCCAGTGCTAAAGCCTCATCATATTCGGTAATCAATATATGCTTGGAAATACTTCGGACAGCAACATTAACATCTTCTGTAAGTTTTAGTTTTAATAAAGCATCTATAGCGCTGTTTATCATGCCAGCATCCAGCATCTCGATTGCTGTTTTTAACTCAATAAGTATTGTTTTCAATTCAGCAGTATCAATGGAGTTATTCTCTCCTTCCCTGCTTTTATTGCGTGTCAAAAGGCGATCATGGACATATCCCAAAATTAATTCCAAATCTGTCAAAAATTGAGAAGCATGGGTTTTAATATAACCTAAATCTGACTGTTTTCCCGCCATCTCCAAAGCCTTGGCATTATTTGACAATTCAATAGCCCCGATATTGGCAGCGGCGTTCTTAAGCGCGTGGATATGGATCGTGTACAAAGGTATATCTTCTGCTTCCATACAGGTTTTGAGTTCACTTACTTTTTCAAGGCCGTCCTCATAAAACACTTCGAGTATTTCCCAATAACGATCGATTGATCCACCTTGCAAAGTAATGCCTTTATTTACATCTACGCCTTTGATTTCAATAATTTCCACTGGCGCATTTTTTTTATCTTCTGTTACAAAGAAGCTGTCGGCATTGTCATTAAATAGCGCTGGTTTTTTTTGTTTTTCTTTTGGAATCCACTCTTGCAGTATCTTGTTCAACTTTACAGTATCAACAGGTTTTGCCAAAAACCCGTTAAACCCGTTTTCCATAAACATATCTCGTGTACCGGAAACAGCATTGGCAGTAAGTGCAATGATTGGTACATTTTTGTAATAGGCGTCTCTATCACCAAATGCCCTGATCCGTTTTGTAGCCTCAACACCATCCATTTCAGGCATCCAATGATCCATAAAAATCAAGTCATATTGTTTAGTGCGTACTGCCTTAATCGCTTCTATCCCACTTTTACATAAATCAACCTGCATATTATATGGCAACAACAATCCTTCAGCTACTTTCAGATTAGTTCTAATATCGTCAACAATAAGGACTTTTGCATCCGGTGCCTGAAAATCCATGACCAATGCATTTTCCTTGTAAGAATAAACTTCCTGCTTGCCGTTTAGAATATTTGCGACAGATATACAATGCACTGGCATGGCAAGGATGGCCCAACCATTATTAGATGGCGCTTCGCCGAATTCCGCAAGCAAAACAATTTTTGAAGATGACCCAAGCTCTGAAATAATTTTCTTGTTATTCATATACAATGTAGTAGCAATGAAAATAAAAGAGTATGTTTTGCTTGCAAGTTTTTTGTGAAAATCATTTTCAGTTAAAGCAAGTTCGCAGTTCACCCCCAAACTATCAACAGTGACTACGATAGAATTAGCATATATGTCCCTGCGCTCATAGACAATTACACTTTTTTCATTCGGGTTCTCAACAACTGCCAGGCTTTCGCTCGAACGGAACTTTTGAGGCAACGTAATGGTGAACGTGCTGCCTTTTCCGTATTCGGAAAAAACCTTTATATCTCCACCCATTGCTTTAAGCAAGTTCCAGGTTATGGGAAGCCCCAGCCCTGTTCCTTCAATGCTTTTATTATTCGCTACATCAAGCTTAACAAAATCAATAAATAATTTATCCATATCTTCCTGCTTGATGCCTTTACCTGAGTCCATTACATCAATAGTTAAATTAATGATGCCGTCCTCAAGTATTTCTCCCATAACCGTAAAAGATACAAAGCCGTCTGAGGTATATTTAACAGCATTATTTAAAATATTAATTAGTATCTGCCGGATTCTTGTCTCATCTCCATATAGCTCGCTTGGAATGTTATTGTCTATACTCACAGCAAACCGCAACTGCGAATCCAATATCCTCATCCTTACAATGCTTATAACGTCATTCATCAATGATGAAAACAGATAATAATCAGGGATAATTTCCATTTGTCCTGACTCAATTTTAGAAAAATCTAGAATATCGTTGATAATCGATAAAAGATTACCGCCTGCCTGCTTGATCGTGAAGATGTGGCTTTGAGCAATATCAAATTTTTTTTCGCGCAACGCAAGTTCTGCCATGCCTACAATAGCATTCATTGGCGTGCGTATTTCATGACTCATCTTTGCGAGAAAAATGCTTTTTGAACGATTGCCTTGTTCTGCCAGTTCTTTTGCAACAACAAGTTCGGTTATATCAACAGAGTATTGAAGATGGACAATTCTTCCATCCGGCCAGACTATATACCGGTCAGAATTGCGGTATGAACGTCCAGTTAAAGTGTTTTTTTCCTCCCATACAATAGTCTCGCCCGGATCTTTATCAAGCTGATAGCATGGGCAGAAGTCGCATTTCTCATTCATGTCTTTCTGTAAAACTTTGTAGCAGATCTGCCCGACACAGTTGCCCTCAAGATTGTAATGCTGCTTCATATAGTCGTTTACAAAAAGTATCTCGCCTGTATCTGGAACCGAAACATAAATCATTGCCTCAAGCCCATTTAAGATGCTCTCCAGTGTGTTGAGGGATTTGGTTTTTATTTTATTGGCTTCATTCGCTTCTTTTACTGCTATTTCCAACTGCATGGCAGTGATCTTAATATTTTGAGTCATCTCGTTCCGAATCAAGGCATTGGCAATCATCCGGCTGGCAGATCGCAGGATCAATTCCTCGCTCTCTGTAAATATACGTTCTTTATGGCAATCATCGAAGCCAACAACACCCCATAATTCGTCCTGCAAAAAAATCGGTACATTTATCAATGATACAATGCCCTGAGGACTGAACCGCTCCTGTTCTTCCTGAGACATATTGCGCACAATACCATTAAGACACTTACCACGAGATAAATCTCTTTCCCAGTCCGCAAAATATGGAACGTTTACTGTGTATTTACGGCCATGTTGTGATTCCACACTTTCTGACCATTCGTAAACTTGAGTGCCATATAGTATCCCATTTTCTTTGTGGTTTTTCCAAACATACACACGATCAACCTCTACAGCTTTAGCCATCATGCCCATAGCTGCAAGCAAAGCAGTCTCAAATTCTACATTCGGCTCAAGCAAAGTGGAAGATACGTGGTTCACCGATTCAAGCAAATTATTCTGATGGTCGATCTCCTCCATCAGTTGCTTATATTTGCGCAAATCCCGGCCATACCCTACAGCCACATACTCGCCTCCAAACACAACGCGGGTAAGTGTAACTTCCATCGGGATCAATGTGCCATCCAATTTTTGGTTCATCCATTCAAAAACACACTTACCTTCCCTAAAAGTTGTGTCCAGCAAATTTCTGGCTTTATCAGTTGTGCGCTGCCCATCCAGTTGAAATTCAGGAGCAAGTTCCAAAAACCTGTCCATATATTCTTTTTTATTCATCTCAAACATTTTGAGGGCTTCTTCATTACAATCAATTACTTTATATTCTTTACTCCACAAATTACAAATAAGCGGAGTGGCGTTTAGCATAATCAAAAAACGTTCATTTGCAATTTTGTGTTCCGTAACATCCCTTGAGATTCCAAGTAGTCCTGTTACCAAGCCTTTATGCATTAATGGAACTTTGATATTTTCCATAAATCTTATGGAGCCATCAGATTGGTGGAACAGTATTTCCTGCTTTAACGCCTTTTTTTCTTCGAACACACGTTTATCTGCGTCTACAAAATCTTGAGCTTGTATTTTATCTTCAAAAATATCAAAATCGGTTTTACCGATCATCTCTGATTCAGGTCGCTTCACAAATTCTTCTAAAGCTTGATTGACTCTTGTATAAACGCTGTTTATATCTTTGCAGTACACATGGTCAGGCAAAGATTGATACATCGCAGAAAGGGTAGTTGCTTCTGTTTTGTACAGCATTTTTGTCTGATTGTTTTTTATTAATAAAATGATCAAAACCACCAGAAGCAGCAAAAGCATAACAGTGGATATGACCATATAAGTAAAACGGTCTTCGGCATATTTTTTGGAGTAGTCAAAAACGCGGGTTGTCCAGCTTCTTACGATACTGTCTGTTCTAATTTGGTTTTGGGCTTTGGAAATAATTGAGCGTAATAATTCTTCGCTTTTGTTAAATCCAAAAAATGACTCTGATAGTGGTGAACTAAACACGATATTTGCTTTATATCCTGGTCTCTCACGAAGGTTTATCTGGGCAAGAAGACCGAATTCTGATTCCATCAACAAGTCCACCTCACCTCTCTCAAGCGCTCTTATTGCCTCACCATGTGTACAGTAATGCCTGGCGTTTGTATTGCCAGGGAACCATTTTCTAAAAAGTTCATCGTAAATTGTTTCTCTTGTAATACCTACGGTTGCCCGTACTACCTGAAAAATTTCCAAATTTGGAAAATCCATCTTTGACATGAGTATATATTGAGAAGTAGCATAGGGATGGTTTGCCCAAATAAAATACCTTTCTCGTTCCTCAGAATACCTTAGCTCAGAAACTAAAGAAGCCTCGCCTCTTCTAAGTTTTTCCAATATTTCGCGCCACGATGTATTTCTATCAGTTACAACATCAAACTCAATACCAGTCAACAAGCTTATCTCTTCCAGAATATCCACTGCTATTCCCTGAAATTCTCCATCCCTGTCATTGAAAAAACAAATAGGGTAATTGTCAGACTCCAATGCAACAGGAATTCTGGATCCGCTTGATACAAGGCGGTCTAAATATGCTCTCTCTTCAGCAGTGAGTGAAAGGCTAAACTCGTACTTTGCGTATTCTTTGCGACCTCTCCTGTACAATTCGTAAAGCTTGTCAATTCCACCTGCTTCGATATATTTGTTCACAACTGATATTATTGGCGACAGCGCGGAATTCGCAGTGGTCAACGAAACCGGTGTATATACAAGCTGGAAAAATTCTTTGGAATAAATATCAGGATAAGCGCTAAACACATAATCCACATTCGAGTCAGCGACAAACACGTCAATAAAACCTGACTTAAGACTTTCAACTGCATGAGCAGTGTTTTGTATATTTACGATTTCAAAGTTTAACGAGGGATACATAGCCAAAATGGATTGTGCTGTGATCGTACCATAGTAAAAGCCTACCCGGCGCCCATTGAGATCATTTTCATTTTTAATTTTTTCAGGGTCGCTATATATGAAAATTGCAAGTAAACGTTCCAAAACAGGATGCGTCATAAAATAACGTCGCATCCGCTCGAGCGTTGGGGTCAGCTCAGTTGTAAAATCAACCGTCTTGTCATCAAGAGCTTTTATAAGAAAATCCCAGGAAGTAAACTCTGGAAGAAATTGTATATCGAAAAGATCGGACAACAATTCGCAGAACATGATTATAAATCCCGCGTATGTGCCGTCCAACTGCGTAAACCCTTCTGTTGAGCGTAAATTTGCAACAGAAAAACTCGTTCGGACAGACCTAAGCGCCTCTATTGCTGCTATCTCTTCACTTGTTATGCCTGGAATATCACGGTAGGATTTTATGGAATTGATATCAAAATGGTTTCTTTGATAGCCGGGGGGGGAACATCCTGAAATACCACAAACTATAAAGAACAAAGCAAAAAATATTGCAATGACCTGTTTGTTTGCGATATTCATAAATACTCCCCAAAATTTAGCAATTTTTTAAATACTCCACCACTATCAGGATTGAAGTATGTCCCCACTATAATTTTTTATCACTTCTACAGCCTCCATTATGGTCGCAACAGTTTGTGGCGGCAACTCCCACTCAACTCCATCATGAGTATTAATGTGGCTATTGGCCTTTGCTGCATTGAATTCCTTTTCATACTGCAGAAAAATATCGCACAACAAGGGGTCAAAATGCGCTCCCCTTCCGCTTCTTATTACTTCCATTGATTCTTCGTGAGAAAACGCCTTCTTGTACGGTCGGTCATTGGTAAGAGCATCGTAGACATCAATAATCGCCATTAACCTTCCCTGCAATGGAATATTCTCCCCTTTGAGACCAAAAGGGTAACCTGATCCATCCCATTTCTCATGATGAGTACCTGCCAATATTTTGGCGTATTTCAAAAAAACACTTTCAGGCGTAGTTGCTTCAATTTTTTGGATTATTTCCATGCCTTTAATAGTGTGCTTCTTCATAACTTCAAATTCCTCGGGAGTCAACTTACCGGGCTTCTTTAGTATGTTGTCATCAATGGCTATTTTGCCAACATCATGCAGCTGAGATGACATGATAAAGAAGTTGTTATCCAGCATTGAAATTTCGTCCGCGTATACGTTGCTCGACCTAAGAAAGCCAACAAGCATATTCAGATAAACCTGCGTTCGTTCGATATGTCCTCCGGTTATGTTATCACGAGACTCGACAAGTTCTGCAATTGTCCTTAAAATTGCATTTTTTAGCCCCACAACTTCTTTGGTTTTATCACGCACTTTTTGTTCCAGATTTTGGCTATAGTCTTCCAGTGTTTTTCTCTGCGCTACAATAAGCAGATGGACTTCTATGCGTTTCAAAAGCAATTCTCTTGAAAAGGGCTTGGTTATGTAATCAATAGCGCCCAACTCCAGCCCTTTTACTTCGCTTTCAGGATCAATGTTCGCAGTTAAAAAGATTACCGGAATATCCGCAGTACTTTCATTACTTTTGAGTTTTTCAATGACTTCATAGCCGTTCATCTCTGGCATTTCAATGTCAAGCAGAATCAGATCCGGAGTCAATTTTTCAAGAAGCAGGAACAACTTAGTAGCAGACGGAGCAGTAAAAACATCGTAAGTATTGGAAAGCAAATTTTTTGCAGTTGTTAAATTTGTTATATTGTCGTCCACCATTATTATTCTATTATGGTTGTTTTTCACTCTTTCTCCTTCCTCATTTGACTCTGTCACCCCCGGCAAAAGCCAAGGTCCTCCTCAATATAAATAAAGTATATCAAAATCCCCTTCCAAAACAAGTATCTTCTTTTTATAATACACCTATTTTAATAATTTTTAAACTACTTTAAAACACCCTGCTTGTTCCTAAACTTTACGCTTTGCTCATAAAGGTCAAATTTATTTGCTAAACACGCATCAATACTGCCAAAAATAATTATAGATAAATAAAAAAAAGCTTTATTCTAACTTGGCAATAACAGAAAAAAAGATAGGTCCTGCCCCATTGTTTTTATCTGGAAAAATATAGTACCCGTATTCAGATTTTTCAGTTTTTATTTCAAAACCTGCATCAAAATCAAATGACATGTTTTCAATTTTAAAAAGCTTTTCCCTTTTTTTAAAAAGCTTTTCAATAATTCCATCATTTTCTTCGCGGGAAATCGAACAGGTGGAGTAAACAATTTTTCCCAAAGGTTTTACAGCATCTAGCGCTGCTGCAAGCATAGCAAATTGCTTTGAAGCAAGCTGTTTAATTCTTGAAGGACCCCACAATTTCAGATGAGATTCTGAAAGATACACATGCCGTTCCGAAGAGCATGGCGCATCCAGAAGTATTCTGTCATATATATTTTTTTCGTAAACACCCCATAAAGAAGCATCATGACTTGTTATTTTTACAGTTTTGCGTAAATCAGGCGGAAGCGAAACATCAAGAACAGATATAAGACGCTTTCTCCTGCTTGCAGATCTGTCATTTGCTGTAATAGCTCCTGACTCCCCATTTGCAAGAGCAATAAGCAATGTTTTTCCTCCAGGAGCAGCGCACATATCAAGGATATTTTGTCCTGGAAAAATATCCAGCGCTTTAACAGGAAAAAGAGATGCTTTATCGATATAATACGGAGCAAGTAACCCTTTACTTATTTCAAAATAATCAGGTTTTTGCGTGAATGATTTTTTTAACGCATCCCACCTATCGTCATAAATCGAACTGTAATAATTATTAAAATTCTCTGCGCCATTACGTTTGTCTTTCTTCAAAATTTTTCCTGCTTTATTAAGTATATGCCAGCGTACATTACTATCCATTCCTATCGAAACAATCAACCTCTATTTTCAGGCAGGGTTGATTATTATTATTTGGACAATAATATTTTTTCTGCTATAATATATCAATTTATGAAATATAAAGCTATTTTTTATTCCAGAAGATGGGAGGTTATAATATGGATAAAGAAAAAATTATTACACTTGCAACCCAATATGTGAAATTCGAAAAAGAACCTGTTTTTAGAGGAGAGGTTGAAAAACTTCTTGCTGAGCAAAATTATGATGAGCTTAACGAAAGATTTTATCAGGAACTGGATTTTGGAACAGGCGGCATAAGAGGTATAATTGGCGGCGGCTATAACAGGATAAATACTTATATAATACGGAAAACAACTCAGGGACTTGCAAATTACATAAAAAAAGCAGTTAAAAAAGAAGGAGAAGGTTCTGTAGCAATTGCTTATGACTCAAGAAATTATTCTTCTGTTTTTGCACTGGAAACAGCTCTTGTTTTATGCGCGAACAATATAAAAGCTTATCTTTTTACATCATTAAGACCAACACCGGAGCTCTCATTTGCAGTAAGACATTTAGGCTGCACTGCAGGAGTAGTTATAACAGCAAGCCATAACGCTGCAGAATATAACGGTTATAAATTAGCATGGTCTGATGGCGGGCAGGTTGTTCCACCGCATGATGCGCTTGTAATCGAAGAAGTAAGAAAAAGTTTACCCGAAGATATAAAAAGCATGGAAGAAAAACTTGCTGTTGAGAAAAAACTTTTAATATATATTGATAAAAATATTGATGAGCCTTACCTTGAAATGGTAAAAAAATGTTTTTTACGGCCTGCGCTTGCTAAAGAAAAAGGAAGCACTCTAAAAATTGTTTACACACCCCTTAATGGGGCAGGAAAAATTTTCATTGAAGGCGCGCTTAAAGGAGCAGGCATTCAGGTGATCACGGTTCCGGAACAATCAGAGCCTGATGGTAATTTTCCTACTCTTAAATTTCCAAATCCAGAAGAAGCTTCTGCAATGGAAATGGCTATTAATCTTGCAAAAAATGTTAAAGCAGATCTCGTGATGGGAACAGACCCAGATTCAGACAGACTTGGAATAGCTGTTCCGGATGCAGATGGAAAAGAATATATACTTATTAGCGGAAATCAACTTGGCTCTATGCTTATTTACTATATGCTTTCAACACTGACTGAACAGAAAAAATTACCGCAGAAAGGGACCATAATAAAATCTATTGTAACAACAGAACTTCAGAGACTTATTGGCGAAAGTTTTGGTGTAACTGTTTATGATGTACTCACTGGTTTTAAGTGGATCGCAAATCTTATGGCTAATTTAGAAAAAACCGGAGAGAATTTTATTTTTGGAACAGAAGAGAGTTATGGATTTCTTGTAAGCAATGAAGTAAGAGATAAAGATGCTGTATCTGCTGCGATTGTTACTGCGGAAATGGCTCTTTTTTGCAGATCAAAAGGGATGTCTCTTCTGGATTATCTTAACTCCATATATGAAAAATATGGTTATTTTAGGGAAGCCCAAATATCAGGAGTTTTTAAAGGTCAGAAAGGGATTGAAACAATGAAAAACCTTATGTTAAACCTTCGTGCAAAACCTTTTGAAAAACTTGGCGGTTTAAAAACAATCAAAGTACGTGATTATGAAAAAAATATTTCTTTAAATGGAATCACTCTTCCGCCATCTGATGTTCTTCAATTTGTTCTTGAAGATGGAAGCATGGTATCTGTAAGACCTTCCGGGACAGAACCAAAAATAAAATTCTATATATCATGCAGAGATGTGCCTGGTAAAAAACTGCAGGAAACAAAAAGTATTGTTGATGGAAAAGTAGAATTGATTACAAAAGATATAAAATCTGTTTTGGACAAGTAAAATATCGATAGGAGTGATTTATGGAAGTTGGCGATTGGTATAGAGAGCAAACTTTTAACAAAAAAAACGGAAAAAAAGAATGGAAGTATTATACTATTAAAAATATTACTCCTGAAAATAGCACTGCCGAAATAGATGTCTATAAAATATTTCATGATAAAAGAATTTCTGGCCCAAAACAATATTTTTCTGACATGGAAGTATTTGAAAAGTGTACAAAAGTATCTGCAGAATATGCACATTCCAGATTGAAAATAAAACCACCGGAGAAAAAATAAAAAATAATTGGATATGATATTTTTAAAAAATTTATATTAAAATAATATCTGCAAAGTCTGTTACTTTGCGTGACAGACTTTAAATAATAGAATATAATTATACGGAAAAGGTTATAAAAAGACGATAATAATAAAAGCTATAAAATTGAAAAATGCAGACTATGTGTCTCGTTTATTTAAGGGGGTATAAATATTTTAAGATAAATTAAACGAGATTATACATATAACGTTACCGTAATAAAGGAGGAGAAACCGGTGGCAAACGAGAAAAAAACTTCAGAAAAAACAGGTTGCTGCGCTGCAAAGCCAGCTGCAAAAAAACCGGCTGCAAAGAAAGCAGCTCCAGCTGCGAAAAAGCCTGTTGCAAAAAAAACAGCTACTAAACCAGCTGCAAAAAAAGCAGCTCCTGCTGCAAAAAAGCCTGCTGTGAAAAAAACAGCTGCTAAACCAGCTACAAAGAAAGCAGCTCCAGCTGCAAAAAAACCAGCTGCAAAGTCAGTAGCTAAAAAGCCGGCTGCGAAAAAAACTGTTGCTAAAAAACCAGCTGCAAAGAAAGCAGCTCCATCTGCAAAAAAACCGGCTGCAAAAAAACCAGCTGCTAAACCAGTAGCAAAAACAACACAAAATGATGATTGGGGATTTTCATCACAAGTTTAACTCAAATCCTGGCAACTAATTTCAGTTAATAATGTAATTGATTTTCAAAGTGTAACTAGCATTATTTTTTTGTTATCAAAACCGGAGCATTTATTAATATTTGTTCCGGTTTTTTTATTGTGAGGCAATTACTTAGATCTTCTCCATAAGAAGTCGCATAAATTGATTATAATCTTTAGACTCTGGATCAAGTTTTAAAGCAGATTCCATATCTTGCCGCGCTGCAAGATAATCTCCTGAGTGAAAATAGAGCTGTGCTTTTGCAAACCAGAAGTCAGGTTGGTAAGGGTCAAGAGATATAGCTTTATTCAAGTCATCAAGCGCTGCTGTAAAATTCTTAAGCATCCTGTGGGTTACACCCCTTAGGTAAAAACTTTTGGCATTTTTAGAATTGATCTCCAATGCATCATTAAAATCATTAAGAGCTTCCAGATAAAAAGATTCAGCAAAATAAGCCAGACCCCTATGGACATAAACAAGAGCTTTTATTTCTGTATTATCCTGTTCAAGAAGCAATGTATATATTTTTATTGCTGTCTTGTACTGTTTATTGTTATGTGCAAGAAGTCCATTAAGTAAAAGATCATCAAGGCTAAGCGCCGATGAATTTTCATCATAATCAATATGCCCATCTTCATCGTCTTTTTTATCTTTTTTCTTCATGAATTTTACATATTCTTCGTTTTCTTCATTAAGAGAAAAGATTTTCTCCACTATTGCCTCTGAAAAATCTTGCTGTCTTTGTTGCAACTCTTTTCTAAGCTTTCTCTGATAATCTCTGATCTCCTGAAATATTATATCTGCTAATGTAAGGTTAGCATTGACAGCCGCAAGCTTGCGCCTTAATGGTTTATCGAATGGATTAAATCCTGCTTTGTAAATCAATTCATGCTCAACCTCTGCCCAGGCATCTTGCAGAATTGTCCTTAACTGTATTTCGGCGCAAATCAGTGGCTCTCCTGTAGGATCAATTTCCGGAACAGGAAGTTTTATTAAAATATGGGTAGAATCATAACCAAATTCTTTAAAAGAATAAATATCGCCTTTATTTTCCACCTCAACAATTGAAAAAAGCTCTTTAATAATTGTTTCAATCTCTTTCAATGCTTCAAGAAAAGGGCAAATGATCCTTATTCCAAGAATATCTGTTATTATAACTTTACCTTTGGTTTCTCTCCGCCTTCGGACAAATTTTCTAAAATAATTTTCAAAGGCTTTAACTCTAAACCTGATCGATGCGCGTACCTGCCGTGAAGAAAGCTCTTGTTCTATTTTCCTTGCCAAATCCCTTACAATAAGATAATAAGCTTCTTCGCGATCTCTATATGTTGTTTCAAGGTTGACCCTGTTTGGGACTACCCTTTGATCTGACACATTAAACCTACTTTATTACATTAAAGGGTAATTTTTAGCTAAAATAGTTATTTTTTAGTATTTAGATAATAGTACAATATTTTTAATCTGTTTTTCAATAGCCTATTTTGGAGTAAAATTTTATTTTAAGGCACTACATTTGACGAAAATCTACTCGCTGAGCAACAAAAAAGCCGGCTAATTATTAAAAATCAGCCGGCTTTTATTTCTCATTTTATAGAATTAGGTTCTTGGAGCTCTTTCTCTTGGAGCTCTTTCCCTTGCTTCATTAACAAGAAGTTCTCTGTTATTAAACTGTTTTCCGTTTAACGCTGCAATAGCTTCAGAAGCAGCTTTATCATCTTCCATCTCAACAAATCCAAAACCTTTTGATCTGTTTGTATATCTATCGATTATGATAGATACATCAAGAACATTTCCATATCCTGCAAAAAGATCTGCAAGCTGATCCTCAGTTGTTGCATAGTTAAGATTTCCAACATAGAGTTTTTTTGACATAATTTTTTCCCTTTTTTTCCCTTTTTCCTAAAATAAAATCGTGACGCACTTAATATTGAGTTATTATTTTGTTAAGAATTAAAAATTGAAGAAAAAATCTTAGCAGCTTAATGACTAAAAAAAAATATTATCCACAAATTATAACCAAAACAAAAAAATATTCTTCATACTACTGTGCAAACCACAGATTAAACACACTATACCCTATTGCTAAATACTAGTCAATATAGAGAAATCATAATATGATTATTAGCTTCATACATTCGAGCTATTTAACACATTTTTTTGCTGATTTAAAGTTTTTTAATAATATCATCCATAATTTCATGAAGTCTTTTATGGATATATGAGTGAATTTTCGCTTTTGCTCTATCATCAACATATTGAAAAAGCAATATATAGCTTTTTTTATCCCCTGCTCTGTGCCCTACTACTACTCCTGATGCCCTGCATATTATACCTTTAAGAACAAGTTGAATATCCGGGATTTCCATTTTTGGATCAATATCTGTATCTGACTCAAACAATATAGCCATTCCTGCTATACTTATATCTAAAATCCTTCCTGAAAGCACTGTATGTTTTATGCTAATATTAAATTTTGTATTCTCGTGGTCAGATGTTGCTGCGCGTATATATTTTCTGCGCCCTTTTGCTTCATTTGCTATAAGCATTTTTAATAATATCGGGAGACTTTTATCAATGCCAAGATTTAAAATAATAAAACCACAGGGTATCATTAATTCCATAAGAAATTTCTTTGCAAGCTCTCTATCACTATTATATGTAACAACACCTAGCTGTGTACTTTTTGCTTTTTTATCATTCATTAAATTTTTTATATATTCTTCCCATGCGGGCACAGGCAGAACTTCATCTATATTGATAAATACTATTGAGTTGGAAAAATGTTCTACAACTTTTACTAGTTTTTTATGATCGTTTATAAAATATACTTCATATTCATTTGCAATCAAAACTTCAAGTATTTCTTTTTGCAAAACACTATGAGGATAAAGAAAAAAGACCTTTTTCCCCAAAAAAGGGTTTGAATTGGATTGATTATTGCTTTCAGAACTCATATATATCCTTCCATATTTGACCTATTTTACTATAATTCCATATTATTTAATATCTCTTTTAATTTTATTAGCTCTTCTTTTTGCAAAGTTATTCCCTTCCCCATTTTTTCTCCGCCTGGAGACCAATCCCTTAGATCATATTTAGGCGTCCTCCCATTCCAGCTAATAATATTAAGCTCTTTTGTCCATCCACTTTTGTTTTCAGATAATACTGCGACTTTCTCTTTTATTTCATAACTAAAATCACTCATTGCCAAAAACTCCTTAAAATTAATATATAATCCTTTATGATTATATATACAAAATAAATATTTTCAAATTATTAAATTTTATAGAAACCATAAATTATCTTCACATTATCTCCATAATAGCAGTGTTTTAGTATATATAACAAAGAACAGGAGATAAAAAATGAAAAAAATTATTGGATTGATAGTTTTAATTACATTGATAGGCGCTGGTTTTGCTTTTGCGCATGGAAAAGACTCAGAGAGGTCAAACAGAAAATCTAAAGGAGAAAGACATCAAATGACGAAAACTCCCAGACATTCTCTTTTGGAAATCAGAGAGATCTCAGGGATAATTACAGTTAGAAATAGTAATTTCCATGTAATAAGATCTGGAGGGGAAGACGTAAGAGTAATACTCCCTTTATCTGCAATTCAAGCCTTAAAGCTAAATACCGGCTCACAAGTTAGCGTAAAAGGGATTGAGGTTCCTGCTCCAAGAAGAGGCGAAAGAAACGAGAGAATAGTTAGAGTTTTTGAACTTCAATATGATGAAAGAAAATTTTTGGTTTTGGGCAACCCTAGACCAGGCAACGAGAGACCCGGAAGAGTAAGCAGGTAAATCCATAAAAAAGGCTGTCCTAACCCTGATCTGAAAGATCAGGACCACTGGACAGCCTTTTTTTTCAAATTACAAACACAAAACTGTAATTTCTATTATCTTGTTCCGCTTCTTACCTCACCCTGTAGTGAAGGAATCCTAAGAATCATACCTGGGAGTATAAGATTTGGGTTATCTGGTTGCGGAAATGTATGCCTATTTGCTTCAAAAAGGTGCGGCCACTTAAATGGATCCCCATAAACAAAATCAAACCCTGCAATTCTCCAGAGAGAATCTCTTCTTTGTACATTAAGTTTTACTTCGTAATAAGCAGCAAGAGTTACTCCAGTAGCAGTAGTTGTTGGAGGAGGAGTTACAGCAGTAGCAGGCGTTTCTCTAGGAGCAGGAGCTATATCTTGAAGAAGCGCTAAAACTCTTTGAGAATCTACAATACTGCTCTCAAAATCTCTTGCATTGAACTTAGTGTTTGCATCTCTAAAATGGCGTGATGCTTCTGCATATAATTCGCGATCTCTATTTTGGATATTTAATCTGTCAGCAACTTGCATCCTCTCTCTGGCAGCATTAAGCGTTGTTCTTGCCCTGAATGCCAGAACCTGTTCTGCTATAAATTGTCTGGAAAGTGCTGCATATTCCTGAGATTTTATTGCATGTTCAGTAGCTAAGCCATATTCACCTCTATCAAAAGCCTGTTGTGAAAGTCTTTCAAATTCAACAGAACGCTGAAAATACTGGTTTTGATGTAATGCTGCCTGAGCAAAAACACCAGATGCAACAAAAAGTATAAAAACTGAAAATATAATTATTTTTTTCATAATATGCGTACTCCTTATTCCCCAGCCTGTTCTCTGTCAAAAGCTTCTGCTGCAGTTTCAACTTGTCTAATATCTTCCCTGGCTCTATTAAGCTGTCTTTGAGCTTCTTCTCTCATAACTCTTGTATTTTCATGTGCAGCAAGAAATAATCTCTCTGCGTCAAAGTACTTGTTTACTAGATTTTGTAAATTGCCTGCAGTTCGGGGCTCTCCTTCTGCTTCATTAAATAAAGCAAGAGCACTATTAAAATCATCTCTGACAGCTACATCTGCTCTTATTGACCTTGCTCTTTCCATAGCATTAACAGCTCTGTTTCTCGCCTCATCAACGCCTACTGCTGGAACTGCTCTCACATCTGGAACGGGCTCTGCTGGGGCAGGCGCAGATCTACATGAAAAAAGAAAAATAAGAATAAAAGGAAAAACAATTAATATCTTTTTCATCCTAAATTAACCTCCGTACATAGTTTATTGTACCCAAAAAAGTACAAAATAAATTAATTTATATCTATAATTATGGCTATAACAAATAATTATAGTTAAATGTATACTTATTGTCAAAATAGCAATCTATTCTGACAACAAGTACTTATAGTTTCGGTTAAATTTAGATAGAAAGATAGTTTTTTCTACTCGATTTTAATTAGCTTATATTTACTATTTCCAAGTCCAAGTGAGGCTGCATATTCAATTCCCCCTTTCCAGTCACTTTTGGGGTAAAGGGTTAAAAATTTATCATTGCCTGCTTTATACCCTTCTCTATCAAGCTGACTGCCCACTATTACAGGAGCATTGTTAACAAGATCAACTGCTGCCTGATCAATCGCAACAGGGTCAAAAGAGGCAAGAACACCTATATTTGGCACTATTGGAGCATCATTATGAGACCAGCAGTCACAATTTGGAGAAACATCCATTATAAAAGTTATGTGAAAATGCTTTTTATCTTTTAACGCAGCATAGCTGTATTCTGCTATTTTATTTATAACTATATTCACATCTTTATTTCTATTGATACGTACAGCTTTATTATTACAAACAGCAATACATTGCCCGCAGCCTGCGCATATATCCTCATCTATACTTGCTTTGGAATCAGCGCCTGATCCTATTGCTTTTACTGCACACGCTTCTATACATATTCCGCACGAAATACATTTTTTCTTATCGATAATAGGCTTTGAATCTGAATGCATATCAGCCTTGCCTGCTCTTGATCCGCCTCCCATCCCTATATTTTTAAGCGCGCCGCCAAAACCTGTCATATCATGCCCTTTAAAATGGTTCACAGTAATAATTACATCTGAATCAGCAATAGCAGACCCTATTTTGGCATATTTGCAATATTTAAGATTTATTTCCACATTTTTATACTCTGTCCCCCGCAAACCATCTGCAATTATTACAGGGCACCCTGTAACAGCGCTTAAAAAGCCATGTTTTTCAGCAGATTCAAGATGATCCACTGCATTTGTCCGGCCTCCGGTGTACATGGTATTTGTATCAGTAAGAAACGGAATCCCCCCTTTTTTCTTCACAAGTTCCGAAATAATAGAAACAAAAACAGGTCTTATATGAGCAAAATTTCCAGGTTCGCCAAAATGCATTTTTAAAGCAGTAAACTTTTTTTCAAGATCAAGCTTATCAAAACCAGCAGACGCAATAAGTTTTTTGATTTTATCAAATAAATTATTGCCAGATTTTGTAACCATATCTATAAAATAAACATCTGAACTTTTTTTGCTCATATAATACCTCGTATATTTGTTATTGCTATTATATGATGATAACACATTTATTTATCTAATAAAAAAATATTTAAATAAAACTGAGTATTATGATATGGTTAGAAGCCAACAAAATAATTAGGAGATTATAAGCTTAAGTTTTTTAGCTGCTTATTAGTTTTATTATGAAAAACCAGAAAAAAAAAGTTCTTTTTATTGATTTTGATGGAGTCCTCTGCGACAGCGCAAACGAGACCGGCAGATGCGCATGGCTTGCCGGAGGTATAATATGGGAAGACTGGCGAGGAACAGATATTCCCAGAACACATCTTGAAAAATTTAAAAAGCTTAGACCCTTAATAGAAACAGGCTATCAATCTATAGCTTTAATGAAACTGATCGATGAAAACTATACTGAAACTTTTATTAAAAAAGAGTTTCATTTTATGATGGAACAGGTTTTCACTTCTATTTCACTAAACACAAAAGCGCTTATAAATCTATTTTCTAAAATAAGAAGCGACTGGATGGAAGTTAATCCTAAAACCTGGCTTGCCTGGCATAAAATATACCCATTCAGCAAATCGCTTATAAAAATTGGCAAAAATTATTATAAAGAAGTATATATCGTATCTACCAAACAGAAAAAATTTATTGAAAAACTTTTATATTTTTTTGAAATTGATTTTAATCCTGAAAATATATATGGGCTTGAATCTGGTAAAAATAAAATTGAAATAATTGAAAATATCCTTAAAGAAACAAAAGTATCACCTAAAAATGGTGTTTTTATAGATGATTATAAAGATACTCTACTTGCCTTTGCAGCAAATGATTTTTTAAAAGAGATGCGCCTTTATCTTGCATCATGGGGGTATTTATTTCCCGAAACTATTGAAGAGATAGAAAACGAAAAGCTCAATCTAAGAATATTACATTCGTCTTTGGCAGAAGATATCCTAAAGAAAGAATCAATGCAGTAATCAGTATCTCCGTTAGCTTTGTAAAAGAGCTACGGAAAAGCCTAAAAGGCGTTTTGAGATATCACTATAGCGAGATAAATTGGCGGTTAAAAATTTTTTGTAGCTTATCAATGGTTTTAAGCGTTGGATTTGTCCTTCGGGGATTTTCTATACGCTGGTAATAACTCCAATTAACACTCATGCGCTCTGCAACATCTTTTTGAGACAACCTCATACGTTCACGCTCTTTTTTAAGGGTAATAGCAAAAGCTACCTTCAATTCTGGTTCAATGCAATATATTCCTCTTCCTTTTTTGGTAGAAGGCTCAGGAATAGCCATTTTTCTTGAATCAAGACTGTACAACATGGCAGAAATAGCTTCTTTTGCCATTGCTTTTGCTTCTTCCAGAGTATCGCCCTCTGTAACGCAGGAGGGTATATCAATAAATTCAACAGTATAACCACCTTCTGCAGCCTTTTCAAATTTTGCTGGATATGCGATCATTTAAAACCTCCAAGCTTTAATAGTTTTTGCTCAGTGCCTTTTTTCAAATCTTTGTTATGGACAGGAATAGAAACAGAAGATTTACCCTTTTTCACGATATTTGGCATAATTGCAGCATACTACTTAAAAATAGTATTGTCAAGAACAAGAGAGGCAAAGTGTGTTTTAAAATATATCAGTCCTTTTCTATGTTCAGCAAAAAATATTCAAATAAAAGGATCAATGTTATAATAAGGCACGACCTACATCTGAATCGCTCACTAAGTCCTCGCGCCCTGCGCTGCGGAATCGTTCGCGACTCGTCTTTCGGTCATGCTCCTTAGCCATACTCACCAAGGATGCAGAGAACAAGACGACTCTCTTCCCTAGCAATCCAAATTTAAATATATAAATGAATCAATTTGCAGTAATTGATCTTCTTAAGTCATTAGTTAATCTTATCCAATCTTGTCTAAAATTATTGTCAGATCGCGCTGGTCTCTCAGGTCCAGGATTGCTACTTGAAAAATTATATTCTCTATCCCAATTCGCTCTTACTTCGGCATCACTTAGAGGTGTCACAAGCCCAAACGTAGGAACCGCTCTGAAACCAATTAAGTGAAGCTGAAAAGCATTCTCTTTGGCTTGTTCTGAAACAAAACCCATATTTTGTGTTGTAGGTTCTGTGAAAGTAATTCGAAAATTTCCATCACTAATTTCAATTGTAAATATTGAATTAAGTCGATTTAATTCCTGTCCAAATGTTCTATCAACCACTAATTTTCCTTTTATGATGCCAGCGTTTTGGTCAGAGACTTGAATGCTGGATGATGTCTGCCCTCTCTGCATTGTCCCTCTCTGCATTGTCCCTCTCTGTCCTTCATGCCCTCTCTGCATTGCCTGCCATTCCGACAACTCTTGTGCTTGTCTTGTTTGCATTTCCTGCATTTCCTGCGTATACCTTGCCTGCCATTCCGACCACTCCACTTCTGCGCCTGTAGCCTGCCTTGCTTGCATTTCCTGCATTTCCTGCGTATACCTTGCTTGCATTTCTTGCATTTCCTGTCCATGCTTTGCTCGTATTTCATGCCCCTGCATTGTCCGTAGTCCCTGCGCCTGACTACTCTGTGTTGCCTGTTCTCCAAATGCTTCATTAAAATATATTTTGCTTCTAGAAAATATTTCAGCCTTTGATAAGCCAGGCACTTCGATAAGTTCGAAATAAGCTATAGGCTCAGGAGCGTTTTGAGTTAGGAATGGCAATGTTGTTAGGCAAGCAGATAAAAGTAAAAGCTTGGCTAATACTATACCTATTCCTAAAATTTTTATTTTCATTATTACTTCCTCCTATAAGGTTCATTTTAAACAGATTATTATATTCATGATGGTGCTTTTGTCAAGCAAAACAAGACCAGCTGTTCTATTCTAAAGCCAACTTGACAAAGGACGCAAGTTTGCGGGCTTTGCTCAGGTATTAGCTGTCACCTGGCATATAAAAAAAGTCATTCAGGCTTATCAAGCTAACATTCCCCATTTTATTCGCAAGGGATTCGCAGGATTTTGAAAAAGTCGCCTTTGAAAACAGATAAAAAAAAGCATTGTCTGTTGTTGGATTCAATAATTTGGAGTTTTCAACAAGGTTCAATAGAGCTGCTGTATCTTTCAAGTCATTGCGCCATTTACATTCAGCAAAGATAAATTGTTTTCGGCTTGTATCGGAAAACACCATATCAATTTCTGCGTTTGGTCTCCACCATCTGCCAAATTGGGTAAAAACAAATGGTAGCGCCAAAAGGTTGTTCAGCCGCACCATGTACTGCATACATATTTCTTCAAACGGACCCCCAATGTAGCTGTTAAGTTCAGGCAAAAACGACTTAAAAAGAGCTTTGCCTGCACCCTGTTCAATGACGGTCTTGTTCATAAACACATAACGGTACCAAAAACGGTAACAGTTATCCCTGATACGATAAATACCTTTTCTGCTTTTTTCAGGGTTTTCTCCAAAGGAAAATTCCTTGTGTAAAATATTAAGACTTATTAACGTATCCAGATATTTTATTGTTTTTGAACGTTCTTCGCCTGTCCTTAAAGCAATATCGTTCAATTTGGTTGCTCCGAGAGCAATGGCAGAAATGATCGAATGGTACATTGCCCCTTCCCTCAGCTCTTGCTTGAGCAGCATTAGCGGCTCTTCGTATAAGTACCCGGAAGGCTCAAAAAAAAGTTCCTCCAAATTTTTCTCAAAACTTAGTTGTTTATCTATCCGCGAAAGATAATAAGGTGTACCGCCAATGCAGGAATAGAGTCTTATTTTGTCTTCATTGTTATATTTTGAAAGCATATCCGCTGCATCAGCATAGTCAAAACTGTTCAGTTTCATCTGAGCTGTGCGTCTCCCAAACAACGGGCTTTTACTGCCAAGAACTTCATTTTCCATAAAGCCAATATGGCTGCCTGAGAGAATAATAAACAGATTTAATTTTATGAATTTGTGATCAATGGCATTTTGCAAGATAGATTTAAGCCCTTTGTTTGCTCCGGCAGCGTAAGGGAATTCATCAAAGACCAGTATCAAACGTCTGTTATGAGCCTTTTCCGCAAGAAAATAAAATGCGCTATTCCAGTCTGCAAAAGCAGGTAATCCGGTGTTTCCTAAGCCAAAGAATTGATAGAGCAGTTCCGAAAATATCTGAAGGTTTATTTTGTCATTTGCTTCCTGAGCAGAGAAAAAAATCGCTGGTTTGTCCTGTATAAAATGTGAAAGCAGGGTTGTTTTTCCTATCCGGCGGCGGCCATACAAAACAAGCAGTTCAAAGCTGTGTTTTTTATACAACTTCTCCAATGTTTCCAGTTCTTTTTTGCGGCCAAAAAACATACTGTACCTCGCAGCACCGAAAGAGCGTTATTGTTGAAACACGATTATTATAATCGTGTTTCAACAACTTGGTGTAAAAGATAATTTATTGTATTTTAATAGTCAAGTATTCAATTGCCAATATAGAAAAAGAGCAAAAAGAATTGAACAAATTTAAATTTTTTTCTTTAAATTTCCCAACTCCATGTTATAATTTCGTGGCATCATCCTAAAAAAAGAGGAGAGTTTCTTATTGCTTAGTAAAGATAGTGATAAAAAAGTTATTCTCTGTTTTGGCTCATCTATTACATGGGGTTATGACCCTGTTTCCGGCGGAGCGAGATATTCTGCTGATGCAAGATGGCCTACTGTTATGGCGCATGAACTTGGAAGCGGCTTTGAGGTAATCGAAGAAGGTTTTTGCGGAAGAACAGTTTTGGATCATATACCGCATAATAGCCCTGCAAATGGGTATCAATATCTTAATGAGCTTCTCGAAAAAGTAGATTTTGACTTTATTATAATTTGTCTTGGGACTAATGATCTTTTTGCAGACCGTGAGATTTCTGTAAAACATATTACAGAAGGGATTGAAAGGATGATCCATAGAATCAAATTTGTAAAAGTTAAAGTCAATATTATAATTGTTGCGCCACCTCAAATTAACGAAGATTTTGACGCAGCATATCTTTATCAGAATGAAATAGAAAAGTCAAAAAAATTTTATCAGGAATATAAGCATGTTGCTTCTGTAAATAGTTGTTTTTTTCTGGATGCAGGAAAAGTTATTTTAAACAGCAAGATCGATGGCATCCATTTTGAGAGAAAGGAAAGCATAAAATTTGGCAAGCACATGGCAGAGTTTATCAAAATGATCAAATAAGCCTGATGTATTTTAACCTATATGTGTTGAATATGATGATTACCTAAGCATTAGTATTATCTTGTCTTATATCTCCCTTTATTCCTTCCATATATTTTAAAATGATTTAAAAGGGAAAAAATATGCCTTAAAATGCTTAAAAGAATGATAGTTGTAATCACAATAGGTCTTGTTTTGCTTTAGTATAGAACATTTGACATAACATGGTTTTAAGGTTATTGTGACAAGATATTTATGGAGGTTATATAGAATGAACTATTTTAACTCATTGCCATTCAGGCTAAAAATCGATGAACTTGGCCAGTGCCGGTTTATGAATAAATCAGAATTTAACGGAGTTGAAAAGCTAAAAGGCAAAAAAATCGTAATTGTTGGGTGCGGCGCTCAGGGGCTTAATCAAGGGCTTAACCTTCGCGACAGCGGACTCGATGTCTCATATACTTTAAGAAAAAGCTCTATTGATACAAAAAGGCAATCGTGGAAAAACGCGACAGAAAACGGATTTAAGGTTGGAACATATCAGGAGATGATCCCAAGCGCGGATCTCGTATGTAATCTTACTCCGGATAAACAGCACACAAGTGTTGTAACAGAAATAATGTCACTTATGAAAGAAAATTCAACTCTTTCCTACTCACATGGTTTTAATATCGTAGAAGAAGGGATGAAAATACGCAAAGATATTACAGTTATAATGGTTGCTCCAAAATCTCCTGGAACAGAAGTAAGGGAAGAATATAAAAGAGGGTTTGGAGTGCCTACTCTTATTGCTGTTCACCGCGACAATGACCCAAATGGCGATGGGCTTGAAATAGCAAAAGCTTATGCAGCAGGAACAGGCGCAGACAAAGCTGGCGTACTTCAATCTTCTTTTGTTGCAGAAGTAAAATCAGACCTGATGGGAGAGCAAACAATATTATGCGGCATGTTACAGACAGGCTCGCTGCTCTGTTTCGATAAAATGGTGCAAAAAGGGATTGATTCGTCATACGCTGCAAAACTTGTTCAATATGGCTGGGAAACAGTTACAGAAGCTCTAAAGCATGGCGGCATTACAAACATGATGGACAGGCTTTCCAACCCTGCAAAGCTGATCGCGCACAAACTTTCAAAAGAGCTTACAGAAATTATGACTCCTCTTTTCAGGCAGCACATGGATGATATTTTAAGTGGTGATTTTTCTTCAAAAATGATGGAAGACTGGGCAAATAATGATAAAAATCTTCTTACATGGAGAGAAGAGACAAACAAAACCCAGTTTGAAAATACAAAAGCAACTTCGGACAAAATAAGCGAACAGGAATATTTTGACAAAGGTATTCTTATGGTAGCTTTTATTAAAGCAGGGGTAGAGCTTGCGTTTGATGTCATGGTATCTGCAGGGATTAAGGCAGAATCTGCATATTATGAGTCTCTTCATGAAACTCCGCTTATTGCGAACTTGATAGCCAGAAAAAAACTTTATGAAATGAATGTTGTAATTTCAGACACTGCGGAATATGGCACTTATCTTTTTTCACAAAGATGTATACCTCTTCTCAAAGATTTTATGCAGAAAATAGATACTGATGTAATTGGAAAAGGATTGCAACTTGCGGATAACGGAGTTGATAATGTTGCGCTCATAGCAGCAAATAAAGAAATAGAATCCACAGGCGTTGAAGAAATAGGAAAAGTTTTAAGAGAATATATGACAGCAATGAAGTCCCTTAAAATCTAATTGCCGAGCGAAGCTTTCCTTGCTCGCGAGGCAGGCAGCGGCCATTGAGGGCGCTGACAAGAGCGAAGCTTTCCTTGCTCGCGAAGGCAGGCAGCGGCCATTGAGGGCGCTGACAAGAGCGAAGCTTTCCTTGCGCACGCAGGCGGGCAGCGGCCATTGAGGGCGCTGACAAGTCACGCTGTCTGTCTTCCAGCTACCCGCATCTTGGTTTCCCAGCCAATAAAATGGCACTGTCCAAAACAGGGAATTGACAGATTGGGTAAAAATAGTTATTATTATTTCATGAGTTTGAATTCTTACTTAACAAAATCAAACCAGAGACCTCTCGCTAAGCAACAAGCAACAAGCAACAAAAATTATCAGCTACACCTTATCGTGTAAAGTACTTTTACTCATTTTTTTCCAAAAATTTAATTTTTTTTTCAATTTTCTCTTGCGGAAAGAAAGCATGGGACAGCTCCCAGCTTTTTTATATCACCGGCTTTCACCAGAGTATCTCTTGTCCTTGAGGGCGAGTTAATCTTCATGATTACCTGCCCTTGTTAATACCATGGTCGGGTAGCGTAGAAAGGAGTTTCTCCTATGAAAAACACATTCAACTTTTTAGGGATTATCGCTCTTGTAATAATGGGATTTATTATTACTGCTTGCTTTAACCCCTTGCAGGAGCAAGAGGCTACAATCACCATCAATTTAGGTGGCGGGAATGCACGTTCCGCATCTGCAATACCCTGGCCTCCGCAAGATTTACCTGGAATGTTTGAAGCCCTTGAACATATAATCACACTCACTGGACCAGGACCAACGCAAACAATCAGACTAAAGGGCGTTGGAACAGCCAGAGCAGAAGTTGTTCCTGGTTACTGGACTGTAAGAGTAGAGACATATTTAGAAAATGTAGAGACGCCTCATTCCCAAAATGGTGAAAGAATACATTACGCCACAGGCACAAATTCCGCAGAAGTAAGAGTAGGGGAAAATAATTCGATTAGTATACAAATGGAAAGAGCTTTTTGTAATGGTTGCAGCCCATGGATAGAGACAACTGCCCCTGACTGCATAACACCAGGCGTAGAAACAAGAACCTGCTCTATTGACTCTTCTCACAATACAACACGCACAGGCGCACCTGCACTTGGGCATGATTGGGATAGCTGGACTGTAACAACCCCTGCTGTTGGTCCAACATTTGTAGGAGAAGAAACACATGGATGTCAAAGGCCAGGATGTACAGAGTCTGAAACACGCCCCATTTTTGCTTTTTCAATCGGCGACACTGGCCCGGGTGGCGGAATCATTTTTTATGTCGCTGATGGGCAAGGTGGCAGACCGCTTGGCTTTGATGTGCAAGGTTGGGGAGTTCCCAACGATACAGGTTACTTTTCCACATACACCGCCCACTACCTTGAAGCTGCACCTGCGAATAGTGGAACTTTTCAGTGGGCAGCATCAGGTTTTCTAATACCAGATCTTTCACAAAGTCAGGCTGATCAAACTGACTGGGCAATTGGCAGAGGACGGATGAATACAGCAATCATAATAAATCACGGTAATACTCATACAACAACATATACAACACCTGCAGCAAGCGCTTGCGCGGCACTTACTACAGGTGGACAAACCAATTGGTTTCTTCCAAGCAAAGATGAATTAAACCTGCTTTGGCTTAACAGATCCGCTGTTGTTGATCTACCAAATGGCGGTTATTGGTCTTCGTCGCAGGGCTTTATTGGTGTTGCGTGGACTCAGTTTTTTAGCAATAATTTTAGTCAGACAGCCGGCAGCAAAACCGGTACGAGCCTTGTCCGCGCGATTCGTGCTTTTTAGGGGGCAGTTTTTCGATAGCGACTGAAAAAGTATTAAATAAAAAATATGAGTGGGGCTGCCCGATAAATAATAGCAGCCCCATTTTTATTTATGTATAAATTATTTCCACGCCCGTGTTAGATTTTATACGAGGCAAAACGGAGATTTTCTAAATAGTTTTAGTATGATATAATAGTGAGAAATTAAGTTTTTTGAGGATTTTATGACTACAAACATTGAAAACATAATCGAAAACATTGATTTCTCAATGAAAATGGAAGATATGCCTCTGACAGAAGAAGATAAATCCCGTTTAAGAGTATGCCTGAATGGAAATAAGGATATTAATAAGGTTTTACAAGAAACCATAAAAAAACATACCGTGATTGCTACATAATCGTGGTACTATTTAGCATAAAAAACCTAATTTAAAAATAATGCATGACATTAGTTATGACAGTGACGCAGGGCTACATTTTGTTTTTGACAAAATTTTTTAAAGCCGCATAATTTCAGTATGCAGCTTTTATATAAAAACTAAAAACTTACTACCGGAGCTTCTCTTGCTGCTTCGGGAATTTCAAAATAAGGTTTTCGCTCAAGCCCCAGGTGACCTGCTATAATGTTTGCGGGAAAAAACCTTATCCTCGCGTTAAATTCGCGCACCCCTTCATTATACCGTCTT
This sequence comes from Spirochaetaceae bacterium, assembly GCA_009780675.1. Classification (GTDB taxonomy): domain Bacteria; phylum Spirochaetota; class Spirochaetia; order CADAEX01; family CADAEX01; genus WQTU01. The sequence goes on along the minus strand of WQZP01000006.1, from coordinate 31,026 downwards.
CTTGCAACCGCAAGCCTGTTTTCTGTACCTGCAAGTTCATCCTGAAGCCTTATAAAATTCTGGTCTGCTTTAAGCTGAGGATAGTTTTCAACTATCATAAGTAATCTTGAAAGAGCGCCTTCAAGCTGGCCGCTTGCTGCTGCTGTCTCTGCAACACCACCTGCGCCCATAAGTCTTGACCGCGCATCTGCTATGCTGGTGAATATATCATGCTCATGAGCTGCATATCCCCTTACAGTTGCAACAAGATTTGGAATAAGGTCATTTCTTCTTTGAAGCTGATTATCGATTTCTGCCCATCCTGCATTAGTGTTTTCTTCAAGATGTATAAGCTGATTCCTTGTGTTTATATACCATGAAAACAAGGACCAGACTATTATTACAATAATTGCTATGGGAACAACTATCCATAAAACTTTTTTGTTCATCATAAATCTCCATACACCATAAAATATATTTTTTTGTTAAATCAAAACCTTTCTGTATTTCGTGTAGACCACCCCATCGCAATTGCAACAGCGTGGTCGCTAAGTTAAAACATTCTTGAAGCTCCGCCGCCACCGGAAAATCCGCCGCCAAATCCCCTAAAGCCTCCGCTGAATCCGCCACCACCAAAACCACTTGTTCCTCCGCCAAATCCGCTTCCAAATCCCCTTCTCATTCTGCCTGCAGAGGGGAGAAAAAACAGCAGCCACAAAGACCTTCCTCCGCGCAGAAAAAGCAGAATAAAAAACAGCAACAACCCCAACAACTGGTATGAGCCAGCAGCTTCTCCCTGGCCAGTCTGACGCTGGGCTGCCAAAGCTTCTCCTGTGATCTCAAAGTTATATTCCCTTGCAACAGCAGCTACTACAGCAACATATCCCATTCTTAAACCAGTACTAAAATCATTATTTCTTAAATGAGGAATTATGTGATTATCCATTATAGAACCAGCAAGTCCATCTGGTATTGCCCCTTCAAGACCATAACCAACTTCTATTCTGATCCTTCTTTCGCCTGTACTTAAAACAATAAGAACTCCATTGTCTTCCCCTCTTTGGCCTATGCCCCATCTGCTCATAACTTCATTTGCAAATTCTTCAATAGATGAAAAAGGTTCTATTGAGGTTACGGTTAATAGCGCGATTTCAGCGCCTGATTTCTGCCTTACTTCTGTTCCCAAAGCTTCAATAATTTGCCTATCTCTGCTATTTATAATGTTAGCATAATCAGAAACAAATCCCCTTGGTGCTGGCAAATTACCGGATTGTGCTGGCAAAAAAAGAGCTTGCAGTATAAATATTGTAATTATTATAACCAGCCGAAAACCAAGTGTTTTGCTATACGCTGGAATAGTTATTTTATTGCTTTTTACCATCTGTTACCTGCTCGGAAGTTTATCGATTTGTACATTTATGTTATCAATTATTTCAAGTATTTTTGCTATAATAGAAACCAAATCCTGATATTTAAGCTTATCAGGATTTTCTGAAAAAACAGACATATCAACACTGTATTCTTCTTCGATCTTGGTAAAAATCATCTTTTTATCTGTAAGATTTTTTACCTCTACCCCTTTTAGCCGCAACGCAGCTCTCATAGAAGCTTTAATAACTCCGGGAGCTACTTTTATACTTTGTTTTAAAAACCTGCTATTTCCGTTAGATTGTATAATTGCCTGCCTGAAACGGTTTGAAAACCCCCTAAGCCCCTCTTCAAGTTCATGCCGCAAATTATTGGAAGTTAATTCAAGTTTACCTTCTATGTGTTCACCATAGATAACTACATGGTGGTCATATATATCATAGTATTCCATTGGAAAAACATCTGCAGAATTAATAAATTCTTCAAAAGTTAATATAAGAATCGAGAATCTGTATTTTTTAGCAATTTTTTTCGACTTTTTACCAAATTCTATAAAAGACTCAGCGCTATTTTTATCAAGCAGGATGAGTATATTTATATCAGATGATGTAATATCAAATGAATCAGAGACAGCGCTGCCATAAATTATTACAGACTTTAGGTTATCTTTAAAACACTCCTTTATGCAGGGAAAAATATTTTTCTCTGTTACTTCTTTGGGATTATTGATTTTCATAATTTCTCCTGAGGAATTGTTTACCGTACAAATTCGGGACAACAATTCAGAGCAGAATTGTTGATTTTTATAGCATAGTACCTAAAAAGCCTGATTTATACTACTACATAAGCACTTTATAACGCTATTTAGTTACAGGCAGTTTAAATTCATTTTAGTGCCTGTCCCAAATAGCTATTATATAATATTGAGGGAGTACAAATTAGAGTTATGATTATGGCTTATACCGACAAAAAAATACTATTTTTTCTTTTTTCCAGCTGCTGGATTCATTTTTTTGTACATTTCTCTTAATGCTTTTTCATTTATAAGCATTAATTGATGCATTGCTGGCTTTGCTTTCTTTTTCCCTTCAAACTCAAGAATTTTTGAAGCGAGGTTATAAAGCCTTCTTATCCCTTGTACTGATGGTATTGAGCATTTGAAGATCTCTGCCAACTCAAAATCAGCATGTTTAGGATTAAGGTCGATAAACTCAAGAAGTTCTTCTTTTTCCCATTTTTTATGAGCTCCTCCGCTGAAATCATACTTCTCCATTCTTGTTTTTCTGCGTTCAGCAGCGCCGTTCATTTTTACTTTTTTCCAGTAAGGATGCCTGTTTCTTGTGTAGTTGATATCCTCAATCGTTAATCCTGTCTTATCCAGCCATTTGCGCGTAACAAATCTTTTTTCTGCAGGAGTCAGAGAACTTTTAATAGAATAATCAACGTAAGCGTCAATAGTCCCTTTTTGTAAAAGCTTTTTCATCTCTTCGGACATTTTGATTTCCGGAGCTGCCTTTTTAGCTGGCGCTGCTTTTTTAGCTGGAGCTGCCTTTTTTGCTGGCGCTGCTTTTTTAACTGGAGCCGCCTTTTTTGCTGGCGCTGCCTTTTTGACTGGAGCTGCTTTTTTAGCTGGCGCTGCCTTTTTAGTTGAAGTTGCTTTTTTAGCCATGTATCTACCCTCTTTAATTTTCTATAATGTATAGATATTATATACGAAGAATAAAATAAAAGATAGTTATTTTTTATACAAGCATTATTCATTTTGTATTGACAAAAAAAAATAAAAATATTATATGAGAATACAACGGAATTTTTTTATGATTATTAAAAACAGCAAATATTTTTATTTTTTTTATAGGACTCTTGGATTGTGATACCTTTGACACAGGTCTATTAAGAGCCGTGATCACAAGGTCACGGCTTTTTTATTCCGTCAGCGGGTTCAATAAAGCCTGCTGACAATCCATACTGTCCGTTAGAGCGAGGCATATTGATTATACGCAATGCGCAATTTAAGCCGTTGCTTGTATTGTTGGTGTGAATTTTGAGAAAAAGTAATATCAGGAGAAATATTCATGGAAGATTTAAAGCTTGCAAGAATTGGTAAAGAGAAAAAACGTACTATTGTTGATATAAATGGTATACAAGTTGGCAAAGATCTTGTCGTTATAGCAGGCCCATGCAGCGTTGAATCAGAAGAGCAAACCATAAAAACAGCAATAGCAGTAAAAAAAGCAGGCGCAGATATGCTAAGGGGCGGCGCTTTTAAACCAAGAACATCTCCGTATACTTTTCAGGGATTGGGAATAAAAGGGCTCAAAATCCTTGAAAACGCCCGTAAAGAGACTGGATTGCCAATAGTTACCGAAGTTGTAGATGCAAGGGCTGTCTCATGGGTATGTGAATATGCTGATGTTATCCAGATAGGCGCCAGAAATATGCAAAACTTCCCCCTTTTAAAAGAAGCAGGAAAGTCAAAAAAGCCCATACTTTTAAAAAGAGGGGTACACTCGACCCTTTCTGAATGGCTTAACTGCGCAGAATACATACTTGCAGAAGGGAACCCGAATGTTATTCTGTGCGAGAGGGGAATAAGAACATTTGAGACATATACCAGAAACACACTTGACCTCAGCATTGTCCCTGCAGCGAAAGAAGTAACGCATCTCCCTGTTTTTGTTGACCCTTCGCACGGAACAGGAAAGTTAAGCCTCATAGAATCCATGACTTATGCCTCTATTTTCGCAGGGGCTGATGGTATTATGCTTGAGGTCCATATTGAGCCAGAAAAAGCCATGAGCGACGCAGATCAGCAGCTTAGTCCGGAAGATTTCGCAAAAATCATGCACAAAATAAAGAAGTTAAAACAAAGCTATGACACCATAGTTGTAGAAGATATTGGATAAAAATGAAAACAATTAAAGTAACTGCCAAATCAGGGGAAAGCAGATTATTAATCAATGAAAAACTGGAAAATCTCCATAAATACTGCAACATTGATAAAACAGTTATTATTACAGATAACAATATAGCGCACCTTTATGGCAATAGTTTTAGTAATTTTAAAACAATAACTATAGAAGGCAGCGAGGAAAGCAAAAATATTGAAACTGTTGCGAAAATTTATGAAAAACTTCTGGGATTCTCCTGCGACCGACACAGTTTTATTGTTGGCATAGGCGGCGGTGTTGTTACTGATATTACAGGATTTGTTGCTTCCACTTTCTTAAGAGGGGTAAGGTATGGATTTGTTTCAACAACCCTGCTTGCCCAGGTAGATGCAGGTATTGGCGGAAAAAATGGCGTCAATTTTATGGGGATCAAAAATATTATAGGGACTTTTTCCCAGCCTGATTTTATAATTATTGATCTTGATACTTTGAAAACTCTTGATATAAAAGAGTTTATAAGCGGGATAGGGGAAATAATCAAATACTCTATAATTTCCGGAAAAGGTTTTTTTGATCTTTTGGCTGATAATCTAAGCTCTGTTATTTCTAAATTCAAAGAAAACCGCCTGCAGGACAATGCCCTGCCTTGCAGCGAGGTAAATAGTCTTTTATCTTATTTCATTGAGGAATCTCTTATAATCAAGGCAGATATAGTGGAGAAAGATGAAAAAGAAGCAGGCTTGCGCAAAATTTTAAATCTTGGTCACACTTTGGGTCATGCTATAGAAATTACAGAAAATATTCCGCATGGAGCTGCTGTAATTAAAGGGATAAAATTTGCAAGTGATTTATCAACACGAGAAGGATTTCTAGATATTGAAGAAAATAGAAAAATAACGTCCTTACTTGAGCTTACAGGTGTTCCTTTGGAAATAAAAAGCAAAAGAGATAAAATAAAAGAAGCGCTTTCTCATGACAAGAAAAAAAAGGGAGATAACATAGATTTTATATTTATAAAAAATATTGGAGATGTTTTTATATCCAGCATAAAACTAAAAACAGTTATGGAGGCTATTGATGATATGTGTATCGGTCGGTGAAAAAGATTATAAAAATGCAATTAAAGTGGCATCTTTGTATGATTTTGCAGAAGTGAGGCTTGATCTGCTTGAAACAGTTGATAATAAAATTACTGAAAAAATATTTTCTTCTCATAAAAATCTTATTGCAACATATAGAAAAAAGGATGCTCCCAATGCGAACGCGAATGCGGATGCGGATGCGGATACTGACGCAAAGCGTCTTTCAGTATTAAAAACAGCAGTAGAATCAGGCGCAGCCTATGTTGATATTGATATAAACGAAAGTATTGAATTTATTTCTTCCGCAAGATCGCTTTGCGTGAATAATGGCCGGCAATTTATAATTTCGTATCACAACTATGAAGAAACCCCTTCTCTTGACATCCTTGATAAAGTAATAGTCCAGGCTCTGGACAAAGGCGCTGATATTGTAAAAATCGCCTGCACAGTAAAAGACCCGGCAGATGTTGAAAGGCTATTAAGTATACCTGATTATTATAACGCTATAAAAATAGTTATAGCAGGAATGGGTGAGCATGGGGGCAGAGCCAGAATTTTGTCAGAAGCAGTTGGGAGTTTTTTCACCTATGCAAGCCATGATATGAAAAGCTGTACAGCAGAGGGGCAGCTTGATTACAAAACAGTATTGGAAGAGCAAAGAAAAATTGTAAGCGGGTGGTAGTGCAAAGTGGGTGACAGTACAAGGCTTGCTGTTGCGGGAAATCCAATAGCGCACAGCATAAGTCCCAATATATTTTATAAACTGTTTGAGCTGATGGATCTTTCGGGATTCTACTCCAGAATAGCAGCAGATTCTTTTGATGAGGTGATCAATGTTGCAAAAATAACAGGGATAACTGGCCTGAATATTACTTCTCCTTTTAAGCAGGATGCAGCAGAGGCGTGCTTGCCGCATTTGCGTGACAATATTGTTGAAAAACTTATGGCTGCCAATACTGCTGTTATCGCGGATAACGGCAGGGATATATCTCTATTTAATACAGATTATCTTGGCGTATATGAGTCTGTCAAAAATATTTCCCCGGCGTGTATTATAGAAGGTTCAAAAAAAGGGAAAACCGCTTTTGTGATCGGAGCAGGTGGAGCAGGTATTGCTGCTGCGCACGGACTTTCCCTTGCTGGATTTGATGTTACTGTTTTTAACAGAACAGCTTCAAAAGCTTTTGAAAAAATAAAATGGATAAAAAATTGTACTGCTGCTGCTCTTGAAGATATAAACAAACAGATTTGTAACGCAGATATTGTTGTAAATGCGCTTCCTGTAAATGATATTTTTTTTGATATAAGCAAAGTCAAAAAAAACGCAATTATTTTTGATGCAAATTATAAAAACAGTGTTTTAACACGAACAGCGGCAGAAAATGGATTGCAAACTATTTCAGGCTTGAAATGGCTTGTAAATCAGGCAATGGCTTCATTTGAAATTTTTACAGGACTAAAACTACCGGATAACTCTGTTGAACAATTTACCGAAGAAAATTTGGTTTATAGTAAAAAAAATAACATAGCCCTAATAGGGTTTATGGGAAGTGGTAAAACAACTGCAGGCGAAATAGTTGCAGATCTTTTTGATACAGATTTTATTGATATAGATAAAGAGATTGAAAAAAAAGAAGAAATGACTATTGCTGATATTTTTAAAAACAAAAATGAAAACTATTTTCGGCAAATAGAAAAAAGAATTATAGAAACTGTTTTTAATAATGAAAAAGGGAAAGTTATAACTTGCGGAGGTGGCGCTGTAAAAGATAGTGAAAACAGAAAGATAATTGCATCCAAAAGTTTTCCTGTATGGCTTGTTGCGTCTCCGGAAGTTTCAGTAAAAAGAATAACAGATAACTCAAGACCTCTTTTAAATACAGAAAAAAAATACGAAGAAGCTATAAAACTTTTTAATGAAAGAATAGACTTTTATGGCATTACATCATCGCTTATAATAGATTCATCAAAAAGGAGTGCTCAAGAGATAGCAAAAAAACTTTATGAAGAAATTAGTCCAGTTTTCGAAAGTTAGGCCTTGCCTGGGCAAGCTTAAAGCGCCATCCTCAAAAAGCGCTTTGCAAAGAATTGTTGCGCTCTCCTGGCTTTCTCAAGGGGAGACTAAAATTATAAACCCTGTATGCTGTAATGATGTTGATGCTGCATTAGGGATGATCAGGTCTCTTGGCGCAGAAGTATCAGAAACATCTTCTGCCATTTATATTGACAGCAGGGGAAAAATGGAAAACCTTGATAAAAACAAAAATGTGGTAAAGCTTTTTTGTGGAGAGTCCGGGCTTGCCTTAAGAATGTTTTCCTCAGTGGTTTCGCTTAATAACTGTTGTTTTGAATTTAACGCAGCAGGTTCTTTAAGCAAAAGACCTTCATCGATCATTGTTGAAACACTCTCTCAATTTGGAGTAAAACTCTCGGATAATGGAGGGTTCCCCCCTGTTGCTGTTTGTGGGCAGCTTGCAGGAGGCTCTGCAGAGATTGACGGCTCATTAAGTTCCCAGATTTTGACAGGACTCCTTTTAGCGTTGCCTGCTGCTAAAGGAAATTCGGAAATAAAAGTAAATAATTTAAAAAGTAAGCCTTATATAAATTTAACAATCGACCTTGCGAAAAAATTTGGTTGTGAAATCATAAATAACAACTACAGTTTATTTGAAATAAACGGAGGTCAAAAATACAAAACCCCTGGAATTATAGAGGCTGAAGGGGACTGGTCTTCTGCGTCATTTCTCCTTGTGGCAGCAGCGCTCTCAAGCGAAGGTTCTATTGAGATAGATAACCTGGATATTGATTCAAAGCAGGCAGACAAAGCAATTGTTGAAGTGTTGTCAGCTTGTGGTTTGAAAATCGGAACATCTGGTAATAATTTTATCACCCTAAAAAGGACAACTCCTTTATTATTGCCTTTTGAATTCAATGCATCTGAGTGCCCGGATCTTTTTCCCCCACTTGTGGCACTGGCTTCGGGCTGCAGCGGCACATCATTAATACATGGGGTTGAAAGGCTTAAACACAAAGAGTCTGACAGGGAGCTTACCCTTTTAGAAGAATTTTCAAAGGCTGGAGTAGATATAAAATCAAATGGGAAAACGATTTCTGTTGTTGGCGGAAGGGGTATCCAAAGTTTTAAAGGCAACTCCCACAATGACCACAGGATCGCAATGGCTATTGCGGCTGCATCTGCAATAGGTGGCGTAAAAGTAGAGATTGAAAACGCAGAAGCTGTTGAAAAATCTTATCCTGATTTTTATAATGACTTGATGCTTATTGGAGGGCAAGTGGATGAATAGTTTTGGCAGAGTATTCAGGGTATCTATTTTTGGAGAATCTCATGGCAAAGAAATAGGTATTGTAATAGACGGAACTCCTGTGGGCATTACAGTAACAGAAAAAGATTTTGAAAAAGATTTGCTCAGAAGAAAATCCGGAAAGCAAGGGACAACCGCCAGGATCGAGAGCGATATTCCTAAAATCATTTCCGGTATATACAAAGAAAAAACAACAGGCGCTCCCATTACAATAATTTTTGAAAATAAAGATACATTATCTTCGGATTATGAAAAATTTATTGATACACCCAGACCAGGCCACGCAGATTTTACATCAAAAATAAAATATAAGGGGTTTAGTGATTTGCGGGGAGGAGGCCATTTTTCCGGCAGGCTTACAGCTCCTCTTGTGGCTGCAGGTGTTATTGCGAAAAAAATTATAGACGGCGCGGAAATATCTGCTTCACTTATAGAAGCAGGCGGGATGACTGATATAGAAAGCACAATAAAATCCGCAGAAGAGAAAAAAGATTCTATAGGTGGGATAGTTGAATGCAGGATAAAAAATATCAAGCCAGGACTTGGAGAGCCTTTTTTTGACTCATTTGAATCAATGATAAGCCATATAATTTTCGCGATTCCCGGGATTCGGGGAATAGAATTCGGAGCAGGCTTTAAGGCAGCGGCCATGAAAGGGAGCGAGCATAATGATATTATTATCTCTGCTGATGGTAAAACCGCAACAAATAATCATGGTGGAATCAACGGCGGGATCACAAACAGCAATGAAGTGGTTTTCCGTGTTGCTGTAAAACCTACTGCAACAATTTCAGCAATTCAAAACACTTATAACTTTAAAACAAATAAAATAGAAGAACTTGCTGCAGGCGGGAGGCATGATACCTGTTTTGCGTTGCGCATTCCCCCTGTTATAGAAGCAGCAGCAGCTATTGCTATTGCGGATTTTTATTTGATTAACAGGAGTCAGTAAAAAAGGGACAAATATGGACATTAATTTAATTAGGGAAAATATAGATAAAATAGATCAACAAATTTTAAAACTTCTGGATGAAAGAATGCAGCAGGCAGTTATGGTTAGAAAGTTCAAAGAAAAAAGTGAAGATAAAAAGAGAGAGCAGAAAGTTTTTAAAAAAGTTACAACCATCGCAAGCAACAACCACTCGCTTCTTGACCCTGTGTTTGTTGAAAAACTTTACAAAGTAATAATAGAAGAAAGCAAGCGCATCCAGGATGCTTCTCGTTAGCTTCTTTATATTTTATAACCACTCAGCGATTTGCAGCAACCTCTGCTCATGGATATTAGCGCGAACTTCGTATATGATGGAAATTATAAATAATTTTGCTTGACCTCTTATAATATGATGGTATTATTTAATTATGCGTACTTTGGCTGTTTTTTTCACATTTCTTTTTTTACTCACTGCTTTGGCAAAACCTTGCTACGCTACAGAATTTTTTGAAAGACTTCCCCAGTTTTCAAGAATAGAAATCAGCGGGCGTATTATCGTCCAAATAGAGGGGCCAGGCGACACTATTGTTACAAATACTGCAAACTCAATGAGAATAAATGTAAGAAGAGGAGACATCAGGGATATTGATTTCTTTATGAGCGGAGAAACATTGGTTCTGCGCAAAAACAGCAGAGGTTTTCATACCCGCAATATTACCATAACCTTAAATATTTCAAATACAATTTCGCAATTGGATGTCTCAACAGGCGCTCTTGTCCGCGCACAAAGAAATATTTTCGACGAGCGGGCAGAAATAAGGGCAGAATCAGGCTCATTTCTTGAACTGTTTGTTGATACTTATGCCCTATTTATAAATTGTGGAAGAGACTCATCCATAATACTAAGAGGGAGAGTGGATCAGCTTGAAGCGCGAGCTGTTAACAGTGGCTTGGTTAATGCAGAATCTCTTGCTGCTGCAAGAGTCCATGTCCATGCTTTTACAGGAAGCACTATAAGAGTAAATGCCACGGAATATCTTGAAGCCACAGCAGGCATGAGATCATTTGTTTATTATAAACAGGGCCCGGCAATAAAACATTTGTCAGAATTTGCCGGGGGTACATATATTGAATTTCAATAAAAGGGAAGGAGATTAATATGGAAGTAAAAAATGTATACAATGCAATTATTGCTGAAAAAATTATCTGTAATTTTGAACAGGGAGGAATTGAAGGGCGTTATTTTGATACAACCAAATCCATGTTCACTTTTCTCAAAGATTTTATACCAAAGGGTTCTTTGGTATCGTGGGGTGGTTCAATAACGCTTGGCGAAACAGGGATCCTTGAGTTTTTGAGAAAAGGAAATTTCAAAGTGCTTGACAGGGAAGTTGCTGCTGCTGAAAGTCAGGAAAAACTTATGCAGCTTTACGTAGATGCTTTTGCTTCCGACTATTATTTTACAAGCACTAACGCAATAACCATGGATGGAAAACTCGTAAATATCGATGGCCGGGGTAATAGAGTAGCAGCAATGAGCTTTGGTCCAAAAAATGTTATTGTTGTTGCTGGAATGAATAAAATTGTGGCTAATGAGCAAGAAGCAATATCCCGTATACGAAATTATGCAGCTCCGCTTAATGCTATAAGACTTTCTAAAAAAGCATCATGCGTTTCAAGCGGCAGATGCGACGATTGCTTTGAGTCAGGATGTATATGCAGTTTTACGGTTATTACAAGAAGATCTCCTATTAAAGGACGCATCAAAGTTTTTCTTATTGGAGAAAATTTTGGTTACTGATTTTTTTAGAAAACCCTAACCCTGGCGAAAGCCGGGGTCAAACACAAATCCTCGGAACTCTTTTATTTATATTGCAATATAACTCGTATGATATAGTATCACACAACTTGGCTACAGAATCGCACGTAATAGAAGAGCCTCCTCCAAAAAGAATTACCTTATCCCCCACTTCTATATTATGGCTGCTGCCAATATTAATAAGTGTTTGATCCATACATACCCTGCCTGCCACAGAATAAATTTTACCCTTTATTTCAACTTTACCCTTATTGCTCAAAAGTCTGTTATATCCATCAGCATATCCTACCGGAATAGTAGCTATAAAAGTATCTTCATTTGCTTCCCAAGTAAGACCGTATGATGCTTTTTCCCCTTTCTTTATTTTTTTTATAAAGACAACTCTTGATTCAAATGTCATCACAGGTTTGATTTCTATATTTTTTTCAGATGAGGCATCTGGATATGAGCCAAACAAAATAATCCCTGGCCTTACCATATTAAAATAAGATTCCGGATAGTGCAAAATACCGCCTGAATTGGCAGCATGGATAATTCCTGGTTCAATTTTTTTTTCTCTGATATTTTTTACAACATAATTAAGAATCTTAATTTGATTCAAAGTGAATTCCTTGTCAGATGAGTTTAGCGTATCTGAAACCGGAAAGTGAGTGCAAATACCTCCAAGCTTAAGGTTTTTATTCTCTGCTATAAATTGCGCGATTTTTACACCATCTTCGGGCCGGCAGCCAATTCTGTTCATGCCTGTATCTATTTTCAAGTGAACTGTTTTTACACTGTTTCTTTTTGCTGCTTCTTTTGCAATATCTGACAAGTAACTTATATCTGCTGTAAAAGGGGTGATATTATAATCAAAAAGTTCGGGAACCTCTTCTCCAAGCGCAAGGCTTAAAAGCAAAATATCTTCTTTAATACCGCTTTCCCTAAGCTGTACCCCTTCGCTTATTGCTGCGATACCAGCATAATCTGCATAGCCCGAAGAAAATGCTGCTTTTGAAAGCGCCTCTGCCCCATGACCATAGCCATCTGCTTTTAGAGCCATACATATTTTTATTTCTTTCCCTATTCTTTTTTTTATATTTTTAAGATTATCCAGAAAATTATTGATATTGATTATTACTTTAGTGCTTCTCATGTTTTAAATATTATCATTGTCTGGTTATTAGGACAATACAGCAGTTATTGGCAAAATGTTATACTTATATATCAGTACAAAAAATAAAATTTGCACTGATTTTGTCTAAACAAAAATACTTTGCAATTATCGCAATTATCGTATATTTTATATAGTAAGTGTATAATATCTTTTCAGATAGGAGTAAGTATGAGCATAAAATTTTATTCACGTGGAGCAGCCCAGGAAGTAACAGGCTCGCGCCATTATCTGGACTATAATGGTAAAAAAATACAAATCGATTGTGGTGCGTATCAGGGAAGAAGGCAGGAGTCTGATGAAAGAAACAGAACCATTGCAAAGGATATCAGTGTAGATAGCCTTGAAGCTGTTGTTCTTACTCACGCGCATTTTGACCACAGCGGTATGCTTCCTGTTCTTATAAAAAACGGATACAGCGGAAATATCTACGCAACTCCTGCGACCCGCGACCTTGCCTCTCTTATTATGATGGATAGCGCGAAAATACAGGCAAAGGATATTGAATATCTCAGGTACAGGTCCAAAAAAAAGGGGCGGCCGTTTACCTACGATGTTATATATGATGAAAATGATGCTGTTCAGGCAACGAATCAGTTTCTTACAGTTTGTTACAAAAGACCGGTATTGATCACACCTGAAATCAAATTAACTTTTTACGATGCAGGGCATATCCTTGGATCTTCGATACCTGTTTTTGATATTAAGGATCCTGCTGGGAAAGAAATAAAATTTGCATTTTCCGGGGATTTGGGAAGAAAAAATAAGCCAATAATCAGAGATCCTGAAATAATTCCAAACCCGGATTATTTTGTAGTTGAAAGCACTTATGGGGACAGGCTTCATGAAGACAAAGATGTTGCGGAAAAGAAACTTGCTGAAATAATAAGAGCTACAGTTAAGCGGGGCGGACGTGTAATTATCCCTGCATTTGCGATTGAAAGAACTCAGGAGCTTATATACCATTTGCATCTCTTGACCATCAATAAAGAGATCCCGGATGATATTCCTATTTATGTTGACAGCCCTATGGCTACCAATGCTACTTCGATTTTTAGAGTACACCCGGGATGTTATGATGCAAAAACTCACGAAGAATTTCTAAGACACCATAAAAGCCCTTTTGGTTTTGACTCGCTCCGTTATACAACAAGTGTTGAAGATTCAAAAAGGATAAATGATGTTAAAGGGCCTGTTATTATTATATCTGCTGATGGGATGTGCGAAGCAGGGAGAATAAACCATCATCTTACTCAAGCTATTGAAAAGCCGGAAAACACAATACTTATTGTAGGCTTTATGGCAGCGCATACACTTGGAAGAAAAATAAAAGATAAACAAAAAGTTGTAAAAATTTTTGGTGAGCCATATAATCTTAATGCGCAAGTGGAATCCATAGATTCGTTCAGCGCTCATGCAGATTATGGTGAAATAAAAGAATATATTGGACAACTTGATCTTGAAAAACTTAAAACTGTTTTTCTGGTACACGGAGAACCTGATTCACAAGAAAATTTAAAAAAAGAACTTAAATCAATCGGTGTTAAAAATGTTAAAATTGCCAAGTATGGCGAAGAGTATGAAATAGATTAGTATTTTGTAAAATTATTTTTTGTCCCGAGCGCGAATCGAACGCACGACCTGTTGCTTAGGAGGCAACCGCTCTATCCTACTGAGCTACCGGGACATAAGATATAGTACCAATACTATCTTAAAATATTGCAAAATGTCAACATATCCACAAAGCTTACCCGCAAGCCATCAGTTTAGGTGCTCTGGGTAAAAAAAAGTCTTTACTTTAGCCTCATACCATGTTTTACTATTATTGGTGTCAGGCATCAATTTTCAGTCACCAGTTCTAAGGAGGAAATATATGGATTTGGAACAAGCAGTCAAGAAAATAATTTCTGGTATCCCTCATGATACATTTTTTGATGTGCACGCTGTTATTCAAAAAATGCTGCAGGAACATGATGAAGCCTACTTGATGAGCGTAGGGAACTATACAAACGCAGCACATTACCACTCAAAAATCAGTGCCATTATTGCTCATAATGCTGATCTCGCGGAAAAAGTGGGAAATTCGTATTCAAAAAATATTCACGATAAGTTCAGTGAATGTCATATTTTTAAGCGCAAAAAGTAATACGATGTGGGTGTCGCGACCGGCACCCTTATTATGCCTGAATTAAAGCGCTCTCAATTTTAAATTTTTAAGCCAGGCAAAAACAATGCCACAATCCTCTTAGTCGTCACAAGAGGAGCCTGAAACCCTTTTTTCAATTTCATTTCTGATTTTTACGAGAACTTCCCGGTACTGCTGATTAAGTTGATTTGTCATTTTACGAAGATAGTCTTTATACTCAGGGTCATTTTCAGGTTTAAGAGTTACCTTTGTTCCCAACTGTTTTGAAAGCGCTTCTTCTTTCTCTCTGAGTTTCTGCTCAAAATTATTATTTAAATTTTCTATTATTGAATTTTTATTTTGCAAATATTGTTTAAATACCTGTTCAATTTGCGAAAAAAGAAAAATAACTTCTTTTTTATCTTCAACAATTGCAGAGAACCCATCTCTGATTTTATTTATTTTTTTAAATGATGATTCATCTTCAGGAAGTTTTAAATTGCTTATAAGAACTTTAAACATCCCTTCCCTTAACCACTGTTGTTTTTCTTTGCTGCTCTCTTTTATCAGCTTTTCAAAAGAAGTTTCTTTTCCATTATTTTTTTCCATATACTCAAAGGCGGATTTTTTCCCTTCGTCTATGGCTTTGTTTTTTTCAATAAGTTTTTTATCGCTTTGCACATTATTTGTTCTTTCAAGCGCGAGTTCAAGTGCAGATTTTATTTCTCCCATAATTTTACCCCAAGAATTAAATTTAATAGCATCATCTTTTTCAGCCACCCAACTATTTTTTTATCCTTATCCCGAATGGCTCTATGGAACAAAAATAATCTTTTGCATAAATCTTCGGGAAAGCCCCGTACTTGTTACGGGGTACAGCTTCGCTTATCCCATTTTAATCATTAAAAGTCCTGCTGCTACAGATACAATACCAATTATTTTAAATAGTGTAGGTTTTTCTTTAAGAAATATAAACCCCATTATTGATGCAATTACAATAGAAAATTCTCTTACAGAAAATATATAACTTGCCCTTTCAAGACGCATTGCAAATAAAATAATCAGATATGTTCCTGACGACCCAATTCCTATTATTAAAGATTCTTTTAGATGTTTTTTAACCAGTTTGATTGATTCTGAAAAACCATTCTTGTTTGCCACTCCCGCAAGTGGCGCCAGAGCAAGCATATCTACAATACTTATGTATGCAACAGGGTGCATATATTGTACCCCGATTTTATCTGCAATAGCATATATAAATATGAAAATACCTGGCAGAATAGCAATAAGATAAAATTTTATATTTACATTTTGATTTTTTAGTTTACTAAAACCGATCAATATTATACCAACACATACTGTTAAAATTCCAAAAGCCGCAGGTGTAGTAATTATCTCTTTTAGGAAAAAATAAGAGAGGATCGCAGTTCCAATAACACCTGTGCCTCTTGAAATTGGATAGACACTTGAGATATCTCCTTTTGAATAAGCATACAGCATAGTGACATAAAAAAAACCATGCGCTACTCCTGAAACTATTATGGGAACCCAGGCTACAAACTCTATCTTGTTTGTTATGAATAAATAGATGGTATACATAAACAAAATAGAATTTGCAAACATCACACCATACCAAAAAATCGTAAAATTACCGGAAACTTTTTTTGAGAAGAAATTCCATAAAGCATGCGTGAACGCTGCAAAAATAACCAATAGAAAAACTAATGTATCCATGCTTAATTACCACCTCAAGAGGATCGTTTAAAAATATTTTCTTCGCTTACTACAAAATCAAGTTGCACATCGTGATTTTCAACAGGCAGATTTTCCGTTATCTGAAAGCTAAAAGCAACTCCCGCCTTAATACAGTTTTTTCCATATTTGAAAAGATATCTGTCATAAAAACTTTTACCCCTGCCCAATCTGTTACACTGTTTGTCAAATGCCATTCCCGGCGTTAAAATTAAAATTTTCGAATTATCCAAATTATTTATGTCAACAAATTCCGCTTCTGGTAAAGGCTCATACATCCCATAATCATGTTTTACCAAAGATTCTCCGGAAAGCGAAGTAATATAATGAAACATCATCTCATCACCACTTACTCTTGGCACAGCAACTTTTTTTCTTTGCGTTAGCGCTTCTTCGATAATGCAGAGGGTATCAACCTCATCACCAAGGGGCAGAAAAGCAAAGATAGTGTCAGCTTTATTCCATATTTCAAGCTGTTTAAGATTATCCAAAATTCTTTTGCTCTTTTTTACAAGTTCTGCCCTGTCAAAAGTTTTACAGATATCTTTTATCTTTTTTCTTAATTTTATTTTTTCTTCCTGTATGGAGTCCTGTATTGGAATAGCGCTATTTTTCATTAAATTACCAATGATATATTATATTTATAAAAAGTTTTATGCAATTACAAATATTGCCCCTCACACAAAACAAGAGGTGGTTAAATATTTTTTGTTTCAAGAAAATGATATGCAGGTGTTTCATAAGGATGGGAATCAAGGAGAGCTTTTTTTATTTTTTCCGCATCTTCCTCTCTGCAAACCATTTCGACCCTGTATTCGCTGACAAATGAAACATCTCCCTCTTTACCTATATACGGAACACTTCCCTGTTCCGGCAGGAATTGCCCCTCTCCCCCAACCTGCCAACAACACTTGCTGTATTTTCCTATTTTTCCTGCTCCAGCATTAAAAAGAGCTTCTTTTACTTCATAAAGATGAGTTTGTGGAATATAAACTACAAGAACAAGCATCATGTCTCCTTCTTTTCCGGCAATTATACATTATCATCCTGGTCATCATCAAGCGAGAGAGAGTCAGGGATTTTCTTTGTGGTATCAGCCCCAAGCTGTTTTAAATTTTCAGAAAGCCTTACAAGGTTTCCCTTGCCAGTCGAAAGTTTGTTAAAAGCAGAGTCATAACTTTTTCTCGCATTATCGATCCCTTTGCCTACATTTTCAAGGTCAGTAACAAAGCCAATAAATTTATCATAAAGCATCCCTGCTCTTCTTGCAATTTCTCTGGCATTCCTGGTTTGATTTTCATACTTCCATATATTTTCAATTGTCCTTAGCGAAGCAAGCAAAGTCGAAGGGCTAACCATTATTATATTTTTTTCAAAACCAGCTGTAAAAATCGTATTGTCTGCCTGCACAACAGCAGAAAAAGCCCCTTCAATAGGGACAAACATAAAAACAAAATCAAGAGAATTTATTCCCAGCAACTTATGATAATCTTTTTCCGAAAGTATTTTTATATGATTACGGATCGACGCAACAAGCTCTTTTGCACTTTGGTTTTTTTCATCTTCTGATTCAGAAGAAACAAGCCTGTCGTACGCAACAAGAGATACTTTGGAATCAATAACAACATCCCGCCCTTCCGGAAGATGTACAACAACATCTGGCTGACTCCTTTTTCCATCAGCAGATTTCAGGCTTTCCTGTATTTCAAATTCCCTGCCCTTTACAAGGCCAGATTTCTCAAGCACTTTTTCAAGAATCATTTCTCCCCATGTACCTTGAGTTTTTATCTCCCCCTTTAGAGCTTTGGTAAGATTTCCTGCTTCTTCGGTTATCTGCTGATTAAGTTTCGTAAGATGTTGTATTTCTGTTTTAAGCGATGCTCTTTCTGACAGGTCCTGCGCTCTTGAAGATTCTATCTGCTTTTTAAAATTATCTATTTGTTCCCTGAATGGGCGCAGAAGATGCTCAAGCGTAGAGTTTGTTTGTTGGGAAAATACTTTATTTCTGCTTTCGAAAATATCAATTGAAAGTTTTGAAAAATGGGCAGAAAGTTCTTCTTTCGCATTATTTAAAAGAGCTATTTTTTCCTGAAACAGGCTTCTCTCTTTTTCAAGAGTAGTTTGCAGCACAGAATTTTTTTCCTGCATTGAGGCAAGACGTTCTGTTAGGGTTTCTATTTTTTCATTTTTTTGACCAATATCCTGTTTTTGCTCACCAATCCTGGTCTCAAAACCATTTATTCTTTCCACTAACGCAATTTTTTCCATCTCTGTTTCTGATTTTCCTTTTTCATACGCGCGGCTGATATTGCTCTTCAAAATAAAATATGTAACAAGAATTCCAGCAACAACCCCTAGCAGCCCAAAAAAAGCAATAATAAATAAATCTATCATAAAATCTCCAGGTAATTAATTTTACAAAATAATCTCAAACTTTTAATTTCTCTTCTGCTTTTTGTCATATAAAATTTTACTTGTTTTTTATTTCATCACAAAAATTATGCAAGAAAAAATCTTTTACTTTTTGCACTGGCAGCGTCGGCAACACTGCCATCAGCCACATTAATTTAGTAACTGCTGCCTCATATGTCATATCATGCGCGCTTATAGCGCCCAGGTTCATGGCTTTTTGCCCAACTTCATAAGTTGAAAGATCAACAACTCCCTTGGGGCATTGTGTTGAAATAACAACAATAATATCCGATAAAACAGCTTTTTCAACTATTGGCAAAAGATTTTCTCCCAAGTGTGGAAGGCCACCTGCTCCAAAAGAGTCTATAATAATTGCCAAAGGTTTGATATCAATTATTTTACTCAAATAATCTGCGGGAAACCCAGGAAAAAGTTTTATTGAAAAAATATTTTTTTCAAACCTGATACCTTCAATTGAATCAATCGAATTATAAGAAAAATTATTAAGTCCGGGCTTATCTATAAACGGGGTAATACCAATTTTTGCTTCACCGTTAACTACAGTTCCAATATCATTGTAGGAAACAGAGATAAAAGCATCTGTGGATCTGGAGTCATTTTTTTTTACTCTTGTTCCATGCATAAGTTTTCCATTAAAACATATTGAAACATTGCTTTGGTTTTTATCAATTAGTGCGCGCATAAATTTAAATGAGTTTATAAGATTATCCTTTGCGTCTGTTTCAGGATATGCCGCAGGGAGCATGGAACCTGTTAGTACAACAGGCTTTTCAAGACTGCCTAAAGTATATGAAAGAATCGCTGAAGTATATGCCATTGTGTCTGTGCCATGAGCAATTATAAATCCATCAAACAGATTTTTGGTTTCATAAATTTTTTTTATTATTAAAATCCAGTCATCTGGATTTATATTGGAGCTGTCTTTTAAAAAAATATTACAGATTTCAATTTCCGCAAAATGGTTTAACTCAGGGATTTCAGAAAATAATGTGTTATTGTTTTCATAAGGGGCAAGCCCCCCTGTCAGGTTTTTTTTTGAGAAAATAGTTCCGCCTGTAGTTATCAAAAGAATCTTCAAACTTTTTTCCCATATTCAGAATTATTTTAGCTTGTAAACTTCCGCCCCCAGCGATACCATCCTGGCAATTGCTTTTTCCCCATCCCCTGCACTTACATCTACTGCAGCTATTGCGTCTACAAGAAGTTTTACCTTATACCCAAGCTCCAGCGCATCCACAACAGTGCTTGTTACACAATAATCTGTTGCAAGCCCGCACACCCACACTTCTCCTATGCTTAGTTTTTTAAGATCAGAATCAAGTGAAGTAGTGTCAAACCCTGAGTATGCATCTTTGGAAGAAGTATCTGCTTTTGATACTATAACATGATTTTCAGGCACAAATATATCCTTATGGAATTCCGCGCCTTTAGTTTCAGCAACGCAATGTGATGGCCATATTCCGCCATATTCTTTAAAAGAACAATGATTTGCCGGATGCCAGTCTCTGGTAAAAACAACAAGCTCATTTTTTGCTGAAAATTGTTCAATATATTTATTTATTACAGAAATTATTTTATCCCCGCCATTTACTCCAAGTGAACCACCTGGGCAAAAATCATTTTGCATATCTACTATAATAAGCGCTTTTGTTGTACCAGCAGCGCCACAACAACTGCTACTCATCACAATCAACCTTTTTTAATCTTGGATTAGGATTGTAAACCCTTCCCTTTTTTGCACAATTTTTTCCATTGACCATTACAACATCAGCAGTAAAATCATAGGCCCCACGAATAAGGCAGCTCCCCACACCATAAGCATCAACAGGAACTTTTTTGGAAACAAATTCAGTAATTTTTTCTGCATCAAACCCGCCGGATACAACTATTTTTACGTTATTAAAACCTTCTGCATCAAGTTTTTCCCTTGTTTTCATAACAAGCTCCGGAATAACTCCGGTAGGTTTAATATTTCCCATCATTTCAAAAACAGATTTATCGACCATTTTTTCGGAAGTATCAAGTCTTACGCCCCATAACTTATCGCCAAGTTCCCGGGCGCACTTTAAGGCAGTGCCCACGCAATCGTTATGAAAATCAACAAGAGCAACAAGATTTGTATCAGGATATGATTCAGAAAAAATCTTTACAGCTGCAACTTCATCTCCTTCAAGGCAAGCGATCATTGCATGGGGTACTGTACCCGATGCATTTGCACCCCACCATTCACCCTGTGCAAGCGTTGACACTCCGGAAGCGCCGCCTACCCATGCAGCATACCCATCACCACCCTGAACAGCCCAATGGTCAAACCTCGCTGGAAAAAAAAGAACAGGCACTCCCTGCGCAGCTTTTACAACTTTTCTTACGTTAGTCGCAACTCTTGTTCTTCTTGCGAGAATGCCAAGATAAATTGTTTCCAGATGTGCAAATGATGTTACTTTTCCTTTTATATTCATTACACTTTCCCATGGAACTACTTCATCTCCATCTCTTAGTGTAAGTATTTCAATATCGTCAAATTCATTTATCCACAAAGAATCAAGCTCTTTTCCTATTTCCATTTTTTCTGAAACAATATTCAGATAACTGTCTTTATCTTCAAGAAAATATCTTCTGGCTTTCTTTTTAAGTTCTATATATCTGTCAAAAAGTTTATATGCTTTTGGATAATCGGAATATCTTCCTGTAGCAAGCTTAAACACTGCGAGACACTCATCTATACCGCAAATTACTGCATTATTTTTTTGAAATACCTGCATTAGCGCCTGAGGACTGATGTCATGCTCTTCAAGAGCAACTTTTTGTCTCCAAAAATAGATATCGCTTCTATAGCCTCTTCTTAACTCCTGAACAGGGAGATCAAAGACATAGCTCTTTAGCCTCTTATCTTCAGATGAATAAGCTCTTCCAGTGTTTTTTTTATTATTTTCCATTTCCCACCTTTATTAACCTTGATTTTTCTATTTTCCAGAGAAAGCAATTTAAAAAAACAGTATATCATTTTAATTTGGCTTATACATTATATTTGTATTATATTGATAGGAAATTATATAAAAAGTGTGAAAAAGTTCAGTTATTTCAGATTCTTGTGATTATTTACTTGGTAGCGTCCTCACACGCGGGCTTTGCCTGCATCCAGCCAGACTCACTTAGTCCTCGCGCTAAAACGCTGCGGAATCGTTCGCTGTCTGTCTTCCGGCACGCCCGCAACGTGGCGCAAGGACTGCGACATGGGTACACAGGCGTCCATGTCTAGCTACCCTGCGCTTTATCGCGACGTCCATGTCGCGGCGCGGGATAATGAAATGTACCCCGTAGATTTAAGCATGAATTTACTTTTGTTCCATAGAGACATACGGGGTGCGACATCCGTGTCTTGGCAGCATCCTCTATGGACGCGCTGACCGCCGACGCGCGCACAGGCGTCCCTGTCGGCTGCCCCGCGCTTTATCGCGACGTCCATGTCGCGGCGCGGGATGCAACGTCCATGTTGCAATTTTGAAGCAAACTGCATATTTGTGCTGTATATAGGGGCATGGATACAAACAGAAAATTTAAAAATAGTGTGTTTACTTCACTATTTGACAGCCCTGACCTTTTGCGAGAGCTATACTCTGCCCTCAAGGGTATAGCTCTGGACAGGGACATTCCAGTTTCTATAAACACACTGGAAAATGTGTTGTTTATGGATATCAACAATGACATCTCTTTTGAGATCGATGGAAAGCTTGTTGTACTAATTGAACATCAAAGTTCGATAAACCCGAACATGGCTTTTAGGCTTTTTCTCTACATAGCCCGTGTGCTTGAGAAGAGAACCAAAGGGAAAACTTTGTACTCAAAAAGTTCAATTTCTATACCCTGGCCAGAGTTCTTTGTACTCTACAACGGTAAAGAAGATTTTCCGGATGAGCATGTTTACAGGCTATCCGACCTCTTTGAAAAACCGAAATTTGTAGAAAGCATTAAGCCTTTGCTGGAATTGGAAGTAAGGGTACTTAATATTAATGAGGGGAGAAACAAAGATATTGTAAGCCGATGTAGAAAGCTGACAGAGTACAGTGTATTTATAGCCAAGATACATTATTATTGGATAGAGTTGGGGAATTTAGAGGAAGCAATAAAAAGCGCTATAAAATATTGTTATAGTCATGATATTCTTAAGGAGTATCTTGAAATTCATGGATCGGAGGTTCTGAATATGATATTAACTGAATGGAATACCGATGACGCGATCGCCTTTGCCCGCGAAGAAGGACGAGAAGAAGGCCTAGAGAAAGGGCGCGAGGAAGGACGCGAAGAAGGACGCGAAGAAGGACGCGAAGAAGGACGCGAAGAAGGACGCGAAGAAGGACGCGAAGAGGGTCGTGAAGAAGGCCTAGAGAAAGGACGCGAGGAAGAAAGAAAGCATTTACTGGAATTGTTGGATCAAGGACTTTCTATTGATGAAATAAAAAAAAGGATAAATAAAAATGTCAACAAATGAAGAATCTGTTAAAGCCGCAATAGATTATTGTATCGAAAACAATATACTCAAAGAGTTTTTGGAAGAGAACCGGGAAGCTGTTATTGACAGCCTAACAGCTGAACTTTGCTTTAATCAGTTAATTGAGTTTCGCAACAAGGAAGGCAATGAAAAAGAAAAATTGGAAATTGCACGGAACCTGCTGGCAGAAGGCTCTACTCCTGAATTTGTACAAGAAATCACAGGCTTGGATATGGAAACCATTCGTAGTTTGAACAATTAAGGCTGGGCTGGCGCGAAAAACAAAATAGGGTTGCTGTGCAGATGTGCTTTAGGCTCTAATTGAATTTGCGGCATTTCTCTACCATGATACATAAAAAACCACCACAATAGCTGTGGTGGTTTGTATAGGTTAAATTAAAATAAATTAAGGAATATAATGCAATTCAATTGGCCTTGGGAAATAAGTAAATGTTATCGTAGTAGTCTCCCTAAGATTTCGAATTATAATATAAGGCTGACCTGCGATTGTTTGAACAGTAACACCTGCTGTGTTAGCAGTAACTGCAGCAGCATTAGCACCAAGACCACTGATTCTAACTTCATGTGTTCTATCGTCTGTCTCTAAAGCACCCCACAGAAGAAAGCCGTTATGTCTATTTGCCATATCTGCATACCAGTCCTGCAGAGCTCCTGTAGCAGCAAGAGGTCCGCTAAAATTAGCATGAAAATTTCGACCAATATTTATAATAAGGATCGTATCGTTGTTTCCTACAGGAGTATCACCAATAACGAAAGCATTACCAGGCATCCCAGGAACACCACTAGCAGGCGTAGTACCAGCAACAGCAGTAAAAGAAGCAGGAGTTACATTGATTACACGATGTCTTCTATCAGCAGCAGCTATTGCCGCAGCAGGAAACAGCCCAGGAGAAGCAACAGGAGCAGCAACAACTGCTGGGTCATCAGTTCTAAACACAAAATATGTCATGCCATTAGCAAGGCCAACAACTTCTGTACCCGCGGTAATTGCACCAGCAGTACCTACTGGTGCAGCAAGAGTGCCCCCAAAAAGCGGGCCTATAAAATTATCAGGCATTATTCCGCTTGTTGGAACGCCAAATACTGATGTTCCAGTTATATCCATTTGAGGTCCTGCTACAAGCACATATGTTGCGGCTGGAAGGTTGGAAATTCTTCTGTCATTTTCTACTCCCCACGAACCAGCAGCAAGTATTACAGTTGAAGCGATTTCTGGTAACTCAGGATCGCTGGCATCACAAGCAGTTATTGAAAATCCAATTACCGCAATAAGCGCGATAATTCCTAAAAGTTTGATTGTATTTTTCATAAAAACCATTCCTTTTTTTGTGATATTCTGCCTTTTAAGCCAAATTGGCTAAAGCGCACTATCTATAAAGTAAATCCGCCTTTGAGCAGATATCTTCCCTACAACGTAGGGATTATAATAAGCAGGAACTCCAAACCATTATGGCGGGAGAGGCTAAAAGCGCTCATTTTATTAATTTGCGCTTTCTCCCTTATCTCTAAAAATTCCTGCACCAATTCCTTAAGAATTAAGGAGCGAATCTTACTAGATTTGCTCGAGTATCACCAACATTTGAAAGTGTGAAAAAATTATCTCCTGCAACTGCAGTAAGCGTAGCGCCCCCTGCACTTGTTGTAGCGAATCTCCATCGTCCAGTAGGTGCTGCTGTAGTAGGGCCCTGCAGCACTTCTTGAGCACCAAGCACCACATTATCAAACACAACTGTACCTGCCTCGCCTGGAATAGTATCACCTATAAGAAATATTATGGTTGTCCTGCCATCTCCTACCCCAGATTGAAAGACGGGTGTCACGTCATCAGACATACGTGGTCTAAGAGCTATACCGTGTGTAGCAAGCAATAGTCTCAAGTCCACTACAGCATTCCTGCCGTCCTTCCAATCAAAATCGAGAACACCCGCTCCTACAGGGGTAGTATCGTTTCTGTTATCAAATTCCCAATTAGGTCCCAACACATTTGTACCCGGAGCAGCAGCAGCATTAAAAACAGCACCAGCAGCTTCAAAAACCCTAAATATATTATAAGTCTGGCCATTTAAAAGGCTTGATTGAACTGTTGTTACACCTGCACCCAGGTCGGTAGCTTGGCCTATTGCTTGAGCTAAACTCCATACAGTGCCAGTGCCGCCTCCAACAAATTCTCCAGATGCATTAAGAGCAGACCAACTGTTATTATTATTTCCCCTCGTAAACACATAAGAGAAGCCAGGCATAAGATCATAGATTTCCACATTACTCGGTTCCCCATGTGAGCCATAAGCAAGTACTACACTTGTAGGCGCCAGAGTATAACTAGGATCATTACTACAAGCAGCTATTGAAAATCCGATTACCGCCACAAGAGCGATGATCCCTAAAAATTTTATTGTGTTTTTCATAAAAAACACTCCTTTTTTGTGATTTTCTGCCTTTTGAGCCAACTAAATTGGCTAAAGCGGATTATCACGAAAATAAATCCGCCCTCAACAGGCACTTCCTACACCGTAGGAATATATAAAAAACGGAAAGACCCGCATTTTACCCATATAATGAGAATAAATAAAGTTGTTTGCTGTTTTACGCATAATAATGCAATTCAACCTCATCAATAGTAATAATAACTATATTCTACGGAATGTGTCAAGATAATGAATACATCAAAATAAAAATCTAGCCAAAATTATAGTGTTTCCTGTGTAATAAAGTCCTGTTTTTGCCTGCATTGGAATAAAAAACTTGCTTTGAAATTGGGGGGGAGGGGGTAAAAGCAAAAAAATAGTCAAATTAATAGCCAAAAGCGCGAAAATCAATTTTCAGACAGCCCCTGAGTGTTGTCTAGACTGTAGGTATTTATTGATTTTTACATAAATGTCTGTTTTGTAGGCGCCTGTTATTGGGCAAGTAATATCTGCTTCAAAAAGAGCCTCAACTGCTTTTAGTTCGTCTATGCTAATATTGTTTTTTATTAAAGCTTTGGCAAATGCCTCATAAGAAATACGGGCATAAAATGATCCATAACCCACTATTTCGTTTATTTTTCGGATGCGGATCCATAGTATAAAAGCAATAAACAATGAAAGAGATAAAATAGCAGATATAAAAAACAAGCCTTGCAGGGCAGATACTATGATTATTGCCAACAATATTGCAGAAGTCAGAAATACTATTTTGTATTGTTTTTTTAGACTTATATCTTTATAAATATCTATGATTTTTCTTTTAACCAAGTCTGAGTCCATAAGCTCTCTTTTTTTAGTTTTACATTTATAATTGGGGGTGTCAATATTGTTGCAACCTACTATTAGCCTGAAAAAATTAACGCCTTTTTCAAATTGTTATGATTCAGAGAATAAGCTATAAAACTACTGACCTCGATGGTAGTTTTGCATCATTTTCAGCATGGAGTAATCAAAATGCCACTTGCCGAGGGTATTCTTGACTTGTATACTGTAGTCTTAAGGAGAAATTTATGTCGCAGACCATGACTTTAGATGAGAAACTTGCAATATCAATGAAGGCTTGTGCATTGAGGCAAGCAGGAGATAGAGAAGGCTTTCACCGTGTTATAAAAACAGCCCCCATGCCCCCATATTTGGCAAAGGTAGCCAAAGAGAAAATCGGTGTAGACTTTCTCATAAACGGCGGCTGGAATTTGTCAGAAGCGGAGGCGGAATTTGGACCCGGTTGGCTTAATAAGTAAAATATATGGCGCAGTTTTTGCCATCGATTTTGGCCGCAAAGGTTTTGCTACCAGAGGCAAAGCAGAAGAAGGTCGAATTTCCTATGAGGAAGGCATATCGGAGGCGCTCCTCGCTTTCAAAGACGCTCAATCCTCCGCTGACCCTCAAGTTATAATCCTTTCCGAGTATACCTTCATAAACCAAGAACTACAATTTTGCGAAGAAACCGATACTGACAGCCTAAGCAGCCTCACCAAAGCTATACAAAGTTTTGATGACGCTTTTCTTGCCCTAAAAATTGTAGAGAATGACACTCTCTATCAGGCAGTTGAGCAAACCTACCCCCATGATAAAAAGTATCGTGTAAACAATTTTCCTAAAGATTCATTTCATATTGCCTGTATAGCCCATAGGACGAGATTGCAAAATATTCTCCGAGCCCCCGGCATTGACCCCATTGAAAAAGCCTTACTAAAACAGCGATTTGCTAATCTTTCTACTGCCCAAAGTGGGTATATTGAGAAGCAGAAAAAGGCTTTGGCTTGTACTCATTATTAAAAGTAGAGGGTATAAGGTAAAACAGGCTCGGTAAAAATGAACAAGGAGGCTCAAAAAATCGTTCCGCACTTTTTTTATCCTAATCCAAATTCTTTTATTATTTTTTTTAATCTTTCTTTATCTTTTTCGATTATTGCCAATTCTGTATTATACAAATAATGTTGCAATACATCAGCATCAACCAATACTTCGGTAAAATCTGAATGTTTATTTTTTTTCTTGCTATGGCTATAAATTGCAGAACATATTTTTTCTGTTTCTTCATCTGTTGTTACATTAAGTGTTTTAAGAATTTCCTTTGCAAGTACTGCCCCTTTTTTAGCATGCCCTTTTGAGTCTAATGTCTTATATGTATGTAAATCGTGTAACAGCCCTGCCATAGCTGCTAATTCAGCATTTTGATTTCTTTTTAGCGCGATCATGGCGCAAAATTGCGATACAGCATACATATGCATATAAAGCTCAAGACGCTCTTCATTATTGTCTCTATTTGGGATATTTCTTTGAATAAAATTTCTTAATATTTCAACTCTGTTTTCCATTGTTACTCTCCCAAATATTAATATACTATTTTTTATAATACTTTGCCCTTACCATTTTGGAGAATTTTTATGAAAAACACAGATATTGCCTCTTTTATTGACCACACGCTTTTAAAGCCCGATGTTTCTAAAAATCAGATCGAAAAACTTTGCGAAGAAGCTCTTATTTATAATTTTTATTCAGTATGTCTGAATCCTTGTTGGGTAGGGTTTGCTTCGAATTTTCTAAAGGGGAGTAAAGTAAAAGTATGCAGTGTTGTGGGTTTTCCGCTGGGAGCAACAAAAAGCAGTGTTAAGGGGATCGAAGCAAGAAATGCCATAGATGATGGAGCAACAGAAATCGATATGGTCATAAATATAGGATTTCTCAAAGACCGCAATCTTAAACAGCTTGAAAATGATATTATAACTGTAAGGAAAAACTGCGATGCTGCGACTGTTCTAAAAGTAATAATTGAAACCTGCCTGCTTACAGAGGAAGAAAAACTTATTGCGTGTGATATTGCTGTGAACGCAGGGGCAGATTTTGTCAAAACTTCAACAGGATTTTCTTTAAGCGGCGCTACCCTAAGTGATGTTGCTTTGCTTAAAAAAAGCGTTAGTGGAAAGGCAAAAGTAAAAACTTCCGGCGGAATTAAAACTCTTGAAGATGCGCTAAAAATGATTGAAGCAGGCGCAGACCGGCTTGGCACAAGCTCCGGAATTGCAATTTGCACTGCGCACGGGCCAGGGCCGGGGAATAACACAGCGCCATCTAATTACTAGCCTAAAAATGGGTCATGTGCTCTGTTTTTCAAACAGGTCGTATTGCCAGAGTGGGACATCCAAGAACACAATAGCCGCACATTATACACTTTTCATTATCAATAAAAGCTTTTTCATTTATTATTGTTATTGCATAAGAAGCGCAAGTGGTAACACACTTTTCGCAATTCCGGCAAACACGCTTTACAACATGAAATTTTTTATCATATTCCTTTAGCGTAGGATTGGAAAAACCAGATGGGTCTTTTGAATTAAAATAAGAGAGATTATAGTCGACTTCTTTTTCACTAACCATACCTACCGCAATGGGGAAGCCCAAAGCTCTTGCAAAAGTTAATGCCTCTCCATAGTTCTCGAGAAAATTTCCGCCAGCAAGAACTTTCATAAGATATATCCCCTTGCCCGCGCTCCTGCATTTTTCAATTGCCTGTTCCATATCCGCAAGCGCCCCTTCTATTACGCCCATCCCTTTATAATTTATTAAAGGGAACACAATATCAAGCTCCTTAACATCTGCAGCCACTCCAACAAGGTCTGCGGAATGGCAGCTAACACCCACTGCTTTTACCTTCCCTTTTTCTTTTAAATCAAGCAAAGCCTTAAAAGCGCTGGCGCGTAGTTTAAACAGATCCCTGTTTGCCCTTGCTGCGTGCAAATGAAAAATATCGATTTTCTCAAGCCCAAGCATTTCCAGCGCTTCATACACCGCGCTTTCCATATCATTATATTCTGTTACATTGCTTTTTGACGCAATCACAGGCGTAATGCCAGTCTGCTCCATTGCTTTTTTTATTGGCAAGTAAGTTTGATACATCTGGGCAGTATCTATAAAGTTGACTCCCCCTTTTAGCGCTTTTGCAACAATCGAGGCAGCATAATCAATCTCCAGATTTTTCTGAAGCGGCCCCATAGGCAAAGTGCCAAGGCAAAGCTCAGTAACTTCTATTCCAGTAAGCCCCAGTTTATATTTTTTCATAATTTTATCTTATTGATTTTTTCTAAAATAATAAAGTATAACTATCGAAACAATAATTATGGAAAATATAAAAACCAAAAGAATTTTAATACGAAAGCTTATCAGAAGCGATGCAGAAGATTACTTCCAGATATTTGGCAATCCTGTTATTGCTAAATATGATGATTTTTCTCCGATAACAAGAGCAAACGCTGATGAAAATATAACTGATATTATAGAAGCATATTGCACGAATAATCATGAAAAAGAGTTTGGCGCAGAGCTTATATCAGAAAAAAAAATTATAGGCGTGCTTTATCTTAAAGAAGAAGATACCTACTTTTCAATTGGGTATCATTTTAATGAAAAATATCATGGAAAAGGTTTTGCAGCAGAAGCTGTCAAAGCATTTATAGATCATCTTGAAGAGAATCATTCCAAAGAAATAAGGGCAATAGTTGACCCACTTAATGAACAATCCATCAAATTACTGGAAAAGTTTTCGTTTGTTTTTAATGAAGAAAAGAGAACAAAAAAAGAAGATAATAGTGTGATGATTGAATATATTTACAAGAAAATATAACTTTAATATGTGAGAAAGCCTGAAATACTATCTCCTGCAGGGGATATTGAATGTATTAAAGCAGCATTTGCAGCAGGAGCCAATGCAGTATATTTTGGACTCCCTTTTTTTAATGCAAGGCAAAGAGCGAAAAATATAGATCCCAAACAACTGCCCAGTATTGTCTCAGAAGCAAAGCTTAGGGGAATAAAATTATACCTTACCTTAAATACACTTATAACAGAGGGAGAAATTCCCTTAGTTCTTGATGTTATTGATACAGCAATGATTTCCGGAATAACAGACTTCATAATACAGGATATGGGGATTCTTTATATTTTTAAAAAAAATTATCCCATGGCAAAAATCCATATTTCAACCCAGGCAACAACACACACTAAAGGGCAGATAACGTTTTTCAGCAGGCACAACATAACAAGAATAAATCTTGCACGGGAACTTTCCCTCTCCGAAATAAAAGAGCTTACAGACCTGGCGCATAAAAATAATATGGAAACAGAAGTTTTTGTACATGGTTCATACTGTATTTCTTATTCAGGCCAGTGTTACTTATGTTCTTTTCTCGAAGGGT